>NZ_JAAKZF010000099.1 GCF_011045125.1 Allomesorhizobium camelthorni | reverse complement strand
AAACCGTCTGACCCCCAACAGCCACGCCAAATCCTAATGGCCGCTCGCTCGCTACGGCGCTATCGAAAGGCGCGCTTCGCGAGCGGCGTCCGCCGCGCCAGACTGGCCTGGCTTTACTCCGCCCCACTGGCCTGGATTCCCACCGCCGTTGACACTCTCGAAAGGTTTTCGATCCACGTTGATGGGCTGGCCGATCAAAATTATCTGTGAATCGTCGGGCTGTCGTCCACGGCAGTTACGCAGACGCACTACCGGCGGGAAACTTCTGCCTCAGGGCGGTCACCGCCTTGTGATACTTCCTCGTGCCAATTCCCTTGTGCGTCCTGATACTCGATGCCGTCGGTCTGACCGGCGACTTGCTGCTCCGCGGCAGCGCTCTTGGCGCCCTTCAAAGCGGCATCCCGTGTCGGGAACGTCTCCGAGAACACGGCGCCAAGCTTGTACGCCCAGCCGCCATCGTGCTCCACAATCCCGTAAATCAATTTCGTCATGACAGTCTCCGTCTGGTGGCGCTGATCGCGCATGATGTATTGAACACAAGATAGCCCATTGCGTCGCCATGCGCTCTAGCTTCCCGCGAGAGGTCGTCCACAAAGCCCGCTTGCTCGACACGGACCGGTGGCCTCCGCCGGCATGGCGGCGCTTGGACAGGATTGCTGCAAGCTGAAGGTGGACTGGAGGTCGATGCGAACGTGGGTGCATGGGGCTTGGCGTGGTGCCTTACGTTCGTCGCCCTCGAGGCGATCCAGGCGAATGAGGGCCACGTCGACCGTTCGTCGGCTAGCTTGGCCGGCCTCGCGATCTATCTCGCTGGTGCGATGTTGACTGCCGCCAGGAGCTTGGAAGCGGCGCGGCGCAGAGAGAAAGTCATGAGCACGGCCGGATGACTCTTCGCGTCAGATGTTTCCGTAGTGCTGTCACGTTATTTGAGGTGCGGGCGCGCAAGTTCCCGCTGTGGCTTTTCAGGCAAGCTGATGAGCAACGACCTTCCATTCTGCCGCGGCTTTGAGGCGATGATTTCGGGTCTGGGTGGAGGACCTGTGTGCTCTGGCTGGAACGAAGAAATTGCGGACTGCGGAGAAGACCGAAACGAACTGCTGCAGTGAACCAATCGATCGGAAGCCCTGTCGCGTCCGCTCTCGTTTTCGGAACGGAAGGTGGGAATTCTCCGCCCGGTTGTTCAATCCTTTGTGCGATCGGTGTTCCACGTTCGGCATGACCTGGCGTCTTGCCACCCCGTAGGAGCGCAATTTGTCGGTGATCATCCGCTTTGGCGCGATTCCCTGTTTCTTCAGAAGCCGCATCAGCAAGCGCCTGGCAGCCTTGGTGTTGCGGCGCGTCTGGACGATCTCGTCGAGCACATAGCCCTCTTGATCGACTGCTCGCCACAGCCAGCATTTCTGACCGTTGATGCGCACCACGACTTCATCGAGATGCCATATATCGTCCTTCGCCGGCGCCTTCCGACGTAAACGACGCGCATAGTTGGGTCCATGCTTCCTGCACCATCGGCGGATGGTCTCGTAGGAAACGACGATGCCGCGTTCGAGCAGCATTTCCTCGACGTCGCGCAGGCTCAGACTGAACCGGAAATACAGCCAGACAGCGCGTGCCACGATCTCGATCGGGTAACGGTGGTTCTTGTACGTCGGCGCGATCCTGATCATGCCCCGCAACTAACTCAAGATCCTTGCCGAAGAAACAATGTGACAGCACCCAGTCGGCATGTGATCGATCTGACAGACGTCGAGCGGGCACGGGGCATGGATATAGCCCGGACGCGGCCTGAGCCGACGAAGGTGCTTCGGATTCGCCGATCGTTTCTTGGCGATCTCTTCCGGCGTGAACAATGCCGGGATGCGCCGCGCGACAGTGATATAGGACGGCGGCAAAAGGCCAGCCTCCTCGCAGTGCGCACGGATTTCGCCAACGACAGGGCGAGCGGCGGCGCTTCCAGAACCAGCCACTGCTCACGCAATGTCGCAGCAATGATTTCCTCGATCTTCGACGGCAACCGCTTCCGGCGTATGTTGCCCGTTCTGGGCAAGAGCGCCGTTACTGTTCGATCCTCACAATAGCGCGCCAGGAGATTGTAGATCTGACGGGTCGACAACCGCAGCTCAGCCGCTACGCGAGCAATCGCCGATCGGCGCGGCGCGGAACCATCGAGGACCTTGTCGAGTTCGCTCGCTATCCGCCGCGCCTGCGACCAGTGGTCGGTCGCAGTTCGGGACGCGGCCGACGGCCTCTTTTGCAACAGCTTCTGCAAGGCGGCACCCCATGATTGAAATTCTTAGTGAGAAATCAGTCGCGCAATACCACCCAAAGCCAACGCGGATATGACATTCTCAGGATTGAAATCCGTAAGTAAAAGCCACACAGAAGATCAGCTGGCCCGGCTCGACGAGAGGACGCGGCGTAGTCCGGTTGGCGCCGGCTTTGTCGAGCGAGGGCATTTCTTCGACTCGGCCGCCAGCATGTGGGTTTCCGGTGAACTCGTCCACGTCGAGGATCTCGTTCTCCACGACGCGCATATGGACGTTCGGACTCCGACCCACGAACTCGTCATTGCGCACTCTATCCTGCGAGCGCGCCGCCGGATCGCGGCTTCCGATTCAGGCTGGGCGCTGAGCGATGCCGGCATCTCCGCGCTGCGTGGGCGACCGGTCGATGCGGTCGCGGAGAGGGAAGGGGAGGGGACCATCGATGATGATGATGCCGTCCGAGCGCCGGACGCCGATACCGAGTCTGCTGATGACGCGTTTGCTCAGCATTTTGCGGATATTGATGCCGTGCTCGCCCGCTCCGAACGGCTGTTGACGGAACATGGCGCGAAGACGGCGCTGCAGCCACCGACGAGGGTAGAGCCCAGCGGACGCGACCCACTCATCTACGACCAGGATTGGGACGAAGCAGAGCGACTTTCCCGCTGGCGAGATACGATTTCTGAAGCCGACGCTCTCCCGGCGTCACTCGGGGCAGCCGTTCTATGGGACGCTTGGGAAACCCTCGAACCCCTTCAGCGCCAGCATTGGCTGGGCTCCATTCTCGTCGGCTCGTATCTCCGATCGAGGGGCAAGGTCGCCAGTCATCTCCTCGCATTCAACGTTGGTTTGAAGGCAATCTCCCGAGAGAGGCGGCGTTCGCCGATCCATACGACCAGGCTCATCGCGTTCCTTGATGCCCTGTCGAGCGCGGCGGAAGCCGGAATGAAGGAACTCGATCGCCTCGGCCAAGCAAAGGATCAGATGGAGCGTCGCCTGAGGAATCGCCGATCATCGAGCAGCCTTCCCGATGTTCTTGAGCTCGTCCTCTCGCGTCCGATAGTTTCCGCGGCAATGATCTCGAAAGCCGCAAAGGTCACACCACGCGGAGCGCTCAACCTTGTTAGCGAACTGGGCGTTCGCGAAATAACTGGCCGAGGACGGTATAGAGGCTGGGGCGTGTTGTGATCGCCGACATGCAGGTGGCTATGCAAGGACGCGTCTTTCCCGCAGGTTCCGAATCGAATGAAAGAGCAAAGCGTCCGCATGTCTGAAACAGAAATCCATCTCTACATCGATGACAGCGGAAGCCGCTATCCCGACAGAGCTCCCAAGGAGACGCGTCGCGACGAGATGGACTATTTCGCGCTCGGTGGAGTTCTTATCAACGAAGAGGACGTCGATGAGGTCTTTGCCAAGCACAAGGCATTCTGTGATGCCTACAGCATAGATTATCCGCTTCATTCATGGGCGATCAGGGGAGGGCGTGAGGATTTCGGCTGGTTGAAAAAGCCGGAGTCCGCATTCGCTTTTTTGACCGACCTTGAAAAGATGCTGGTCAGCCTGCCGATCGTTGGTATTGCCGCGGTGATCGACCGGCCGGGATACGTCGCACGATACAAGGAGAGGTACCAGGACCGATTGTGGCTCATGTGCAAGACCGCCTACTCGATCTTGATCGAGCGCGCCGCAAAATATGCCAGAAACCAAAATCGAAAGCTGAGAGTCTTCTTCGAGCGCGCCGGCAAAGCTGAGGACAGGGATCTGATCGCTTACGCTCGATCGCTGAAAAAGGACGGCATGCCTTTCGACGAGAATAACTCGGCCGCCTACGCGTCGCTACGTGCTGAAGACTTCAGGGAGATCGTAAGGGGTGAGCCGCGGGGCCGCACGAAAGCCACGCCGATGATTCAGATCGCTGACTTAGTGCTCTATCCCATGGCGAAGGGTGGATACGATCCCTCGTACCGACCATATAAGGTGCTGTTGGACAACAAGCGCCTTATAGACGCGTTTCTTGCGCCGGAAGATCGGGCAAATTTGGGTATCAAATACAGCTGCTTTGACCGGACAAAAGAAAAAGGCCCGGATTAACCGAGCCTTTTATGAAATGTTCGGCTGGCGCTGAGCGCCAACCCCGGAGCGTTGCTCACACTCTTATTATGGGGTCTGGCGTTGGAAATTTCAACCCACTTCGAAGCGCGGCTTAGCGCGGGTTCACTTCGTCATCCCGGCTTGTATATGTAGTCGGAAAAGGGGGATGCCTGTGACCGCACGTTCAGGGGACGAGGATACCTATAGTGGCAAGCCGATCGATGCGGGGACACATCCCGAGGACGGCTCGTTCCTGACCTTGGAGACCATTCCGGACGGAAAAACGCAGTATCTCAGCTACCATATCAGCGAGAAGGCGTACGACAGGGCGAAAGCAGCAGGCGCCGACCTCGAACAAGTCGATGAATCGGAGCCTCCGCCCCTGCTGGCAGAGTACTGCTACTCAACCCGTGTCTTGACGACCTATCCTGTCTGGCTTCGATCGAACCAAGGGAATTTCCTCAGGCGAAAGTACGGGACCATAGCCAGGATCTCGTTCGAGGATCGGGGGCATATGGAGGTCGACACCGGTTTCGGGATGTTCTTTGACCTGCCGACCGGATTCCACCGCAAGCCTTTTGAAGGTTTTGGTGTCGACCCGCGCATCAAGTACCTGATCGACGCATTCCGCAACCTCCCTGGGATCGTTGGGGTGACGATTTGCGATGACGATACGATCTCCGTCGACGGGGAGGAGGTGCGCCTCCCTGCGCTTGTCTTCGACGACGCCCGGCTCGACATTACGCGTGCTCACGACGCTGCGAGAGACTTCGCGAACGGTGAGAAGATGGCCTACCTCAAAAACCGATTTCTGCCCTATATCGTCCCCGGGTACGAACCCACTGAGTTCGAGCGGCCGGGTATCGATCTTCGGGACACCGTACGAACCGCCTTGATGAAGAAGGGTGTTCCGCGGTCGCGCAATTCTAACAATAGTGCTGCGGTCAGAACGGTTATCCGAGAGGTCGATGAGATCGCCAAGGACGATCCCGTGCAGTTGTTCGAACTGAGCGAGAAGATCGAGCTCGTCTCGCTGCAGGTCTTGATCGACGCCATGACCAGGGCGATGTCGGTCGGTCATCTGGAAGGATTCTGGCAGAAGTTCTTCAAGGCCAACCAGTTCGTGTTCAAGTTGCTATTTGGGTTACCGGTAGTGATGTACGTCGACCAAGCATCCGTAGGTGGTATGGGACACCACAGGCATGGCGAAAAATATGCCGACTTCCTGGTAGAGGCGGGCGCATCGGGAAATCTTGCAATCGTGGAGATTAAGGCACCAGGTACGCCGCTAATGCACCCGCAGGCCTATCGGGACCCGACTCTGTATCGGCCACACAAGGACCTCGCCGGTGGCGTGAACCGGGTACTTGAGCAGCGCTACAACCTTGTCGCAAACATCCATACCAAACGGTCAATCGACGACAACATACGGATCAACGCTTGGTCCGTTCCGTGCTTCCTCATCATTGGCACCAGCCCGGAAGACAAGTGGCTGAGGCAGTCGTTCGAACTGTTCAGAGGAAATCAGCGCGAAGTCGTCGTCATCACTTTCGACGAACTGCTCGGCAAATTGAAGGCCTTGCACGAATTCCTTTCGACAAAACCTCCTGAGGCCGACCCTAACGACGGCCTTGTCTGATTTAGGTTAGGCCGTCTGTCACCGGAAGCGGAAAGCGCAGCCAGGTTAAGCAATGACGATACGCATCCTCATAGACACCAGCGTCTGGTTGGACATCTTAAAGGACGCCCGTCTCGATCCGGTGCTCACCGCAATCGAGGACCTGGTCGCTGTCGAGGCCATTTCGCTGATCATGCCGGAACAGATCGTGTTCGAGTTCGACAGAAACAAGGACAGGGTCAAAGACGCCAGAAAGACCACGCTCGTCGCGACCGTGAGGCGTTTTCGCGATGCGCTTTCACAAATCGACAGCGAGGCCGAGCGTGACCAGGCACTGCAGGCCGTCAGCGCCATCGACCACAAGCTGGCACTCACCGCAGACACCGGCGAGAAGGTGATAGCGCGTATCATGGTGTTGATGGCGAAGGCGCCTGTGGTCGCCGCGACTGACAGCGTCAAGCTGAAGGCCGCTGACCGATCGCTCAGGCGGGTGGCGCCGTGCCACCAGACCAAGAACAGCATCGCCGACGCGATAATCCTCGAGTCCTATCTCGAGGCAATGGCAGCAGATGGCGATCCGGATGCTCAATTCGTCTTCGTCACGACCAACACCAACGATTTCTCCGCAGCTGCCGGCGACAAGCGGACGCCCCATCCCGATCTCGAACCGCTCTTCGCCGCCCAGAGGTCCACCTACTCGACCCAGATCACCGACGTGATCCGCAATGTCGACGAGAGCAGCCTCGACGAGTACATCTTCGGAGATGACTTCTATGAAGAGCCTCGGATGTTGTCCGAATTGCTCGAAGCTGAGCATTTGTTATCCCGGCAGGTTTGGTACAATCGTCACCACGATCTAAGGCGTCGGGTCAGCTCCGGTGAGACCAAATTGGTTGATGCGATCGACCTGACGCAGAGGCCAATCACATCCCTGATGACGCGTGACACGTGGGCGGCAGCGCTCGAGACAGCCAAGCGGACCGAGGACGAAGTTGGGTTGGAGAACCTTGGTCCTTGGGACGATTTCGAGTGGGGCATGCTCAACGGTAAACTCTCGGCGTTGCGCTGGGTGCTCGGCAACGAGTGGGACATGCTGGACACGTGACGCGATGAGGATGCTAGTTGCAGGCGCAGCGGCCTTTTGCATCCTTGTGGACGCCGGTGTTCAGCCAAGTTTCGAATTCTAATAGAGGTCGAGGTGGCCGGAAGCCAGAAGAGGAAAGCGAAGCGCGCCAATCCGGTGTCGGTTGCCGACGCCATGTCTCGGCTCGATCTCGTGCTGAAGGCCCTCGAAAGTGAGACAAGGAGAGCGATTTGGGCGAAGGCGACGCTTGAGGTCGGAAACGCTATCGTGATGGCCGACTATCACGGCCAAACATTTGATGGTGCCGAATGTTACAATGTGCTTCGCAACAGCACGCAGACGGCTCTAATCCTGTCGCTTTGCAAGCTGTTTGAGAGGCCGCGCGGCCGTCAGGGGCAGTCCGAGGCGACGGCCTTCAACCGAAGCGATCTGGCTTCGGTCCCGGTGTTCCTTCATCTGCTCAGGCAGAAACGTTGCCGAGCAAAACTGGTCGAAAGAGCGTCGGCAGGCTGGAATGGAAATTCGCTCGGTATGTCGAAGACGTGGGAAGGCGATTGCATGGCGGCTCTGCAACGCTGCGACGATGCTGCACGCCGCCTGACGTCGCCTCGTGGCCGGCGCGCAGCGGTCACCTTGGGTGCTTTCCGCGATGACCACGTCGCGCATCTTTACGCCGAACCGCGGGCTTGGAACGCCAATCGCTACAACGAGCTATTTCACCTGCTCGATATTGCGTCGGATCTTGTCTCGCATGCGTCCATTGCGTTTCGCGGGCGCAATCTCGATTTCAAGGAAAGGGAGGAGATCTGGATGGGTGAGGCGCGTGCCTTTTGGAAGCCCGCCCTGGCTGCTGCAACTGCGGCAGATCCATATTCGATCTAACGCGTCAACATTCGGCAGGTTGAGCTGGTCGGGCAATGGCTACGCGAAGAAGTTGGTCACTTGTGATCTTCTGCATCGTGCGCAGATCGATCACTCTCTTCAACGTGCGCTGCGGCAATGGCTCCATCGACAAGTATCGAACCGGAATTGCGTTCCGTCATCATCCCGGACCGGGGTGCTATCGACTGCTGGTATGTGGCGTATCAACAAACGGGACATTTTTCGAACTTGTCGGCATCGTCTAGCAGAAACAGCGACTGCACACGGTGGCCGGACCCTTCAACGAGACTTCGCGCAGTCAGAGGAAGCTCTCGAAGCGACCGACGAGTGTCGTCGAGCTCAATCGGAGTGTCCGTTTCAGGCGGGTCTATCCGAATGACATTGTTCTTCCCGATGAGAAGGTAGGTCTGCCCGAGGGCGTTCTTGGATTGGGCTCGTGCGGCTGCGTTGAACGATCTCATGAACGCCCATGCCTTGGCTCCACCTGAGCGAGCCTTCTCGTCAACCGTAAAGGTCGACTCTCCGGTGCCGATACTGAGCACGCGAATGTTCTCGCGTGGAACATCGTAGCAAGCCAAGGCATCGACCACGGCGTTCATTACCGGATTGTTCGCCCAAATTCCCCCATCAATCATAACGTAGCCGTCGTCATCGACGGCCGGATAGTAAGACGGAGCTGCTGTCGTGTGCAGGGCAACATGGGCGAATTTCTTGTGCCGGTCCTTTTGGTAATCGGGATGGTGGGGTGTCTTGTACAAAAACGGCTCACCATGCAGGCCCTCGAAGCTTGGTATCACAAGGCGCTTGGTCGAAGCATCCAGGACTTTGTCGCCAAAAATCTTGAGAAGCTCGCCTTTGAGGACGGACTGGTCATGCTTGGGTTTGAAAATCCAGCGCGCAAGCTTGGCCAATTTCCGCACGCCGGTGCTGACGGGGAAGATCCGTTCGCCACGTTCGACATAGATGTTCAACGCCTGCTGCGCAGTCATTCCGTGCGCCAACGCCAGCGCGATAATCCCGCCAGTTGAGGTACCAGCGATCATGTCAAAATGATTGGCAATCGATCTCCCACCTAGGAAGCGTCTTTCGATCTCCGCCAAGTAGGCGGCCGGGAAGACGCCGCGAATACCACCTCCGTCAATCGACAGGATGCGAAACAATCGATCCTTCGGCCACGGCAATTTGGTGCGGGTGTGCTGGATCGTCCCATCGGACCGGCGTGGCGGAGAATAGTTCATTGTGTCCGATCCTCTTTTGAGGCGACGCGCGGTTGTCCGGCGTGTCGCCCTCCGCCTGTCCATCTGCCCGTCATCAGCCAGAGTTCGTAGCAGGCGAGCCAATCCAGCGCCCATGGGACCGTGGTTTCCGCAATTCGCATGGAGGCGTCCCATTCGTTGTCCTCGGGGTCAAAAAGACACAGAGTTGGGTCATCAAGAGGCGGGTAGACATGGGGAAGTTGGCCCTCTTCGTTACCTGGGAGCCGAACGAGGACTGGTGCTACTATTCTGACTTCTGGCTGCGTGCCGATCCGATAACGAATCTCGAGCGTGTAGCGGGAGTGTTGCGGCCGCACGTCCCCTACCCAGCGAACTGACTGCGCGCGTCGGTCGATATTTCGTGCGGCGAATTGCGGCCATGTTGTTTTCATGGCCGCAATCTGTTCGCCGACGGATAGCGGAAAGGCAGACATTAGATCTTCTTCCCGAAGAACGTATGCGGCCTGGCGGCTGCTACGGCCGGACTTGCGAGCGGCGCCGCCGCGACGCCGGTGATGATACCGGGTGCCGGGAAGAGGACGCCACCCTTCTTCGAATAGAGCTGCTGCGATTTCTGAATTGCCGAGCCAACTTGGCCAGCAATATTATCCGCAGCCCTGGTCACTACGCGATCACCAAAATTACCGCGCAGCCAGTCCATCATGTCGTCGGGGAACATTTCTCCGCGGCGCATTTGCTCCAGATTGCGAACAAGCGCCCGAAGATGGCGGGCAAATTCATCTTGCTGGGCCACCGACTCTGGCCAGCGATCTGTAAAGACGTCGTCGACGCAGACAGGGTTGGCGACATGCAGCTTGCGCCCGTAGAGCGACGCATTTTCGATGTCGGCGATGATCCAATTCGCAATCCGGATCATCATGGCCGAAAGTGAGGAATTGGGCTGCGCGGCTTGACCGGCGTAGAACGAGAGCATTACGGACGGGGGGATGCGTCCGGCATATCCTACGTACTGAATGTTCCGGTACCGCTTGATGAGCTGAAGGGCCAGGGTAGCCGTGTTCTTGACGATGAAGTGCGTCTGATCAGGGACGTCATCTACTTCCGCATCGGCCTTCGCGGTGTCGTGATACATGTCGCGCCACCGTCGATTGAACTCGCTCGCCATGCGGGCTTCGAGCGGAGTTCTTTCGTCATACCAGCCCGCAAATCCGTAGGCGTTCATGTCCACGAGGCGATCGTCGCTTGAGTGCGCGGGTCCTTTGGCGTCGGTGATGAAGCTCTCCCGATCCCTCGTTCCGTATTCCCGAAGTGCGGGGGTGATGTCCAAATGCATCTTGTCGGCATAGTAGAGCGTGACGCAGCGGGTCTGCCTCCTCACGCGCTGGACTGGATAGTCAGCCAGTGCAGTTTCGAGCGCGCGAAGGATCTCCAACGGTTCCATGGCGCGGAAACGGCCACCCAACTGGGAAACAATGTCGAGATCGAATTCGTCGTCGGTACCACGATTGGAAATCGTGGCGTCGATCGCCATCGAACCCTGTGGGTAGAAATGCTCGATCTGATCGCGGAACGCTACCGTCGCTTCCAGATGGTTCCTGACAGCCTGGTAACGGCCCTTCGCCTTGTCGTGGAGGGAAGGTGGAAGCTGAATGCTCAGCGCGATCTCTGCGAGAATGCGGTCGAGCGGATCGTCAAACGGGTTAATCCCAGAAAATGCGTACTGCGTGTTCAATGTTCTTCTCCATCCCGGGACTCAATCCCGATTGATCGTGGGTCACCATGCCATCCTCCCCTGAGCCAGTAGGTTCACTATGATCTGATTCAAAATGTCGCTACTCCGAACATAAATGGGCGGCTTGAATGCTGCTGTCAAGGGCCCTAAAATTAGCCTAGTCCGAACTTGTGGATAATAGGCTTGAAACAACCTTTACGGTGGGTTTGAAATGAAATTTGGCACCCGGATCAAAGAACTGCGCACGCAGAAGGGTCTAACGTTGGACCAGCTCGCTCAGGAAACAGGTTCCGCCAAAAGCTATATCTGGGAACTCGAAAACAAGAATCCACCACGCCCGTCGGCAGAGAAACTTGCGGCAATCGCCTCGGCGTTGGGCGTCACCGTGGACTATCTGATTGGTTCGGATGAACAGACCCTGGAAAAGGCAGAGGACACTGCTTTCTACCGGGAATATAGTAGCCTTCCAGAAGATACGCGTCGGCAGATTCGCGAGATGGCCAAAATCCTGGGGACCAAAAAGGCGAAATGATCGAAGTTGAGCGTCCCCGTCCTCTGAAAGAGGCTGCTCGCATCACCCAAATGCTGGATCTTGTCCTCGGGGCGGATCGTTTCGACCGAGGCCCTGTAGCCATTGCTCAACTCGCACGGGAATATTCGGCAAAGATCGAACCTAATGGGCCGATTCATGAGGTGGTGGCGCGTGATCTCCGAGGGTGCGTTGGTGCGCTCGTCTACAGCGAAACACAGCCGCGCCAATGGGCAATAATGTATCACGCCAACCAATCTGCGGGCAGACGAGCGTTTACGATTGGACATGAGCTTGGACATTATGTCCTTCATCGGCGAACCATCGAGCAGGACAGCACCTACGATCACGGAATTTATTGCGACGAGAATAGTGTTGTTCGCCGCAATGGTTCCGGAATCGAAAAGGAGGCGGACGAATTCGCCGCGGCGCTTTTGATGCCGTTTCATGATTTTCGGAAACAGCTCCCGGCGAAAGAACGCCCGGACTTTGAGGCGCTTGGCCGAATCGCAAAACGTTATGGGGTTTCGTTGACTGCCACGATTCTCCGTTGGCTCGAATACACGGACACCAGGGCGATCATGATCGTGTCGAACGAAGGATTCGCACACTGGGCGAAATCGAGTGGCCCGGCATTCAAGACAGGCCGATATCTCAAGACGAAGGACACAGTCTTTGAGTTGCCACAGCAGGCGTTTGCTTCGCGCCGAGACTATTCGGACGCAGCGGTGGTCGGAACAATGCAGGCCGCGAATGTCTGGTTTCCGGAACCGGCCTTCGAAATGTGTTTCCGGTCGGACCGATATGATCAGGAGATAACGCTTCTCCACTTCGAAGGCGAAGGCCCGCGACACCAGGGGGAGGAGGAAACTCCCGATACATTCGACCGCTTTATTCAGAACGGTCAGTTCCCGTCTCGATGACTAAAAGCGATGCAATCGTTCTTGGGTGAGCCCATATACGGATACTCAGAGGAGCACCGTGTGGGACAATTCTGACCCCGTCCAAGGGATTTCGAGATTGAGTGTTGCTTTCACCAAAGAAGACAGTGCCGAAACCGCCTCGGAAACTGTGCTGCTTGCCCGCGCGATTTCCGGAGAACCAAACCTTGTCACGGAAGCGGGACTGCAGGCTCTGGATTTGCAGCTCAATCAAGCGCGACAGGCCTACGAAGCTGCCAGCACAATTGACGATGTCAATGAACGGCGCCGGCAAGCAGCGATCCCGTTGCGCGATCTGCGCTACTTCGCGGAACGCGTCCGCACAGCCCAGCTTGTTCCTGCCCCAACCTCGACGGAAAAGGTTGCCTTCGGAAACACTGTGAGCTTCCGTCGAGAAGACGGCCGGCTGCAGAAATATCGAATCGTGGGGGAGGACGAAGCAGATCCCAAGGTCGGATCAATCTCCTACGTATCTCCCCTAGCGCGGCTTCTTATGGGCAAAGCCATTGGGGATGTCGTGAGCGTCGGCGACAGGGAGATGGAAATATTGACCATCTCCTGAGGCTGACCTTGCCGCCATACAATCCACTGGCTCCGCGGACATTCGCCGACAGCGAAGTTCCCGGCATCGTCGCGGCCGTACTGCTTTCACATACCGATACACCCTAAGGGCGCATGGCGGGTTGAGCTGGTATCGGGCAATGGCTATCTGGTGCCAACCGCGGGTCTTCCGCGAACACAAGGCAACATCCCGACATGATCCCAGAATTCCTCGTCACCCATTCCGGTGGCTTCCATGCCGACGAACTGCTGTCCAGCGTCATCCTGACCAGGCTTTTCCCGCAGGCTCGGCTGATCCGTAGCAGGGCGCCGGAATGGATCACGCCCGACGTGGACCGCATCATCTACGATGTGGGCGGCCTCTACGATGCTGCCGCGCAGGTTTTCGATCATCATCAGCGCGGCGCGCCATTGCGCGAGAACGGCCAACCCTACAGCTCGTTCGGATTGATCTGGAAGCATTATGGCACTGATTATCTTGCTACCTCGGGCCTTCCCGAAGCCCAAATCGAAGCAGTCCACGCCTCGTTCGACAAGAGTTTTGTGCTTCCGATTGATCTGGTGGACAATGGTGCGCTCAGTCCCTCGGGGCCGCTGGCTGGGCTGACGCTGCCGGCTCTGCTGGAAACCTTGAAGCCGGATTTCGACGAGACTGATCCTGCGGCCGAAGATCGCGCGTTCCATGCTGCCCTGACGGTCGCCCGCAGTTTCGTAGAGGCGAGCATTGCCCGCAGCGCCGCAAAATTGCGGGCCGAAGCTATTGTCTATCGGGCCATCGAGGCTGCGGGGCAGGGGCGTATTCTAGAGCTTCCCATGGGCATGCCGTTCCGTCCTGCCATCGTTAAGGCGGGCGCCGATCATCTGCTGTTCGTGGTTCACCCGCGCGACAGGGATTGGTGCCTGACCACGATCCGCCGGTCAGACGAAGGGTTTGAGGTGAGGGCCGATCTTCCTGTGTCCTGGGCCGGGCTGAGCAATGGCGATCTGGAGGCGGCATGTGGTGTGCAAGGCGCGAGCTTCTGCCACAATGGCCGCTTCATCGCCGCCGCCAGGGCCCGCGATGCTGCTCTCGCCATGGCTGAGTTGGCGGTTAGGGAGGCTATTTCCACCGTGGCCAGGTCAATTGGCGGCAGCTGACGCCGGCTCCTGAGCCGAAGGGCCGCAGGAAAGCCACGCCGATGTTTCAGATTAGCGACTTGTCGCTTTACCCGTATTCACGGTTCGGCAATGGCGCCGCTGCGATCGAGATACTCGCCATTCGCGAGGTGGGGGTTCGGAAAGCTCGGTTCAGGCGGCTCTCTTGTGGTAGCCACCCCAATAGGACCCAGGATCGCCATCATTTCGTCCGCGAATCCCATTGTCTCCGTCCCCGACCGCCCGCGAAGCCAGGAGCTCGGCACTTCGTGACGATCGTTGTTCCAGTCCATCAGCCAGCAGATCAGGGGACTGAGTGGAATATCTCGATGGCGGAACAGCACATTGTTCTTTGGCGTATCTTTGAACCTGATTGAGATGTAGTCGCGGAGCGCATGATAATGAATGTTCTGGCGAGCCACTTCGACAGCCGGTTGTTCCGGCCGAGCGCGGTGCCAGTGTGAAAGATGGTAGTAATCGAGATAGGCATTGAAGCTGATCGCGAGGACATCGCTGTATGGTCCGAACCGCGCCTGATCGTCGATAAGATCGAAGCTCGCGTAGACTTCGATCTGGACGTGAGGATGAAGCGACAGAGTCATGTATTGGTTGTCGTGCACCCGCGGCAATCCGACGGCCTGCAGATACTTCACGAACCGGCGCCCATTGGTCGTCAGCGGCGCAATGAACGTCGGATATTCGAGCTTTCCATAGAGAGATTCGCTGATATCGGCCGCGTCTATGAGCGCGATATGATGCCGGGCAAGCAGACTGAAGTAGGTCGAGAAGAAGGGATAGAGCCCCGCCCGGTTGAACGTGTAGGTGATCGGAATCTGGCCATCGCGTTCCCGTACCGTTTTGCGAATCATGTCAGCTAGCAAGCTCGAATGGAACTGAAGCTTGCTGCAGAGCCCCCATAGACCTTCGACGAAAAGGTCGAGCGCCGTCACCTCGACGATGCCATGACCGCTTCCGTCCCGGTGCACCAATTCCTCGAGCTCCTTGCGCAGGGCAGCGTATTGATCGCAGGAATAGACCGTCAGATCAAAGCGCCCATGCAGGTAAGCTTCGAAGGCCTTGTCGAGCTTATTCGTCTTTGAGAACGTGATGCTCACGACACCGTCCTGATCGTGCTGTTCCTCGGAGGACGCGCTGCTTACATCGACCCAATAGACGTTGCCGTCTCCGGGGTGATGGATCAGCAGGAAGAGTGGGATGGACAGCTTGCGCCAGTAGTCCAGATCGTCCTTGTCCGGGTAGAATTTGAATAACGCCTCGGTCTTCGAGCGGATATAGCTCCGGCCCGACTTGACCTGGACGCCGATGATCTTGCCGGTCGGAAATTCCCCCAGTGCAATTTCAATGGTGCCGTCGACGCCAACGTCCTCTTCAATCAGGCTGCGCCAGATCAGGTCCAGCTCGTTGCATGCCTGCTCGACGGCAATGACTCCCGCCCGACCCTGCTTTGCCGGCTGGCGCGCCGATAACGCCATCCAGGGACTCGGACGGACCCATCGCACCAACCAGGCGCAGCCGCCTCTGTTCCGGCCGATGGCCGCCAATGTGAAAGCGGGAAAGCGCTTCCTGTCGACGATTGCGCGGCGGCTCGACACACTGGGTGCGATCACGCGCGGCCAGCGCCAGACCGGCGGGGCAGGGCTGTTCCGGTCCGAGGACAATCTCGAAAGCCCCTATGCGCGTGCGGCGCTCCGCCAGTTCTACTGGCTGCTCCATCAGGGCAAGATCGAGGGCTGTTCGCTTTCGACCTTCGAGGCCGTTACCGGCCTGTCGCTGACCACGGAGGAGGGCGGACTGCGCGACGAGCTGCCTCCGATTACGACCTGGTTGAACCGACTTCTGGCATTGCGCATCGAGACTCAGAACCTGCTGTTCGAGGTGTTCGAGCAGCTGATGACGGCCAAGATTGAAGGCGCCATCGCCGCCGGTACCTATGACAAGGGTCTGGAGACGATCACGGCGGAGAGCATCACCGTCACCGACCGCCGAACGGTCTACACGCATCCGGTCTCAGGCGCTCAGTCGCATGTGCTCACCGTCGCGCGCAAGGACCGCATACGCCCCCTTGGTCTGGCCGATGCGCTGGCCATCGCCCGCGCCGAACCGCAGTCGGTCCTGCTGGTCAACACGCGGTCGAGCCGCGCAGCGATCCAGCTGCCGACGGCAAGCCTGATGCTCGACGATGGCACGGTCGAGCACCGTGTGCGTCTGCTGCGCCCGACCGACGAGCTGCGCTTCGGTCTCGACGCCCTTGCCGAAACCCACTGGCAGCCGGCCGACCGAAAGCTGTTCTGCGAACTCTGGCAGGCGGAAGTGGCCGCCGTCCCGGAATTCACCACCAGCACCTTCCACATCGTCACCGGCCTGCTGCTGCCCATCTGGCGGCGGCTGCCGGATCACGACTGCCAAGTCTACCGGATCCAGACCGATGCCAGCGAACGCATCATCGGCCGCCACATCGCGCCGGCGCTGGTCGCCTCCATGTTGCGCAATCTCGGAATCGACAATGTGCCGACACTGGCGCCGGAGGAGGCCTGGACCGGGCTGGTCGAGGGACGGATCGGACTGCAGCTCTCGGACGGGCTGCTCCTCCGCCGCAGCCGGGTCATGAACGACCATCGCGTCGAGCTGATCGGCTTCACCGACGCGATGGTGCCGCGCCTTAAGGCGCTGGGCCTGATCTCCGAGATCATCTCCTGGAAGCTCAGGCTGTTCATCCCGACGGGCGGGCAAGGCTCCGCCATGCTTGCCTCGCTTCTCGATCGCCACGCGCTGGTCGGCGTGACCGACCGCACGGCGGCGGCTTGAGGGGAGGCGATCATGACCGGCT
>NZ_JAAKZF010000098.1 GCF_011045125.1 Allomesorhizobium camelthorni | reverse complement strand
TTGATCGACGGCGAGCCGGTCTTCGTCGGCGTCACGGTCGTGCTAGAGGTCGAATGGGTGCTGCGCAGCACCTACGAACATCGACCGGCTGACGTCGCTCGGGCGCTGCGTGCCTTCGGCGGCCTTCCCACCGTGACGATCGAGGATGGCTCAGCCATTGCCACCGCTCTCGATCTCGCCGAGAAGGGAATGGATTTCGCGGACGCACTACACCTTAGCCGAGCCGCGCATTGTAATGGCTTCGCCAGTTTCGATCGTAGATTCGTTAGGGCAGCCACAGCTGCTGGCCACGACGATGTGCGCCAAGCGTGATCCCTTTGGCGGCAGCGCTCGCGGAACATGAAGCGCGTGGCAGCCACTCGCGTGACTGTTGGGTCATGTCCGTCGGGTGAGGACGGTCGATCTAACTCGCTGGCGGGGCCATACACAGGCTCGCATCTGCCGCATCGGCGGCGGCGAAGACGTTCACGAAATGAGGATGGTTCTGGAGGGCAGTGCTTCGGCGCGGGGGACCCGGTCGACGGTGAAGACCTCGTCGGTGTTGCCTTCGAACAGCTTTAGGGATGCGGTCTCCGACGGCAACGCACTCGTTGATCCAATGGAGATTGGAATCGCGGTATTCGCGGCTCGATCGGGCGGCACATAGACGATCGCGAAATGCGGCGGCTTCTCCCCCGTCGGCGCGGCATAGAAGTATTCCTTCACCTCGATCCCGACACCGCCGGTGTTGTAGGAGGTGGCGATGGTATCGCCGGGCTGTACGAGATCGGCGACGGTCGGGGAGCCCGGCGGTGTCCGCCGGTATCGACACCTGTCCGGAACTCCAAGGTCGGCAGTATAAGTGGAGTGCGCCTCCCAGGTCCGCTTGTCCGGCGGCGGCGGCTTACGATGGGTCCGCATCGTTGCCCCCTCCCCTCCTCGACCGCGCGCGGATTGCTAGCATCCGGCTGTCGATCTCTTCGTCGGTCAGATCCTCCAAAAGCTTGAGGGTGGTGCCCTGCCCGATAGTGTAAACAAGGATGGTCCGCTTGCCGTGATGCTGCGGCGGCCAGGCATCGGGGTTGGCCTCGCCGGCGATGCCCTTGAAGTCGGCATGAGTCGCGGACCAGATCGCTTCGAGCTTTTCCTCGCGCGTCATGCTGTCGACGGCGCCCGTCTCGTGGGCAATAATCGCCGCCCGCATGGCGTCGGGGCTGCGTTTGTCGGAGAGATCGCAGAAGCCATGGAACCAACGTTCGCGACTGCGGATCCTGATCGCGAAGAAGACGCTGGTGACATTGCCTGCCTTGTGTTCGGACATGCCGAACATGCCGGTTCGCTGGAAGAGCGGCGGCAACAGATCGAGCATGAAGTGGTATTCGCTGGCCGCGATCTCGAACCACTCCGACGCGTATGGCTTGCCGGATAGGGGATCGACACCGGGCGTGTCGCTGTGGCGATTGAAGAGGGCAAACATCTGCGAACATGTCGCGACGCCCTCGAACACCTTTCGGAATGGCGGATGGTTCGACATGACATGTCTCCAGAATAGCCGACCTTCCCGCCGCGCTGAGGTGCCGTGGCGAGAGACGGTGGCGGTTGACGGGATCGGTGGGGCTGGTCAGGCTGCGTGACGATCCGCGGAAAGCGCGGCATCACGACCGACGCCGGTGATGGCTCGAACGGCGGCGGCGAGCGCCGGAATATCGTCGAGCATGCCAAGCGCGACGAGGTGGTTCGGCCCGCCGGTATAGTCCTTGCGGCCCTTGCAGGTCCGGATCAGGATGCCGTGTCCCGACGACATACCGAACTGCCCGACCTGAATGTATGCCCGGTCATGGTGCAGGGTAATTTCGCCGGAGACGGCTATACCCGCCTTGTTCGAGCGAAGGTCAAAACTGCCCGGCGGCAAGGCAAGTTCGGCGGCAAGTTTCTTCAGCCGCGAACGGGCTGTCGTGTGAAAACGTCTCTTCTGCTGCTCGTCATAGGAGCAGCTTCTGTTCCAGTCGAACATCTCGATCTCCATGAAACGTACAGGCCCGGCGATCGCTTGCGCGATGCCGGGCCTGCTCTCGGTTGGTTTTGAAGGTGAAAGATTAGGCGGCCGTGCGGCCCTCGATGACGTCGGCGCCGACCTCGTCGGCCGAGACCTCTTCGAGGTAGGCCCGGCTGTATCGATAGCTGGCGAGCCAGCGTTCGGCGGCCTCGCGATCCCTGGCGAGATGCAGGAGTTCCCGGCTGTCGCCGAGGTCCTGCAGAACGCGGACCATGCCGATCGCGGGACGCTCGACGATCTCGAAACGCAGGTCACTTTCGACGGACCAGGTGCGTCGGACCGAGACGACGATGATGCCGCCCTCGCCGAAATCACCCTCATGCAAGGTGAAGCAGGCTGGAGAGCTATAGGTCGCCCGCGACCGTGGCGGCTCCTTCTTGACCAGTCGGCCGGTGCCGTTGCGGCTCTGCCAGTCGACGACTTTCCTCGTGAACCGGGCTGGCGGTTTCGGGGTGCCGTCGAAGTAGCGGATAACGCTCCCCAACGGGGCGGAATCGTAGACGATATGAGCTGACATGCGGATCTCCATGTTGGAAAATGAAAAAGGGCCCGGCGGTGATGCCGGGCCCAGAGCGGAGCGGTGGGCCGACTACTCGGCGGCCTGGAGGTGGTCAGTGTCCTCACCGGCGATGGTCCCCGGCTCATCGGCTGATGGATCCGCATCGTCAGCGAGGAAGGCCGGCAGCTCGGCGGCCTCGCCGTCGAGAGCAGCCTCATCCGTCATGTCGTCCGTGACGGCTTCGGCGCCTTCAGCAACCGCGTCGTCGACATCGAGGCGCAGCGGCTTAGGCAGCCAGCTCGATCCTTCAAGAAGGCGGGCAGCCTCACGTGCCATGAGGTCCTTCTTCATGTGGTCGATCAGCTGCGCGGAGTCCTCGCCGCGCGCCTCGCGCACGGCCTGAACGATCCGGGCCTTGGTGACGCGGCCGAGATAGTTGTCCACCGTGGGCGACCAGCCAGCCTCGACCATGTCGAAGCCAAGCGTTGCGGCGAGTGCGTCGGCATGGGCAAGCGCTCCGGGCCGCTTGTTCCACGGCTCGACGACGGCGTTGAGCGAGAGCGACGCGCAGTGCGCGAACAGCGCCTTGCGGCTCGCTTCGTCGAGACCGAGCAGGAACTCCCAGAGATTTTTGCTGTCCGGCATATCCCTGTCCCAGGCCTCGTGCCGCTCGGCGATCTCCTTTGCCCAAGGCGTCTCGGCGAGGCCCTGGACCTGGCCGAAACTGTTGCTGGTCAGGCTGATCTCAAGGCAGCTGTCCTTGGCGAACCGATAGAATACCTGCAGCACGAGGGCATGGAGGACCGTGACGAAGGCGATGTCGACGTCACTCGCCAACGCGTTGCGCAGCGCCAGAGTCCGCTGCGCGGTGAGATCGAAGACAAGTCGATCGGGCAGCGGCTTGATACCTTCATCCTCAGGCTCGTCCGCGGCTTCGGATGTCTGGCTCAAAGGGCGCCCGTTGACCACGACGGCACCTGCATCGTCATCGTCCTCATCGTCGTGCGACGTGTCGAGATCCTCGCCGTCTCTCTCCTCGTCATCATCGTCCGCCTCGGCCCGCGGCTCGTCCTCGGGACGGACAAAGCCGGCTTCAACCTGAAGCTGGCCATTGGCACCGAGGGTCACGAACGCTCCGGCGATGGCCTTCTGCGCCGGATCGTAGACTTGGGGACGATCGCTGAAGGCATCGAGTTCGGCGCCGAGTTGATCAAGCTTGTTTTCGATCTCCTCGTCGGCGTCCTCAGCCTCGGCATATTCGGCGTCGAGCTTGTCGTACTCGGCCTTTACGGCGTCGTAACGGGCGATCTCCTCGTCGCTCAGCTCCGCCGGCTCGGCATAGACGCGTCGCATGCCGGAGGTATGACCGTACGGGAAGCTGATCGCAGCTTCGACCCACTTCCAGCCGTCGGCACGAACGGCCTCGGCATCCACCTTCAGCTTTTCGAAGACCAGTTGCTCAAGCAGTGCTGCATCTTGGAACCAGCCGCCGGAATCCTGCTCGAAGAGGTCTCTCAGGATGACGCCGCCGGCAGCCTCATAGGCTTCGGCGCCGACATAGACGGCGCGGCGATCGTCGGCGCGCACCGTGGTCTCCGTCAGCAGGCGCCTGATGTAGAAGGGCTCCTGCATGTGCGAGTTGTTGGAGATGCGTTCCCAGACCTGCTCCTGGCGGGCATGGTCGTCGGAAACGGCGAAGGCCTGCAGCTGATCGAGCTTGATCTCATCCTGTTCGTAGAGTTCGAGCAGCTTCGGGGAGACGGTGGCGAGCTTTAGCCGTTGCTTGACCGTGTTTGCCGACACGAAATAGCGGGCGGCGATCTCCTCTGCGTCACGGCCCTGGTCACTGAGCGCCTTGAACGCACGGTACTGGTCGAGCGGATGCAGGTTCTCGCGATGGACGTTCTCGGCGAGCGAGTCATCCTCCATGCTCGTCTTCCCGGAGCGATTGACGACGCACGGCACCGGCTGGGTCTTCGCCATACGCTTCTGGCGCACGAGAAGTTCGAGCGCCCGAAAGCGGCGGCCGCCGGCTGGCACCTCGTATCGGCCGGTTTCCTCGCCGTCAGCGTCCTTCTTCGGACGAACGTTGAGGCTCTCGATGAGCCCGCGATACCCAATGTCGTCGGCAAGCTCCGGGATCGTGACGCCGTTCACGATCTGCCGTACGTTCTTCTGCGACAGATCGAGCTTGTCGAATGGAATATTCTCGGCCTGGTTGAGGGTGATCTTCTGAATGGCGCTCTTTGCCATGGTCAGGTTCTCCATGACGGACGGCCCGGGGCCTCTCCCCGGACCTCCAAGCCCGTCAGGAACCCTTCCCTCCCCCCTCTGACTCTCCCGGCCGCGCGCGGCCGGCTGCCAGCCGCGCCGCAGTGCTGGACTGTTGCGAAAGGGCACGCTATATATCTTCCACGAATCTGGAAGGATTATTGCGATGCCTGGATTCACAAGCGAGGTGCTCACCGCCAACGAGGCGGCGTCGGTGACGCGCGTGCCGCTCAAGCAGGTGCATCGCATCATCGATGCCGGTCTGCTGCGCGGGCGTGTCGAGATGCGACGCGGCAGCCGCGTCATTGTCGGATCGGGGTTGGTCGGATTGCGTCTTGCGTGGTTGACGGCCGAGACGCTGACGCCAACGGCAAGGCGGCGCATCGTCGAGCGCGCGATCGCGACCGACGCGACATCGGTGGTTGCTGCCGATCCGCTCAAGGTGGACCTGAAGCCGATCGCCGCGGAGGTGAAGATCGGTCTCAACCGGCTTAGGAAGGCAAAGGCGATGGTGGCGCGCGACCCCGGCATTCTGGGCGGCCAGCCGGTCTTTGCTGGCACGCGTGTGCTGGTCCATGACATCGCCGACATGCTCACCAGTGGCGATACGGTCGAGGCGATCCATGCCGCCTATCCGCAGTTGACCCTCGACCAGATTGGGCTCGGCGCCGACTACGCGCTCGCCTACCCTCGACGCGGGCGCCCGCCGGTGAAACCAGTCTGGCGGACAGCGCCAGCGAAGTCGTCGCGCACGGTCCGTCTCGACGATTTGCCGGCGGCTTCGTGAAGTTCCTGATCGACGAATGCCTGAGCCCGGACCTGGCGAAGCTCGCGCATGGTCCGATCTTCCAATCGGCCGCCTCCGGGACCGTTCCGTCGTTTGGAATATTCCGGACATCGGCGCCTACCGCAGCATAGGCGGCCGCGACTGCGCTGAGCGTGCATAAGAGAGGCCGTGCCAGGGCGCGGGATCGGGCTCGCGGCCGACGGCTACGAGTGGTCCATTCACCGCCAGTTGCAGGGCCGCACCGAGGTCGACAAGGCGGCTGTCGATCACGGGGAGGCCGGCGGCAATAGATTGAGCCTTGATCGCCTCGCAGGCATAGCCCGAAAGCGTAGCGCCATAGTGGTAGTGGAGGGTGAAGCCGCCGCGTCCAACGGAAAGGTGGCCGCCCTCCGTTGCGAGCGCGGATTCAATGTCAGCGGAATAGTCGGTGGCAGAGACTGGTTTCAGCATGATGGTTTTCTCCGTGACGGCCACGGGAGAAGTCCCGACCTTCTGGCCCGTCACGACGAAAAGCGCCGCCCCCGTGCTGTTGGGGGCGGCGCGCCTTGAAGCGGCGATCATGGGAAGCCGTCAGCGCGCGCGCACGATCGCCCGCCGGGGAAGGATCAGTGGGCCAGGTCGAGGAGCTTCTTGGCCTTGCCTTCCATTTCGAGTCGCGCGTCCTGGTGCCGCTTGTCACGCGCGACGCGGGTGATGCCCTGCACGAAATCGAAGACCGACGCCGGCGGATGGCCTTCGTCAGCCAGCACAGCATCGATGATCTTCGCAGTCTCGACCTTGGAAAACCCAAGCTTGCGAAGGAAGGTGGTTTGGTCGTCATCGTCGCGGGCAACGATGCGCTCGCGCGCTGCCTTGATGCCGTTGATAAAGGGCATGGGCGAGGATTCGGCGAACTGGATAAGCGCCGGCTCGGCCTCGAGCGCGAAGCGCGACGCGGCATATTTGGAGTGGCGGATGGTTATTTCTTGGAAATCCTCGACGCCGTCGGGTAGGGGCGAGGGTTCCCAATGGGATTGACCTCTACCCCTCCCACGGAACCGGACGTGATAGTTTCCCATCATCCGGCTCCTACGTTTGCATTCATACGATCAAGTCGTGCCTGTAACCGTCCGGCATGGTGTGCAACATGGCAGTCGCGGCAGAGCACGACACGCTTCCGCGTGCGTGCAGCTTTGACCTGGGTCCACAGTGTGGTCCCGTGCATGTCACTCATTTTTCGGACGTGATGCACCTCCACCGGAACGTCTTTCGTTCCACACGCTTGGCATACCCGTGCCCTGAGCCGATCGACGAAGTCGGTTCGGCCGGCAAAGTGGATATGCATCTGCGTCTGATGATCGACTTCCCGGGATGCCGATGAAGGTTCGACATCCTTAAGGCGGAACATCGGCATGAAGCGCCGCTTTTGGCTGCCTTCATACCACAGGCCGAGGCGATCCCCGTTTCGGAGCCTCTCTGCCGTTACCTTGACCGAGCACTTATGCTTGCGGGACAGGGTCTTCATAAAGCTCCACCACCAGAGATGGTGAAGCCGTCCGACCTGCTGTTTCCAGAGCGTGCCGAGCTTGTAGTACTCAGCCAGCCCCCGCAACATTGCATTGTATCCAGCCAGGATGGCGGCGTCAGAGTTGTTGATCACTTCGCATCGAGCCTCGCCATGGTTGGAATAAAGATTTCCGAGGCGATTTCTCTCCGCGAAGCGGGCGAGCTTTTCCACCGGCACATGAAGCTGCATCCGGTCGCCGGCCACACGCTTCGTCACAGCGCGACCGCGCTGCATGAGACGTTTCGTGCGACCATCGCCGTATGTTTTCAACTGGTAACCGAGGAACATAGCTCCCTCGTCAGCTTTCCTGATACCGCTTTTCTCCGCGGACACTTCCAGTTTCAGGGTTTCGGCCAGATACGTTCTGACCTCGGCCATGACACGGCGAGCGTCCTCCTTGCTGCCGATCACACCGATGACGAAGTCGTCGGCATAGCGGCAGTAGCGAAGTCTGCGGTAGTTCGGATCGAGCGGATCGAGGGACGGCTTTTCGAGCCGTCGCCGCTCCCATTCCCTGATTTCCTCGATCAGCCGGGGAATCTCTTCCTCGTTGCCATTGGCGCGCCGCCGATTGATCATTCTGCGTCGGATCTGGATCTGCTTTGAGGTTTCAAGATAGGCGGCACTGCGCCGCCTGACCTGCCCTCTGTCGAACCGCGCTTTCATCTCCGCCACGAACAGATCGAGTTCATGGAGGTAGACGTTGGCGAGGATCGGCGAGATCACGCCACCTTGCGGGGCTCCGCTGAAAGTCCTGTGGAACTTCCAGTCTTCGAGATAGCCGGCCTTGAGCATCCGCCCGATCAACTGCAACAATCGATCATCATCGATACGCTTGCGCAGCAAACCGAGCAGTATGTCGTGATCGATGTTGTCGTAGTATCCGACGATATCGACCTCGACCAGCCATTTCATGCCATGCCATGTGCGCCTGATTTCGGTCAGGGCCGTGTGACATGACCGCCCCCGGCGGAAGCCGTGCGATTGTTCGGAGAAGATCGGCTCGTAGACATGTTCGAGCAGAATCTTCACCGCCGCCTGCACCAGCTTGTCGTCGGCAGTGGGAATGCCCAACGGGCGTTTCTTCCCGTTGGCTTTGGGGATGTATTGCCTGCGCGCCGGAGAGAAACGATACGATCCATCCAGAACGGACGCCATTACCTCCTGCATCCTTTCAAGCGAGAAGCCATCGAGGGTGTTTTGAGGGTCGACGCCCGGTGTCAGTGCCCCTTTGTTGGGGGCGATCTGCTCATAGGCTCTTTCCCATATGGTCGGAGCCGAAAGCAGCCTGAACAGGCCGTTGATACGTTTTCCCTGACGAGACAGGTCGATGATTGAGTCCAGTCTCTTCTCTACGGTGTGCGGTTGCATCAGCAAACCTCCGTCATGAAGTTGAAAGACCCAGCAAACGCGCCGCCCTTCACCCGTGCAGTGGAGATTCCCCGTCCAGTCGCCCGGTCGGTTTCACCCGTGCACATCCATCCTTGGATGGCTGTCCCGGGCATTACCCCGGGCGTTTGGCTACTATGGCGGCTCCGTCGCCCTACGGGACATCGGAGAGATGCCCGCTTAGGCGATCCCGTGTTTACGCGATCAGTGAGAGACGACGTGGTTAGGTGACCCGTTCAATCATTGGCCCCTCGACGAGGGGTGAGCCGTGCGACCAAGTTTAGGTGGGTCTCATGGGGTACCCCACCCTTCGCACGGCGTGACGCGTCAACCATTGCTGCGTCACGACTCGACATAAAGTCTCTGATCTGGGCTTCACGCAATCCAGCATTCACCATGCACGTCTTGCCCTGACGTCCCGATAGCCTACAATGGTTTCGGCCCGGATGACGCCTTTTCCCGGCATGCTATTGTCCCCTGCCGGTTTCCCGGTCGCAGCCATTTCTGGCCAAGGTAAGTCGGGTGGGCATCAGGCAGTTCTTGGTTTCCTGAGAAGTCTCCTTCACTCAATTGATCGCGCCACCACGGCGCACCCACAAGTTGCGATTCTGGCACACTGCGCGCAGATAAAAGCTTGCAATTCCAAGGGTTTTTGAGCCCACCTCGCTGTTCCAGGCATAAAACCCACGGAAATAGAGATCAGGTTCGCCATTCGGTAGCCGGCCGGCTTCAATCGGATTCAGGTCGTCGACTAAGAATACAAAGATGTCGCGGTCGGAGGCATAAAGCGTCGTCGTGTCGTTCGAGATATCGACATTGGGATTGTAGATGCCGGTAGACCAGTCGAGTACGCCCGGCACTTTCCATCGCGTGTCGCCGGTGCCGCTGCCGGCGATCTTCTGCACAGCTTCCACCAGTTCGTGGTCGAATATCCTCCCGTAGTCCGGGCCTGTCACGGCTCGAAGCTCGAGGCGGCCATTTTCGATCTCCAGCGTCTTGACCTGCTCGGCGCGATGCGAGGTCAGGCCGTATTGCAGGTTGATGCCAGCGAGCGGGGCCGGCAGCTGGCGCAAATAGGTCGCAGGTGCACCGACCAGGCTAGCGAGCTGGCCAAAGCTCCAGTGGGTCGGCGCAATCGGTGCGTCGGAGCCTGGCAGCATCAGCTTCAAGCGTTCAGGGTCATCACGGCTTGCCTCGACACGTATTGCCTCGCTTTCGACGATGCGGGTCTTGCCGCGCTCGGATCGCCGCTTCACGGAAGTGTAGAGATCGGTGAGCGACAGATAGCGCTCGTCGGCCGGCCGGTTGAACCATTCCGACGACACGCGGCCAACGCGCTCACCGCGGCTGACGTCGACTTTGTAGCCGTTGCGCGCAACGCGTGCCGGCGCCTGAATTTCCATCTGGGTCATGATCTTGCTCCGCTACGGGCGCCGGGAGCCTCTCTCCCGGTCCTTCACCCGCCACCGGACTCCCGCCTCCCTCTCCCTCTGCCTGCGCCGTCGGCAACCGAAGAACTGCCGGTGCGTCAGCACTACGCCCGCGTCACGGATGCGCGCGCCGTCCCGAGGCCAATCTGCGGGTTGCGTGCAGTGGAAATCCGTGAATCAATAAAGGCAGGGGATGCGGCGGCGTCCGGAGCAATGGAGGCGATGCGACTTTTCAGGCTGGCTGACCGGGTTATCGAGGAAACGGCACAGGATCTGCCGGACGCGCTTGCCCATGCGTATCGGCATCGTATCCGGCCTTTATGCTTGTGCAAGGAACCGGGTCTTGCGATGTACATCGCACAGGTCGGCGACCAGCACATTGTCAAACGGATGCCGCTTTCGGGAAGCGAACATGATACGGCCTGCCCGTCTTACGATCCGCCCGACGAATTGTCCGGACTCGGCGTGCTCATGGGAAGCGCCATACAGGTCGATCCCGAGAGCGGCCTGTCGGCGCTCAAGGTCGGTTTCAGCCTGACGAAGGTGGGCGCGCGCGCAACGGCTGTTGCTGGCGCGAACAGCCCGGATAGCGTGGCCGGCGACACGAAGAAATTATCGCTGCGCAGCCTGCTGCACTATCTCTGGCACCAGGCCGAATTGACAGCCTGGATGTCGCGATGGGCGGGCAAGCGCCATTGGTGGAACATACGGTGGCATCTGCTCGAGGCTGCGCGGCAGATGATGGTAAAGGGCGGCATGCTGAGCGATGTGCTGTTCGTGCCCGAACCGTTTCGTGCTTCGGACGCGGCGGCAATCGAGCAGCGACGGGCGGTGGCGCTGGCGCCCGCATTGCCGCCAAGGAGCGGGCCTCGGAAACTGATGGTCCTGGTAGGCGAGGTCAAGGAAATCTTGCCTGCACGAACGGGTCACCGACTGATCATCAAGCATATGCCCGGCTTCCCGTTCATGCTGGATGAAGAGCTCCAGCGCAGGTTGCGGGCACGCTTCGAAAATGAATTGATGCTCTGGAGTGCTGACGAAGCATCCCATCTGATGGCGATCGCGACCTTCGGGCTCACTTCGACAGGGCTAGCCGTCATCGAAGAGATGGCCTTGATGGTGGTTTCGGAGAACTGGATCCCGTACGACTCCGTCTACGAAAAGAAGCTGGTCGATTCACTCGCCAAGCTGAACGCACGAAGCGTGAAAGGCTTGCGCTACAGCTTGCTCGCAGAGCGGCCGAGTGCAGCAGCAATCCTGCAGCGTCAGCCACGTCCACTTGCGCTTTATATTGTTCCACCCACAGTGGACCGGCACTACGAGGAAGCGCTTGAAGAGCTCATCGCATCGCGGCCGGATGTGGATGCATGGACGTGGAGGGTGAGCGACGGGGAAATGCCCCCTCTCATGAATCGGTGAGGGCATGCCATTCGAGCCACGACCGGGTCGTGCTGACCATGCGTTCGTGTAGCGAGTATTGCCGTGGACGGCTGTATGCCAGCATCGCTCGGGTGGAGGCAGAGATTGGACGGAACGGATGTGCAACGCGTACGAACAGCACGTGAAATGGGTGGAATACTGCAAGATGATGCAGGCGCTCGAGCTTGGCATTCCCACGCAGCAGAGCGAGCTTGACCTTCCCGAGAGCGACGACATCCGGATCAACGACATGGCGCCGGTCATGCGTGCAGCTGGAAACAGTGTCGAGCTGGTCTCGATGAACTTCAGCTTTCCGCCTTCGGGACCCAAGGGCGGGCCGGTGTTCAATTTTCGGTCGGAAGGAAGAAGTTTCGCCAACAGCAACCGGTGCCTCATTCCGGCATCGGGATTTTTCGAGTTCACCGGCAAGAAATATCCGAAGACCAAGCATCGCTTTACGCTGAACGGACAGCCCTTCCTCGCCATCGCGGGAATCTGGCGTGAGGGTCAGGGCAACCACCCCGCGTCGTTCACAATGCTGACGACTTCGCCTGGACCTGACATCGCGCCCTACCACGATCGTCAGGTTGTCGTTCTGCGACCAGTGGATTGGTCGGCATGGATCAATCTCACCAAGCCGGAGTCCGAGCTGCTGAAGCCTCTTCCGGCCGGCTCGCTGGACGAAGAGACGGTTCGACCAGGAAACGATTGAGCATGGTGGAGATAACAGTCCGAGATGCGCTTCCTGCAGACGTTCCATTCCTGCGTGACGCATTGGCCAAGCTCAATGATGAAATGGAGACACTTTCCGGCGCCGCCGGCTTTCGCGCGGAAGGATTTCCGGGCCTTAACATCGAGGGGTGCCTTCAGCGCGATAGTTTTCTCATCGCGGTTGCAGGCGAGGAGCCCCGCGGTTTCCTGTCGATCTATCTTCTCTATCCGTCACCGGACAGAGCATTGTTCGGCCCCGACAGATGGCAATGATCAACACTGCCTATGTCTTGCCTACGTATCGGAGACAGGGCATCGCCTCCCTGCTTCTCGCGTCGACCGAGGCCAAATGCCGTGCATGGGGCGCGACCGGCATCCACCTTGGTTTCATCGAGGGGAACGTTGCGGCGGAGGCCGCCTACAGGAAGGCCGGATATATGACCACGAGGCGTTCCATGCTGCGATCTCTGGACTGAGCCGAGCCGACGTCTGGCGCCCACCCAAAACAATGACTTCGCATCTGCGATATGCAAATTGTGCATTGCAATATCTGCGCCTTTTGATATGATCCTGTTGTCGGCCATCTACTCCTCCCAGATGCGATGCCGGCGCTGAATGCGGTGCACCTCCTCCCGCGCTGCATTTCAAATCGAGCCCACTGCCACCTCCTCCCGGCAGTGGGCTTTTTCTTTGTATGAGCGGCAATTTGGCCCTTGGCCAACGTATTGGCTTCTAGGCCAGGCGAATGCTCCGGACTTCCAAGCCTTTCTTGCCCTGCCCGCATTCGACAAGCACCTTCTGTCCCTCCACCAGCACGCTGAGCCCTGATCGGGTCAGGGCGGTGGCATGAACGAAGACATCCTTCTCACCATTATCGGGTGCAATGAAGCCGAAGCCCTTTTCGGGATTGTACCATTTGACCGTGCCCTGGCTCTTCAGCTGTGCGTCCGTGCTGGCGGAATCCCGTCCAGCGCGGCGCGTATCTGCCGGCGTTTTCGCGATCTGATCGCTGATCTCCAGCACTTGCACGACCTGATGGCCTCTTGGACTTTCTTCAACCGTGACCTTGAGACGTGTCCCCTCGGAAACAGCGCGGCTTCCGGCAACTTCCAACACTCGGATGTGCAGATAAGCTTCCGTGCCGTCCGACAGTTTGACGAAGCCAAAACCCTTGCTGGCATTGAACCACAATATCTCGGCGTCGACAGGGTGTGCGGCTACAATCGCGGGCCGCTGAAAGTAGCTTGGCTCGGAAGCCCGTTCCGAAAAGGAAACGGGGTCATCGTCATGGCGATGCCGGCGTGGCTCGCGATGGTCTCGATATTTGCCCATGATCGTCTCGACTGACATGGAGAGCGCACTGCGCTAGCGTCAGGATAATCTTCATCGGGCGACGCGTTTGTGTCAAATGGCCTGCGACTGAAAAATGACGCCAACAATGCCTATATTGGCGATGAACCCAAATTCAGGAGGTCAAAAGACCATGACGAGCGAACGCGCTGTGCTTGCCGGCGGCTGCTTCTGGGGTATGCAGGATCTGATCCGCCGCTATCCCGGCGTGATTTCCACCCGCGTCGGCTACACCGGCGGTGAGGTGCCCAACGCCACTTATCGCAATCATGGCAGCCACGCCGAGGCGATCGAGATCGTGTTCGATCCAGACACGATCAGCTATCGCGATCTGCTGGAATTCTTCTTTCAGATCCATGATCCGACGACGCGCAACCGCCAGGGCAACGATGTCGGCGCGAGCTATCGCTCGGCGATCTTTTACGCGAATGATGAGCAGAAGCGTGTCGCGGAAGACACTATAGCCGACGTGGACGCCTCCGGCCTCTGGCCGGGCAAGGTCGTGACCGAGGTGACGCCGGTCAGCGATTTCTGGGAAGCCGAGCCCGAGCACCAGGATTATCTCGAGCGCTATCCCAACGGCTACACCTGTCATTTCCCGAGACCAAACTGGAAGCTTCCGAAGCGAGAGGAAATTCGCCGCGCGGGGTAGGCCGCCGCACTTTACAACTCCTTCTCGGCCAGTTCGCGGAATCCGTCGGGGACCGAGCGCGGACCATCCAGTGCTGTGGCGGCGTAGCCCACAGCGTCACGTCCAAAGCGGTCGCGAATAGTGTCGATGGCGCGGTCGGCGATCCAGCGGGCGATGCCTTTTTTTGCCCCGGGCCTGCGCTTCTCGTCCGGAAGCTCCAGCGGCAGATCAAGCTGGATTTCCGGCTGCTTTCGCAGCTGTGAAATCGATATCGCCAGCAGCGTGATCGTCCGCTCCTGCGGATGATCGGTAAGCGCTACTCGCACCAATTCCTCTGCAATCTCCGCCAGCATAACCGTCGCCGAAATCGGTGCACCCAGCGTCATCGATCTGGTGATGGCCCGCATGTCGGCGAACCGGACCCGCACCGTGACGGTGCTGCCGGCGAGAGACTTCGCGCGCAGGCGCGAGGCAACGCGGTCGGCGAGATGGAGCAGCGCCGGCTTGAACACGCTTTCGACGGCCGGCTTGCTGCCAAGCGCAGACTGCGCTCCTGCCGAGCGCGCACGATGTTGGGTTCGGATCGCGCGCGGATCGCGGTTCCAGGCCAGCGCCGAAAGCTTTTCCCCCACGGCCGTGCCGAGCAGGCGTTCGATGGAGCGTCCCGGCGTGTTGGCCAGCTGACCGATGGTGAGAATGCCCCGCTCCGTAAGCTTCGCCTTGGTGACGGGACCGACACCCCACATCAGCTCGACGGGAAGGTCATGGAGAAATTCCAGTTCGGTCTTCGGATCGACCAGCACCATGCCATCGGGCTTGGCAACCTGCGAGGCGATCTTGGCCAGGTGTTTTGTGCGCGCCACGCCGACCGAGATCGGCAGACCGAGCTCGGTCCGGACCCGGTGTCGGATGGTCGCTGCAATGTCTGCGGGTGAGCCGAACAGATGGGTGCAGCCCGCGACATCGGCAAAAGCCTCGTCGATCGAAATCCGTTCGACTAGCGGTGTGAAATCGCCAAGTACCTTAATCGCGGTGTCGCCGAGGCGCTGGTAATCCTTGAAGTTGCCGCCCACGAAAATGAGCTGCGGACAGAGCTCGCGCGCCCGCCGTCCCGGCATGCCGCCGCGAACGCCAAATGCCTTTGCCTCGTAAGAGGCAGCAAGCACGACACCGCCGCCGACGGCGATCGGCTTGCCGCGCAGGGACGGGTTCAGCAGTTGCTCGACGGAAGCGTAGAAAGCGTCGAGATCGGCATGGAGGATCGTGGCGGTCGTGTCCATTCTTCCTACCGGAAATCCCGTGTCTTCACCTTGATGCGGTCGATGTGCTCGTATGGATCTTATCCCGAGGCGGACACTATGCCGATCAGAATGCCTAAACCCCGGGACTTCCGATAAAATAGACTCGCCGGCTCGGCATAGATGCGGTCCTGTGGTCTTGAGAGAAGCGGTTAGGACGACGCGCCGAGCATGATCGTGATCGACCTACCCGGCGCGACCCAGGCAATCAGAGCGCATTCAGGAAGGCGAGCAATTTGTCGTCGGCTTTGAAGCGAGCTGCCTGCTGTCCTTCGATCGGCGCCACTCGTGCCAGTGCCGCCTCCTTGAGCCCGAGATGCGCGTGCAGATACCTTTGCGTCGACTTGGTCGATTCGTGGCCGAGCCATAGTGAAATTACCGATGTATCGATGCCTGCCTGAAGCAGCTCCATCGCAGCACTGTGGCGGAGCACATGCGGTGAAACGCGCTTCGAACGTAGCGATCGACACCGTTCGGCTGCCTCCCGGACATATTTCGCCAGCATGAGCTGAACGGCGTCCGGACTTAGGCGACGGCCAAGGTTGCTGGGAAAAAGCGCTGTCGCACCATGTCGCGGCGGTTGATCGAGCCATACTCTGAGGGCGTCTCGCGAGATCTTCGTCAACGGAGTGGAACGTTCCTTTCTGCCTTTGCCAAAACATCGAACATGCGCGCCTACGCCAAGGTGCACCGCATCGAGATCAAGTCCGATAATCTCGGATAGGCGCAGTCCGGTCTGAACGGCCATCAAGAGAAGAGTATAGTCGCGACGCCCGGTCCAAGTGCCCTTGTCCGGCACCCCAAGTATGGCCTCGATCTCGGAACGAGTGAGGAACTGCACCTCGCGCTTCGCGGAGAGTTTGCCCGGAATCGCGAGGATGCGCCGTATCTGTTGGCTGAAGGCCGGCTCCTCGAACGCGACAAACCGGAAGAACGACCGGATTGCTGTCAATCGAAGATTGCGGGTTTGCGCGGTGATCCTGCGCTGGGACTCCATGTCCTCCAGGAACGCCGTGATGAACGGTGCATCAAGGTCTTTGAGTTCAAGGCGGGATGGTTGCTTGTGCAGCCTCTTCTCTGCGAATTTGAACAGAAGACGGAACGTGTCCCGATAGGATGCGATCGTGTTCGGACTGGAGTTCCGCTGCTGCATCAGCCGTTGGGTGAAAAAGCGCTCGATAAGAGAAGGAAGGATCGTCACTGCGCTACCTCCCACCGAGATTCCAGCCGCATCACCGCGTGGCTCATCAGTTCTGGGCAGGCCGTGAGATACCAATATGTGTCCCGAGTATGGGTGTGCCCCAGATAGGTGGAGAGAACCGGCAGTAAGCGTTCGACGTCCTCGCCGGCTCGATACCAGTGCAAGAGCGCGCGAACAGCATAAGTGTGACGGAGGCCGTGGATGCGCGGCCCTCCTGAGCCTGCCGGCCCTCTGAGGCCGATCTGGCGGAGGCTTTTGATGAAGACAAGCTGGATATTCTGCTTGTGCAGTCGCCCACCGTGCTCTCCGACGAGGAAGAACTCGCTCCCACGCCGTTCGCTGCTCGCATCTCGTCGCTCGGCGTACTCGCCGAGGACGGTAACGGTCGTTGCATGAACCGGCACGATGCGAGACTTGCCGAACTTCGAATGGTGAATGGTCAGCACGCCTTCTTCGAGATCGACGTCCCCGCGGCGTAGCCTGATAGCCTCTCCGAGCCTTAGCCCGGCGACCGCCAGTAGCCCTATGCAACAGTGATACGTCCAGCGGCGTAGACCTGTAGTCGGCGGCAAGCTCATCATGGCGC
>NZ_JAAKZF010000097.1 GCF_011045125.1 Allomesorhizobium camelthorni | reverse complement strand
GTCGTAGACCTGATCGGGAGGAACGAGCAGTAGTTCACGCATTGTTGCGAGGTCGGAATCTATCTATCCCGGCCTCGGGAATTAAAAGGGCATCATGAGCATCATTTCGGTTTCCTCCCCCCAGTTCACTCGCAGACGGTTTCTCGGCGCAGCCGCAACCGGCGCGGCGGCGTTGACGGTTTCGGCATGCACCAGCATGCCCCATAACGCTCAGTTCGAGCCGGTGCAGATAGCGCCCACGCCCGAAATCGAGCCAGCGCTCGGAAGCTACGCGTTGATGTACGGCCCCATGGTGGATGAAGGATACGAGATTCCGGGAGTGCCCATCGAGAAGGTCGACCGGCGCTACTACCGTCAGATCGTTCAGGATCCGACCGGCGAAAGGCCGGGGACGGTGGTGGTCGATACGGCGAATCATTTCCTCTACCTGGTCCGCGAGAACGGTCAGGCGATGCGTTATGGCGTCGGCCTCGGCCGCGCCGGCTTCGAATGGTCCGGCCGGGCGGTCATTCAGTGGAAGCGGAAGTGGCCGAAATGGACGCCGCCCGCCGAGATGATCGCGCGCGATCCCAAGCTGGCAAGATACAGCGTCGACAATGGCGGCATGCCGCCCGGGCTGAACAATCCGCTCGGCGCGCGTGCGCTCTATATTTTCCAGAACGGCGAGGACACGCTTTACCGCGTGCACGGCTCGCCGGAATGGAATTCCATCGGCAAATCGGTTTCGTCAGGCTGCGTCCGGCTGATGAACCAGGACATTGTCGACCTCTACGACCGCGTGCCCAACCGCACGCCGATCCTGGTCACGTCCGGAATTCCGATGGCCTGATCCTATCCAGCAGTTGGGGGCGCACCGCGCCCGACTGCTGGACCGTTAGTTAGAGGCCTCAAAAACCCTTTTTCAGGCTGCCGAGAATGCCGCGTACCAGTGCGCGGCCGACAGACGAGCCGACCGAGCGCACGACCGACTTGATCGCCGCTTCGGCAACCGTCTGGCGGTTGGATGCGCGAGGCCGAGGCGCTGAGCGGGATCGCGAATTTCGAGACGGCGCGTAGCCGTCGTCCCCTTCGTCGCCGAACCCGGGAATGGTCCAGCGCGAGCGGCCCGTGTCCTCCTGCTCGCGGCCTTGCGCCTCCTCCTCAGCCTTCTGGGCGTCGGCGGCCCGCTTCTGCAGCAGTTCGAAGGCGGATTCGCGGTCGATCGTTTTGTCGTACTGTCCCGACACCGGGCTTTCGGCGACGAGCTTCCGGCGCTCCTCGGGCGTAATCGGCCCTAGACGCGAGGATGGCGGGCGAATCAGCGTCCGCTGCACCATGGACGGAACGGCTTTGGCCTCGAGGGTCGAGACCAGCGCCTCGCCGACGCCGAGCTGCGTAATCGCCTTGGCGCAATCGAAATCCGGATTTGGCCGGAACGTGTCCGCGGCCGTCTTCACCGCCTTCTGTTCGCGCGGCGTGTAGGCGCGCAGCGCGTGCTGGACGCGGTTGCCTAGCTGGGCGAGCACCGTCTCCGGTATGTCCAGCGGGTTCTGCGTGACAAAATATACGCCGACGCCCTTGGACCGGATCAGCCGCACCACCTGCTCGACACGGTCGACCAGCGCCTTCGGCGCCTCGTCGAACAGCAAATGAGCCTCGTCAAAAAAGAACACCAGCTTCGGCTGGTCGGGATCGCCGACTTCCGGCAATTCCTCGAAAAGTTCCGACATGAGCCAGAGCAGGAAGGTCGCATAGAGCCGCGGGTTCATCATCAGCTTGTCGGCGGCAAGAACGTTGATCGCGCCGCGACCGTCGCGCGTGGTGCGCATGATGTCGGCGATCTTCAGCGCCGGCTCGCCGAAGAAGTGCGTCGCGCCTTGCTGTTCCAGCACCAGCAGCGAGCGCTGGATGGCGCCGACCGAAGGTTTGGTCACATTGCCATAGCGCGCCCCGATCTCGTCGGCGCGCCCGGCAATATTGGCCAGCAGCGACTGCAGATCCTTCATGTCGAGCAGCAGAAGCCCTTCTTCGTCGGCGATCCTGAACGCGATGTTCATGATGCCTTCCTGCGCTTCCGAAAGGTTCATCAGCCGCGACAGGAGCAGCGGCCCCATTTCCGAAACGGTCGCACGGATCGGATGGCCCTGCTGTCCGAACAGATCCCAGAAGATGACCGGGAATTCCTGGAACTCATAAGGGTCGAGTTTGATCGCCTCGGCGCGTGCAACCAGGAAATCCTTCGCCTCGCCCATCATGGCGATTCCCGAAAGATCGCCCTTTATGTCGGCGCAAAAAACCGGCACGCCGGCATTAGAAAAGCCCTCGGCCAGGATCTGAAGCGTCACCGTCTTGCCGGTGCCGGTGGCGCCGGTCACCAGGCCGTGGCGGTTGCCATATTTTAAAAGAAGCTGTTCCGGCTGCTGGTAGCTATCGTCCGGCTTTCGGCTCGCGCCGATAAAGATGCTGTCTTCTCCCGCCATGAATTCAGTCTCCGGTAGCGGCTTAAAGGGACTTGCGACGTTGCAGCGTCCGAACCGGTATAGTGGCGCGGTTGCAGCGCCACAATGGCGTTCGGACGAAATGCCTGACCAAGGGTTGCGGAGTGCGGCGGGGTTTGGCAATCCAGAATCGGATCGCAACGCCAATTTTGGCCGCGATCCGCGGGCAACAATGAAAGGCGGGTTCGGAGCGCATTGCCGCGCACCGCTTCCGGCCATAAGATTCGTTTTGGGGCGAGGCAGGCGGCAGAAAGAAAGGATGCGCATGGACGCCGAAAATGCGGTCGGCACTGTCAAGTTCCCGGCGGTCGATAGAGAACAATGGCTGGCGCTTGCCGCAAAAGCCCTGGCCGGCATGTCTTTCGAAGAAGCCCTGGTTTCGCACACCGACGACGGCGTTCGCATCGAGCCGCTCTACGAGCGCGCCGCCCAATTCAAGCCGCTGACGCGCAAGAACCCGCAGGCGCCGTGGACCATAGTGCAGCGTGTCGACGATCCCGATCTCGCCCGCGCCAATGCGCAAGCGCTGGAGGACATCGCGCAAGGCGCCACCGGCCTGTCGCTGGTGTTCGAGGGCGCCCCCAACGCTTTCGGCTATGGCTTGCCCGGAACGGCAGAGGCACTGCAGGCAGTGCTCGAAAACGTCGCCCTCAACCGCACCCATCTCAGGATCGACGTCCATCCGGCGAGCCGCGCGATGGCGGACTGGCTCGTAGCGCTTTTGACCAGGCGTCGGGCCGATCCGGCCAAATTGCGCCTGTCGTTCGGCATCGATTCGGCCGCCATCTTTGCCGGTACCGGCCGCTTGCGCATGTCGATCGAAGCTCTGCAGGCGTCCATGCCGCAATCGCTGGCGCACTTCTTCGCGCTCGGCGTTCCGGGTGTCTTGCTCGAGGCGGACGGCCGCGTGTTCCACAATGCCGGCGCTACCGAGGCGCAGGAACTCGGCATCGTGCTCGCCGCGGCGGTATCGCACCTCAAGCTGTTCGAGCAGGCGCGCCAAGCGCTGATCTATGCCGCGCCGCATATCGGCTTTTCGCTCAGCGTCGATCAGGACCAGTTGCTGTCTATGGCAAAGATCCGGGCGTTGCGAAGGCTCTGGGAGCGGGCGCAGCAGGCCTGCTCGATACCGCCCTCCTCCGCGGCCATTCACGCGGAAACCTCATATCGGATGATGACCGCGAAAGACCCTGAAACCAACATATTGCGCACCACGCTGGCCGGGTTTGCGGCGGCGGCGGGAGGCGCGGATTCGATCTCGGTTCTTCCGCATACGATTGCGCTCGGCCTGCCGGACCAGTTTGCCCGCCGGATCGCGCGCAACACCCAGCTTATCCTGGCGGGAGAAAGCCATGTCGATTTCGTCGCCGATCCGGCCTGCGGATCGGGAGGCATCGAGGCTCTGACCACAGCGCTTTGCGACGCGGCGTGGAAGGAATTCCAGAGGATCGAAGCCGAAGGCGGGATACTGGCGAGCCTCGCCGAAGGCCACATCCAGAACCGTGTCCTGGCTGCCCGCGACGCGCGCACGCAAGAGTACCGTGATGGCAAGCGGGTGCTGGTCGGGACCACTCTCTACCCGGCGAAACAGGAAGTGCCGGTTCAGACGCTGGAAGCGGAGCGACGCCCGCTGCCAACCGATGGGGCGGCGTTCTGCCAGCGCCTGGACGCCATGCGCATAGACGAATTGCTAGAGGCTGTCAGATGATTCCGGACTTCACCAGGATTGCATGGTCCGAACCAAGGGCCGGAGCGTCGTCGAACGATGCGGACACCTGGCTGACGCCCGAAGGGATCACGGTCAAGCGGACCTACGGCAAGAGCGATCTCGCCGGACTGCCTTATCTCGACACTTATCCGGGCGCGGCGCCCTTCATTCGCGGCCCCTATCCGACGATGTATGTCCAGCAGCCCTGGACGATCCGGCAATATGCCGGCTTCTCGACCGCCGAGGAATCCAACGCCTTCTACAGACGCAACCTGGCCGGCGGCCAGAAAGGGCTGTCGGTCGCTTTCGACCTTGCGACGCATCGCGGCTACGACAGCGACCACCCGCGCGTGGCAGGGGATGTCGGCATGGCCGGCGTCGCGATCGATTCGATCCTCGACATGCGGCAGTTGTTCGACGGCATTCCGCTCGACCAGATGACCGTGTCGATGACGATGAACGGCGCCGTGCTGCCGATCATGGCGCTCTACATCGTCGCGGCGGAAGAACAGGGCGTGGCGCAGAAAGATCTCGCCGGAACCATTCAGAACGACATTCTGAAGGAGTTCATGGTCCGCAACACCTACATCTATCCGCCGAAACCCTCGATGCGGATCGTTTCCGATATCTTTTCATATACTTCGACACATATGCCGAAGTTCAACTCCATCTCCATTTCCGGCTATCACATGCAGGAGGCCGGTGCGACCGCCGACCTCGAACTTGCCTACACGATCGCCGATGGCATCGAATACGCCCGCGCAGGCGTGGCGGCGGGCCTCGACATTGACCGCTTCGCGCCGCGCCTTTCCTTCTTCTGGGCGATCGGCATGAATTTCTTCATGGAAGTCGCCAAGATGCGGGCGGCGCGCCTGCTCTGGGCGTCGCTCATCCTGAAGAACTTTTCGCCGAAAGACCCGCGCTCGCTATCGCTGCGCACCCATTGCCAGACCTCCGGCTGGTCGCTCACCGCGCAGGATCCTTACAACAACATCATGCGCACCATGATCGAGGCCATGGCCGCAACGCAGGGGCACACGCAGTCGCTCCACACGAACTCGTTCGACGAGGCGCTGGCGCTGCCGACCGACCATTCAGCGCGGATAGCCCGGAACACGCAACTGATCCTGCAGAAGGAGTCCGGCACGACCCGCATCATCGACCCGTGGGGCGGATCGGCATTCGTCGAGCGCCTGACGCACGATCTGGCGGCAAAGGCGCTCGGCCATATCGAGGAGGTGGAGAGCCTCGGCGGCATGGCGGCGGCTGTCGAGAAAGGCATCCCCAAGCTGCGCATAGAAGAGGCAGCGGCGCGTACCCAGGCTCGCATCGACTCCGGCCAGCAGGCGCTTGTCGGGGTCAACGCCTACCGGCCGGACAAGGACATCGAAGTCAACGTCCTCAAGATCGACAATGCCGAAGTGCGCGCTCGCCAGCTCTCAAAACTCCAGCAGTTGAAGGGCACGCGCGATATCGCCGCAGTGGAAACCGCGCTCGACGCGCTGACCTATGCAGCTCGCTCGAACGGGAATCTGCTGGAATTTGCGATCCGCGCCGCCCGCGCCAAGGCGACGGTCGGCGAAATCTCGCTGGCGCTGGAAAAAGCGTTCGGCCGGCATGTTGCTTCGGTCCAGACTATTTCCGGCGTTTACCGCAACGAGATAGGCCAGAACGCCGTCGTCGATCGGGTCCAAAGCAAAGTTGCGGCATTCGAGAAGAAAACCGGCGCCAAGCCGCGCATCCTCGTGGCCAAAATGGGACAGGATGGCCATGACCGCGGCCAGAAGGTCGTCGCCACCGCCTTTGCCGATCTTGGTTTCGAAGTGACGGTCGGCGCGATGTTCCAGACGCCTGAAGAGATCGCCAGGCTCGCATCCGACCATGACGTGCACATAGTCGGCGCGTCCTCGCTCGCGGCCGGCCATCTGACCCTTATTCCCGAGCTTCGCGAGGCCCTGAAGAAGCTCGGCCGTGAGGACATCAGGATCATAGCCGGCGGCGTGATCCCGCCGCAGGACTATTATGCGGTGCTGAAAGCCGGGGCCGCCGAGATATTTCCGCCGGGCACGGTCATTCCGGAAGCAGCGGAGAGGCTGCTGGATGGGCTGTTGCAACTTTAGTTGCCACTTGCCTTGCGCATAATTCCGAGTTATACTTTTGTTATAACTTGGAGTAGCGACCATGAATGTTACCGTTCGCAAAATTGGAAACTCCGAAGGGGTGATCCTGCCTAAGGAAGTCCTCGATCGGCACAATCTTCGTGCTGGCGACACTTTGGTTCTCATCGAGGACGGAAGTGAATTGAAGCTTCGTCCTTCGGTGGATGATCCCGAGGAATTCGAGCGCAAGATGAAGATCGCCCGCGAGCGGATGAAGAAGTACGAGGTTGCCTATCGCGCTCTCGCGAAATGACCGAGTTTCATTCGCGAGAGTTTGTCGAGGCTCTGCATGCTGAGCAACTTCGCCTTCATGGTGGGGCAGCGGGCGTTCGAGATGTCGGCATGCTGGAATCGGCTCTCCATCGGCCTATTCAAAAGGAAGCTTACGGGGAGCCTGATCTTTCGGAACTAGCCGCAGCCTATTTGTTCGGCATCGCTAAAAATCATCCATTTGTCGATGGGAACAAGCGAACTGCCTTCGCAGCGGCCGATCTCTTTCTTTACTTCAACGGCCTAAGCGTCGAAGCGGAACAACAGGACATTATTCAGTTCGTAATGATGGTTGCCGCCGGCGAGATCGACGAGGCTGGGGCAGCGGCGTTTTTCCGTGACCACACCGTGCCGGTCGAGAGCTGACGGCGGCCGCCGCCTTACCCTTCGACCTCCATCTTCACAATCTCCCATTCCTTGCCGTTGACGACGGCCAGATCGCCGATTTTCTTGCCAAATAGGGCCTGTGCCATCGGCGAGACGTGCGAGATCATGCCATGCGCGGCGTCGGCTTCGTCCTCGCCGACAATCTTCCAGGAATGGCTTTTCCCGTCCTCGTTCTCGATAGTGACCGTCATGCCGAAACGGACGACCTTGCTATCGGGTTCGGGCACGGAAACCTCTGCGCTTTCGCGACGGGCCACCCAGTAACGCAAATCGCGCGAAGCCAACGCCATGCGCTCGCGATTGCCTTCGGACTCCGCTTTCGCGAACTCCTCGCGCAGGTCGGCGACCATCTTGTCAATCGCGGCGAGGCCGGCCGGCGTCACCAGATTGCGGTGCGCACTTACCGGGCGCTCACCAATGTCGGAGAGCCCATTGTCGTTGTCGTCTTCGCGCGTGAAAGCCCTGCTCATGAGGTGAGCCTAAGCCCCGCCCGGCTGTCGCACAACCCCGCCCGCGGATTTGGTACGCTTCCTGCGTGGCGAGACAAACACCACTGGAATTGTGCCGATGTTGAACAGACGCAGCTTTTTGAGCGCCACGGCGGGCTTCGCGGCCGCGGGTCTCGCATCGCCGCTCAGCGCCTCGGATTTTTCGGGCATCAAACTGGCCGCCATGCGCGGCTCGATCAATGCCGGCGAACTCGGCTTGCGGCCTGCCGCCTTCGACGACCAGAGCAAGGCTTTCGCAAAAATGCTGAACGAGGCGGCGAACCGCGACATGCCGGTGTTCCTGCCGCCCGGCGTCTACATCGTCTCCAACCTGTCACTGCCGCGGCATGTCCGCCTCAGCGGCGTGCCCGGCGCGACCCGCATCATCTATGGCGGCGACGGCCATCTGATGCTGGCCGAGGAAGCCGGGCATATCGAGCTTTCGGGGCTCGTTCTCGACGGCGCGAACCGCTGGATCGGCGATCAGGCGCAGGGGCTGCTCGATCTTCGCCGCGTCGGGCATCTGGTGGTCGAAAACTGCCAGATCATCGGCAGCGGCAAGAATGGCGTCGCGCTCGAACGTGTTGCCGGCCGCATCGACCGCTCGACGATATCGGGCGCGGCTGACGCCGGCATCTACTCAGTGGAAGCCGTGCGTCTCGACATCACCGGCAACAGCGTGTCGGATTGCGCCAATGGCGGCATTCTGGTGCATCGCTGGCAGATCGCGGATGATAGGACGATCGTGACCGGAAACCGCGTCGAGCGCATTGCGGCGCGCAATGGCGGCACGGGCCAAAACGGCAACGGCATCAACACTTTCCGCGCCAATGGCGTGATGGTCGCCAACAATTCCGTAGCGGATTGCGCCTTCTCGGCAATCCGCGCCAACAGTTCGAGCAATCTGCAAGTCACCGGCAACAGTTGTATGCGCAGCGGCGAAACGGCGCTCTACGCCGAATTCGCGTTCGAAGGCGCAATCATCAGCGGCAACATCGTCGACGGCGCGGCCAACGGCATTTCCATGGTCAATTTCAACGAAGGCGGGCGCATGGGCGTCTGCTCCAACAACATCGTGCGCAACCTCTCGACCGAAGGCCCCTACCCCGCCGATGCGCCGGGCTTCGGCGTCGGCATAACGGTCGAGGCAGACACCGCTGTCACCGGCAACATGATCGAGAACGCGCCGCTGTATGGGATGAAGATCGGCTGGGGTCCGTTCATGCGCAATGTCGCGGCGACCGGCAACGTCATCCGCAAAACCGGGACCGGCATTGCGGTCTCAGTGGTCGAAGGCGCCGGCTCGGCCGTTATTGCGGACAATATCGTCGACGGGGCGCGAAACGGCGCGGTCGTCGGCCACCGCTGGTCCGAACCGGTCACCGCAGACCTTGCGCTGGCGGGAAGCTCGGGCTTTCCGCACCTCACCGTCGAGCGCAATCACGTCAGTTGAGGTCAGCGTCCAATCCAGCTCAGCACGGCAGTCGGCCGACTGCTCCCGACCGTCATACCGTTCCAGTTCGTCAGGACGGGATTGGCAAGTTCGGTCAGCCTGGCGGCGAGCGCCTCATCCTTGATGAACAAGCTCGCCAACACCTCGGAAATCGCGACTTCGGCGGCCCGCCCGGCGCCGTCGTCGCATTTCAGCGCGATGCCGAGCCCCAGTTCCGGCACAGCGGCGCAGTAGACGCCCTCCGCCCCGACCTTCACGAAAATGCGGCCGGGCGCGGCTTGCATCAGCGCCGTGTCGGCCCTGCCTGTTCCGGCGACGTAGAAGGGCTCGGCCATGCAGGCAGCGAACAGGCGCTTCGCCGCCTTGGCGCGTCCGGTTGACAGCCCCTGCCCCGTGGCCATTTTCGCGAAACCGATAGCGAGATTCTTCAGCGGCACGGCGTAGGTCGGAATCGAGCAGCCGTCGGTGCCGCGGTTGCCTGGTCCGTGCGCCGCGCCGGTCACGTCCTCCATCGCCTCGCGCACCATCTCCTGGAGCTTGTGGCCGGCACCGATATAGCCGCGATGGTCGACCCCGGCATGGCAACAGACGCAGATGAAGCCGGCATGTTTTCCGGAGCAGTTGTTGTGCAGGCCGGTCGGCGCCGCCCCGGTTCGGGCCAGCGCCACGGTCGCAGCCTGATAGGATGGCCAGTGCGCGCCGCATTCGAGCGCGGTTTCGCTCAGTCCGGCCCTGACCAGCATCGAGCGGGCAAGCTCGGTATGCGCCGCCTCGCCATTGTGCGACGCGCAGGCCAGCGCCAGTTCCCTGTCGCCGAAGCCATAGGCGTCTGCTGCGCCGCTTTCCACCAGCGGCAGCGCCTGGATGGCCTTCACAGCCGAGCGCGGGAAAACCGGGCGGGTAGTGTCGCCGACCTCCCATACCGATTGGCGGTCAGCGTCGAAGACGGCCAGCGCGCCGCGATGAGCGCTTTCGACAAGGCCGCCGCGCAGTACTTCGACGAGAACTGGATTTGTCACGAAATCACCGGATGGTTAGCGAGTCAGGCGGACGATGCCGGTTGCGATAGCCGGTTTGTGCGGCCACGCAAAGAGCTTTACTTCGACCCGCTGTTGGTCTGCCCGCTTACCAGTCACAGGCGTTGAGCCCGATCAGCCGCCGGCGATGATGCCGGCGGAGAGGAAGCCGCCGTCCACCGCGAGCGTGTGCCCGTTGATGAAGCTGGCCTCCGGCGACAGCAGGAAAGCGACGGCCGCCGCCACTTCTTCGGGCTCACCATAGCGCCCCTGTGGTACGCGGCCAAGCCACAGGCGGCGCTGATCGGCGTCGTGCAGCTTCGAAATCATCGGCGTCTCGGTCGGACCGGGCGCCACGCAGTTTACCCTGACGCCGCGATTGCCGAATTCCAGCGCCAGCACCTCCGACATCATTTTCACGCCGGCCTTCGACGCGCCGTAGGCAAGCCGTCCACGATTGGCGCGAAGCCCCGAAACAGAGCCGATATTGACGATCGAAAGTGTTGCGCCCATGCGCTCCAGCGCCGCTTTGGCGGTGATGAACGAGCCTACGAGGTTGATGTCGAGAACCTCGCGAAAAAGCTCCGCGCTGGTTTCTTCGGCCGGAATGTCGCGCGCTATGCCCGCCGAATTGACGAGGCCGCCGATCAGGCCGATCCGGTCCACGACCTCGTCGAAGACCGCCGAGATCTCATCCTCGTCGGTCACGTCGGCCTGCAGGAAGATTGCATTGTCGTCGGCGAAGGCGTCCTCGGCCCTCGCCAGTTCCACATCGTTGGCGTCGATCACCGCGACCGGCCAGCCATCGTCCAGCAGACGCTTCACAACGGCCATGCCGATGCCCGAAGCGCCGCCGGTGACGATGGCCGAATGCTTCATCTGATGCGGTCCAGGATCGAAACGTAGTTCGCCACCGCGGCCCCGCCCATGTTGAAGATGCCGCCAAGCTTGGCATCGGGAACCTGAATGCCGCCCGCTTCACCGGTAAGCTGCATGGAGGTCAGGACATGCATGGAGACGCCGGTGGCGCCGATCGGATGACCCTTTGCCTTCAAGCCGCCCGACGGATTGACCGGCAGACGTCCGTCCTTCGCGGTTTCGCCGCTCAGCGCCAGCTTGCCGCCTTCGCCGCGCTTGGCCAGCCCCATCGCCTCGTATTCGATCAGCTCAGCAATGGTGAAGCAGTCATGCGTCTCCACGAAGGACAGGTCATCCAACGTCACGCCGGCCTTTTTCAGCGCGCGGCCCCAGGCTTCCTCGCAGCCTTCGAAAAGCAGGATGTCCCGCTTCGACATGGGCAAGAAATCCTGGACATGCTCGTTGGCGCGGAAGGCGATGGCGCGACGCATCGAAAGCGCGTTGCTCGAGTCGGTCAGCACGAGTGCGGCCGCTCCATCGGAAACCAGCGAGCAGTCGGTGCGCTTCAGCGGCCCGGCGACAAAGGGGTTCTTTTCGCTCTCCTGGCGGCAGAACTCGAAACCGAAATCCTTGCGCATCTGCGCATAGGGATTGTCGACGCCGTTCTTGTGGTTCTTGGCGGCGATCATCGCCAGCGCATCGGACTGATCGCCATGACGCTGGAAATAGGCCTGCGCGATCTTGCCGAACACGCCGGCAAAACCGGCAGGCGTATCGCCGTCCTCCGGCAGATAGGAGGCTTTCAGCAGGTTCTTGCCGATCTCTGGACCGGGCGTCGTGGTCATCTGCTCGGCGCCGACCACAAGCACCGTGCGCGCCGCCCTGGCGTCGATCGCGCGGATGCCTTGCCGCACAGCCGCCGAACCGGTCGCGCAGGCGTTCTCCACGCGCGTCGCCGGTTTGAAGCGCAGCCGGTCGTCGGCCTGCAGCACCAGGCTCGCCGTAAAGTCCTGCGGCGAGAAACCGGCATTGAAATGCCCGAGCACGATCTCGTCGACATCGTCCGGGCCGATGCCCGCATGGTCGAGCGCCTCGGCGGCTACCTTGGTGATCAGGCTTTCGAGCGTTTCGCCCTCGAGTTTGCCGAAACGCGAATGCGCCCAGCCGACAATGCATGCAGTCATGAGAACCTCCATCGGCAGGACGCATGGTGCGCCATTTGCGGCGCAAATCCAACGGCCTGATTTTTGTTCAACTCTGAACTTAATCCAGCACCAGCCGTCGGTCCAGTGCGCGGCGTCGCCGAATTTTTGTTGATTGATCAGTCAATAAAAAATAAGAATGCGACGGAGGATCGCAATGCCGAAGCTTGGAATGCCGCCGCTGCGCCGAAGGGCGCTCATAGACGCCGCGATCCTGACGATCGGCGAGCGCGGCACGCTTGACGTCACAATGTCGGAGATTGCGGGGCGTGCCGGCGTCTCGTCGGCATTGGCGCATCACTATTTCGGCGCCAAGGACGGACTGCTTCAGGCAACGATGCGGCATATCCTGACTGAGCTCAATGCGGACGTGCGCGAGGCTCTCGCGACGAGCAGGACGGCGCGGGAGCGCGTCTCCGCGGTCATCGCGGTCAACTTCTCCGAAACGCAGTTCCAACCAGAAATCATCGCCGCATGGCTCGCCTTCTATGTCGAGGCGCAGAAGTCGGTGCCGCTGCGCCGGCTGCTTCGCGTCTATGCGCGGCGGCTCCATTCCAACCTGATGAGCGGCCTGACAGGGCTGATGCCGCCCTCCGAAGCCGAGCGCGCCGCCGAGGCCATCGCGGCGCTCATTGATGGGCTCTACATCCGCCGCGCTCTGAAGGACGGCACGCCCAACGCCGCGAGCGCGATCGCGCTTGTCGAAGATTATCTCGAAACCAAACTCCTCCAGTACAAGAAGCCTGCATGAGCCGCCGTCCCAACATCCTGATCATTATGGTCGACCAGTTGAACGGGACGCTGTTTCCCGACGGCCCGGCCGACTTTCTCTGTGCGCCGCATCTGAAGGCGCTTGCAGCACGCTCTGCCCGCTTTGCCAACAATTACACGGCCTCGCCGCTCTGCGCGCCCGGCCGTGCTTCCTTCACCACCGGCCAGTTGCCGTCGCGCACCGAGGTCTATGACAACGCCGCCGAGTTCGCCTCGTCGATCCCGACCTATGCGCACCATCTGCGCGCAGCCGGCTATCACACCTGCCTGTCGGGCAAGATGCACTTTGTCGGTCCGGACCAGATGCACGGCTACGAGGAGAGGCTGACGACCGACATTTATCCCGCCGATTTCGGCTGGACCCCGGACTATCGCAAACCCGGCGAGCGCATCGACTGGTGGTATCACAATCTCGGCTCGGTGACCGGCGCCGGCGTCGCCGAGATCACCAACCAGATGGAATATGACGACGAGGTCGCCTTCCACGCGACGCAGAAGCTCTACGACTACGCACGCGCTTCGGATAACGCCGAATGCCGGCCCTGGTGCCTGACGGTTTCCTTCACCCATCCGCACGATCCCTATGTGGCGCGCCGCCAGTACTGGGATCTGTATGAGGATTGCCCCGAGCTCGAGCCGCGGGTTGGCTTCATCCCGAAGGAAAAGCAGGATTCGCATTCGCAGCGTCTTTATCTCGCCAGCGACTACGCGAATTTCGATATCACGCCGGAACAGGTGCGCCGCTCACGGCGCGGCTATTTCGCCAACATCTCCTATCTCGACGACAAGGTCGGCGAACTCCTCTCCGTGCTCGAACGCACACGGATGCTCGACGATACGATCATCCTGTTCTGCTCGGACCATGGCGACATGCTCGGCGAGCGCGGCCTGTGGTTCAAGATGTCATTCTACGAGGGCTCGGCCCGCGTGCCGCTGATGATCGCCGACAAGGGAATTCCGGCTGGCCTGATCGCTGCTCCGGTCTCCAATCTGGACGTCGCGCCGACGCTCTGCGACCTGGCCGGCATCGACATGAGCGCGATCATGCCGTGGACCGACGGCCAATCGCTGCTGCCGCTCACCAAGGGTGCTGCCCGGACCGCGCCAGTGCTGATGGAATATGCCGCCGAGGGTTCTTATGCGCCGATGGTGGCGATCCGCGAGGGGCGGTTCAAGTTCGTCCACTGCGAGATCGACCCGCCGCAACTCTTTGATCTTGAATCGGATCCTCTGGAACTGAGCAATCTTGCCGGCGACCCGGCCCATGCCGGACTGGTGTCGTCCTTCATGGAAAAAGTGCGCGCTCGCTGGGACATGGCGGCGTTCGACGCGGCGGTGCGCCAGAGCCAGGCGCGGCGCTGGGTGGTTTATCCTGCGCTGCGCAACGGCGCCTACTACCCGTGGGAGTTCCAGCCGCTTCAGAAGGCGTCCGAACGCTACATGCGCAACCACATGGATCTCAACGTGCTCGAAGAGAGCAAACGGTTTCCGAGAGGCGAATGATGACGACAGTTCCCGTTCCGACGCTCGACCATCTGAAGAAGGCGTATACCGTCACCTCGCAGGCAACGCAGATCACGCCGCTGCTTGAATCGGCAGCACTGGCCAAGGAAACCGGCGCGCGCCAGGTTTTCGTCAAACCGGAGTCGTTGCAATGGGCCGGCTCGTTCAAGATCCGCGGCGCCTATTGGCGGCTGAAGCAGCTTTCGGCGGACGAGGCCAGGCGCGGCGTAGTCGCCTACTCGTCCGGAAATTTCGCGCAAGGGCTCGCCGCCGCCGGCCAGGCGCTTGGAATACCGGTAACGATCGTGATGCCGATCGACGCGCCGGCGGCCAAGCGCGAGGCCACCGCCGGTTATGGCGCAAATGTGGTCTTGACCGACCATGGCGACCGCGCCCGCGAGGAAGTCGCGTCGGAGCGCGCGAGGCAAATCTCAAAGGATGACGGCTTGGCGCTGCTGCATCCCTTCGATGATCCGGAGATCGTCGCCGGCCAGGGCGGCGCCGGGATCGAGGCGCTCGACCAGCTTGCCGCCAAGGGCGCGGAAGCGGACATATTGTACTGTCCGGTCGGCGGCGGCGGCCTGATCGGCGGCGTATCGCTCGCATTCCACTATCTCTCGCCGGCCACGGAAATCATCGGCGTCGAGCCCGACGGTTTCAACGGCATGGGCAGTTCGCTCGCTCATGGAGCGATCGAAACCATGCCGCTCGGGCCGAAGTCGATCTGCGACGGTCTGATGGCGCGAAAGCCTGGCGAGGCCCCGTTCGCGGCGGTGAACGCAGCCGGCGTGCGAGGCCTGACCGTCACCGACGCCTCGGTCCGCCGCGCGATGAAATTCGCCTTCGAACGCCTGAAGCTGGTTCTGGAGCCTTCCGGCGCGGCCTCGCTCGCCGCTCTCTTCGACGGCGGCGTCGATGTCTCCGGCAAGACCGTGGTGCTGATCGCCAGCGGCGGCAATGTCTCGCTGGCAGACTTCATGAAGCATATCGCCGATGCGTGAAGCCGATTTCGTCATCATTGGGTCCGGTTCCGCCGGCGCGGCGCTCGCCTACCGGCTGTCGGAGGACGGCAAGCATTCGGTCATCGTCATTGAATATGGCGGCTCGGATTTCGGCCCGCTGATCCAGATGCCATCGGCACTTTCCTTCCCGATGAACATGAGCCGCTACGACTGGGGCTTTTCCAGCGAGCCGGAGCCGCATCTCGGCGGCCGCGTCCTCGCCACCCCGCGCGGCAAGGTGCTGGGAGGCTCTTCCTCTATCAACGGCATGGTCTACGTCCGCGGACATGCCGGTGACTTCGACCACTGGGCCGAGCAGGGGGCGACTGGATGGTCCTATACCGACGTGCTGCCCTACTTCAAGCGGATGGAGAATTCGATCGGCGGCGAGGATGGCTGGCGCGGCACAAGCGGCCCGCTCAACACCCAGCGAGGTCCGCGCAAGAACCCGCTCTACGCCGCCTTCATCGAGGCGGGCCGGCAGGCGGGGTTCGAACTCACCGAGGACTATAATGGTTCGAAGCAGGAAGGTTTTGGCGCGATGGAGCAGACCATCCATGGCGGCCGCCGCTGGTCGACCGCGAACGCCTATCTGCGGCCGGCGCTGAAACGCCAGAATGTGAGTCTCGTCAAAGGCTTCGCGCGAAAACTGGTCATCGAGAATCAACGCGCCGTCGGCGTGGAGATCGAAGCTCGCAAACAGATTCAGGTCGTTAAAGCGCGACGTGAGGTGATCGTGGCGGCCTCATCGATCAACTCGCCCAAGCTCTTGATGCTGTCGGGCATCGGGCCGGCCGAGCATCTGCGCCAGCACGGCATAGAGGTGATCGTCGACGGGCCGGGTGTCGGTCAGAACCTGCAGGACCATATGGAACTCTACATCCAGCAGGAATCGATCCAGCCCATCACGCTCTATTCGATCCTGAATCCGTTTTCGAAGGCGCTCATTGGCGCCGAATGGATGTTCTTCAAGAGCGGCCTCGGCGCCACCAACCACTTCGAGGCCGCCGCCTTCGTGCGCTCCAAGGCCGGCGTCGATTACCCCGACATCCAGTACCATTTTCTGCCTGCAGCCGTCCGCTACGACGGCAAGGCGGCGGCCAAGTCGCATGGCTTCCAGACCCATGTCGGCCCGATGCGGTCCAAGTCGCGCGGTTCGGTCACGCTGCGCTCCAACGATCCGTGGGCGAAGCCGGAAATCCGCTTCAACTACATGTCGCACCCGGACGACTGGGCGGATTTCCGCCATTGCATCCGGCTGACGCGGGAAATCTTCGGCCAGCCGGCCTTCGACCCCTATCGCGGCAAGGAGATTTCTCCGGGCGCACATGTTCAGAGCGACGAGCAACTCGATGATTTCATCCGAGAGCATGCCGAGAGCGCCTATCATCCCTGCGGCACCTGCCGGATGGGCAAGGCGGACGATCCGCTGAGCGTGGTCGATCCGGAATGTCGGGTCGTCGGCGTCGAAGGTCTGCGCGTCGCCGATTCCTCGATCTTTCCGCGCGTCACCAACGGCAACCTCAATGCGCCGTCGATCATGACCGGCGAAAAGGCGGCCGACCACATTCTCGGCCGTACGCCGCTCGCCCCGTCGAACCAGGAACCTTGGATCAATCCCCGCTGGCAAGTGTCCGATCGCTGACCAGCCGCGTTGCATGGCCTTCCGAAGAAGGCCATGCTTCCAAAACCGGAGACCAGAATGCGCGCCCAGCCTAACGCATCGCACTACATCAATGGCCGCTTCGTCGACGACGAGCGTGGCGCGCCAATCCAGGTGATCTATCCAGCGACCGGCGAGACGATCGCGACGCTGCATTCCGCGACGCCCAACATTGTCGAACTGGCCGTCGAGGCGGCGCGCGCCGCACAGCCGCAATGGGCGCGGCTGAAGCCGGTCGAGCGCGGCCGCATCCTGCGCCGCGCCGCCGACATTTTGCGCGCCCGCAATGACGAGCTTGCCCGGCTCGAGACGCTCGACACCGGCAAGGCCATCCAGGAAACGCTGGTCGCCGACCCAGCATCGGCCGCCGATGCGCTCGAATATATCGGCGGCGCTGTCGGCAGCTTCAACGGCGACTATGTCGATTTCGGCGGCTCGTTCGCCTACACCCGCCGCGAAGCGCTCGGCGTCTGCGTCGGCATTGGGGCCTGGAACTATCCGATCCAGGGCGCCGGCTGGAAGTCCGCCCCGGCG
>NZ_JAAKZF010000096.1 GCF_011045125.1 Allomesorhizobium camelthorni | reverse complement strand
CAAATGTGTTGATGTCGTGTCATTTTGGGGGCTAGCGCGGGGGGCGTCGGTTTGTCTGAGCACATCTGATGCGGCGTATTTTGACGGCCCATTCGGCCTTGATGCTTGCCTCCACGGCGCTTCGCCACATCCGGCGTGACCATGGCCGCCGCGACGACGTTGCAGATCGACGGCAGTCTTACGGGCGCCGGCGGCGGTGCTGCGACCGTCACCGGAGGGGCGGGCGCCCAGACGCTGATCATAAACGCCGACTTCACAGGCGACGCAAGCCTGGGCGACGGAAATGACACGCTCGACATTGCGGCTTCCGTAACCGGCGCCTTCGACCAGGGCGCGGGAAACGATACCGCCACCATACGCAGCGGCGCTACCCTCCAAGGCGGCCAACTCGCGCAGGGAGCGGGGGACGATACGCTCAATGTCTTCGGGACAATTCTGGGTGCGGTCGATCAGGGCGACGGCGGCGATTGCGTGACAGTGGAGTCAGGGGGCCAGATCGGCGATATCAGCCAGGGCGCGGGCGATGACTGCGTCACCGTCGATGGCGGCGCCATCAACGGAACCGTCGACCAGGGCGGGGATAACGATCGCTTCGAGATGCTCGCCGGCACGGTGACCGGAAATGTCCAGCAGGGCAGCGGCACCGACGATTTCCAGATGAGCGGCGGGGTGATCCAGTCGCTTAGCCAGGGCGACAATCTCGACACCTTCACGATGTCCGGGGGCCGCATCATCGACTTCTTCGAGGACGGCGACCACGCGGTGATGACCGGTGGCCGCATCGGCCGCGTCAACATGAAGCTTGACGACAATTTCTTCGACATGTCGGGCGGCACCATCGACCGCAATCTGGTTGCCGGCTTCGGCAACGACACGATCATCCTTTCCAACGGAACCATCGGCGGAAACATCAGCGTCAGCGGCGGCACCGACAGCGTGACTGTCACCGGCGGATCCGTCGGCGGCAGCGTACTGACGAGTTTCGGGACCGATACGTTCACCTGGGACGGCGGCGGCATCATCTATGGTTCGGTGGATCTGGGCGGAGACGACGACATCGCCACGCTCGCCAACCTCACCAACGCCAATATGGGTGAGACCGACGCGATAACCGGCGGGCTTGGCGTGGACGGCCTCACGCTCGAGAACGTTTCGATGGACGGGATAGCCCGCCTCCAGAACTGGGAGACGGTCGACGCGACGAACGACACGGAGCTCACATTCGACGGCGACCTCCTACTCGGCGACAGCGGCACGGGAACGGGCTCGCTCAACGTCGACGCCACGAGCACGCTTTTCGGCGGCGGCGCCAACAGCTCGATCGCCGCCTTCACGGCGGGACAACTCGCCAATGTCGTCAATGCGGGTCGCATCGACCTGACCAATGGCGGCGACAGCACGACCGATACTTTCACCATCGTCGGCGACTATACTGGCGACGGCGGCCTGCTGTTCCTCAATACCGTGCTTGGCGACGACACATCTGAATCCGACAAGCTCGTGATTCACAGTGGAACCGCCTCCGGAACGACCGGCATGGGCATCGTCAATGTCGGTGGCGCGGGCGATTCCACGGTGCAGGATGGCATCATGGTGGTCGAGGCGCTGAATGGCGCCACCACCGCAAGCGGCGCCTTCGCGCTCAACGGCCCGGTGGCCGCCGGCGCGTTCGAATATTTCCTGTTCAAGGGTGGTGTGACCTCGGGCACGACGGAAAACTGGTATCTGCGCTCGACGCTGGTCGCTCCGCCGCCTGGCCCGACTGTGCCACCGCCGGAACCCGCTCCGGCGCCGGACCCGCTTGAACCGGCGCCTCCTCCGACCGACCCGATTCCGCCGGAGCCGACGCCTCCCCCACCGCCGCCGGTTGGGCCCCCGCCGCCGCTGCCGCCTGAGCCCACGCCAAGCAATCCGGATCCGGTCGACCCGGCGCCTCCGGTGGAGCCTGGGGATCCGGCGCCAGTGCAGCCTCCTCCGCCACCGCCGGCGCCTCCGCTCGCTCCGCCGCCGCCACCTCCGGCGCCGCCCACGGAGCCTCCACCCTTGCCTGTGCCGACACCGGCGGAAACCGGCCCGGCTCCGTTGCCGCCGCCCGTTCAACCAGCGCCGCCGACCCCGGGCGCGACAGCTGTCATCGCGGCGGAAATCCCGCTCTACCGCATCGAAGTGCCGACCTATTCGGTGGTTGCGCCGGTCGCCCATCATCTGGCGCTGAGCAATCTGGGCACGTTCCACGAACGCCGGGGCGAGCAGGCTTTACTGCAAGGTAAGGATTTCCTGCCGGTGGTCTGGGGCCGCGTCTTCGGGCAGGATTTCGAGAGGAAATGGTCTGGAACCGTGGCTCCGTCTTTTGACGGCGACCTGTTCGGCTTCCAGGCCGGCGCCGACCTGTTCGGCTGGGAAAGCGCTTCAGGCCATCGCGACCGCGCCGGCCTGTTCGTCAGCCACAGCCGCATGGATGGCGACGTTCGCGGCCAGGCGCTCGGCTGGAACGACCTGTCGGTCGGCGAGATGGATCTCGACGGAACCAGCTTCGGCGCCTACTGGACGCATATCGGCCCGACCGGCTGGTATCTGGACGGCATAGCCATGGGAACCTGGTTCAACGGCAGCGCCACATCCAGCCGCGGCGTCGGCATCGACCTTGATGGAAGCGGCGTCGCCGTTTCCCTCGAGGGCGGCTACCCGATCGCCCTTACCGAGGGCTGGACGCTCGAGCCGCAGGCGCAGCTCATATGGCAGCATCTGTCCTTCGACGATCAGGAGGACAGGTTCTCGACAGTCTCGTTCGATCTGGACGATGCGGTGACCGGCCGGCTCGGCGTACGCCTGCAGGGCGAGATGATGTTCGGCGAGATGAAACTGCAGCCCTATCTCAAGGCCAATCTCTGGCATGAGTTCGGCGCAACCGACAGCATCTCCTTCGGTCCGAATGTCATTGCGACGGAACTCGAGGGCACCTTGCTGGAGGCCGGCGGAGGCATCGTGGCCAACGTCACCGAAAATGTCAGCATCTTCGCCACGGGCGACTTCACCACCGAACTCGACGGCGAAAGAACGCGCATTCTCGAAGGCAATATCGGCCTCAGCATCAAATGGTAGAAGCAGGGCGGGCGAGAGCGTTCAGTTGCCGGATCGCATGGCGACGGTGGCGATGCCAGCGCCGATAAGCAGCGATCCGCCGGTCCGGTTGAAAATGCCGATCGCCCTCGGATTGCGCACAAGGCTGCGAGCCCGCGCCGCCACCAGCGCGTAGCCGAAGGCGTTGACGAAGGCCAGGATCAGGAAGGTCGCCTCGAAGATCAGCATCTGGGTGAAGAAGTCCGCCTCGCGGTTCAGGAACTGCGGCAGGAACGCCACGAAGAAGGTGATGCTCTTGGGATTAAGGGCGGTGACCAGCCATGCATGGCCTAGCATCTTCACGGCCGAAACCGCCCCGGTGCGCGGATCGGCCCGCAAGGCGCCGCCGGCCCTGAACAGCTTGACGCCGAGATAGATGAGATAGGCCGCGCCGATCCATTTCAGGATGGTGAAGACCGTGGCCGATGCCGCCAGCAGCGCGCCGATGCCGAGCATCGACAGGGTCATGGCGGTGAAGTCGCCGAGCGCCACGCCGACCGCGACCGGCAGCGCGGTGCGCCAGCCCTGCCCGAGCGCGTAGGAGACGACCAGCAGTATGGTCGGACCCGGTATGATCAGGAGGACGGATGTTGCCGCGGCGAAGGCTGCCCAGGTTTCAATCGGCATGGAAGTCTCCTTTGCTCAAAGGAAAGGATAAATCCCTGCCATAGCGGCGATGTAAAGGGCGAAGTTTGCGCTTCGCGCGGCGCGGCTTCGGAGCATGGCATCAGAAAGCCCTCGCGAATATGTCGACGATCTCGGCGACGCTGAGATCGGCTCCAGGCGCGCATGCAGCCGCCGGGAGAGCGGCGCACACGAGCGCCAAGTCGGTCTTCAACGTCGCGCCCATGATCCCCTCACTGTCAGCCAGCCACGGTAAAAAAGGCTCTTGCCGACATTGTGTCGGGATGGAGGTCTTGCGGTGTCGCAGGCGGCCGCTTGGCTCAGCCTCGTCGACCTATCCCCGACCAACGTCTTGGAAAATAAGGCATTTACGGATTCACGGTTTCTCAACCATGATTGATGAAAATGCGGGATAGCTTGGATCGCGGTCCGCTGCGGGTGCCAAAGCGCGTTTGCTCAAATCGTGAAAGTTGCCCCGTGTCCGAGTCTCCCGCGTCGCCGAAATCCGCAGTTTTTCCCGCACAATCCGATCGCCTGTCGCGCCGCGAAGCGATGCTCGCGATCGGCTCCGCCGCCTTGCTGGGGACCGCCGGCTGTTCGCGCTCGCTCGATCTTGCGGCGCTCGAAGTGGACGAGTTCACGACCGGAACGATCCGCCCGCGCATCAGCGTCGACAGCCACGTGACGCGGCCGGAACTGATGTATGCCTCGTTCACGGACGAGGGATACGTTCTTCCGGAAATCCCGTTCCAGAAGGTCGATCCGAAATTTCGCCGGCAGATCGTCGTCGATCCGACCGGCGAGCAGCCCGGCACCATCGTGGTCCATTTGCAGGAGCGCCATCTCTATTGGGTTCAGCCGGGCGGCGACGCCATCCGCTACGGCGTCGGCATCGGCAAGGACGGTTTCGTCTGGTCGGGCCGGGCCAACATCCAGTACGGCAAGAAGTGGCCGACCTGGACACCGCCCCCGGAAATGATCGCGCGCCGGCCGGAACTGGAGAAATGGCGCGGCGGCCAGCCCGGCGGGCTGGACAACCCGCTCGGCGCACGCGCGCTTTACATCTTCAAGGACGGCCAGGACACGGGCTTCCGCGTCCACGGCTCACCCGAATGGCACACCATCGGGCAGGCCATATCGTCAGGCTGCGTGCGCATGATCAACCAGGACGTGATCGACCTCTATAACCGCGTTTCGGGAAAAACGCCGATCGTGGTGATGTAATCTCGAACTCTTCATCGGTTACCGCTGCCCCCTCCACCGCCTTCGGCGGTCCCCCTCCCCGTAAACGGGGGAGGATCAGCAGTGGCGCCGCCGGATCCTCCCCTGCGAAGCGGGGGAGGGGGACCACGCGAAGCGTGGTGGAGGGGGCATGTGATTGCTACCTGCTGGCAGGAGAAAAGCGCCGCCCATCACGCGTTCGCCGCAACCAGCGCCTTCTCCAGCTTGGCCATTCCCTCGGCAAGGACCGCGTCCGAGATGGTCAGCGGCATCAGGATGCGGATCGTGTTGGCGTTGACGCCGCAGGAAAGCAGCACCAGCCCTTCGGCGAGCGCGGCCTGCGTCACACGCTTCGTGGCGTCGGCGTCCGGGTCCGCGTCGCCGCGGTCCCTGACGATGTCGAACGCCACCATGGCTCCCGGCCCGCGGATGGCCGCCATCGGAACCGTGTCGTTGCGCTGCGCGATGCGGGACAGTTCGCCCTTTATCCGCTCGCCCAGCACATTGGCGCGGTCGATCAGGCGCTCTTCGGCGATGACGTCGAGAACGGCGAGCGCCGCCGCACATGCGACCGGGCTCCCTGCATAGGTGCCGCCGAGGCCGCCGGGCTCCGGACCGTCCATGATCGCGGCGCGGCCGATGACGCCCGACAGCGGAAAGCCGCCGGCGAGCGACTTGGCGATGGTGACCAGATCGGGCTCTATGCCACTGTTTTCTATGCAGAACATCTTGCCGGTGCGCGCAAACCCGGTTTGGATTTCGTCAGCGATCAGCAGGATTCCGTGCTCGTCGCAGACCTTGCGCAAAGCCTGCAACAGTTCGGTGGGAGCCGGGTGGAAACCGCCCTCGCCTTGCACCGGCTCGATGATTATGGCGGCCACATGGGCCGGCTCGATGTCGGCGCGGAACAGCAGGTCCAGCGCCCGCATCGTGTCCGCGACGATGACGCCGTCCTGGGGGATCGGGAACGGCAGGTGATAGACGCCGCCGGGCATAGGGCCGAACTTCTTCTTGTAGGGCGCGACCTTGCCGGTCAGCGCCATGGTCATCATGGTGCGGCCGTGGAAGCCTCCCCCGAAGGCGATGATGCCCGGGCGGCCGGTCGCGGCGCGTGCGATTTTGACAGCGTTTTCAACGGCTTCGGCACCGGTCGAGAACAGGATGGTCTTCGCCTCGCCGGAGAATGGCGCAAGCGCGTTCAGCCGCTCGCAGAGCGCGATATAGGGCTCATAGGGCACGATCTGGAACGCGGTGTGGGTGTAATTGTCGAGTTGTTCGCGCACCGCCGCGATCACTTTCGGATGGCGATGTCCGGTGTTCAGAACGGCGATGCCGCCGGCGAAATCGATGTAGCGGTTGCCGTCGACGTCCCATAGTTCCGAACCCTCGGCGCGGCTTGCGAACACCGGATAGGCAGTGCCGACGCCGCGTGGCACGGCAGCGACCCGGCGCGCCTGAAGCGATGAATTGTTTGTCATTTCAACCTCTTGAATGAAATCGTGTTCCGCTCGGCCGCAACGCGCCGCTCAGCCGGCTTGGAGGATAAACTTCGGCCCTGTCCATGTATATGACACGGAAAACTTTGAATGGGCACAGGCGGTTAGCGCTGCAGGCATGGCGAGACCGCGCAGAATTTGTTCACAAGGTTGCGCAAGGCCCGCGGAAGCGCCAATGATAGGCGAAACAAGCCGGGGAAAGACGCGACATGGCTGCAAAATTCGTGATCGCCCAGGGCGGCGGGCCGACCGCCGTGATCAACCAGACGGTGGTGGGCGCCACCCTCGAAATCCGCCGCCGCCATCCCGGCGCAAAAGTGCTGGGTTCGCGGCACGGCGTTCGCGGGATCAGGGATGGCGACTACGTCGACCTTTCCGAAATTCCGGAGGAGCAATTGAGGCTCATCGGCGCTACGCCGGGTGCTGCCCTCGGCTCGACCCGCGACAAGCCCGACGCCGCTTATTGCGATCTGGTGCTGGCCGGGCTGAAGAAGGAAGGCGCCGACGCCTTCATCTATATCGGCGGCAACGACACGTCCGGCACGCAGCAGATCCTGACCGACGCGTCGGGCGGATCGATCGCCTTCGTCCACGCGCCGAAGACCATCGACAACGACCTGATGGAGAACGACCACACGCCGGGTTTCATCTCGGCCGGCGAATTCGTGGCCGGCGCGTTCCTGAGCGTCGATCTGGATTTCCGCGCGCTGCCCGGCGTCTATGTCGGCATCGTCATGGGCCGGCATGCCGGCTTCCTGACCGCCTCGGCGGCGGCCTGGCGCACCGACGAGGATAGCGGCCCGCATCTGGTCTATGTGCCCGAGCGCGCCTTCTCGGTGCCGCGTTTCATCGACGACGTGCGCATGACCCTCGACCGCCACAAACGCTGCATAGTCGCGGTCTCCGAGGGCGTGACGACCGAGGACGGCCGCGCGCTGGTCGAAAGCCTGGTGCCGCCCGACCGGCTGGAGCGCGACGCGCACGGCAACATCAAATTGTCGGGCAGCGATCTGAACATGGCCTTCGAGCGGGCGCTCGCCGAAGGGTTGCCCGGCAAGCGGGCGCGGGTCGACGCGCTCGGATATCTGCCACGCGGCTATGTCGGCGCCATCAACAGCACGGATTCCAGCGAAGCGTTCGAGGCCGGCGTCTTCGCCGTCGAAGTGGCGGCGCGCGGCGGCGGCTCGGTTGCACTGAAACATGAGGGCGGCATGACGGTGATGCGCCAGGTTCCGCTCGACGCCGTCGCGGGAAAGACCCGCCACATGCCCGACGATTTCATGCAGCCCGACGCCAACCAGCTTTCGGACACGGGTATGGCCTATCTGAAGCGGCTCGTGCCGGCAAAATACCAGGTCGGCAAACCGTTCGTTTAAGGCCGCCATTTGATGAGCGACATTTCGGTCCATGAAATCGTCGGCCTGCGCAAATGGCTGTACCGCAACCTGCAGCCGGCCGCCTGGCACAAGACCGGGCTGTCGCCGCTCAACCGCTTCATCGTCGTGGTGATCTGCCTGGCCGTGGCGGTCGCCGTGTTCGAAAGCGAGCCGGCGATACATCAGGGCCACGAAAAATGGTTCTTCGCCGCCGAGATGGGGTTCGGCTGCGTCTTCCTGGCCGAGTATCTGGCGCGGGTCTGGACGTCTGCCGAAAACCCTGCCTATGGCGGCGGGCTGCGCGGCACTCTCCGCTATATTTTTTCGCTGCCTGCGATCATCGATCTGCTGGCCATGTCGACCCTGTTCCTGACCTTTTTCGGCAATGAGACATCGATCCTGCGGCTGTTCCGGCTGATCCGCATCCTCTCGCTGGCCAAGCTCGGGCGCTATTCCTCGGCGATCCGCGCGATGGCCGAGGCGGTGAAATCGCGCCGCTATGAACTGCTGATGAGCCTGGCGACCGCATGCATGCTGCTGTTGACCTCTTCGACGCTGCTTTACATCGTCGAAGGCGACGCCCAGCCGGCCGTGTTCGGCAGCATACCGCGGGCGATGTGGTGGTCGATCGCGACGCTGACCACCGTCGGCTATGGCGATGTCGTCCCGGCGACGGTGATCGGCAAGCTTCTGGCCGGCCTGACCGCGATCACCGGTATCGGCCTCATCGCCATGCCGACCGGCATCCTCGCCGCCGCCTTCAGCGACGCCATCCAGCGGCAGCGGGAGGCGAAGAAGCACAAGGAGCCTACGAGGCCGGGCTGATGTGTTGGGGAGAATGCCGCCCTCATCCGGCCTAGCCTTGCAAGCTCAGGCGCTGGCCCCAAACCCCGTGGTTCGACAGGCTCACCATGAGGGGGTTTGGGGCTCGCCGCGCTTACCCTGCAACGTTGGAAGCTTCGTGTTGGGGTTTGGAGCTTCGCGTTGGGAACGGCGGAGTTTATTCTAAACGTTGGTGGTTGGCGGGGGCGGCGTTCCAGTAGCCCTCATGCGGGGTTCGCTGCGTCTTTCCTGCGGTGTTGGTTGGGCTGTGCGGCGCTCCAGTAGCCCGCATGAGGACCGGCGGTTTATCCTGAGACGCTGGTGGTTGGGAGCAGGGCGTTCCAGTAGCCCTCATGGTGAGCCTGTCGAACCACGAGGGCGCTTGGCGCCAGTAAGGGAATGCGATCACCCGCCCCCACCCATCACTTGGCGCGCACCGCCAGCCAGGTCTCGAGCTGCTTGATCTCACGCTCCTGCGCTTCGATGATTTCTTCCGCGAGCTTGCGGATCTCGGCGTCCTTGCCGTGCTCCAGCACGATGCGGGCCATGTCGATCGCCGCCTGGTGATGCGGGATCATGCCGCGCGCGAAGTCGATGTCGGCATCGCCGCTATATTCCATTGAAGACATCGCGCCATGCATCTTCTCGTTGGCCGCCTTGTAGGCCGTCGTCGCATCCGTGGCGGGCGCGGCAGCATCCGTCGTCGCGTGCCCGCCATGGTCGGTCTGGGCGATCGCCGGGCCGGACAGCGCGAGGGCAAGAAACGCGGCGGCGAAGTGAGCTGAGACGATTCTGGTCATGAAGGTTCCTGGTGGTCGGGTTTTCGCGGCCGCTGCCGGGACGTGTTTCAGTGCGTGGTCGATTGGTTGGCGGGTTGGTCTTCCTCGGCGGACAGGCCGTCGAGGATCGGGCATTCGGGCCGCTCGTCGCCGTGGCAATGGTCGACGAGGTGCCTGAGCGTCTCGCGCAGGCCGACGAGTTCGGCGATCTTGCAGTCGATCTCGACGAGCTTGACCTCGGCGATGGCCTTGACGTCGGCGCTTTCGCGATGGCTGTCGCCGTAGAGCGAGAGAAGCTGCCGGCACTCCTCGACCGAGAAGCCGAGGCTGCGCGAACGCTGCAGGAATTTCAGCCGGTGGATATCGGCGGTCGAATAATGGCGATAGCCGTTGCCGGAGCGGCCGGGCTTCAGGAGGCCAATATCCTCGTAGTAGCGGATCGTCTTGGCCGGTAGGCCCGAACGCTCCGATGCGTCGCCTATGTTCATGATGTTCCTCGAGATTTCAGAGCTTGATGGTGCGGAGCCTGAGCGCGTTGCTGATGACGGAGACCGACGACAGGCTCATGGCGGCCGCCGCGATCATCGGTGAGAGCAGCGTGCCGAACACCGGATAAAGCACGCCGGCCGCGACCGGCACGCCGACCGCATTGTAGACGAAGGCCAGGAACAGGTTCTGCTTGATGTTGCGGATCGTGCCCTGCGACAGCGTCCGGGCCCGGACGATGCCGTTGAGATCGCCTTTCACCAGCGTGATGCCGGCGCTTTCGACGGCAACATCGGCGCCGGTGCCCATGGCGATGCCGACATCGGCGGCGGCCAGCGCCGGCGCATCGTTGACGCCGTCGCCGGCCATGGCGATCCGCGCGCCGGCGGCTCGCAGCTCGTCGATCAGCGTCTTCTTGCCTTCCGGAAGTATGTCGGCGCGGATGTCGTCAATGCCGAGCTTTGCGGCGACTGCGCGCGCCGTGCGCTCATTGTCGCCGGTCGCCATGATGATCTTCAGACCGCTGCGATGCAGTGCTTCGATCGCCTCGGCCGTGGTCTGCTTGACCGGGTCGGCGACCGCGACGATGCCTGCGAGCCGCCCGCCGACCGCGACGAACATCGCGGTCTTGCCGTCGGTGCGCAGCGCATCGGCGCGTCCAGTCAGCGCGGCGTCGTCGATGCCGGCCTCCTGCATCATCATCGCATTGCCGAGGCTCACCGCCTTGCCGGTCACTGTGCCCTTGACGCCCTTGCCGGTGACGGCGTCGAAGTCGGAGGCTTCGGCAAGCTTTACGCCGCGTGACTTCGCGCCCTCGACGATGGCTTCGGCGAGCGGATGCTCCGACGCCCTTTCCAGGCCGGCGGCGAGCGCCAGCACTTCGTTTTCGTCAAAACCTTCCGCGGCGACGACATCGGTCAGCACCGGCCGGCCTTCGGTCAGCGTTCCCGTCTTGTCGACGATCAGCGTGTCGACCTTGGCGAAGCGCTCGAGCGCTTCGGCGTCCTTGATCAGCACGCCGGCCTGCGCGCCCCTGCCCGTCGCGGTCATGATCGACATCGGCGTCGCCAGGCCGAGCGCGCAGGGGCAGGCGATGATGAGCACGGAAACCGCCGAGACCAGCGCGAAGACCATGCTCGGCTCGGGACCGAAGATCGCCCAGACTATGAAGGAAACGATCGCGACCAGGACCACCGCCGGCACGAAATAGAACGAGACCCTGTCGGCGAGGCCCTGGATCGGCGCCCGGCTGCGCTGCGCCTTGGCGACAAGCTCGACGATCTGCGAGAGCACGGTGTCGGCGCCGACCTTCTCGGCGTGCATGACCAGCGTGCCGTTCTTGTTGAGCGTGCCGCCGGTCAGGCGGTCGCCGGCGGTCTTCTCGACCGGCACCGCTTCGCCGGTGATCATGGATTCGTCGACCGACGAGCGGCCTTCGCTGACCACGCCGTCGACGGGCACGCTGTCGCCGGGGCGGATGCGCAAGAGATCGCCGGCATGGACCTCGTCCAGCGGCACATCGGTTTCCGATCCGTCCTTGCCGATCCGGCGCGCGGTTTTCGGCGCAAGGTCGAGCAGCGCGCGAATGGCCGAGCCGGTGCGCTCGCGCGCCTTGAGTTCCAGCACCTGGCCGAGGAAGACCAGCGCGACGATGACGCTCGCCGCCTCGAAATAGACCGGCACCACGCCGCCATGGCCACGGAAGGAATGCGGAAACGCGTCCGGGAACAGCGTCGCGACGACGCTGTAGCCATAGGCCGCGCCGACGCCGAGCGAGATCAGCGTCCACATGTTGGGGCTGCGGTTGACGATCGATTCGAAGCCGCGATGGAAGAACGGCAGCGCCGCCCACAGGACCACCGGCGTCGCCAGGGCGAGTTCGATCCAGACCGCCACCCGCTCGCCAAACAGGTCGCGGACCGGAAGCCCGAGCATCGGTCCCATGGTGAGGATGAGAAGCGGGATCGACAAAGCCGCGCTGACCCAGAAGCGCCTGGTGAAATCGACCAGTTCGGGATTGGGCCCTTCCTCGCCGGTCGGCACGCCCATCGGTTCCAGCGCCATGCCGCATATCGGACACGAGCCGGGCTTGTCGCGGACGATCTCCGGGTGCATCGGGCAGGTATATTGGGTTCCGGCCGGCATTGGCTCGGGCGCCGGACGGTCGCCGAGATAGGTTTGCGGCGAGGCCTCGAATTTCTTCTGGCATCCGGCCGAGCAGAAATAATAGCCCTTGCCTTCATGGCGCGCGAAATGCCTGGCCGTCGAACGATCGACCTTCATGCCGCATACAGGGTCGACCGCCTCCAGGTAGGTTTCCGGCGACTTGACGAATTTTTCCCGGCAGGAAGCGCTGCAGAAATGATAATCATGACCGCCGTAATAAGCGGACGGCTTGCCGGCTGCAGGATCGACGGTCATTCCGCAGACGGGATCGCGGGTCGGCACGTCCGGCGCTTCATGCGAATGGTGATGATGGGCGTGTCCGTGATCCATGCTGCTTCCTCAAGTCGTTCCAATGTAGTGGCCGCAAGCTAGGGCTTCCAGTCACTGGAAGGTCAATGGGCGGCGTCAACATTCCGCGAAAAAGGAGAAATAGCGCGAATGGCCGGCCGCTCCAGGCAGATGGCAGCAAGCTGTCGGTTGTGGTGGTCACTTCAAAAAGATTGATTTGTGCGGTGCACACCCGCTACCTAGATGTTACGGACTTCGCATGAAGGGAACCAATTACGAGGGGTAACCATGGTTCATACTGCACGTATCCGCCACGATTCTCTGGCCGCCCCCTCCAGTAGAAACGTCCTTGCAAAATGGCTCGCCGCCGCGTTGTTCGCGGCGATCGGCTCGCTCGCGGCCCCAACCGCACAGGCGCAGGAAGCGCCTCCCGCTCCCGTCGTCACCGTCGCCAAACCGGTGGTGCGGGATATCGTCGAGGACGATGAGTTCGTCGGCCGTTTCGAGGCCGTCGACCAGGTTTCGCTGCGTTCTCGCGTCGGCGGCTACCTGGAACAGGTCCACTTCCAGGACGGTATGCTGGTAAAGCAGGGCGACCTCCTGTTCACCATCGACCAGCGGCCGTTCAAGGCTGCGCTGAACCAGGCGCAGGCGCAGGTCGATTCGGCCAAGACCCTTGTCGAATTCAGCAAGATGCAGTTCGAGCGCGCCGAGACCCTGTCGCGCGAAGGCAACATACCGGTTTCGACGCTGGACGACCGCCGCCGTGAATATCTTGCCGCGCAGGCGCAACTGGACGGCGCCCAGGCCGCGCTTGAAAACGCCAGCCTCGATCTCGAATTCACCGAGATCAGGGCGCCGTTTTCCGGCCGGGCCGACCGCCGGCTCGTCTCGCCGGGCAATCTGGTGCAAGCCGACCAGACCGTGCTGACCACCATCGTCTCGATCGATCCGATCAACTTCTACTTCGACATCGACGAGCGGGCCTACTTCGCCTATGCGCGCGACGCCCGCGAGCGCGGCGGCGTCATGCAGGAGGGCGCCGGCGGCGTCGATGTGGTCGTCCGTGTCGCCGACCGCAGCGAAGCGGTATTCAAGGGCAAGCTGGACTTCGCCGAGAACCGCCTGGACGAGGCGACCGGCACGATGCGGGTCAGGGCGCGCTTCGACAACAAGGACGGCATATTGCAGCCCGGCATGTTCGGCCGCATCAATGTGCCAGGCTCGCTGCCGCATCCGGGCGTGCTTCTGCCCGACGAGGCGATCGGCGCGGACCAGAACCGCCGCATCGTCTTCGTCGTCGACGAGGCAGGCCTGATCTCGGCCAAGCCGGTGCGCACCGGTCCGCGCATCGACGGCTACCGCGTCATCCGCGAGGGCCTCACCGGCGAGGAGACGGTGGTGGTGAACGGGCTGGTGCGGGTGCGGCCGGGCGTCACCGTCAAGCCCGAGATGACCACCTTGCCGCCCAGGGCGGAAACCGAAGAGCAGACGCAATGAATTTCGCCCATTTCTTCGTCAACCGCCCGATCTTCGCGGCGGTGCTGTCGATCGTGCTCGTGATCGTCGGCGGCATCGCCTACACGCAGCTTCCGGTCGCGCAATATCCCGAAATCGCGCCACCGACCATCGTGGTGCGCGCCTCCTATCCGGGAGCCGACGCCGAGACGGTCGCCGCGACCGTGGCGACGCCGATCGAACAGGAGATCAACGGCGTCGAGCACATGCTCTACATGTCGTCCTACTCCTCCGGCGAAGGCTCGATGTCGCTCACCATCACCTTCCGCCCCGGCACAGATCTCGATGCGGCGCAGGTACTGGTCCAGAACCGCGTCTCGATCGCCGAAGCGCGCCTGCCGGAAGAGGTGCGCCGGCTCGGCATCACCACGGCGAAAAGCTCGCCCGACCTGATGATGGTCATCCATATGCTGTCGCCCGACGACACCTACGACCAGCTCTACGTCTCGAACTATGCGCGCTCGCGCGTGCGCGACGTCCTGCTGAGACTGGACGGCGTCGGCGACGTGCAGATCTTCGGCGAGCGCGAATATTCGCTGCGCGTCTGGCTCGACCCGGAAAAGCTGTCCGCCTACGGCATGACCGCAGGCGACGTGGTCCAGGCGCTGCGCGACCAGAACGTCCAGGTGTCGGGCGGCTCGATCGGCGCGCCGCCGATCGGCGACGGCTCGGCCTTCCAGTATACGGTCACCACGCAAGGGCGCTTCGAAGACGCGCGCGACTTCCGCTACGTCATCGTCAAATCGACCGAGGACGGCCGCCTGATCTCCCTGCAGGACGTGGCGCGCATAGAACTCGGCGCCAAGGACTACGTCACCAATTCTTATCTCAACAACAAGGCGGCGGTGGCGCTCGGCATCTTCCAGCGGCCGGGCACCAATGCCCTGGCCTCGGCGGAAGAAATCCAGAAGACGATCGCGGAGCTTTCGGAGGATTTCCCGGAGGGGCTGGCCTACGAGATCATCTACAATCCGACCGAATTCATCGCCGAATCGATCAACGAGGTCTATATCACCATCGCCGAGGCGATCCTGCTGGTGGTGATCGTCATCATCGTGTTCTTGCAGTCGTGGCGCATGGCGATCGTGCCGATCGTGGCGATACCGGTGTCGCTGATCGGCACGCTCGCCGTGCTGCTCGCCTTCGGCTTCTCGCTCAACATGCTCACTCTGTTCGGGCTGGTGCTGGCGGTCGGCATCGTCGTCGACGACGCCATCGTGGTGGTGGAGAATATCGAGCGCAACATCAGGCTGGGGCTTGCCCCGCGCGCCGCCGCGCACAAGACCATGGATGAGGTCGGAAACGCGGTCCTCGCGATCTCGCTGGTGCTGATCTCCGTCTTCGTTCCCGCAGCTTTCATCCCCGGGATCTCCGGCCAGTTCTACCTGCAATTCGCCATCACCATCGCGGTCTCCACCGCGATCTCGGCATTCAACTCGCTGACGCTCTCGCCGGCGCTGGCCGGCGTGCTGTTCAAGCCGCACAGCGAGGAACATTCGAACTTCTTCCTGGCACGGTTCGGCCGCGCCCTGGCGAACGGCTTCAACAACGGGTTCGACAGGATGGCGGACGGCTATGCGTGGCTGGTGCACAGGCTGGTCGGCACGACGCTGGCGCTCATCGCCATGCTGCTCGTCTTCGCGGGCCTGCTCTACGCGACCTATCACATGCTGCAGACGGTGCCGCGCGGCTTCATCCCGAACATGGACCAGGGCTATGCGATCGTCGTCGTGCAATTGCCGGAAGGCTCTTCGCTCGCGCGAACGGACGCGGTCATCCAGAAGGCGTCGGATATCATCCGCGATACGCCGGGTGTCGCCAACGCCGTCGCCTTTGCGGGATTCAACGGCGCGACATTCACCAACGCCAGCAATTCCGGCGTGATCTTCGCGCCATTCAAGAGCTTCGAGGAACGGCTCGAGAGCGGCGATACTTCCGACAAGATCATCGGCACGCTGTTCGGCAGCCTGCAAAGCATCCAGGAGGCCTTCATCATCGCGCTGCCGCCGCCGCCCGTGCGGGGCATCGGCAATTCCGGCGGCTTCAAGATGATGCTCCAGGAGCGCAACAGCGCCGACATGCGGCCGATTCTGGCGCTGGCCCAGGACATCGCCGGCAAGGCCAACCAGACGCCCGGCCTGATGGGCGTCTTCACCACCTTCTCGGCCTCCAGCCCGCAATTCTTCCTGGCGATCGACCGCGACAAGGCGCGCATGCTGAACGTGCCGATCCCCAACATCTTCGAGACGCTGTCGATCAATCTAGGCACCGCCTATGTCAACGACTTCAACGCCTTCGGCCGCGTCTACCAGGTGCGGGCGCAGGCCGACCAGGCTTTCCGCATCGATCGCGACGACATATTGAAGCTGAAAGTGCGCTCGGCCGCCGGCGACCTGGTGCCGCTCGGCACGCTGGTCGAGATCCGCGACGTCACCGGTCCCTCGCTCGTGCAGCGCTACAACATGTATGTCTCCGTGCCGCTGCAGGGCAATGCCGCGCCGGGCGTCGCCACGGGCACGGCGCTCGACCTGATGGAGGGGATCGCAGCCGAAACGCTGCCGCAGGGCACCTCCTTCGAATGGACTGAACTCGCCTTCCAGGAGCGCCAGACCGGCAACACGGCGGTCTTCATCTTCGGCCTGTCGACCCTGTTCGTCTTTCTGGCGCTCGCCGCGCTGTACGAAAGTTGGATCACGCCCTTCGCCATCGTGCTCATCGTCCCGCTCAGCGTGCTGGGCGCCATGCTGGGCGTCGCCTTCCGCGGGCTCGACAACAACATCCTCGTGCAGATCGGGCTGATCGTGCTCATCGGCCTGGCGGCCAAGAACGCGATCCTGATCGTCGAGTTCGCGCGCCAGGGCGAGGAACGCGGCCTTGACGCCGTCGAAGCGGCCGTCGAGGCCTGCCGGCTGCGGCTGCGGCCGATCCTGATGACGGCATTCGCCTTCATCCTGGGCGTGGTGCCGCTGGTGATCGCCAGCGGGCCGGGCGCCGAAATGCGCCAGTCGCTGGGCACCGCGGTCTTCTCCGGCATGCTTGGCGTGACGCTGTTCGGCCTGTTCCTGACGCCCGTCTTCTACGTCGCCCTGCGCAGGACATTCCGGCGCAGGCGGCCGGAAGGTGCCGGAGCCGAACTGGCCCCGGAAAGACCCGCCGAATAGGCGCTTTGTTTCTGCCATTCGCCGGCAAATGCCGGCGAATGGCTACAAAGAATCGGCTAGGTCCTGCGCGGCCACCCGCGCAGGTTTCGCTTTGTGAACTATCTCGGCCGCTAGAATGGCGATCCGCCAGCCCAGCACTCGTCAGCTTGGTGCGATGGCACAAGTCGGCATGAGCCGCTGAGCCCATTGCCGACGATCCCGGTGCTCCGATCGCCTTCGATTGATTTCCCAACATCCCGCATTGCGTGTATGCTTTGGCCGGGTTCCGTGCATCCGCTATGCGCTTGAGGGCAGGAGGCGCTTTCAACAAGCGAGGAAACGAGCATGGTTTTCAGACGAAACAAGCCTGGCGTCATCGGCCGTGCAGCCACCACCGTCGCACGCACGGCGCTGATCACCGCGACGGCGACAAAGGTCGCGGGCAAGACGGCCCCCAGGGCCGGAGCGGCTCCGGCGGCCGATCCCACTCCGCCCGCAACGCCGGTCGAGGCCACGCCGACGGCCGCCGGCCTGACCGACGAGGCCATCGCCAAGATCCAGAAGCTCGCCGAGATGAACAAGGCCGGCATCCTGACCGACGAGGAATTCGCGACGCAGAAGGCCCGCTTGCTGGGCTGATTCCCGGCGATGCCCAGCGGTATTTGAAGAGTGCGAATGAAGACCGAAAGCGGGATGATGTTAGGTTGGATTGTAGCCGGCATTCCTAAGTAGTTTGAGCGTTACTCGGGGTGAAGGCATTGAGGAGTTGACCAATTGCCGCGCAGACGGTGCGCGCGGCGGTCTTGCGCGAGAAGGCCGGGGACGAAGAGGACTTGATGAAGATGGGTCCGGTATCACGGGGGTCAGCAATGGTGCACTCCTC
>NZ_JAAKZF010000095.1 GCF_011045125.1 Allomesorhizobium camelthorni | reverse complement strand
GTCTTTACGCACCAAGGCGCGCGGCGCGCGCCCCAGAAACGGATCGGGCCGCACTCCAGAGGAGCGCGGCCCGATTTGTCAGTGCTTCCGGTTCCCGGTCGATCCGGGAAAGGAAGATTAACGGAAGAGCGACAGGATCGACTGCGAGTTGCCGTTGGCGATCGACAGCGCCTGGATGCCGAGCTGCTGCTGAACCTGCAGGGCCTGGAGGCGGGTCGATTCCTTGTTCATGTCGGCGTCCACGAGCTGGCCGACGCCGCGGTCGATCGAGTCCATCAGGCTCTGCGTGAAGGTCTTCTGAAGGTCGATGCGGCTCTTGGCGGCGCCGAGGTTGGTGGCGGCCGTGGTCATGTCCTTCAGCGCACTTTCAACAACGCCGAGCATGGCGCCGATCTGGGTGTCGCTGGCGAAAAGCGTACCGTCGGTCAGCTGCATCGTCGAAACGGTGTAGGTGTCGGTACCCGCCGCAGCAGCACCCAGAGTCGGTGCCGAAGCAGCGCCTTCCACGCCCGCCGATGTGCGGTTGGAGTCTAGAATGCCCTTGTTGACGCCCACGTTGGTGCCGGCTTCGTAAAGTTTGATATCCTCGACCTTGATGTCGATGGTCGAGATCGAAGCCGCGCCGGAAGAGGTCCGGTTGAAGGCGGAGACGACCTTGACGTCGGTGGCCGTGGTTGCAGCGGCGTCGGTGGTGACCGACAGCATGTTGGTGCCGGAGAAGGTCGCAGCGTCCGCATAGGCCTTGAGCTGGTCCTGCAGGGCCTTGATCTCGATCTGGTACTTGGCCTTGTCGGCATCCGTCGAGCCACTGGCCGCGACCAGCTTGGTCTTGATCTGGTTGACGGTGTCGATCGCCTTGTTCATGCCGGTGTAGGCGGTGTCGACCTTCGAAGCGCCGAGACCGAGAGCATCCTGCACGGTCGAGAGGGCGTTGTTGTCCGAGCGCATCGTCGTGGCGATCGACCAGTAGGCGGCGTTGTCCGAAGCGTCGGCGACACGATAGCCGGTCGAGATGCGCGACTGGGTGATTTCAAGATTCTTGTTCGTGGAGCTCAAGCTCTGGAGGGCGGTCAACGCCGAAGCGTTGGTCATGATGCTGGCCATGGGTACTCGTACCTTTTACACGGGACTTTTTGCATACCGGATCGGCCGGTATGACGGTGCGGCATCATGCCAATGGTCGCCTGAGACGTGACCACCCGCCATGGCAGGCACAATGACCGACACTCCCTTCGAAAAGGATAAGCGTTATGGTTAACGAAGGGTAATTTTGCGCCCTGACGCGTCGTCAGGTGAAGGAGCGCACCAGCGAGCCGACCAAAAGGTTCCAGCCGTCGATCAGGACGAAGAACAGAAGCTTGAACGGCAGCGAAACCACTGTCGGCGGCAGCATCATCATGCCCATGGCCATGGTGATGGTCGCCACAATCAGATCGATGACGAGGAACGGCAGCACGATCAGGAATCCGATCTCGAAGCCGCGCCTGATCTCCGAGATCATGAACGCCGGAACGAGTATGCGCAAATCCACCGCCTCCTCGGCCACCGTCTGGCCGCGCTCCCGCGCGAGGTCGGCGAAAAGGTCGAAATCCTTGTCGCGCACATGGGCGACCATGAAGGTCCGGAACGGATCGGAAATCCGCTCCAGCGCCTCGGCCTGCGTGATCTCATTGTCCATCAGCGGCCGGACGCCGTTATTCCAGGCTTGGTCGAAGGTCGGCGCCATCACGTAGAAGGTCATGAACAGCGACAGGCTGATCAGGATCAGATTCGCCGGCGTGGTCTGTAGTCCGATACCTGCTCTAAGAATCGAGAAAGCGATGACGAAGCGGGTGAAGCTCGTCACCATGATCAGGAGGCCCGGCGCAACCGACAGGATGGTCAGCAGGCCGAACATCTGGATGATGTAGCCGACGGTTGTGCCGTCGGCCTGGCCGATAGCGCCGAGATCAAGCTGCTGCGCCTCGGCGATGGAGGCCGACGCCGCGAGCCAGACGAGAGTGGCGAGAAGTTTTCTCATTCGAACAGCAGCGTCCTGATCAGGAACTGTTTGACGTGGCCGTCGCTGCGGATTTTTGCGCGCTCCTCGAGATCGGCCTTCAGGTGCTGGAAGCCGCTCGCGCCCTCGACCTGGTGCAGCTTGACCGTGCGCAGATAGGCGAGCAGGTCCTGGTGGATGCTCTCGATCAGTTCCGGTGGCTGCGGCTCGTCGAGCACGACCGACGCTTCGAGGCGGATCCACACCTGTTCGGGGGCGGCCAGGTTGGTGGTGATGGCTGCGAGCGGGATAACGGTTCTTGCCTGCGCGGGTTCTTCTCCGTGGCCGCCAGCGGCTTCGCCGCCGTGACTGTCCGACGCATGCGCCGCCTGCTCCGCCGGTTCGCTGCTGCCGTTCAGATAAATTCCGGAGGCCCAGCCAAGCACGATCGCGGCGGCCGTCATGCCGAGCAGCACCGCCATCTGCACCAGCAGGGATGGTCCTTTCGGAAGAGAGGGGGTTTGTTCGGTGATCGCCATCTTTCACGCCGCCTAGAAGGGAAGAACCTGGTCGAGGAACTGCTGCCCGTAAGGCGGCTGCTGCACCTCGGTCAGTCTTCCCCGGCCGCCATAGGAAATGCGGGCCTCGGCGATGCGCTCATAGGAGATCGTGTTGTTCGGCCCGATATCGACCGGGCGCACAATGCCCGCAATAGTCAGGATCCGGAGTTCGGCGTTGACCCGCACCTCCTGCGAGCCGTTAATCACCAGATTGCCGTTCGGCATCACGTCAGTGACGATGGCGGCGACGGAAAGCTCGATCGTTTCCGAACGGGTGGTTTCGCCCGTTCCCGCCGACGCCGAGGTCGAGGCAATATCGGCGTCGGCGCTGCTGCCGGAGCCGATCCCGTCCCATTCATATTCCAGCGCGCCGCCGAGCGATTTGGTCGAGGTGCGGCTGCGGTCGGATTCGTTCTTAAACTTCGCGCGGTCGTTGATCTCGATCTCGACCGTCAGGATATCGCCGGGCGACAGCGCGCGCGGGTCGGTGAAGAGACGGCTCTGGCGGTCGTTCCACAGCGAAAAGCGCTTGACCGGCTGGGCGGGAGGTTCGGGATACTGATAGACCGACTGTGTGCCTGAGGCGACGCCGGAGCCGACGGCCGACAGCGCCGGCGGCTGGCCGATCTCCTTCAGATTCGAGCCGCAGCCGGCGAGTGCTGCCGCGGCGATGGCCAGCAAAAGCTTGCGGATCATGTCGGGTCTTCCCTTCGCGCGGCGCTCGCCATGATGCCGGTGAGGGCGGCCGCGGCCTTGCTTTCCATCTCGTTGAGGATAACGCCGGCGCGGCGCGAATCGAGCTTCATGAGGATGCCGGCGGCAAGTTCGACATCGAGCATGGCGAGCCGCTCGGCCGCGGCGTCCGGCTTCATGGTGGCGTAGATGTCGACGACATTGCCCTCGGCCTGCGCGAGGAAATCCTCGCGCCGCTTCATCCAGCTCTCGTACTCGGCGCGCTTCTCCTCGAGCAGTGCGATGCGCTTGTCGACTTCCTTCTGCAGCGTCTCCAGTTCCATCTTCTGCAGCGCATAGCGGCGGTCGCGCGCGGCGTCGGCGATGCTCGAACAAAAGCGCTGGATCTCGCTCTCCGTCTCGGCCGCGGCGACGACGGCCGGCGCCGTTTCGGTCGCTGCGGGACCGCCGGCTGCGAGCAGCGCGGCGAGGGTCGCTGCGGCAAGCGTCTTGCGGGCGATGCGCCTTGGCGGGGTCAGGAGATGAAATTTGGCCGGCATCGCGTCACCTATTGAAGTACGAGTTCGGCCTGCAGGGCGCCGGCGGACTTGATGCCCTGGAGGATGGCGATGATGCCGTCGGGCTTGACGCCGAGCCGGTTCAGCCCGGAAACCAGCGTTTCGAGATTTGGGCCATCGAGGATAGCGACGCGTCCGTCCGGCTGGTCCGTTTCGATAGCGGTGAACGGCTCGACCGCAGTCCGCCCCCTGGAGAATGGTTCGGGCTGCACGACCCTCGGCATCTCGGTGATGCGGACCGTCAGCGTGCCGTGGCTGATGGCGACGCGCGAGATCCTGACCTCGTTGCCGATGACGATGGTGCCGGTGCGCTCGTCGACCACTACCCGCGCCGGCATGTCGGATTCGACGACCAGATTTTCGAGTTCGGCGTAGAAGCGGGCGGCGGAGATCTTTTGCGGTTTCTGGATGATGACGGTGCGCGAATCCTGCTCTCGCGCCACGCGCTTGCCGAAGCGCTCCAACGCGTAGTCGTTGATCGCGTCGGTGATCCTCACCGCAGTCGAGAAGTCGGCGTTGCGGAGTTGCAGCGTCAGCTTGCCGACGTCGCCGAATTCGGCCTCGACCTGCCGCTCGATGATCGCGCCGTTGGGCACGCGGCCGGAGGTCGGCACGCCTTGCGTGATCTGCTCGGCTTCGCCCTGGGCGTTGAAGCCGGAGATGAATACCGGCCCCTGCGCGACCGCGTAGATTTCGCCGTCGGCGGCCTTCAGCGGCGTCATCACCAGCACGCCGCCGCCGAGCGACACCGCGTCGCCCAGCGAGGAAACGCTGACATCGATGCGCGCGCCGGACTGGACGAAGGGCGGCAGGTTGGCGGTGACGATCACCGCCGCGACGTTCTTGGCGCGCGCCCGGCCACCCTCGCTGGCGATGCCGAGATTTTCCAGCATGGCGCGGATCGACTGTTCCGTGAAAGGCGAGTTGCGCAGGCTGTCGCCTGAGCCTTGCAGGCCGATCACCAGGCCGTAGCCGACAAGCTGGTTGTCGCGTGCGCTCTGCAACTGCGCGATGTCCTTGATGCGCGAGGGAACGAGGTTTTGCCCCGGGTAGAGGTCGCGCTGCTCATATTCGGAACCGTCGCCGTTCACACCGGCTCCGCCGCGGCCGTCCTTGCGGATCAGCCCGTCGGCAAAAGCCGCCTGGACGCCGAGCGCGGTCGCGACCGCCATAATGAGCAAGCGGCGGATCATGTCGCTCCGACCCGGATCGAGCCGTCGGCCATGACCGTGCCAGAGAGAATCTTGCCGCTGTCGATGTTGCGGACCTTGACCAGATCGCCCGCCGAGCCGGGCTCGAGCGTGACCGCGCTTGCCGAGATCGTCAGCGCGCCTGAGACGAAGACAACTTCCACGGCCGCGCCCTGCTCGACAAGATACGCCTCGCGCAGCGAACTCAGCGGGATGTAGCGGCCGGTCAGCAGGGTGCGCTTGGCTACCTTGCCTTCGAGCTCTGCAAGCGTGACAGCGACCGCTTCCGGCGCCTGCTTGCCGGGCTTCAGCGTGACTTCTTTCAGCGCGTCGGCCGAGACCGTCTCGCCGGGATAGACGACGCGGTTGGGGATGAGCACGGTTTCCTGCGCAAGCGCGGGCAACGCGCCGGAAACCAGCGCGAGACCGGCAGCCGCGGCGTGAAGCAGAGCGCGCATCGACCGGAAAGCCATCGCCGCTACCTGATGTTCTTGGAGACGACGGCCGCCATCTCGTCGGCTGCCTGGATGACCTTGGAGTTCATCTCGTAGGCGCGCTGCGCCGAGATCAGCTCGGTGATTTCCTTGACCGGATCGACGTTGGAATTTTCGAGATAACCTTGTTCGACGGTGGCGTAGCCGAGATCGCCCGGCACGCCGATATTGGCTGCTCCGGAAGCCGGCGTTTCCTGGAAAAGGTTGTCGCCCAGCGGCGCAAGACCCGCCTCATTGGCGAAGCTCGCCAGCGTTAGCTGGCCGAGATCCTGCAAATCGACCTGGCCGTCCAGACGCGCGAACACCTGGCCGGATTTGTTGACGATGACCTCGACAGCATCGGCCGGAACATTGATGGCGGGCTGGACCGGAAAACCGTCAACCGTCACCAGCTGCCCGGTCGCGTTGGTGTTGAACGAGCCGGCGCGGGTGTAGAGCGTCTGGCCGTCGGCGCCTTCGATCTGGAACCAGCCATTGCCGGTCAGCGCGAGGTCAAACTTGTTGCCGGTGCTGGTCAGCCCGCCCTGGACATGGACGTTGCGCACCGCGCTGGTCTTGACGCCAAGGCCGATGCTCACGCCTTCCGGCACGAGGCTGGAATTGGCGCGGTTGGGCACGCCCTGCAGGCGATCGACCTGGTAAAGCAGGTCGGAAAATTCCGCCCGCGCCCGTTTGAAGCCGGTGGTGTTGATGTTGGCGATGTTGTTGGCGATCACTTCCAGATTGGTCTGCTGGGCGTTCATGCCGGTCGCGGCGATTGCGAGTGCCTTCATGGTCTCAATTCTCCTCAGATCGCCATGCGGCTGACTTCGAGATAGGCGGTCACGATCTTGTCGCGGATCGCCACCGCCGCTTGCAGCGACTGTTCGGCGCTCATCACAGCGTCGACTACCTGGCGTATGTCGGCCTCGCCCTGCAGAGCCTGGACGGAAACCTGTTCGGCCTGCTGGAGCGCGCCGATCGCGTCGCCGGCAGCACGCGTCAGCATCGCGGCGAAGGACGAGCCGGCATCGGCCGCCGCCGGCGCGGGGCTTTTGGAAAAGAGCCCGCTATCGCCGTCCGTATTGCCGATCTGGAGTTGCGGAACGGCCGCACTGAGGCCAGTGATCATTATTGGCTCCTCATCAGGTCGATGGTCATCGAGATCAGCGAGCGCGCCTGCTTGATGACCTGCAGATTGGCTTCATAGGAGCGGTTCGCCTCGGTCATGTCGGCCATTTCGATCAGCACGTTGACGTTTGGCATCATGACGTAGCCGTTCTCGTCGGCGGCCTCGTGGCCGGGCGAATATTCGACGGGGAAGGCCGAGGGATCGCGGTTGATCGCGGTCACGTCGACCAGCGAGCCGCCGCTGGCGCGGTCGAGCTCGGCGGCGAAGGTGATGGTCTTGCGGCGATAGGGTTCGGCGCCCGGCGTGTCGCCGGTCGACTGGGCGTTGGCAAGGTTTTCCGAGACGACGCGCAGCCGCTCCGACTGGGCGCCGAGGCCGGAGGCGGCAACCTTCAGGGCTGTCGAAAGCGGATCCACCGTCAGCTCCTCACGCTAGTCATCATCATGCGGTGAAACGCCTTGACGATCGCCGTGTTGAGCTCGAAGGAGCGGCTGATCTCGCCGGCCTTCATCAATTCGTTCTCGAGCACCACCGTGTTGCCGGACGGCATGGCCGAGATCTCCTGCCCGTTCTGCCGCACGGCATAGCCGGCCTCTGTCGCGCCGCCGCTGAGATGTCCCTCGTGGGTTGCTCTCAGGGCCACGCGCGTATTGTCGAGCACCTTCTCGAAGGGCTCGACGTCGAACGCGCCGTAACCGGGCGTGTTCACATTGGCGACGTTGCCGGCGACCGCGGCCTGGCGCACGGCCAGCCATTGCGACTGCTGTGAGGCGAGATCAAAGAGGTTGACGGGCTGCATAGAAATCTCCGGGCAGATTTCCATAAGATAGGCATGCAGTCTTGCGCGGACCTTGCGCTAGGGCGGTTATTTTGACAGTTCGATCACCTTGGCGGCGCTGGTGACGAGAACCCATTTGCCGTCGCGCTGCTCGATGCCGGCGACGCGGCTGTTGTCGGGCAGCCGAGAGCCGCGCTGCACCACCCAGAGGCCGGTATCGTCGGCGATCATGGCGCGGCCATTGGCGACGTGGACGAGGCGGAAGGCCACAATTTCGGGCGGGAAAGGCTGTTCGCTCAAGCTCGGCACGCCTTCGCTCGCGCCATCGTTTTCGGGCAGGGTGCCCGTCGCAAACAGGTCGAGCTTCATCGGCGGAATGTCCTCGACCGTCATCGGTGCGCCGACGCGGTCGGGCTGCGAGCCGAGATAGATCTGGCCTGTCTCGCGCTCGCCTTGGCCTTCGAATTTCAAGGCGCGAATGCCGAACTTCTCCTGGTTGAAGAAGATGTACCAGGGAAACAGCGCGCAGCCGAGGCCGAGCGCGATGCCCAGTCCGGCAATGACGAGGTCGCCGCGGCGGTCGCGGGACTGCGGCGTCAGTCCGGGCGCGACGGCTGCGCGCCGTCGGAACAGCCGGGGCATGAGCGAACGCCGCGCCGGCTTTTCGGCCGCCGACTGCGCCTGCAGCTTGCCGCGCAGGGCGTTGTCAATCTCCTTGAGCTGCATTGGGCTTGTCCTTGGCTCTCAGATGCCGCGCCAGATCGGCGAACGGGTCGGGCGAGGGGCGGTCGGCGGGTGATTGCGTCAGCGCCTCGTAGATCAGCGGAACCTGTCGCACCGCCATGTCGAGTTCGGCGTCGGCCCCTGGCTGGTAGGCGCCGAGCAGCCGGATGTCGCGGGTGTCCTCGAAGCGCGAGATCATCGATTTCAGCCTGGTCACAAGCGCGCGCTGTTCGTTGCTCCACGCCTTGGAAGCCAGCCGCGAGATCGAGGACAGCGGATTGACCGGAGGATAGCGGCCCTGCTCGGCGATCGAGCGGTCGAGCACGACATGGCCGTCGAGAATGCCGCGCACCGAATCCGCGACCGGATCGTTGTGATCGTCGCCATCGACCAGCACCGAGATGATGGCGGTGATCGATCCGGAGCCGTCGAGGCCCGGTCCGGCGCGTTCGAGCAGCTTCGGCAGGTCGGTGAATACCGATGCTGGATAGCCGCGCGCGATCGGCGGCTCGCCCGCTCCGATCGCCACCTCGCGCAGCGCATGTGCGAAGCGGGTGATGGAATCGAGCACCAGCAGCACGCGGTCGCCGCGCTCGCGGAAGTGCTCGGCGACGCGCATGGCGGTGTCGGGCGCGCGCTTGCGCATCATGGCGCTTTCGTCGCTGGTCGCGACCACGGCGATGGTCTTGGCCATGCTCTTTTCGCCGACCGTGTCTTCGAGGAATTCACGCACCTCGCGGCCGCGTTCGCCGACCAGGGCGACCACGACGGTATCGAAGGCGTCCGCCCCCGCGAGCATTGCAAGCAGCGTCGACTTGCCGACGCCGGAGCCCGCGAAAATGCCGAGCCGCTGCCCGAAGCAGATCGGCGTGAAAATGTCGATAACGCGAACGCCGGTGAGGAACGAGGTGCCGACGCGCTGGCGGGAGAGCGCCGATGGCGGCGTCGCTTCCACTGCGTCCAGAGGCTCGCCGGCAATGAGTAGCGCGCCACCGTCTATGGCCCGGCCGAGCGAATCGACGGCGCGGCCGCGCCACGAGATATGAGGCGTCACCGTAAACGGGCCTCGGTTGAACACGGCATCGCCGACGCCGGCGTCGGCTGATCGCTCGAAGGGCGCAACCAGCACTTCCTCCGGCCCGATCTGGACGATCTCGCCGCCTCGCAGGCCGGCTTGGCCGCGATGCTCGACGATGTCGCCCAGCCGGGCGGCGTCGGAAATTCCGCGTACGCGGTACTGCGTCTGCGACACTTCGGTGACGCGCCCGCCGCGCCGGATGAGCGTGCGGTCGTCGGCAAAGCGCCGCCAGGTGCGCTCCAGCGCGGTCAGGGCCGTGTCATGGGCTGGCCGGTCGATCAAGGCAGGCGGGTGCGCAGTCATCAGGCCTTGGAGCCGAGCGTTTCGATGGCGTTGCCGAATGTCTGCTCAGTGCTGCGCATCGCGGCGGCGATATTCTCAAAGGCGCGCTGCACTGCGATCAGCCGCGTCATTTCGAGCATCGGATTGACGTTGGAATCTTCGAGGAAGCCTTGCGCGACACCGACATCGACGCGGTCCACCAACGGCTCGGGCTGGCCGGCCGGCACGATGCCGGAATTGCCGAAGCGGGTGAAATTCGGGCCGGGTTCGAACGCGAACAAGCCGATCGCGCCGACGAGCTGGCCGTTCTGCCGCAGGACGCCGTCGGCGCCCGATTGCGGCGGGCCGTTGCGCGGATCGAGCTGCAGCGGCGCGCCGCCGGCGTCGAGCACCGGATAGCCTTCGATCGTCACCAGCTGGCCGGTATCGAGCATCGAGAAGCGGCCATCCCGCGTCATGACCGTGCCGACGGGGGTCTCGATGCCGAACCAGGCATTTCCCTGGATGGCGAAGTCGAACGGGTTACCGGTCTCGCGCAGCGAACCGGACTTGGCCGACAGATAGGTGTCGCCGGCCGAGGCGAAGGACACGGCGTCCTGGCCGAGTCCGGACACCACGTCCTCGAATTTGACGCCAGTGGCGCGGAACCCGACGGTCGAGGCGTTGGCGACGTTGTCGGCGATCGTGTTCAACCGGCGTTCCAGCGCGATCTGGGAGGAAAGGGCGACGTAGAGACCATCCTGCATTGCCGGCTCCTCAGCGCTTCATCGCCTGGATGGCGAACAGGGTGTTGGTCGAGATGCCGTATTCGACCGGCTGGCTGAACAGCACGCTAAGCGAAGTCTGCGCGGTCGATGTCGGGTTGTCGATCTCCCAGAGGCTAGTGAAGCGGGTGAGGAACTTGCCAAGCTCCTTGGGATCGGAAAAGTCCTCGATGTTGAGCTTGCTCTCGAAGAGCTGCACCTGCTTGTCGATATCGGCCGAGGCGAAGGAATCCGGCAGCGAGAGCACAGTCCGGACGACTCTGGCGAGCGCCGGGTCGGCCAGGATTTCATAGAAGGATGTGAGGGTTTCCGCCTTGCGCTCGAAATAGAGCGCCAGCCGCACGCCTTCATTCTGCTTCCCGGCGTCCTCCTCCAGCGTCTGGCGCATGAATTTGTCGATTGCGGGACGCTGGGCCAAACTGTAGGTGGTCGTCTCCTCTCCAAGCTCCTCGAAATTATACATCGACGCGAAGGCGACAAAGGTCTTGTCGGTCATCGTGTTGGCCAGGCTGTCGGGATTGCGAAGTCCCCCCTCCAGAACCGCCCTGGCGAGATCCTTGTTCTCTTCCGTGTCGTCCAGGCCAAAGGCGGCAAGAGCAAACTGGGCCAGCCTGTCATTGGACATGAGATCGCCGATGGATTTCACGTTAACGATGTTGGCGAGGTAGTAGGTCACCTCGGCCTGCACCGACGCGGAAGTGGGATCGACGCCGGCAATCGCCGCCTGGGTTTGGTAGTTCGCGACCGCGCCCTGCTGCGCCTTGTTGTAGACGGTCGCCAGTTCGCCATGCGCGGCGAAGTTGAAGCTCTCGACGAATTCGGCATAACGCTTGTCGGTCAGCTTGTTGGCGAAGCTTTCGGGGTCGGAAACGCCTTCCTTCAGGGCCTTGACCATGAAGGCCTTGGCGTAGGCCATGTCTTCGAGCCCGTGCGCCTTCATCGCGTAGCGAAACAGGCGATCGTTCTTGACGAACTCGTCGATGGTTTTCACCTTGGTGATGTTTTCGAGGTAGTACTTCGTCTCGCGGTCCACCATTGGCTGGTTTTCGACGCGATCGAGCGCCTTCGGGAGATCCCTCGCTATAAGCTGGTAGCTGGTGAATGTGTTGATCACGGGCAGGCCTCCGGCCGAAGCTATCCGGCGAAGCTACTAGGCGACGCTTGCGCGAAACTGAATCGCCGCCGCTGTCGCTTTCAAGCCTCACACAAGGCACGGACTGTATTGCCTTCCGGTAGGTTGGAATGCGGAAGGACTGACTGTGGGCATACTGATCGGACTTGTGGTGACGATGGGCTGCGTGCTGGGCGGCTTCATGGCCATGGGCGGTCACGTCGACGTGCTCATGCAGCCTTGGGAATTCGTCATTATCGGCGGCGCCGCGTTCGGAACTTTCCTCGTCGCCAATCCGATGGCGACCGTGAAGGACACCGGCAAGGCCTGCATGGAAGCCTTCCGCCAGGCGACGCCGAAGGAGCGCGACTACCTCGAAACGCTGGGCGTGCTGCACAGCCTGATGCGCGAATTGCGCACCAAGTCGCGCAGCGAGGTCGAAGCGCATATCGACAATCCCGCCGAATCGACCGTGTTCCAAGCATTCCCGACGGTGCTCAAGCGGCACGATCTGACGCATTTCATCTGCGATTACTGCCGGCTGATCATCATCGGCAATGCGCGCAGCCACGAGATCGAGGCGCTGATGGACGAGGAAATCCACACGATCCGCTCCGACAAGCTGAAATCCTACCACGCCCTGGTCGCGGTCGCCGACGGCCTGCCGGCGCTCGGCATCGTCGCGGCCGTGCTCGGGGTGGTGAAGGCGATGGGCGCGCTCGACCAGTCGCCGGAGATACTGGGGGCGCTGATCGGCGCGGCACTTGTCGGCACCTTTCTCGGCATCTTCCTGTCCTATGCGGTGGTCGGGCCGATCGCCACCAAGATCAAGATCGTCAGGGACAAGAACAACCGCCTCTACGTGATCGTGAAGCAGACGCTGCTCGCCTACATGAACGGCTCGCTGCCGCAGGTGGCTATCGAATTCGGCCGCAAGACCATCTCCTCCTATGACCGACCGTCGATCGATGCGGTCGAGCAGAGCACCATGAACACCGCCGCCGCCGCAGGCGATGCCGCCAAGAAGGCGGCCTGAGCCGATGGCGCTGGCTGAACGGAGCGTCGGCTGATGGCAAGTCCGGCCAGCCCCGCCGAAACACGCGCCTTCATCCTGGAGCGCCTCGTCGGCGACCGGGGCGAGACGCAGCATGTGATTGAGGCTGCGCGCGGCCTCGGCGCGCGTGCTCTGCCGATCCTGTCCGACAGCCTCAACGCCACGCTGGCCTCGCCGCTCACCATCGAACTCGGCAATATCGACGTGATGCGGCTCGGCGACGTTAAGCCGGACGCAAACGGCAACCAGGCGATGACGATCGCATCATCGCCGATGTCGTCGGACGCGCTGGTCATGCTGGTCAATCCCGACGCCATCGCCGTCGTGGTCAGCGCGCTGTTCGGGGGCGATCCCGACATGCCGGTGGCGCCGATAGAGCGCGAGCTGTCGCCGACCGAGATCGAGGTGGCGACGATGATGTGCCAGGAGGTGGCGACCTCCGTGAACGGCTGGGGCGCTCGCGCGCTCAACATCCACTTCCCGCTGCCCACGGCGATTGCCGGGGCCAAGCGCAAGGGCAAGGTGCTGCGCGATGGGCCGGCGGTTCGCATCGAGTTCAAGTTCACGCTCGGTCCGAGCTCGGGGATTCTCTACCTCCTGATGCCGCAACGCGTGCTGATGCACCGAACGGGATCTGACGCTGTCGGCGGTGGCCCGGCCGTCACCGACTGGCGCGCGCGCTTCAGCGAGGAAGTCATGCGCTCGACGGTGACGCTTGAAGCGGCAATGCCGCTCGCCCGCATGACGCTTGGCGACATCGCCGGGTTCCACGAAGGCCAGGTGATCGAACTGGAAGAAGGCGCGCAATCGCAGGCCCGGCTTTCCGCGCGCAAGAAGACGCTGTTCGTCTGCGAATTCGGCAAGCTTGGACAGAACTACACGGTCAGGATCAGGCATCAGTCCGATGCCGGCCAGGAATTTATCGACGGGCTGATGACCGGGTGACACGAAGCGTCGCTCCGGGCTGACGCCCAGGAATTGGAGAGCATGATGACCCAGACAAACGCCGCGGCGACCGAAGCCGACCTGCCAGAAGAGCAGCTGAACCGGGCGATCGAGGAGTTGCGCGGCGTGCTGCACGACGAGCCGCAGCGGCCGGGGAGCGGTCCGACCGTCGAGGCCTCGATGCAGAACTCCGGCGTCATCATGAACATTCCGGTCGACGTCCAGATCGTGCTCGGCAGCACCGAAATGCCGGTTTCGGAGCTGATGGCGCTGCAGAAGGGCTCCACCGTCGCGCTCAACCGGCGCATTGGCGAGCCGGTCGACGTCGTGGTCAACGGCCGCAAGATCGCGCGCGGCGAGATCACAGTGCTCGAAAACGACCCGTCGCGCTTCGGCATACGCCTGACCGAAATCATCAGCGCGAAGCCCGCCTGATGCGCAAGCCTCTGCTTCCCGCCGGCCGCGAAAGGTTCGACGCATGACGACGACGAGCCTTGCCACGCTGACGCGGCCGCAGAAGGCCGCAGCCATATTGGTGGCGATGGGAAAGCCGTCGGCGAGCCGCTTGCTCAAATTCTTCAAGCAGGAGGAGTTGAAGGCGCTGATCGAGGGCGCGCGGCAGTTGCGAACCATTCCGCAAAGCGACCTGGAGAAGATCGTCGCCGAATTCGAGGCCGAGTTCACCGAGGGCGCGGGGCAGCTCGATTCGGCCGACAAGATGGACGACATTCTGAACGAGGGACTGTCGCCGGAGGAAGTGCAGGCGCTCAAGGGCGACGCCAAGCCGCTCAATGCCGCCAAGACGCCGCCGCCGATCTGGCCGCAACTGGAAAAGGCCGATCCGCTGCGGCTGGGCGCGTTCATCGCGGCCGAACACCCGCAAACTTCTGCGCTGATCCTTTCCAAGCTCGCACCGCAGGCCTCGGCCAATGTGCTGCTGACGCTGGAAAAGGGACTGCGCGGCGAGATCGTCAAGCGGATGATGGCGCTGACCTCCATTCCCGAAACCGCGACCAGGATCGTCGAAGGGCAATTGCGCAGCCGCGTTCTCTCAGAAAGCACGACCAAGGACACGTCCGCGGGGCAGAGCCGCGTCGCCAGCGTGCTCAACGAGATGGAAAAGTCGCAGATGGACGAGGTGATGGAAGACCTCGAGAAATCCGGCGCGCCCGACCTCGACGGCGTGCGGGCGCGGCTGTTCTCGTTCGACGACATCGTGCTGATGACGCAGAAGGCGCGGGTGGCGCTCTTCGACGGGCTCTCGACCGAACTGGTGACGCTATGTCTGCGGGGCGCGCCGCCGGACATGACCGAAGCAGTGCTGTCGGCGATCGGCGCCCGATCGCGGCGCATGATCGAATCCGAACTTTCGCAAGGGTCGGAAGGGATCCCCATGGCCGACATCCTCAAAGCGCGGCGGTCGATCGCCTCGACCGCGATCCGCATGTCGCATGAAGGAGCCTTCGAACTGCCCACGGCCGCCTCCCAGGCTGCCGCGGCCTGACCGCGCGCTGAACGGATCGTCACCCGATGTCTGAGAGCGCCGACAAGGACAGCAAAACCGAGGAAGCGACCGAAAAGAAGATCCGCGACACCATCGACAAGGGCAAGACGCCCAGCTCGAAGGAAACGACGATCCTGGCTTCCTTCGTGGCGATACTGGTGTTCGCAGTCTTCTTCGCCGGCGATAGCGTCAACGAGCTCGGCGTGTTCCTGTCCATGTTCCTGGAAAAGCCCGAAGCCTGGCCGCTCAGCACCGAGCGCGACGTGATCGAGCTCTACAGCGGCGTCATCATGCAGATCGCCAAGATGCTCGGCGTCATGATGGTGCTGCTCGTCGTGGCGGGCATCGGTTCGTCGGCTTTGCAGAACATGCCGCAATTCGTCGGCGAGCGCATAAGGCCGCAGGCGTCGCGCATCTCGCTCGCCTCGGGGTGGAAGCGACTGTTCGGCATCCAGGGTTTCGTCGAGTTCCTCAAATCGCTGGGCAAGCTTGGCTTCGCCATACTGGTCCTCGTCTTCACGCTCGGCGAAAGCCATCACCGGCTTCTGGCCGGCATGATGACGCCGCCCGCGGCTTTCGGCCTGGTGATCCGCGATATCGCCATCGACATCCTCGTCGCCATCGTCTTCGTCATGGGGGTGATCGCGGCGATCGACTTCGTGTGGTCGCGGTTCCACTGGCGTCAGGAACTCCGCATGACCCGCCAGGAGGTCAAGGACGAGATGAAGCAGTCCGAAGGCGATCCGATCGTCAAGGGCCGCCTGCGCTCGCTGGCGCGCGATCGCGCCCGCCGCCGCATGATGACGGCAGTGCCGCGCGCCACGCTGATCATCGCCAACCCGACCCACTTCTCCATTGCTCTCAGATATGTGCGCGAGGAGAATTCGGCGCCGGTGGTGCTGGCCAAGGGCCAGGATCTGGTGGCGCTGAAGATCCGCGAGATCGCGGCCGCCCACAACATCCCGGTCTTCGAGGACGTGGCGCTCGCCCGATCCATGTACAAGCAAGTTTCGGTCGATAGCGTCATTCCTGCCCAATTCTACCAGGCGGTCGCGGAACTCGTGCGGATCGTCTACGGCAACAAGCGCAAAGCGAACTGATGAACCGACAGCCGCACGCACCGAACCGCGAGATCATCGTCGCCAAAGCCATCGAGGAAGTGGTCAGCGAGCTTCGGCTCGTCGACGTCGCCGACTACATCGCCTTCATCAGGCTGGAGCATTTCGCCTGCATTTCCGACATCGTTGATTCAGCCGCCGAGCTGTTCTTCATGCCGGAAACGCTGCGGCTCGGCCATGGCGGCGAAGCGCATGTCGGCTGGACCGAGAACCCGCGCATCGTGCTCGACCTCGAACTTCGGCCGCGCGGCGCGACCGTCTATTTCGCGCTGTCGCTGACGGCGCTGCATGCCTCCGTCGAGGTCAACTACGTCGCCTTCGACGCGCCCGATCCCGATCCCGAGCGAAACACGGCTTTCTTGGAGGCTGCGCTTGAAGCGGCGCGTATTCGCAAGACGGCTGCTATCTCCCCCCTTGCGGGGGAGAATGGATTTTCACGATCGTAGCGGGGCTCTTGCGAAGGCTAAGCCGTAGAAAATCCAGCAATTCGACAGAACCCTAGCCGCCGAATTTGTAGCGCATGCCGAACGAGATGATGTCGACGCTGCCCTCGGCCGTGCCTGCGTAACGGATACCCGCTGTCGTCTCGTCCACCGGCCCATCGTCCACAAAGAGGTGCGAATAGCCGAAGTCGATCGAAAGCTGCTCGTTCCAATTGTAGCTTGCGCCAACGCTTGCCCAGATGCGGTCCGCATCCGGCAGCCGCATGGAGCGGTCCTCGTCCTGGGTCGGCGCAATCTCGTAGCCGACACCGGTCCGGAACGTCAGATTGGGATTGAACTTGTACTCGCCGCCAAGCGAGAAGAACCATCCATCGTCGTAGTTGAGAGCCAGATCCGAGCCGGCGGGCGAGCCTTCGAACGGCACAGTCTGGATGCGGCTCCAATTGGTCCATTCAAAGCCACCCATGACCGTGAACGCGTCGTTGATCCGCTGACGCACGCCGACGGAGACAGTTTCAGGCAGCGTCAGGTCGGCGGTGATCGGATAGGTTCCCGCTGGAATCGTGCCGATTGGCGTCACAACCGGGATGTCGAAGGTCTGGCTGCCGCCCAGCGAATGCTTGACCGCCGAACGGTAGCCGATGCCGATGGTAGTGCCGTCGAACGGCGTCAACGTCACGCCGGCGACCAAACCGACATCGACGTCGTCGCCCTCAAGCCGTTGCCGGGGTGGCGCGGCAGTCGGCGCCAGCGCCGTTTCGATGTCGACATCGAAATATTCGATCTGCATGCCGACGGCGACGCTGACCATGTCGTTGACCTTGAAGCCGAGGACCGGGGTCGCATTGACCGAGACCGCCTCCGCTTCGAGATGGCTGAACATCCCAACCCACGGCGCGTCCGAAGTCGTAGCGAGGCCGTAGGGCGCGGTGACGCTCAGGCCGATATAGAACTCATCGGTAAGCGGCATCGCGAAATAGGTCGCGGGCACAATGCCGGTTTCGCCGACATTGCCGCCACTGCTCGTGATGCCAAACGCGGCGAGCGTCGAACGCGATGGGTCCACGTCAAGCTCGGACTCTGGGAAAATAGCGGTCAAATTGCCCTCGACGGTCATGCCGGTCACCGTGGTCACCGCCGCCGGGTTCCAGAACATCGAGCTGATCGAATCGCCGGGCGCCGCCATGCCGGCAAAACTCGAGCCCTGTCCGTAGGCGGATTGCTCGCGGACCGCAAAGCCCCCGGCCTCCGCTGTCGCGACCCCCGCTATCACCGCCACTATCGTCGAAACAAAGGATATTGCGCGGATCTTGCTACGCCGATGCCCACCGCCGCTTCGAGGCGACGATAGCGCCACCTCAGAAGAAATCGAAGGATCGGATGCTGTTGCCGGCGTCGACTGGAGCGGCCAGCGCTTCCAGGACGTCAATGATGGGATGAGGGCAAATCCAACTGCCCCATCTGCCAAAACGGCGCGGAGAAAACGGCTCAGGCGCATTTAGAGATCCCCTCTGCATCAAGCCAAGCCCACCCCACCCTTGATGTGAAGGTGAATTATCATTGCTTACCAATCAATTGCTTTTTGACCCGAACGTCATTGCGTCTTGCTGTGTGACGCATCGGCCACAGTGTCAGCAGCTGAGGAAAACTCGCCGAAGTCACCTTTTGCGTGCGAAAGCGTTCTATTGCGGTCGTTCGTAGGAACGCCGGCATTCCACCCCAATCAAGACGTTCCGAGACGGCGGTTTCAACGGCAGCTAC
>NZ_JAAKZF010000094.1 GCF_011045125.1 Allomesorhizobium camelthorni | reverse complement strand
GACGAACAGGGAAAGGTTCTGTACGGCCCTCCAGACGTCAATACGGCAGGTTTTGTAATCCATTCGGCGATCCACAACACCCATCACGACATGAAAGTCGTGTTCCACAGCCACGCGCCGGCAGGCCTCGCCATCACGGCGCTGCAGGACGGTCTGGAATTCCTGACCCAGGACGGCTCGATGCTCTGGGGCGACATCGGCTACCATGACTGGGAAGGACTGTCTCTGACGCTTGAGGAGCGGGATCGTCTTGCCAAGAACATGGAGGGCAAAAAGTGCCTGATCATGAAGAACCACGGGTTCCTCGCGGTCGGTGCGACCGCCGGTGAGGCCTTCATGAATCTTTATTACACGGTCCGCGCCTGCCGCGTGTTGATCGATGCCTATTCCACGGGCCTGAAGCTCGATAAGAGCACCGAGGAAATCTGGCGTCTGGCCCACCGCCAGTACGACGATTTCCCGCTTGGCAAATATGAGTGGCCGGCGCTGTTGCGCCAGTGCGATCGCGTTGATCCTTCGTACCGCTACTAAGTCAACAGCTGGAAACCTCGGCCGACGCTAGCCGGCGTTTCCAGCGCCCTTTCGTCTGCGGAAGCCTTTGCACGGGGTCGAACGACCAACCGCCCCTTCCGTGCGAGATGATTCTCCTCCAACGGGGGCACCCCGACCCATGACCATCCTGTTGAACAACCATGGCTACGACAACGAGAGCTGGCGCAAGGAAATCAGCCGCCAGCTTCCGGAATTGCCCGTCAAAGTGTTTGGAGAATCCATCGACCCTGACGAGGTCGTCTATGCGATGGTCTGGAACCATCCGGCCGGGGACCTCAAACGCTATCCCAACCTGAAGGCGATTTTTTCGCTCGGCGCCGGGGCAGAGCATTTCGTGGCAGATACAAGCTTGCCCGACGTTCCCGTGATCCTGCTCGCCGACCCGGCCGTCGCCCGTGACATGGCGGCCCACGCCCTCTACTGGGTGCTTACCTTCCACAGGCGCTATGGGGATTACCGCTCCCAACAGAAAGGCCGTGTCTGGCATCGCAAGCAAATCGTCCCCACGAGAGAGTTTCGCGCGGGGGTGTTCGGCCTGGGTCGCATCGGCACGGAAGTCGCCAGCCGCATCAGTGATTTTGGATATGCCGTGAGCGGGTGGGACCGCAGCAAGCGACAGATCGAAGGGGTGGACTGCTATCACGGGACGGATTCCCTCGCGGAGTTCTTGGGCAACACCGATGTGATCATCAATGCGCTGCCCCTCTCACACAAAACCCGCCATTTCCTGGATGCCAGTATCTTTGCCGCGATGCGTCAGGGTGGATTCTTTATCAACATTAGCCGCGGAGCGGTCGTCCATGACGAGTCGCTGCTCGAAGCCCTCGATCGCGGCCACCTTGCGGGCGCGGCATTGGATGCATTTGCCCAGGAGCCGCTTCCTGTCGAGCATCCATACTGGTCTCATCCGCGCGTGTTTGTGACACCACATATGTCTGGGGCGACGTTTGCATCCAGCGCAGCCGCCGTGATCGCAAACAATGTCCGCCGCCTCGAACTCGGGCTTGACGTCTTTCCGTTGTTCAACAGGGAAGCGGGCTACTAGGACCGCCGGCACAAGTATTTTTGGCACGAGAAGGTGCCACGCCGTATCTCCACTCAAATCGCGGCAGACCGAAACGCTGCGAAGGTACCCGATCCGGACAGACCCATGATCACAAAGACTTCGCCTTCGGCCACTTCGAAACTGACGTTCTGAATCGCGGGAACCAGACCGCGTTGCCGCAACAGTGCTGCCGCTGCGAGGGCGTCGTTTCCGGTCTCCAACAGCGCACGTCGCAGCTCTTTCCGGGCATTGGGGCCGTAGACCTGCCAGACGCCTTTACAGGAAACGGCTGGAGAGGAATTGGGCTGAGACATGCTCTGTGGCCTTACTTGATTGCTGCATCCACGATCGGCCGCCAAACGGAGATGTTCCATTGACCCATTCGGATGTCACCGCGTCGATCGCTCGCCCGTCGACGTCCACGGTGCCCATCAAACGCTGCTGTGCGTCGGTGGAAAGAGTGAAGCCTTTCAGGACTTCATACGCGGCTGGCCACTTGTCCTCGAACCCGGGCCAGACCGTTTTGAACACGCGCGTAGGAAGGAAGTCGCAATCTCCCGTCACGTCGGGATTGGGGACGTAGGCAGGATCGGAATAGAATTCCGGCGTGCCCCTTGGCAGATCGACAAATTTCAGATCGTAGTTCGAGACGGCCCAATGCGGTTGCCAGAAAACTGCGAGCTTCTCGAGATCACAAATGACTCATTGGTCTGGATTCTCCTGAAACATATCATCCAGGAGAACCTGATACTTCCGCCCCCAAACACGCTACGGGGGCCGCCTACGCGCTTACCTCCCATGACGGGTTGCGCAGGGTGTTCCGATGCATACCCGTCAACTCGGCCAGATTATCAGCTTCGCGGGCATTGGCCGTCAAGCCGCCCGCCTTAAGCTTAAGAGCCTCTTCGGGCAGGATCGGCAGAATCTCCACCTTGAAGCCATGCCATATCCGGCCGCTCGGCCTTGCCCCTGGCACCGTCGACAATGACCTTGGAGATGCGCTCCTGCAGCTTACGCAGATGGTTTGGCCATCATGCGCCGGGACGAAAAGTGGCGAACGTCGAAATCGAAAACAGTCTTTGCCTCGAACATGGCTGGATCGAGCGGCGCACCGGCATCCGTTCACGCTTCTGGGCAACGGAAGAGGACACGCTGTCCGGCCTTGCCGCGCATGCCGGCGACATGGCGCTGGAGAATGCCGGCACTGATCGCAGCGAAATCGGCTTGCTGCTCCTCGCCACCTCGACGCTCGACCACCTCCTGCCGCCGAGCGCGCCGCTGGTCGCGCACAGGCTCGGCCTTGGCCGCGCCGGCCCGGTCGATCTGACCGGCGCCTGCGCCGGCTTCATCTATGCGCTTAACCGCAATTAAAGGGCTGATTCACAACTGGCGTTTGCGAGCAATTTCGACAATGCGCTTGATGCGGCGTTCAACTCGCCCTGGGAGATTCCGGACATCTCCTCGGACTGAAAGTCGAGCCAACGCCTTTTGATGGCTTCGCGACGCTCGCGGCCCGCCTGGGTCAGCGTATAGTCGCCATTCCCGACGCGCACCACCTGGTCTTTAAGGCACAGTTCCGCCAGAGCGTCTTCCGCGTCGCGAATCCCGATATAGGTCTTCCTGGCGACCTCGTGCGCCGTGAGCCCGGGGCTGTCCTGCAGAATGGCCAGGATCCTTGCCACGGTACGGCTTAAACCCTCCGCGCGACGGTGTTCGTCGAACTTGGCGGAAAGTGCGTAATGCGCCTCGAAGAGAAGCGGAATCAAGGCGCTATCGACAGCAATCTGCGGCGGTGCCGACGTTCCGTTGGCCGCAGTGGTGGCGTCGACGTCGGGATGATCTGCCGCGACAACATAGCGGCCCTGGACGAACAGAAGCGGATCGCCACTGTAACGGCTGACCCGGCTCACACGCCCGATCATGATGACGTGATCGCCACCATCGTAAGCGGCTTCCTGCGAGCACTCTATATGTGCGACAGCCCCATCAAGCAGTGGAATGTCGTGATGACCATTGCGGCTTGGAACGCCGGTGAACTTATGCACGGCTGAACTGGAGAAATGCCGCGACAGCTCGATCTGGTCTTTGGACAAGATGTTGATGGCGAACCCCGGCGCGTCCTGAAAAGCGCCGAAGCTGCGGGATTGTCGGCTGATCGACCACAACACGAGCGGCGGTTCGAGGGACACGGACGCGACTGAATTCACGGTGACGCCGGCATTCTGTCCGTCGCTGCGCGTGGTAATGATCGCGACTCCCGTTCCGAATTGCCCGAGGCAGCGGCGGAACATGCGTAGATCGTCAGCCGGGTCGCCTGCTTCGATCGGCTGGTATACTCTCTCATTCATGGCTTACCTTTGCACTTGGCGGTCTGGCCGCTCGGGCCACCGCTTGTCGTCAGTCAGGCGAGTTCGGGTATTTAGGCGTACCGGCTCGCCGGTGTCGGAACGCCTAGGTTCTCGCGCAGGGTCCGGCCTTCGTATTCGGTCCTGAACCGACCCCTGCGACGCAATTCCGGAACAACGAATTCGACGAAGTCGTTGATGCCGTGCGGCAGATGGGTAGGCGTGACGTTGAAGCCATCCGCCGCGCCAGCCTCGACCCACGCCTCCATTTCATCGACGACGTCCTCAGCCGTACCGACCACGGTCTTGTGCTCCTGCGCCATGCCTATCTTCTTGTAGAGTTGGCGAATGCTCCAGCCGTTCTTTTGTGCGAGGTCGTAGTAGAGGCGTGCGCTGCTCTGCAGTCCGGCATGTCCTTCTCTTGGAAGCGGCACGGGGCCGTCGAGAGGTAGATGGGAAAGATCGCCGAACGAACGGTAGAGCAGCGACAGGCCAACCAATGGGTCGATCAATGATTCCAACTGGTGCAATTTGTCCTGTGCTTCCTGCCGCGTGCGGCCGACGATCGCCGTCAATCCAACCATGATCAGAAGGTCATCCGCGTGGCGGCCGAAATCGCGCATGCGCGACTTAACCGATGAGTAGTATTTCTGGGCATCCTCGAGATCTTGCTTCGCGGCAAACACTACGTCGGAATGTTGCGCCGCGATTCGCTGACCGATCTCCGACGTGCCGGCCTGAACGAGGATCGGTCGCCCTTGGGGCGAGCGCCGCACACTGAGAGGGCCACGCACCGAGAAGTGCTTGCCGACATGTCCCAGCACATGCATTTTCTCCTCGTCGTAGAAGATGCCGGAGTTTTTGTCGTGCACGAATGAGTCGGCGTCCCAGCTGTCCCAGAGGCCGGTTACGACGTCCACGAATTCTTCCGCGCGCTCATAGCGCGTTTCGTAATTCAGGTGTTCGCTGCGATTGAAGTTCCACGCCTCTTGATCGGACCAAGAGGTGACGATGTTCCACCCGGCGCGCCCACCGCTGATCTGGTCGATTGACCCGTATTTGCGAGCGATATGATAAGGCTCATTGTAAGTTGTGGAGGCTGTGGCGACGAGGCCGATGTTCTTTGTAAGCGGCGCCAGCGCCGAAAGCAGAGTCAGCGGTTCCAGCTCGACATTCTGGCGCGAGCGCGCAAGCGAGCCACGGGGCTCGTCATTCGACCGGATGCCGATGCCGTCCGCGAGGAAGACCATATCGAACTTGGCATTTTCTGCCGTTTTGACCACGTCGAGGAAGCATTCAAACACCGACGAGCCGTCCGGGAGAACTTCGGGATGCCGCCACGAGCCGAGGTGATATCCCAAGTAGCGCATCGAAAGGCCGAGCTTCATTTTCTTTTTCATGGCTGCTCCGATAAATTGGTTCTGATGGAGAGCGCTCGTGACCCGATCGGTGAATACTCGAAGGGTTGGACTATCCGCTCCCGCTTCGTCACAGGATTGGCCATTCAAGGCGCAATACGTCCAGGCGTGCGGCCGCGGTATGACACCGCACGTCCGGTCTTCAATACTTCGGACCGACGGACCTCCGAGTTTATTGAGCGGTCGCCGCTTCCTTGACCCAGGAATCGAACTGCGCCTGGTTCTTGGCCACCCAGTCGTGTGCCTGGTGGGTGATCTGTTCCGGCTTCTCTTCACCCTCATGCTGGCGAAGAATCACAGCGTTCACGTCATCGAGCGGGATTTTGACCAGCTCGAAGAATTTCTTTGCGGCGGGATTCTTGGCGAGGAACTGCTTGTTAGCCAGAATGTCGATGTCGTTGACCTTGAAGCCTGGATTCGAGCCGTCCGCCAAAGCGGTGTCGCTGCCGTCGGTCGCAGCCGAGAACGGTACGTCCAGTTGGATGACGTCACGGCCTGGCCGGAGCACCGATCCCACCCATTGCGGCGACCAAGTGTAGTAGAAGATCGGCTGGCCTGCCTGATAGCGCGTGATCGTGTCGGCGATCAGGGCAAAGTAGCTTCCCTGATTGTGGGAAACAGTATCGCGTAGCTTGTACGCATCTATCTGGTGTTCGATCTCGCGCTCGCATCCCCAGCCGGGATTGCAGCCGGTGAGGTTGGCTTTCCCGTCCCCGTCGCTATCGAACAGCTTGGCAATTTCGGGCGAAGCAAACTGATCGAGCTTGGTGATGCTGTTCTTTTCCGCCGTGGCCTTGTCGATGAAGTAGCCCTGCCCCGCGCCCGCGATCAGCACACCAACGCGCTCCAGTGTCTGGTCGCCGCCGGCTGCGTCGTAGAAACCCTGGTGGAGGGGAACCCAGTGGGTGGCCGTATAGTCCGCCTGACCTTGGCCGATTGCCAGATGCAGCGCCGGATAATCGGCTTCGAGCGCCGGCTTTACCTCGTAGCCGAGCGCTTCCAGGCCGAGCCGCACCACTTCATGTTGGAAGACGTGGCCGCTCTGACCGGTCGTGATCGGCTGAACGGTTTTCCCTTCACCAGGCATCTGTGCATAGCCGGTGGTTACGCCTGCCGTGAGCAGCGCGACACAGACCGATAGATTGCGCACTATGCTTGTTCTCATGTTCATTGACAGTTCCCCTTTTTGTTAAATTTGGTTGACGCTTGGTCCACTATCGGAATTGACTTGTGGGTTGTAAACGCCACAAAAACTACCTTCCATGTAAAGCAAGACTTACTCTTCTTGTTGCGGCAAGCGCGCCGGCACCGTCCTGCTGGCGGGTATCAGCGCCATCAGGCGTCTGACCGCGCCGACGGGACCGGTCTCCTTCCAACCTTTGTGGGCGCGGTCGCGCGCAGACCTGCCAAGGCCTTGCGAAATGCGGTCGATGACCATCGCCGTCAGCACGATGCCAAGGCCGCCCGTGGTCGCGAGCGCAATATCGAGCCGTCCGATCCCCCGCAGCACCATCTGGCCAAGGCCTGTCACGGAGATCATCGACGCTATCACGCTCATCGACAGCGACAGCATGATCGTCTGGTTGACGCCGGTCATGATCGCCGGGCGTGCTAGCGGCAATTGCACGTTGAGGAGCGTCTGCAGCCGGCTGGCTCCAAATGCCGTTGAAGCCTCCACAAGGTCTTCGCGCACCTGCCTGATGCCGAGATTGGTGAGCCTCACCACTGGCGCCAGAGCATAGATGATCGTCACGATAACGCCAGAGACGTTACCGATGCCGAACAGCATGACGATCGGGACGAGATAGACGAAAGAGGGAATGGTCTGGAGGAAATCGAGCGCGGGCCGCAGGACCTTCTCGAAGAGGTCGTTCTGCGCAGCCAAGATGCCAAGAGGTATCCCGGTGACGCAGCAGAAGAACACAGCGGTCAGCACGATGGCGAGCGTCGTCATCGCCTCCGGCCATGCGCCGATCGAGCCGATCGCGAACAGGGCCGCGGCGACGAATACCGCAGTTCTCATGCCCGCGACCTGCCACGCCAGCAGGAATGCGCATCCGATGAAAACCAGCGGCGGGCAACCGCGAAGCCCGGCCTCGATGCCGGAGAGGATGAAATCAATCGGGAGCTTAATGTTCTGGAACACGTAACGAAAATTCGTGACGATCCATTTGGTCGCCTCGGAAGCCCATTCGCCGACGGGAATAGTGAACATCTGAAACGGATCAGAAAAATCGAAGGTTTCCATTTGTGTTCCCTGCTGTTCTTTTTATGGGATCGGTACCGCCAGTCAGGCGATCGGCTCGGCCGTGCGCAATGCACCGAGCAGGGTGTATGGGTCGATCAGGCCGACGATCGCATCGTCTCTGACGACACCGATTGGTTGGCGCACCGCCGCGATCTTCTCGATGACATGCTGCAGGCTCGCATCCCAGGGGACGCAATGTTCGGGACGCCTGTTTGTCGCGAGTTCGGTCTCCGTCAGCGAATTCATCACCGCATCGGCCTTCAGAAACTGGCTGCGCGCCAGCGGCCGGACGAAGTCGGCGACATAGTCGTTGGCCGGATTGAGAATAATGTCCTCGCGCGTGCCGACCTGGACGATCTCGCCATCCCTCATGATCGCGATGCGGTCGCCGAGGCGTATTGCCTCGTCGAGGTCGTGGGTGACGAACAGCGTCGTCTTGTGCAGCCTCTGCGAAAGATCGAGGAATTGTGTCTGAAGATCGCGGCGGATCAGCGGATCGAGCGCGCTGAACGGCTCGTCCATCAGCAGGATGTCGGGATCGGAGGCGAGAGCGCGAGCGAGCCCGACGCGCTGCTGCATGCCGCCAGAAAGCTCGTCTGGATAATGCTCTTCCCACCCGTCGAGCTTCATCATCGCCAGCATCTCGGCGGCGATGCGCCGACGCTCCTTCTTCGCAATCCCCTGAATTTCCAGTCCGTAGGCAACATTGTCCTGCAGGCTGCGGTGCGGCCACAGTGCCATGTGCTGAAACACCATGCCGATGGTCTTCGAACGCAGTCGGCTGAGCGCCTTCTTATCCATGTCGGCGGTGTCGGCGCCGCCGACGCTGATGCGGCCAGCGGTCGGCTCTATCAGCCGGTTGATATGCCGTAGCAGGGTTGACTTGCCGCTGCCGGACAAACCCATGATGCAGAAGAGTTCGCCGCGGCGGATCTTCAGCGAAACATCCGCGACGCCGACAATATGGTTCAAACGGTGCTTGGTTGAGTTCTTGTCCAGCGCCTGGTTGCGGATCGCCTGCAATGCGGTCTTTCCGTCGGGTCCGAAAATCTTCCAGACGCCCTCGCACTCAATGTGCCACTCCATTCCCGCTCCTTGTTGAAAGCGCTTGCTCCGCTTTGAAATAAGCCGATGCAAAGCCCTATTCGGCTCGACTCTGGATCGCAAACCATGAGCCGAAAACGTGCCCGACACGATCGCCATTCTTGGACATTAGAGATGCCTGCCTGCTTTTCAACTTGAGAAATGCCTACGCCATCGTTAAGCTGAGCTTTATGCAAAGGCTTCGTTCCACCCTGCCTTCCCCCAATCTTTTGGTGTCGTTTGAGGCTGCCGGGCGGCTACTTAGTTTTACGCGTGCGGCAACCGAACTGAACGTCACGCGGGTTGCCGTCAGCCAGCAGATCAGAGCTTTGGAAGACTTTCTGGGCGTGCCGCTCTTCCACCGCCTGCATCGCGCGTTGAGCCTGACACAGGTGGGCGAACGCTATCATCGCGCGATCTCGGGCGCGTTGGAGCAGGCGGTGCGCGCGACCGCAGAGATCAGCAAGCATGCCGACAAGAATATGGTCAATGTGACTGCCACAGCCGGCTTCACGACCTACTGGCTGATGCCAAATATCGGCGGGTTCCGGCAGAAACATCCTGAAATTGAGCTTCGATTTGTGATTTCGGACCGTTATCTCGACTTGGTCGAGGAGAACATCGATGTTGCGATACGCTATGGCACCCCGCCGTTCAGCAATGTCAATGCGGATCACCTTGTCCGCGAAGTAATAGCGCCGACGTGCGCCGGGGACTTTGTACAGTCCGGTCAGCAACTCCCCCCTGAGGACATGGCTCGGCATCCGTTGATCCATTTGGACGGGCCTTACGAGGAGCAGACGCGCTGGTCGCATTGGTTCCGCACCCAGGGCTTGGAGTGGCGGGCGTCGCAAGGCGGCATCACCGTCAACACCTATACGAACTTGGTTCAGGCAGTGCTCGACGGACAGGGTTTCGCCCTAATCGGTATGCCCCTCATCGCGCGCTTTCTGGCGTCAGGTTCGCTCGTCCAGCCGGTCCTGGCGCCGGCCGTGTTGCGTCACTCATTCTACCTTGTAACCCCGAACAACCACCGGCCTTCAAAAGCGGCCAGCGCTTTCTGCGATTGGGTTCGCCGCGCCTTTGACGCCACGGCGAATCCGGATTAGGAGCCGAGAAGGCGCCAGATGTAGCACCTGAATCTCGCCCTATCCGTGTCTACGCCGCTTCCACGAAAGTCTGTCCGGGCAGTTTGACGTTAGCAATTGCCGGACCGGCTGCCACGGGGTGCTGCGCTGGCCGAAGCCTAGTTTTGCGAGCTTCCTGAGGCGAGGTGCCGTTCGTCTCTCGGTAGCACTTGGAGAAGTGTGAGGCCGAAATAAAGCCGCAGGCAACGGCGATATCCACGATCGGCATGGTCGATTGCGTGAGCAGCAGCCTAGCCCGCTCGAGCCGCAACTGGCGATAGTAGCGGACCGGCGAGCAATCGAGTTCGCGCCGGAACAGCCTCTCGATCTGGCGGCGGGACAGGTCGAGACTGGCGGCGAGGTCGTCCATGGACAACAGTTCCGTCAGGTGTAGCTCCATTAGTTGGATCGCTTTGATAACCGTCTCATTCAATATTCCGCACCGGCGCGACAAAGGCAGCCGTTGACGCTCGCCGGGCGCCCGCACTCGCTCGACCAATGCCAGCTCGCAGATGCCGGCCGCCGTCTGCTCGCCGAACTCCCGCTCGATCAGGTGCAGCATCATGTCGAACGGGGCCGAGCCGCCGGCACAGGTCCAGATCCCGCCATCGATCTCATAAATGCTGGTATTTGGAACGGTGCCGCTGAATCGTTCGGCAAAGCCCGGCAGCTTCTCCCAGTGAATCGTGCAACGCTTATTGGCCAGCAGTCCCGCCTTGGCGAGTACGTAGGTGCCCGTTCCGAGTGCTCCCACGTCGATCCCCCGATGCTTGCATTCACGCAGCCACGCTTCCAGAGATTTGTTGGAGTATTCTTCCACATTCTCGTCCGCGCAGATGATCGCCATGGACGGCCGGTCCGTGCCGAACAGGCACTTGCGCTCCAACGCCAAGTAGCTGTCGGTCGGCATGGAAAGACCGCAGCTTGCGCGAACCGTTCCACCGCCGTCGGAAACCAGACGCCAGTTAAATGCCTTGTAGCCGAGCACACGATTGGCGAGTCGCAGCGCCTCGATCGCCGAGGTGAAAGCCAGCATCGTGAAATCCGGAACGAGATAAAAGGCGAAGACGATTGGCCCGGCATGGGCCGCATTCGTAGGAGTGCGTTTCGACAAGAATGGCTGCTGCGCTGTCATTCGAGCATTCCCCATGTGACGATGATTGGCGACCGCCACTATTGACCTCATCCAAATATTCGAAAAGAATAATCGCGACATTTCGGCCTAAGATTTGAGACAACCGCAACATGATCCTTAGCCGCGCTTTGAGGCCTCAGCTTGGACGGCGGGGCGACGCTGCTCCCCGTCTCTCGGTCGGGTTTCTGCTCTTAAAGCGCTTCACCCTAAGCGCCTTCGCCAACTTCATCGACGTTTTGCGTCTCGCCGCTGACGAAGGGGACAGGAGCCGCCCGATCCGTTGCCAGTGGCGCGTTATCTCCGCTGATTTGAGCGCCGTCTATTCGAGCTGCGGCATCGCGATTCGGCCGCACGAACTGATCGGCAACCTGAACCGGTTCGACTACATCGTCGTGGTTGGCGGATTGATCGACGATCAGATGCAATGGATCGACGAGCAACTCGACGGAAATCTGCGCCAAGCTGCTGCGCTGGGCATACCGCTCGTTGGCCTTTGCACCGGCTCGTTCATCCTGCATCGGGCCGGGCTGATGGACGGCTATCGCTGTTGCGTCAGCTGGTTCCACGACTCGGATTTCCTACGCCGTTTCGACGGACTGAAACCGGTCTCCAATCAGATCTTCGTCGTTGACCGGGATCGGCTGACATGTTCGGGTGGGGCAAGCACCGCGCATCTTGCAGCCTTTCTGGTCGAGCGTCACCTCGGCAAGGCGCCGGCGGCGAAAAGCTTGCGGATCATGATGTTCGACGAGGCCGCGGCCGCGGAATCACCGCAGCCGGCCATATGCCTCGACGTTCCCGTCCGGGACCAGATCGTCAAGAAGGCTCTGTTACTTATGCAGCAGCACCTCGATGTACCACTTTCGATCGAGCAGATCGCGGCACATATGCAGATCAACAAAAGACGCATTGAACGACGGTTTCGCCTCGCGCTGAAAATGTCACCCCTAGAGGCCTACACGCAGATACGCCTGGAGCACGCCCGTCATCTACTGGCGGAAACCGGCAAACCCGTTGCCGCGATCGCGGCCGAGAGCGGATATTGCGATTCGTCACACTTGGGACGCCTTTTTCAACGGAGATATGGTGTGACGCCGCGTGAATTTCGCAGCGGTCGCCAGGCGCTGATGAAGTGACCGCATCGGTTTTTTTCACGGTTGTTTATGCGGCCGATGAGTTCGAGGCCGAAACAATGGCGTCTCGATTGTAAATCGGCACGACTGCGGGGCCCCACCCGCCACTGAGGGTTAATGGCTTATCGTGCCGATCGGCGGAGGCCTCACATGATGGGGTCGCCGTCTGCGGAAACCACCCGTTATCCGTACGCCTCGCAGGCCTGATTGGCGAGGCGTAACGCTTCAATCGCGGAGGAGAACGCAGTCGGGAACGAGATAGAAAGCGAATATCGTCCGGTCGTCGGCGCCGATGCCTCGGACCTGTAGAACAAAGCGGCAGGTTCATCGCTCTTGGACCATTTCTCAATTTGCGCATCCAGGGTGTTGAGGGATGGCTCGACGCGCTGACGAGGGCAACGCCCAGGCATCAGGCCATAACTGCCGTTGTGCGACAGCCGCAGCGAGGACAACAGCCACGATCATCGGGAGACGACCCCAGGTTAGCCACGCCATAACGGGCGTCGGGCCATTCGGGCGTCCTTAGGCAAATCCCAGCGTCAGCCGGTCAATCATGATCCAACATAGCGATGACCAGTCCCGACAGAATGCTTTGCCCGAATTCGGCTTTGCGCATTGAGGAAAGAACCTCCCAGCCGATATCTTGGAAGCCCCCGATGATGGCAGCGACGATCACCATGGAGAGGGCGGCCATTGTGGTCTGGTTGAAGCCGATTAGGATTTGCGGCAATGCCGTCGGCACCTCGACCTTTCAGAACTGCTGCCGACGCGTGCAACCGCCCATCAGTCCGGATTCCCGGATGTCGCTCGGTACGCGATCGAGGCCCAGCATGGTGTTTCTCACCATGGGCGGCGTCGCATAGATCGCACTCGCGATCAGGCCGACCACCGGTCCAAAGCCGAACAGCAGCAGCAGCGGAATCAGGTAGGCGAATGCAGGCACCGTCTGCATGAGATCGAGCAGCGCCAGCAGCGTGGGCCGGAACAGGATATCGGTAGCCAAGCACGCCAAGCGCAAAACCGAGACCTACTGAAATCGGCACGGCCAGAAGCACCAGCGACGGGGTGTTCATGCTTTGCGGGCAATACCCGGCCAAAATCATGTAACTGAACCAAGAGCGCCAGCCGGCCTCCCCCGACTTTAATGACAGGGCGACGACGTCATGCCATGGTAACCGGCCATGGCAGCCAAGCCAAGGCCGGCTTGCATGGCACGCATTGGTACGTCGAGCAGCGCCGAGATGCTCCGGAAGAACGGCTGGATTTCTCTCTGTATCCGTATTCCCGGCTCGGCGCTTGGCCTTTCCTGTTCGGGTTTCCTTGCCCGCACATCGCGAGGCCATCCCCGGCAGCCGCGAAGAGCGAAGGCGGCAAGGGCGCGACTGGCAACTGATGAAATTGGTAGCGAGGCGTTGCTAACCAGCCGCGCGCAGTCTCCCTTGCCGCCGCCCGCTCGCAAGCGGCAGGGAAGGCCGACTCAAGAGCCGGCCCGATCTCGTACGGATCGAACTCGTGGGTGATTGAGACCTCGGCATCCTCGAGCTCGTTGCTTGGCTGGATGCCGTTTCCCGACTCTACATTCTGTCTTATCGCTGTGACGTTTGCCGCACAGGATCGACGTTGACGACATCCTTCCCTCTCGTGAGGTGAGGCGATTTTCCAAGGCCATTGCACGCTAGAGTGACAGCACTTCGCCGCGTGCGGGGCAGGGAAGGACAGGAGGCCATGGCAAAGGCTGAAACGCGGTAGAGACGGCGCAGACCGTCGCGCTCTTCAAAAGAGACCATTCTCCAGAGGGGATCGTCATAATCGATCCAGCGGTCGGGAGGCTCGGCCGGCTGAAAGAGGACTATGGCAATGTGCGGTCAGGAGATGGATGGCATGATCCACGCCAGGCACCTGCACGGATCACCTCCCAAAAATGGCGGGCCGGTTCCGGAATCGAGCCGCCGTCGCGACATTTTCGCGGCCGTGGAGGCTTCGCTGTCTGCTGTCCGCAGGGCGAACCGCGCAGCAGATGAGAGCCAGCGGGTGCACCATGCGCCCGAACCGCGTGCGACGACGAACACGATCTTTGATGCTCTCTACGACAAACATCAGCGGCATCGCGAACCGCTGTTCGAGGCGCTACGCCGGTTCGATGTAGCGCGGAGGCGCTGCGGTCGATTCGCGGCCGGGTTGGCCGAAGCCGATGGCCCGGCGTATCTCATACGTACCGCGACGGTGATCAGCGCCAAAGGTTGACCCCAAGCTGATCGCCATAAAGTGACAGCCAAATATGACCGAAACGACCGCGTTCTCGCAATTGACTGCCAAGTGACACCCGTGCTCGTCCTTGCGGTTGCCTTCGAGCGTCATATGATGGCGAGGTGTGGGGTGTTGCCAAGTTTAGTCCAATTCGCCCCACGCACCACTCGGTTCGAAGTGATGGTCGGTCGTGATCCGTCTCAAGCCGCTGTGCGCGTGATGGCTCCTGGCCCCGACGGCACCTCGACATTGTCGATCAGCCGCGTCTCGCCAAGCCAGGCGGCCGCGAGCATGCGTCCGGGTCTATCAAGTGGGCGCAATGGCGCCAGATCCTCCTCGGCCCGCAGCTCGAGATACTCCACCCGGGCGTAGCCTGCCGCGGCAATCGCCGACCGCGCCTCGACTAGCGTCGCATCGACCGGCGCTCCGCCGGCGATGCGTGCAGCCGCCTCGAACAGGATCGCTGCAAGCTTGGGTGCGACCTGCCGCTGTGATCGCGACAAGCGCAGGTTACGCGAGGAGAGCGCAAGCCCGTCGGATTCACGGACGGTAGGACACAGGACGATCTCGATGGGAATGTCCAGATCACGCGCCATGCGCCGCACCACGTGCAGCTGCTGGAAATCTTTCTCGCCGAAGAAGGCGAGATCGGCGCCGGTCTGCAGGAGGAGTTTTGCCACCACGGTAGCTACCCCTTCAAAATGCCCTGGACGGAACGCGCCGCACAGACCTTCGCTGAGGCCGTTCACGGCAACAGTAGTGGCGAACCCCTCTGGGTACATCTCGATGCCGTCCGGTATATAAAGCAGGTGGACGCCCAGCGACGCCAGCTTGGCGGCATCCTCGTCTTCGGTGCGCGGATAGGCGGCGAGATCGGCCTGGCTGTTGAACTGCTTCGGATTGACGAAGAGCGTCACGATCACCCGGTCGGCGCGCTCCAGTGCAGTGCGCGCCAGGCTGAGATGGCCCTCATGCAGGGCGCCCATGGTCGGCACCACGGCAACTCGCAACCCCTCATCGTGCCAGCGCGCCACTGTCTTGCGGAGCTCCGCGACAGTGCGGACGATCGGTACAGTCATGTCGTTTTTCCTTTTCTGACTGCCTTGGGCGTGTCGCCATATATATATGCTCGGCGGACGGAAAGCGCTGCTCCCTCACTTCTCGTGCGTAGTCCGCGATCGCCGCGTCGGCGGCCTGCCCGAGCTCGGCGTAGCGCTTGACGAATTTCGGGCGGAAGTCGCTAAAGAGGCCTAGCATGTCGTCGACCACCAGAATCTGGCCGTCGCAGGCCGGCGAAGCCCCGATGCCGATCGTCGGGATGGGGATTTCTGCGGTGATCCGGCGGGCGAGCGCTTCAGGGACCTTCTCCAGCACGATCGCGAAGGCGCCCGCCCCGACCACGGCATGGGCATCGCGCCGGATGCGCTCGGCATCCTCGCCTCTGCCCTGCACGCGGTAGCCGCCGAAGATGTTGACCGCCTGCGGCGTTAAGCCGACGTGGGCCATGACAGGCACGCCACGCGCTGTGAGGAAGAGGATCGTCTCTGCCACCGTCTCACCGCCTTCGAGCTTGACCGCCGCGCAGCCAGTTTCGGCCAAGACGCGCGCGGCTGCGGAAAGCCTGCTCGGGGCTTTCCTCGTAGGAACCGAACGGCATTTCGACGACCATCAGCGCCCGTTTAATGCCGCGTCGAACGGCTTGGCCGTGCATGATCATCATCTTCAGCGTCACGCCGAGCGTCGAGGGCAGGCCGTGGAGAACCATGCCGACGCTGTCGCCGACAAGAACAATGTCCCCGTGTCGATCAACCAGCTTCGCGATCGGCGTCGTATATGCAGTCAGGCAGACGAGTGGCGTTCCGCCCTTTCGCGAACGAATATCCGACGGTGTGATCGTCTTGGTGTCACCAACTGCACTCAATAGAGTATGACTCCTTCCCCAACGTTACCAATCCGCGGGTTTCGCGTTTGGCACACTTCTGTTCAGGTGCGAAGTGCCAAAATCGCTACGGCGCATGGTGTTGACGCGCCGACGGTTATCGTGGAGAACCAAATTAAGTCGGTTCAGCTGCATTCTCAGCGGAGCTCTGCCCAATCAGTGCGAACAACCCGGCTCCACAGATTAGGGCTGCCCCGAGGACGGTAGTGAACCTCGGCACTTCATCGAAGAACAGCAGCCCCCACAATGGAACCCAAATGATGGCGCTGTACTCGAAGACGGCGACGTTGCCCGCTGGGGCAAGTCGGTAAGCCTGGGAAAGCAATGTCATTCCGGCAGATGCGATCACGCCACAGCCGGCCATCAGCAACGCATCGTTGAGCGTTGGCCAGACCCATGGGCGCATAAGAAAGGTAAGACTCGGGTGACCAGCATCTTCAAGGCCGCCTAAGCTCACGAGCGCCGCCAGCGCGGGCGCGCCAATGAGCAAGGCCAAGTTCTGATAGAAGGTCATAACCGCGGCGCCCTCGCTGTCGCCAAGTTTCCTCGCTAGTATCTGGGCAGATGAGTACAGCGCTGCAGCCAAGAGGGTCAACGCAGCTGCCCATTCGAAGACTGCAAGACCCGGTTGGAGCGTGATGATCACGCCGACCAAACCCACCACCAGAGCGATCAAGGTGGCTCGGTGAGGTCGCTCACCGAGGAAAAGAATTCCGAGCCCTGCAATGATGAGCGGAGCGACAAAAAAGAGCGCGACAGCATCGGCCAGAGGCAGCGCTGCGATCGAGAGATAGTAGAAAAGGTATGCACCTAGGAGGATCACAGCACGAATAGTCAGCAGCCCGGCACGCTTGGAAAAAAGAGACCGAATACTCGCGGTCGCGAGTACCAGTACCAGCAGTATGGGCAATGTGACAATTGATCGAACCGTCATCGCTTGCGTGACGGGATACGTGTCCGAGAGCCCTTTCAGGACCGCGTCCTGCAGCGAGAAGACGAAAACGCCCAGGCAGAGAAAGCCTGTGGCTGCTAGGGAATTCTTATGCATGGGTTGCTCCGCGTGAGACGACGCAGCTAGCGCCGATTAGGTGGTCTCGTTAGGGCGTGCACAGCCGCACTTGTAATCCACAACGTCGGCCCCACCCCACGGCCGGGTACCTCCTTCGACCGGGCCGGTATTGGGCAACACCTCAAGGACTCAAGGATTTAGTTGCTAGAGACTTCGCCGCGTCAGCAAATTGTAAGCGGTGGTTTACAGTTTGAAGACAAGCGCCTTCATTCGGACGGTTCAGTGCAGACGCTATCATGTGCGCCAGGCCCGACAGTCGCGCAAAAAACTCATCTGCCGCATGACATTATTTCGACTTTCGGCTGACCTTCCCAGGATGTAGTGGATGGCCACCGCAGCCTGCAACATCGGTCGTCGACTTCGAGCGGCCACGCGAGCCGCAGTGCCAAGCGTGGTGGCCCTACCGGTGCACCTCCCCACCGGCAGGGCTTTTTTGACCCCGGAAGAGGCAATTGCACCACCTCAACAATTTGGTCCAGTATGCAGATCGATCACCGGCATTTGTGCTATGCCACTGCTGCCGCGCATCGTGGCACCTCCGGCGCTATAATATGATTTTGTGGAATAGGACCCTGTTTGAGGGGTCATTTACATCCAAACTGGTTCCCGCTACCCGACGCCGGTTCCTGGCTATTACGGTGCCGTGGGCCGCGATGCAAGGACAGCGATTCCCCGTGCTGCGACCTGAACTCTTGAGGCGTCCGCAGGTACTGAAGACGAAAGACGCGGCTCAGATGCGAGCCGTCGCAGAAGCCACATTCCAGCGCGATGCTTGAAATCGACCTGTCGGTTCTGAGCAGAAGATGGCGTGCATGATCGAGCCGTATCTGCGTGTAGACCGCCTGCGGAGAGGTACCAAGTTCA
>NZ_JAAKZF010000093.1 GCF_011045125.1 Allomesorhizobium camelthorni | reverse complement strand
ACTAGTTTATGGAACTAAGTTATTGATTTTACTAAGCTATCCACTGTTCAGTTTTTGTTAATCAACAGCGACATCGGCTAGTCGGATGAGTTCGTGGCGATCCACTATACCGCGCTGGTAGGCAAGGATAAGCGCTCTTGCGATAGCTTGGGCCTCACGGACCAGGCCTACTGCGGTGGGCGCTCGGCCGGATGTGTTCGAGTCACGTCGGACTGCCCGCTGCTGGTTACACAGCTTCCGCCTCAGCGATCTCAAGCTCGTCAGGTATGGTGGCGTCGAAAATCAGTTCCCAATTGCCTGATTTGTCGCGCGGACTTCCGGGTTTGCTCGCTGCCTTTGCAAGCGTCTTCAATCGCCTTGCGGCCTTCGCGAAATCCGCGTCAAGCGAGCTGGCTGAGGCGCCATCCGAGCGACCTCGCGCCGAGGCCCTTCTCACGGCAGGCATCGAAGCTTGCCCGTCGAGCCCCTTGGCGGGGACGTTTGAAGTTAACGCCGGCCTCCTGCCGGGAAGTTTTGCCACTTTATCGGGGCCGGCTTTCAGTTCCTCCGGTTTGGAAGCATCGATGTGTTCGCCGACATATGCGCCGGTTGTCGCTGGAGCCGGCCGCTGTGGCAAAAACTCGGTTGCCGGCACGTCCGGCAAATGGGTCTGTGAGAACCTCTCCATCTCCCGGAACGGCGCTGTCCGGAAAAACCGCAGCTTGTCGGCGAAGATCGGCCCCTGCCCTTCGGCCAGGATGACCATCTTGTCTCCCGGCATCTGCCGCACCTCCTGCGGCATCATCAGGTCGCGCTCCCTCAACTGCTCGATCTTGGTGCGGCGATGCAGGCCCATCAGCTCGATCGTGCGGGACTCGGTCTTGTATCGGACGGTGCGCTTGCCCAGGCCCTTCGATACGGTCTCCGCTGTCACCTGGTCGTTGGCGCCGAGGACGAGCTGGTAGCCGCAGTTGCCCATTAGCGAGTGCCGGGATGTCTCACCATAGATCTCGTCCAGGTTCTTCAGGTCCTGAATGACGAAGGCCATCTTCACATTGTAGCCAGCCACGTAGGGCAGCTTGGTCGTGATCTCGCTCATCTTCTTCAACTGACGGAACTCGTCGAGCAAGAAGTAGACCGGTACCGAACGCTCTGTTTGCTCAAGCATCAATGTGTCGAGGGTCTGCTGCACGAAGAGTGCGAGCAACGGTCGTAGCAGCGTGATGTCGGTGACGTTGGGAGCGAGGTAGATCGAGATCGGGCGGCGCTTCAAAGCGCGCAGATCCATGTCGGTCACCGATGTCGCAGCCACGACTCGCTCATTGCGGAACGGCCGCAGGGCTTTCTGGATGTCGAGGAGCGCAGACGCGGCGGCGCGCTCGGACAGGGCGATGTAGGCGTTGAAGCTCTCTATCGTAAAACGGGACAGATAGGGCTCACGCTCCTTGATGAGCGTCATCATCGCCTGGAGGTTTACGCCGCTGTTGAAGAAGGACGTGACCTCGCCGAGAGTGCGATGTCCCTTATAGTAGACGCTTTCGTTGATGTAGCTGATTGCGCCGGCGATGACCTGCTGGGCGGTGGCCTGCCAGATCGAATTCTCGGATTCGCTGACTTCGGGAACGAGGATTGCGGCGATGTTCTGGATGTCGGTGGTGCGGTCACCACGGTCCGTCCGGATGAAATCGAGCGGGTTGTAGCGATGCGACCTTTCCGATCCCGGAGCAAAGAGAAAGACCTGGTTGCCCTTCGATTTGCGGTAGCCAGCGGTGCTGCGGAAGATCTCTCCCTTCAAATCGGTTACGATCATCGAGCCTTCATGCGAAAGCGCGTTTGGAACGACGTAGCAAGCCCCCTTCCCCGAGCGTGTCGGTCCAATGATCAGGTGATGCCGATCGTCCTCAACTCGAAGGATCCGGCGTCCGAACCGTCCAAGGATTTTTCCCTTCTTCTTGAACCAACCATCGCGTCGGAGCGTCATCGTGGTCTGGAAGCGGGCGTCACCGAGGGGACTCGAGATTGGGCGGAGGCCTACATAAGCGACAATACTGGCCACAAGAGCAGCGGGAAGAAGCGCCCCGATCGCTACCACCCGCAGGACACCGCTGTCGCTATAGGCGATGATCTGCTGGAATGGTGCGAAGGGATTTGTGGTGATGGTCGCCTGCAGGACCCGACCATCGCCATAGAGCAGCTGCAAACCAAGGCCGTAGGCCAACAGCCAGACGGCAAAGGCCACAGTCAGGCAGAAGCCGATATAGAAGACCCGAAGCGAGCTGGTCATAGCGTGTCCATTCGTTCGCGAGCGAAGAAGATCTCCGAGACGCCGCGTCTGCCCCCTTCCCTGCGTAACTGGATCACGATCGGAATGACGCTCTGGATATAGGAGATGAGATCGGCTTTCGGATAGGCGGCCGATAAGCCCGACTGCATCACCATCATGGCGAGCTGCTCGTAGGCGCCAAGCGGCGTGTCGGCATGGACCGTCGACATCGAACCTGGATGGCCCGTATTGATGGCGCGCAGAAAGGCGAACGCTTCCGATCCCCTCACCTCCCCGACGAAAAGCCGATCCGGTCGCATGCGTAGCGAGGCCTCGAGCAAGGACTGGATCGTCACGCTGGCCGTTCCCTGCTCGCCGCGAGAGGCGAGCAGATGCACCGCGTTATTCTGCGGCGGGAAGAGCTCCCGCGTATCTTCCAACGTAATGATACGTTCATGCGGGTCGACTGATTTGAGGCACGCGTTGAGGAATGTCGTCTTGCCGCTGGAGGTGCCGCCGCTGATCAGTATGGACACGCGATTGATGATGGCCGTTCGAATGAAGCCGTAGATATCCTTGTCAGACAGCCGTTCGATCAACGTATGATCGGTCTCGCTGAGACCGCCGACGGCGACCGTCACCTGATCAAGCGATCCCTGATCGCGATAGTCGTCGAGCGTGAAGTTGCTGATGACTTGTTTGCGAATGGAAACTGCGCCGCCCTCGGGCGCGGCGGGCGGTAGGACGACCTGTATTCGCTCTCCTGTCGGCAGGGCGGCGCTGAGGATCGGACTTGACCGGTTGATGAACTGATTGGTTGTCGCCGCGACGCGCTCGCCGATGTTGACGATCTCGTCGGCGGTGAGCTCAGGTATTTCATAGTGTTCCATGTGGGCCGAGCCCAGCCGCTCTACATAAACCTGGCCCGGAGAGTTGATGGAGATCTCGACGACCTGGCTGTCATCAAGAAATGGCCGCAGCGGCTCTAGCGCCCGGTTCAGAAAATGATGTTTTTGCTCGGCGGCGAAGCTAGTTGAGATTACGTTCACGACGGATCTCCCTCAGTGCCTCGGTCACGGGATCCTCGTACATGGCGGAAAAATCGAGGTCCTGACGAACGAAGACGAAGATGCGCTCGCCCTGGCTGACGCTGATCGTTGGTGGAATTCGCAAGGAGTCTCCCAATGCCTGATTGGCCATGTCGGAGAAGGTCTGCGCGAGGGTCTCACGGGCTAGCTCCTCAGCGTTTTGCGCATCGTCGCTATCTCCGGCCGCGGCCTCGCTGCCGTAACCAGTCAGGTAGCTGGCGCCGGCGCCGATGATCGACAGCAGAATGGCCGCGCCGAACCGCTCCCGGAACTTCTTGTCCACGCGCCCGGTCAGGCCGGCACGGCCCAGGCTGTCGGCGCCGATCGAGTTCAGCCGGACCGACACGCCGTCATCGCGCAGCATGCGGGTCCAGACCACGAAAATTCTCGTCTGGCCGCGCGTGATCTCGGACTGGTACTCGCCGATAAGCCGGGTGCCGGTCGGGATCAGGATACGTCGACCGTCAAACGAATAGACGTCCTGAGAGACGATCGCCCTCACCTGCCCGGGAAGGTCGCTGACGATAGCCGTCTCTAATATTCCAGGGATCAACGTGCCTTCAGGAACGAGTGCGTCGATGCGCTCGATCTTTCGCGCCTTGGCGCCGCGGTCGCCAATGCTTGAGGCCGCGGCCAGAAACTTGCTGCTGCGATCCTCACCGGCGACGGTGAGCCCCTCTCCTTCGTTCCCGATCAGGCTGCCCTGCCCGTCGGCGGCATTGTCGACCACGACCAGTTTCGAGCGGAAACGTTCGGGGAATTCTTCAGCCGGCGCAACGACCGCTTCCGGTGGCGGTGGCGCGCCGGGAACAGGGGGTGGTGGTACCTCGAACTTGGTCGTATCGGCCTCTTCAACTGGAGGAGGCGGAGGTGGTGGCGGCGGTATTTGGACAATTTCCGGCGCCGGCGGTTCCGGTTCGGGCTCGCCTTCGCGCACGAAGGACGGCGGTCGAAACGTCGTGGTGGTGAACTCTTCGTCGCCATCGAGCATGTCGCGGACGGGCGGCTGCCTGCTGGCGAGAACCATATAGCCGGCGACCAAGCCCATCAGAAGCAAGACCGCGCCGCCGACGAGTTGCTTGCGACGAACGCCATTGTCGGCAATGACGGGGTCGTCGCTTTGACCGAGGGCCTCGAGTTCGGGGGAGCGCTTCATCAGTTTCCGCTCCGGCGCCGGCGTTTTGCGTTGTCATCTTCGACTGGCCCGAGGATTGCCGGATCGGGCGCGGCGAAATCCGGCTTCCTGAGATTGAAGATGCAGATCCACTGATCGCCATCACGCAAGGTGAACTGGATCGCCGTCCCGTCGACCACGATGTACTCCCCTTCCCTGCGGAAGTTTCGGAGCGTTTCGGAAAAATCCGAGTTGACCGCGAAGATCGCCGGCACGCGTCGGTCGAACTTGAAGAAGGTCTTGTTTCCGTCATCGAAGACCATGAGCGGCTTCAGACGGGCATCACCCGAGAACGAATAGTCGATGTTCACGTTGGCTTTGTCGATGCCGGAGATATTTGGCCAGGCAGCGCGTTGTTCGGCCTCCTGCCGCAAGGCGGCATTGAGATTCTTCTCCGGGTAATGGAACCGGATTCCAAATACCTTGCGGCCGGCCTCTGGCGCGAAATCGTGCAGTTCGAGATAGTAGATACGCTTGTCAGTGACGACGTTCATGTTCGTTACTACGTCCTTGGCGGTCGGCTTGACGAAGAGGATGTTGCCTTTCTCAGTTGGGACGACCTGCCAGCTCTCTGTGTCGCCGAGCGAGATCGTTTTGAATTTCTCGTCCTCGTCGAAGATGATCATGGTTGAGATGCCGTAGGTCGCGAAAACCTGAACGACGTTGTTCTCCTGATAGGTGACGCTGGTCACCCGCGCATCGAGAGAACCGCCCTTCGGGGTCTGCGCCGCCATCGCCGGCCACAGGGACCCGCACAGCATGAGCGCAGCCGTCCAGGAGCGGGCTCTCATTGCGGATCTCCGGGCGTGACCGTTTCCTGGTCCCGGCGGTACGAATAGACCTGGAAGCCGAGAGGGTTCTCGAAGCGCCATTCGTTGCGGACCGGTGTGTCGGTATAGCGGAAGCGAACGACGGAGATCCAATGACGGACGATCGATTCCGTGTCGCTGCGTTCGTTGGTGGAGAACCTGACGATCGCCGTGCTGGTGTTCGGGAACGTCACTGATTTGATCTCGACGAGGACCCGCTTCAGCCGCCCATAGACCTTTGTGGGGTTCTGCGCATTTGCCGCGCTGTAGAGGGTTTGCAGTTCCCGCGCCGCTTCGTCCGCGGACAGGAGCGCCGCGATCCCAAAATTCTCGGTGATGGCATAGGGATCGTAGCCTTCGCGGGCACGGATATAGCGCACGACATTGGCCTGGGTGATCGCCTGCTGTTCGGTGAGATTGGCTGGTCGTGTCAGGCCCGACTTGACTTCGATGTAGCCCGTCGTCTGATCGACGGTGACGACATAAGGCTCGAAGCTCTTCAGCGGCAGCATCAGCACCACGGCGAGCAGGCTGAGCAGGGCGATCCCGGCAAAGACGATCGAAAAGAACCAGGCGACGCGCGCCGAGCGCTTCGCCCGCTTGATGATCTCCTGCTCCCAGATGTCGCCTTGCTGGAAATAGGACCGCAGCGCGGATTCGGATTTGTCTGCCATCCCTGCCCTTTTCTTGTTGTTCGAGATCCAACATCAACTTGCCTCACGTCTGCCGAGGCGTTCCATTTGACGTGATCGCGCGCTGCATGGAGGCGCCCGCGCCATCCTGCCGTGGTGAGTGAAGTCGAGCCTGGACGCGATGGACTGCTGCCCGAGTCTGGCGCGCCGATTGACCAATCGCTTCGCGGCTCCAGAAAATTCCTCGCGTGGTCATCTGCCGCGAACGAGGCCCGATCGGCGTCGCCAACCCGCCAGCTATGCCTTGCGCGAGCGATTGCACCTGCAGAAGAACGAAGCTGCCAGCAAGGCAAAGCATGATGAAAGCCGCAAAGTCGCTGAGCTTTAGTTCACGATTGCCGGAGATGCTATCAATCGTTGTCAGTTCTGGTTCCATCGCCGCGATCAGGAACGCGGCGATCACGTAGACGAACAGCGGAATGATCGCATAGAGCAGCGACTGGTTCAGCCATCCCATGGCATAGCTACGGGTCACATCGAAAAAGAAGCAGGCAATGAAGATCGGCGCGGTGCCCAGCAGCACCCACAGCACAACCTTGGCTAGCACGAGAATGCCCAGCGCGATGGCAACGAACAGGCCGGCAAAGACCATGATGATCATGCCGATCAAGGCCGGGAGGACGGACAGATAACCAGCCTGTTCAGAGAAGGCCGCAGCGGCGGTGTTCGCGGTCTTCCAGATCTGCGATAGCCCATTGGTGGGTTCGGTCACGCCCGTGCCCGATGCCGCCAGGATGGCGCGGCCGGCCGCTTCCGGAACCGTTGTCAGCCAGCCATAAACAAGATCGTTGAAGTTCGACCAGGTACCGACCAGCACCAGGATGACGAAGACGCGCACCAGCCGACTGATGATCTCGGCGACACTGAGGCGTGACGTCCCGAGGAAAAGCTGTACGCCGTAGAACAGGACGGCAAGGACGAAGAGCAGGCGCAGAAGCGGCTCGAGATCCTGGCTCAGCGCCTCGTAGGCGCTCTGCGAGAAATTCTCTCCCGAAGCATCGATCCGGTCCAACAGTTCGCCAATGAAGTCGTCCACAGCCCTGCCCTATTTTTCGTCGCCGGTTGCCAAATCCTGGATTGCGGCCAATGCCGCGGCCCTGTCTGCATTGACGAACATCATCGGCCCGCACTCGTCCCCCGTGCTGGCATAGCTGGACAGATTGGCCGGTCGTTTGCACGGTGCCGTCTTCTCGCGCGGTGTGCCGCATCCGCTGGCGAGAACGGCCAGCGCGAACACCAGAGCATTCGAGATCCATTGCCGCCCTCTCATTCGTACCGCAGCGCTTTTCTGGTGTTCGACATGTCGGTCAGCTTGCGTTGGTTCTCGGCGTGCAGCGACTGCACGCCGGCATTCAGCACGCCGATCATCTCGTTCAACGTCAGGCCCGTCTGGACCTGTAGCTGCGTGTTCTGGTCGATCGATCCTTTGATGTCCTCGGCCTTGCCGATGTCCCCGCCTGCGGTTTCGAGTGCGGAGCGGCGCGTTTCGACCGCCTGCTGCGAGCCAGTGATCAGAGCCGAGACGCCCATCACCGTTTTCATGAGCTCTTCGTAGGATTTGTCGCTGGCAAGCGAGCTGTTTTCCTTGCCCGAAAGAGAGCGCACGAGCTGTAGGCCGTTGATGAAAAGCGTGGCGGCTTCCACCACCTTGGGATCGAGCGATCCGAAATCGGCGATTCCGCTCTTCAGAATGCTGTCGAATGACGGCATGGAGGAGACGCTAAAGCCGTTGCCGATCGCGACATCCTTCAGAGGACCAGCGTCGCCGCCGCGGTCGCCGGGGACGGCCTTCAGGGTTTCCTCGACCGTGCCTAGGATTTCCTTGTTCGTGTCGAGGATCTTGCCTGTCTTTTCGGCCGTGTCCCGAGCGACCGCATAGTTTGTCTTGTCGATAACCGGGATATCGGCTGCAGCCGGCGCGATGCCTACGCCGACGAAAGCCAGGATTGCCAATGAACGTTTCATGTTAATCTCCGTCATTGTGTCTCGAGAAGCAGTTCAGTTTGCGCATCGATGCGCTGGACACACGCCTTTGCCGCGCTGTCCCAGACAAAGCCTCCGCGCTCGTAGCAGAAGCCGGCGACTGGTCGGGTGTCATGGTCGTCGCCCATCTCGTAACGGGTGGATCGGTTGGCGCCTGACAGGTCGCCAAGCGTCATGGCGTTGCTGGAATTGCTGAGATCGGCAAAGCCCGCGCCTAGCAGGATCAGCCGGTTGATGAGCTCGATGTTCGCGTTGCGCGCACCCGCATTATGATCCCAGCTGTCCTGAATCGTGCCGGCTCCCATGTCGCCGAGTTGCGTGAGCCAAGACGTCACATCGCCGGACCCTTCCCCGATTGCCGCGGTCAGGCCTATTGCGTTCATCGTGCTGGTCCGGGCGCCCTCGTAAGCGCCGCCACCACCATAGTTGAGCGGGATGCCAGACTTGTCGGAGCCGCCGAAGGCCGGAAGCCACTTTTGGGTTATGTTGGCGACATAGCCCTGCGTTTCCTTGAACGGCGGGATGCCACCATATTTGTTCACGTTCCCTGCGCCGGCGTTGTAGGCGGCAAGTGCCAGCGAGACATTGCCGTTGTACTTTCGAAGCTGCTGCTTGTAGTAGCGCGCGCCGCCGCGCAGATTCTGCTCGATATTGTAGGGATCGACCCCGAGACCGCCCGCAGTTCCAGGCATCAGCTGCGCAAGGCCGACGGCGCCCATTGGAGATTTGGCGCACGGGTTAAAGCGGCTTTCCTGGTAGACGAGCGCCAGGAACTGGTTTTCGTCGACGCCCTCCTCACGCGCAATACGACGAACCAGGCCGGCGGTCGCCGGATTGGCATTCGCCGCGCCGACCGGATCTTCCTTGCGGGCCGGCCGGTACATGGAGCAGGTCACGCTCTGATTGTTAACGTAGCGCTCCTCGTCGACCTTCTCGATCTCGCCGGTTTTCTGGTCGCGATCCTCGCGCTCGTCGAGGACCGTATTGTCGATCGTCGGAATGTCAGCAAGCGCCGGTGATGCCGCAAATACCAGAAGCAGGGAAAGACGCCAGATCATGCTGGAACCTCCCAGCCGCAGAAAACAGGCAGCCACTTCGCCGGATCGTCGCCGAGCTGTGCGCGAAGTGCTGCACATTGCTCGATCGTCTCCTTGCGGCCAGACATCACGCGCACGAGATCCGGCACGGAGGAGAGATCGAGCCTGGCGATGACGGAGTCGTTGCCGTGCTTGATCAGAAATGTCCGCCGCTCGGGCGGGGTGTTACGAATGAAGGCGTATTCCTTGGCGGTCAGGCCAAAGCGCCGGATGTAGCTTTCCTCGTCCGCGCGCGGATTCGGGAAATGCAGATTGGTCGCGGACTGCTCGATCAGCGTGTGCGATTGCGGCGAACGGGCAATATCGGCCGCCGACTGTGTGCCGAACCCGACGATCCCGTTGAGCTTGCGGATCGTCTTCATCTTGTCGACGATGTAGTTTGAGAAGACCGGATCCTGCAGGAGCTTCCAAGCTTCGTCCATGAAGATGAGAACCGGCTCGCCGGTGAGGAGCTCGTCCAGCCGGTGGTAGAGGTACATGAGCGCCGGCGTGCGCACATCCTGATTGTCGAGGATGTGTGTCATGTCGAAGCCGAAGATGCGTCGGCCCGAAAAGGACAACACGTCGCGCGAAGCATTGAAGAGCCAGGCCTTTTCGCCCTCGAACCAGGGACGCAGACGTGACTGGAGATCGTTCGCATCGGAACGCGCCCTGCCCATCAACAGGCCGGACAGATTGGCAAGCGTGCGCTGTTCGAACGGCTCCTGGCAGATACGGCCGATCGCCCGCTCCAGCGTATCCTCTTCTTCTTGGCTGAAGCCGCTGCCGTCAGCAGGGTCGAGCATGGCCTTGAGGAGGCGATGCAGAAACTCGCGATTTGTCGCGGTGTTTTCCAGTTGCAGCGGATTGAAGCCGGTCGCGACGCCGGGCTGGAGCACCTCATAATCGCCGCCGACGGCACGAATGAAAATCTCGGCGCCGCGGTCCTTGTCGAAGAACACGGCGCGCGGCTCCGGCGAGACCCGGAACGCTTGGGCGAGTAGGAAGGTCAGCGCCACGGTCTTGCCAGAGCCGGTCGGGCCGGTGACCAAAAAATGGCCGATGTCGCGCTGATGGAAATTGAACCAGTATGGCGTCTGCGACGTCGTCTCGAGGATGGAGATCGGTAGTCCCCAGTGGTTGCCGCTAGCCGAGCCATTCGCGAAATTGTGGAGTGACGAGAAACCCGAAAAATTCGAGCTCGACAGCATGCAGGAGCGTGCGATGTAGGCGTGATTGCCGGGCAGCTGCGCCCAGAACGAGGCCTCCATGTTGAGGTCCTCGCGCAGCCAGTTGATGTTCATGTCGGTGAGGCAGGAGCCGAGTTCGGCGACAGCCTTGTCGAGGCCATTGAAGTCGCTCGACAGGCACAAAAGGCTGAAATGGTGATAGCCGAAGACGGCTTCCTGGTTGAGCAGGCTGTTTAGTGCGAAGTCGATGTCCGTCTCGACTGTGCTGCCCGATTCATCCGACGCGTGAATCTGGCGCTGCAGCCGGGAAATGCGCTCCTGCGCGATTGGCTTGTCAGCCAGCGTGAAAGACTGGGTGCAGATGAACTCGTGATTCATCTGCAGGAGCCCATCCAGCATCCCCGGTCCGGAGAATGGAGGATATTCCTTGATCGACAGCATCGCGCCGAAGCGGTTCTCTGCCTCGGTCGGACCCTGCGCCTGCAACGTCCGCTTCGAGAAATGCAGGCGCGATGTGCCGACGTAGCTGCGGATGCCCATACGCGGCAGGCGCAGGTCGCGCGCGATGCCGCAGGTGAGCAGCGCGTTGATGAAGGCGCAAGGTTCCGAGTACGGATCGCCGTCGCGGTAGACAACGCCGAGCGGACGCGCGCCGTACTTTTGGAGCTCACGCGTGACGTTGCCCACGATCTCTTCGAGTTCGTTGATGCGTTCGTGCAGCCGCTGCTCAAGGACTTCTTTGCCGGAGGAGCGGTCGAGCAGTCGCGAGAAGCCTTCGGCGGCGCCGAGCGCGCCACGCATCCCGGAACGGATGATCGTGAGATAGAGTTCGTTGGTAAACATGCGCTTGTCGCGCAGCGACGCCATGTAGCGTGTGTTCAGAAGATCGCAGAACGGGTCCGAGAAGACCCCGCCGATCGAGGGCTTGACCTCCTTACGGATCACCGTCGACCAGAGCGAATAGCGGCTCGAGCCGAGCGCGCGGATCAGCGTGTTCTGGACGGCCGCTCGCATATTGAGCTCGGCCTGATCCTCTGTCTGGAAGAACAGTCCATCCAGTTTGATCACCGAAAGGATCGCGCCGCTTTCGAGGCCGATCACGGTGTCGGCGAGATGACGCAGATACGGAATATGGTTCGACATTGGCCGTTCGCGCCGGCGCTCGCGTCCAAATCCAAGCTCTTCGACGACGACGTTCAACATGATCATGGCCCGTACGAGTTCGTGCGCCAGAAGAGCCGGTTCGGCGTCCGCGGCGTGCGGCGCCCGACGACCTGGGCGAGATCGAGGATTCGGATGTCGCGGCTGCAGAAGGCAAAGAGCGCGAGGTAGATCAGCGGCGCTATCAGCGCCGACCAGAAGCTTGTGCTCACCAGGAATGCGATCAGCGTGAAGCCGACGATGATGTAGAAGGCATTGAGCGGGATGCCCCACATCATCGGAGGGCGGGTCAGACCGATCACTAACGGCGTTAGATGGGGCTTTTCGTCAGTGAACTCGACCATGGTTCAGTTCCCCACCGCCGCAATCATCTCGTCCACGATCGCCGGCGCGCCGAAGACCAAACCGATGCCGAGGACGACCGCGCCGGCGGTGAACCAGGAGAGGCGTCCAGCGAAGGCAAGAAAGCCGAGCGCGATCACCGCGATGATGGCAAGAAGCCGACCGAACGGCCCGGTGATGAAATCCACGATCATCTGGACCGCGGTTTCCAGCGGCGCAAAGGCACCAGAGGATTGCGCTAACGCCGGCTCTGCAAACACAAGACAGATGGCCAGCATCGTGACGAATGCAATCGGCATTGGCATTGGCCGAGCAGCGGGCGAATAGGAAACGTCGTTCATGGTGACCTCCTGCTAGAAATGCATGACACCGCCGACCCACTGGCGGCGTTCGCGCGACGTGATGACTCCAGTTGCTGTGGAAGATCGCTGGTGTTCGTCGGCCGCGTCAGGCGATTCGCCCCTGGTCGAGCCGCTTCCCTCAATGCCCATCTCGATGTTGAGCACTTCGGCGACGTACCCGAGCGTTTCCTTGAACGGGGGAATGCCGCCATGCTCACGCACGCGCATCTCGCCGGCGTTGTAGGCAGCAGCGACGAGAAGCGGATTGCGGAATTCGTCGGTCAACTCGCGGAGGTAACGGACCCCGCCATCGATGTTCTCTTCCGGATCGCAGATATCTGTCACACCGAATCGCTTGGCCGTCGCAGGCATTAGCTGCATGGGTCCGCGCGCGCCCTTGGGCGAATTGCGAAGCCGATCGAGTCGACTTTCGGCGGTGACAACCGCGACGGCGAATCCCACGTCGACATTGTGCCGCTCCGCCGCCTCGACAACGAGGCGCGTGATCTCGGCGGGCGTCGCCGGCGATGGACCGCACTCAGGCGTGCCAAACTGAATACCACTATCAAAATGATTGTCGTTTGTTTCAGGACCGTCTGCAGCGGCTGCCGGCACTCCGATCAGCTCCGGCGCTTGGTGTTCGGGAACGATCTGACCACTCTCCCCCAGCACATAGTCTTCATTCAGCCGCGCCCACCTTGCTTCAGCAACGGTGTCGGCAGACGGCAGAGCGCCATGCTGGGGCCGATTTTCGCCTGTTCCAGTTGGCTGGAAAGCCATGGACGCAGACAGTTCGGATGCCAGTGCTGCACCGGTCGACGTAACGCATATGCTTGTGAGGATTGTCACCGCCAAGATCGGCGCTATCGACGGTGATTTTGCCTGCATCGCCATGGGTCCGCATCCAAAGCCTTGTAACGACAGATACGGCAATGGTTAGGGGAGAGAAAAAACAATGTCAATTTGATTGTTATTTTTCTTGCAAAGAGAGAAGAGGCAGGTCAATGTCGAGCAAGGTGACAACCTGGAGGCGACTGCACATGAGACGAGTAGCCGGTTGTTTGGCGGCGATCAGCGCGGGCCTGCCGGCCTATGCGGCCGAGCCGGTGGACGAGGCCTACGTCCGTTCGCTGGCGGCGCCCGGAAAGACGGTGCTGGTCATGGAGTACTATGACGGCCAGGGGAAAGTTTCGGAGCGCAAAGGCTACGCGTCAGCTTCCGGATTCAAGGCGGTCTCTCCAACTGACTTCCGGGTGGACACCAGTTTGACAGTTCGCCTCTACGGGATCGAGCCGTGCCAGGGCGACATGGTCAACCGCAAGGAAAATTTTGCCGGATCCTGTGATGACTACGCCCGACAGGGTCTGGCGACGCTTCTCCAGTCTCCACGTGTGATCTACTGCCGGGCCTTTGTCAGTGAGACCGGCGCGAAGACGCAGGATGCCACCTGCTACGGCTACTACAATTTCCCGGGCAGCCTAGACACCGTGGACATGTTCGAGGAACAACTGGTCTCGCTTGGCAGCCACCGAATTGCAAAGCGGTCGGATGGGACGTTCGCAAGAACCGACCTGAAGGAGGCCGAGGACATCGGCCGGCGCGGCTATGGCATGTGGGCCGATCCGAGGATCGCGGGGCAATGAGGTCCCCTGCCCTTCTCCTCGCGATGATATTCGGGTCGACGCCGGCAACGGCCGCACCGCCGGAGGGCTACTTCGAGCTGAAACCAGGCTTGACGCTCGAAAGCGGAGACAGCTGGCAGGACAGCGGCCGACACTTCCGCCTCTTCGGTGTGCAGGCCTGTCTGCGCGGAACAGTCTATACGGATAAGTCGGGCGCTCATCGCGACTGCGGGGAAGCCTCCTTGGCCGTGCTTGCCGCCTACGTCGCCGACACACATCCCGTCTGTGCGCAGGTCGCGCAATCGGCCGGAATGGTCTTCGTGTCCTGCTATGCAACGATCGGGACAGACCGGCTGGATCTCGCCAATCTGATGATCTCCTCCGGCTTCGCCTTCGCCTCGCTCGACGGACGCGGCCTGCCCTATCACGCGCCCTACGCCGTGGTGGAGCAAGCCGCCCGAGAAAAGAAGGTCGGTCTCTGGCAATTCGACGATGTCCAGCATCCGGCGCTCCTGCTCGGTCAAAGTGCAGCCGGCGGAGCGACCTCCCCATGACGTCAGTTGCTATCAAGTCGAGCCTGGTGGCTCTGCTAGTGGCCGCCCTGCCCTCTCCGGTCCATTCGGCGGACATCCTGCACGATCAAACACGATCCTCCGTCGAAGCAGGATCGGTTCCTGCCTTGAGCGCGGCAACAAGAATCTCCGGCCGGACATCTGTCATCGATGGGCGAACACTTTGGTTCCCAAAGGGCGGCCACAAGGTACGGCTGGCCTTGATCGACGTCTGCGAGCTGCCGCAATGGTCCTACGATCCTCGCCGTGATGGCGAAAGCATGATCCCGAAGCCAGTGCCATGCGGTCCTCTGGCGAAGGCCTGGTTGAAGCGCACGGTTGGCAGCGCACAAGTTACCTGCATCGTTCGCGCTTATGATGCCGACAGCGCCCTCCTCGGTTATTGCTCGGTACGCGGCCGCGATTTGGCCCTGGAGATGGTGCGCGTCGGCTGGGCCCGGGTGAACTCGCCGGCGCCGGCCGAATATCTGACCTGGCAGAGCTACGCCAAGTCTGCCCGGCACGGGATGTGGGCAACGTACGTGCTCGATATGCCGGAGTGGCGACGCAAAGCTGTGGATAGGACGCTGTCCCGACGTCCGATCGCGGACTTCAACCTGCTTGCCGAACGCGAAACCGAAATCTCCCCGCCGTTCGAGGATGCACGCAGGCGCCCGAAGCGAACAGATCGATAGGCTGATCGAAGGAGACGTCACTATGAACCCTGTCAGGATGATCCCGATTGCGACAATCCTCTCCGCGGCGACGTGCGTTTCGCTGACCGATAGCGCTGAGGCGAGCGAATGGGGATGCGAAGTGCTCCTGTGCGCATCATCCTCGAACCCGGCCTGGCGTGGCGTGCCAGCGTGTCACCCACCGATGAACCGGCTGATTTCGGCGATGGGCAGCTGGGGATTTTCCTGGCCGACTTGCCCTGAAGCCGGAACCGGCAAGCCCGGCTACGAAGCCTATAAGGAATGCCCTCCCGGATGGAGCGTCGGAACCAGCAACCAAGATCATGGCGGTGGTCAGGGCGACCTCTGTATTCAGGTTCGCAACAGCTGTCAGTCAGGCTATGGCGGCCGCGACGGTTGCCAGGAAACCGTAACGATGGCCCGCCCCAGACGAGAGGATCCATATTATTTCGACATCACGGTCGGCGATGGAAAGGTGACACGCCACTGGTTCGATCTGCGCAAATAGACAAGTCTGTGCTTTCCATTGCCACCACGCCCGAAATTGACGGTTCGGCATGGTGCGTCACAACGGCGAATCATTGAAACGGCGTTCTCCGTTTACTCAGGCAGTGAGCCAGTGTTGCTTCAAAGGGCTTCAGCGACTTGATCGCGTTTGCGATGCCGATTGCATCCGGTGTTGCCGGATCAGCCACCATCACGGCTATGAGATAGACAAGTTTCTGACGGGCCTCATCGGCGTTTGCCGGCGCAAGCACGATCAGATTGGAAAGAGCACGCTTCTCGTGCCAACGAAAGAAGATCAGCGCCGGACAACGCACAAATTTCCATGCCGATGCAGACGGTTCCTCGGTCGCGACCCTTCCCTGACGCGCGCGCTTGTGGCGCGCAATGCTCGATGCCATCGTTCTGCGGTGCGGAAAAAGACATCCAATCATCTTCATTTTTCCAGGAAGATACCGGAATCCGGTTCCAGGCACGGGTCTGGAACGGCACTGCATCCCTTCCTGACATCCTCGACAAAATTCGGTTAGCCCGCTCGCGGTTTGGTAGTCCTTCGCGGGGTTCATAAAAACGTTGATTGAGGACGAGCGCACGATAGGATACGAAGCCCAGCGAAACGGAACGAAAGCAGCGCCTGTAAGCCATTGATTAAGAATGGAAAAATATTTCTCCCTCCGCCGGGAGACGAAAGTGATTTCAAAGAATTATTCAAGCGGTTGGCCGCGGCGGGTGCTGGTCGGCCATTGGGCAAGGACGGGTTTCCTGCAGGCCCATGGACGCCCGAGCTTCTCGCAGAGGCGATTTCACAGATCGATTCCAACCGGATAGGGGTCGATCTGCGAACGGTGCAGCTTTGGTTTCAAGAGAACGAGAAGGGAATTAGCACTGCCAATATTCGTTGGCTGGCGAGGGTTTTTGGGTGCGATGATCCGGTGGCAACCAGCGAATGGCAGATTGAGCTTAGTGCGGCGCAATCGCGGTTATCGGCCAAGAGACGAGAATGGAAGAGAGCCGGAAGCAGCGTTGCACAGGAGACTCCAGATACAGCACTGGCTGCGATCTTCGATGACGACACAGCGTCTCCGGCAGAGCTAAAACGGGATACTGACGCCAAGGGGCCGAGGCGGCGTTTTAGTTTGGCGAGGAAATCGGAGGCGTTTTTTAGTCACGGATCTACCCTGAATTTACCGGCGTCGGTGTTTGCGGGTGTCACCGCTCTTGGGTTTTTGTCGTATATTACGGGGATTCACAGCGTGACATATGGCCGAGCGGATGGCGTCGTCAAGCAGGTTGGGTTTCTTTGGACAGCGAATTGGACATTCGTCTTCATGGTATTTTTGCCACTGTTTTTTGCCTTCGTGACCGAGCTAGTGACCTTTTGGAAAGATGAAGGCCGCCCAAAGCTTGTAGCGCAGGGCGACAAGATGGAAAGCGACGATGCCTGGGCGCGCAGCGTAGAAGCTTCTTCGTATTCATATTGGGCGGTTTTTTTGATTTGTGTGCTGTTCGCCGGACTTTTTCAATGGGTGGGCGTGTCATTGATCCCGTTGATGAAAGGTGGTGGCAACTATGCGACGGATTGGGGCTCGTTAGCGATTGTGCGCCCTGAGGTCATATCGGTGCCAGAAGCGGTCGTATTCACGGGGCTCGCTTACCTATACATGTGCCTGTGCTTTTATCTGTTCTTCGTAGGTCTCATTTTGCTCTACACGGTGATCCATGATCTTGGGAGAATCGGAGAAGCAGCGAGTAATCGGCTGGAAGTGGATTATCAACACGAGCACAACGAAGCCAGTCGCAGAGTGATGCGTGGAATTTTTCGGTGTACTGTTTTGGGGGTTCTGATCGCCATAGTCATGAAGGTCCAGAGCGCTTACCTGACATCGCGTGGAGAGAATATTGTGGCCTGGTTGGTTGGCGATATGTCTTCAGCTTTCTATGGACGCAATGAGGTGAGCGCCGGGATCAGCTATCGTAGGCCGACGCATTACAGCAGCCTTCTTATCGCTATTTCGACCTGTTTTGTATTTCTGTATGGTTCCATCCGTTTAGGTGTCGAACGCCGTTTTTGTATGCCTTTGTGGAGGATGTCGGCGGTCGTAGCGTTACTCGTCGCTTGCTACTTGCTGATCGACGCATTTGCTGGCTTTTCGATCCTTCTGGGCCTTGGAGTGCTGCTCGCGATTTTTGGCCTGTTTAATCCAGGGTTTGGGCGATGGCGAGCGAGCGAGTTAGGTAACGATCAGAGTGTTTCATAGTTGGCTTGATAATTGGGATGAGCGGCGGGCGCGACGCGGTGAGGAACGGAAGAAAGCAACGCATTTCGTCCTTGACGCGGAACGCGCCTTTCCAGGTGCGAGGAAGATAACAAGTATCGAGGAATTCTGTGGCCTTGCGGACCAGGCTGTGGCTGATCCAGCCTTTTTCGATGAGCCGACTGAGAGCAATCAGGGCTTTGAAAGGAAAGATGGGTGGCTCAAATTTCCATCGGACATTTCTACTGATATAGAGCAGAACAATATCGTCTTGGCGAAAATCACAGAAAGCGGGTCGTTCGATCAGGCGATGGTGATTTTTCACCATTGGAATGCAAGCGCCTGGAATCGTCCGATTGCCAACTTTTTCTCGCAGCGTGGGATCACGGTTGTCGAGATTGCTATGCCCTATCACTTCGAACGCAGCCGTCCCGGCTCCGTGCACGCCGACTATATGCTTAGCCCTAACCTCGGTCGAACAATCCAATCTGTAAGGCAGGCAGTATTGGATGGACGAAAACTTATACGTTGGTTGAAAAGAAATGGCTATCGAGATATTTCGGTTCTCGGAATGAGCTTAGGCTCCTGGGTTGCAGGGTTGATAGCTGCGCACGACTTGGCGGTGTCAAAAGCCTCGTTGTTTCTGACGGCGGGGAGTCTGGCGGATATGGTTTGGACGGGTCGCGCGACGCGATCGATACGCTATAGCCTTGAGCCTGTAGTTGATCTGACCGATCTCAGAACGGCCTGGGGTCCGCTTAACTTGGAGAATTACGCGCACAATTTGGCACGGCCGGACCTCGATCTACACGTCGTGCTGGCTAAGAGAGACAGGGTGGTTTTGCCAGAGCTATCACAGAGGTTCATGCAAAGGCTGAAGGACGCCGACGCTCAGCCAAATATTCTGGAATTAAACTGCGGTCACTATTCGCTTGCCATTCCGCCCTACATTTTGCTGGCTGGTTTGAGCTTGAAACGGTTTCTGTCGAGTGCGCATTTCGGAAGATCGGGACAGCAATTCCGTTAAGTCCCGGACAGCGGTTTCGCTGATGTCGGGACAGTTGACGGCGCTGGTCCTAGTCGGCAAACAGAAACAGTGCCTCTGTGGCAGTGCGTGTCCGGGCAATGGCCGGTTTTGTTCGGATCGGCGATCTGGGAGCGCGCACAGAGGTCGATCAGATTTTTGTGAATGCTGGCGTCAATCGCAAGCTCAATCTGGAAACACCCATGGCATTTGTTGCCTGTGAC
>NZ_JAAKZF010000092.1 GCF_011045125.1 Allomesorhizobium camelthorni | reverse complement strand
GAACAGCGGAGGCGGCGGTGACGGAGCCCCTATTAATTTCTATCGTCGATGACGACGAAATGAGCCGCGAAGCGACAACGGGACTCATTGAAGCGTTCGGCCTGGTCGCCCGGAATTTTGCCTCGGCCGAGGCGTTTCTGGGCTCGGGTTGCGTTCCTCAGACGTCGTGTCTGGTCGCCGATATGCAGATGCCGGGCCTCAGCGGCCTGCAGTTGCATTGCACACTCATCAAGTCCGGCCACCGCATCCCGGTCATCTTCATCACGGCTTTCCCGGACGAGGGCCTGCGCAAGCGCGCGCTGAAAGCCGGGGCGACCTGCTACCTGAGCAAGCCTTTCTATCCGAGAGTCCTTCTTGATTGCATCCGCTCGGCGATAGGCCCGTGGGAGAGTGGACCGGATGCTTGAGTCGCTGCTCTCTCTTGAATCTAATTCTGGTTCGGCGCCCGTATTGCCGGGGTTCCGTTGCCGAGGACGCCAGGTTCAAGAAAGTCGAGGCCCCCCGCGCGGCAGCCGCGAAGCTCGGCGCAACGCTGGCAGGGCGCGCGGCGGGATTCATATTCAGTGCACGTGTGCGAGATGCGTTGACCCGCGTGTCTCTAGTCTAGCGAACAAACACGCCGCGGCTGAACTCGGCGTCAGCGAGGTGACGGCTCGGCTGGGGCTTGAGAAGGGTCCGGGGTCTCCGAAGCTAAAGTTGCGACGATCCAACAACCCAGCCGGGTATCTCAGCACGTTCAGGCGGCGGCCGCCCCTCCGCGTCGCGTCCTGAACCCGGACATTGGCTCGCCTTTGAGGCGCACGAGTGATAGTATGGCACCTTCCAAACTCAATCGAGGAATCCTCCCGGCGGAGTCTGGCAGATGAACCGATCTTCATTGTTCGACACTGATGGGCAAATTGGTCCCCACGAGGTTTTGTGGGAGGACCGTGATTGTGTCTTCTGCAGAACTTGGCGCGATGGCGCTGACGGCGACCGACACGCCGTTCTGGCCGTATTTCCCGCCACGGAGCACCCGACGTCTGGTACTCTCAAGCGTCTCACCGAAGGTTGGCCCCTCGGCGAAGCCGATACCCCGAGAGTGGCGGGTCGCGTTCCACCGCCATGTCTGGTCCGGTGCCGGCCGGCACGAAGCACGTTCCCTAATTGGAGACAATTGCGATGCACCATGAGCCTGACCGCGAAGAGGGCGGCTTGAGGGAGCCCTGGGATCGAGTGGTGGCGGAGGCCAGTCCAAGCGATCACATCGTGCAGCTCTATCAGGACCAGGATTTTCTCAACCGCGCCGTCTGTCGGTTCGCCGGCGCTGCTCTCGCAAACGGAGAGGGCATCATACTGGTGCCGACGCTCATCCACTGGAACGGCATCCGCCCACGCCTTGAGGCCGAGGGCGTGGATGTGGAAGCGGCACGGAAACGCGGACAACTGACGGTGGTTGACGCCGACGAACTCCTGCCCCGCTTCATGCGGGACGCCATGCCGGATTCGCCGGTATTCCTCGGCCTCGCCGGGGACGTCATCGGACAGGTGCGCGCTAGAGCGCGCTACCAAAAAGTGCGTTGGTGGGGAGAAATGGTCAATGTCCTGTGGGAGCGCGGGGACGTCGCCGCCAGCATGAACCTCGAGGACCTGTTCGATCAGCTCGCCAAAAAGCATGACATCGCGATCTTCTGCTCGTTCCTGATGGACAACTTCAACGGCGAAGTCCATGCGCACATGCTGCCCAGGCTCGGGACGAATCACTCTCACCTCATTCCAGTTGAGGACTATGCTCGGCTGGAGCGCGCCGTAGCCGATGCGCTCCGGGAGACGGTCGGCCCGGACGAAGCCCGTGTCCTTGAAAGTCGGCTGCTCTCCGACTATCGGTCGCCCTTCAACATGCCGCGCGCACAGGCGTTGCTGCTGGCATTGCGTCAGGTTCTCCCGACAGTTGCCGATCCAGTTCTGCAGCGGAGCCGCAAGCTGTACACTGCTTCCGGGACCGCCCGATGACGACGCAACGCACTGTGCTCAACGGCGGCTGGACCGATCTGCAAGGGGGAGATGGCGACGGCGCTGCCGCAGACACGGCGACGATCGATCCAATCAACATCCTCGATACGGTTGAAGTTCCCATCGTGGTATTGCGACGCGACTTGATGGTCGCATGCTTCAACAAGGCGGCGGCGGACGTGCTCGGCCTTTCGCCGTCGGACATCGGTCGGACGTCCTGCGACAGATCCGCGCTTGCTGGCTTGCACCGCCTGGAAGAACAGTGCCGCCAGGTGATCGCGGGTGGAATGGAATCCCGGGCCGACTTTCGGGACGGGTACAGGTGGTTCGTTGTTCAAATATCCCCCTATGCGAGAGGTGATGGCCAGGTCACCGGCGTCGTGCTGACCTTCACCAACGTGACCGCCTTCCGCGCAAGCGTCGATCAGGCCATCTATGAACGCGAATTCACCAAGGCGATCCTCAACACGGCCGCCGGCCCTCTCGTCGTGCTGAGCGCTGACCAGCGGGTCCAATCGGCCAATCGCGCCTTCTACACGATGTTCGGGCTCTCTCGCGACGAGGCGCAGGGTATCCCACTCCGTGCGCTCGGCCGCGCCGCCTTTGAACTTGCCCAGTTGCATGGCCAGCTCGCTGAGATGCTTGCCGGCAGTCGTGCGTTCCATTCCGTCGAGGTGGATCACGTGGTTACGGGAAAGGGTGAGCGGACCCTGGTTCTTGACGCCCACCCTTTGTTCCTGCCGGGCCATTCCGAGCGCAGGGTTTTGGTGACTTTCCAGGACATCACCTCGCGCAAGCAGGCCGAGGCGGCCAAGGATCTGCGTTCGGAGGAGGAGTTGCGGCGCAGCGAGGCATTTCTTGCCGAGGCCCAACGCCTCAGCTTGACGGGCAGCTTTTCCTGGCGGGTAGCGACAGACGAAATTACGGGGTCAGACCAGCTCTACCGCATTTTCGAGTTTGAACAGGGTGTGCAGGTCACGCTCGAACTGATCGTTTCTCGCATCCACCCGGAAGACCTCCCGCTGTTCGGTGACATGGTCGACCGCGCACGCGGTGCCCGCGCCGACTTCGATTTCGAGTACCGGCTGCAGATGCCGGACCACTCGGTCAAGTACCTGCATGTGATCGCTCACGGAACCCGGGACAGCGACGACTGTCTGGAGTACATCGGCGCGGCTCAGGATGTGACCCAGCGCCGGTTGTCCGAAGAGGCACTGCGGCGGAGCGAGCGGCAACTTCAGCAGGTAGAGATGGAGTTGGCGCACGCGAACCGCGTCGCGGCGATGGGGCAGATGTCGACTTCGATTGCCCACGAAGTTAACCAGCCGGTCGCGGCGGCAATCACCAATGCCCATGTCGCCTTGCACTGGCTAGACTCTGAGCAGCCGGAGAAGGTCCGGCAGGCCCTCAATCGCACTATCAAGAGCGGCAATCGAGCTAGCGAGGTCATCGATCGGATCCGCGCCTTCATCAAGAAGACGCCTCCACGGATGGATAGCTTGGAGGTCAACGACGCGATCCTCGAGGTCATAGCCCTGACCCGTAGCGAAGCGGTGAAGAACGGCATCTCTGTGCAGACGCAACTTGCGGAGGGTTTGCCGGTCATTCAAGGAGATCGGGTTCAACTGCAACAAGTGGTCCTTAACTTGATCATCAACGCACTGGAAGCGATTAGCGGTCTCGGCGAGGGGGCGCGAGAGTTGATGATCAGCACCGGTAAAGCCAAGTCGGATGGCGTGTTCGTCGCGGTACGGGATTCGGGTCCCGGCGTGAGTCCAACGAATCTCGAGCGCGTCTTTGAGGCCTTCTACACCACTAAGTCCGATGGTTTGGGGATGGGGCTATCAATCTGCCGCTCAATCATTGAAGCGCATGGGGGGCGACTGTGGGCAACCGCGAGCGAGCCGCAGGGTGCCATTTTTGAATTCACGTTGCCTACGCACCCGGACAGTCCATCGTGATTGGTGTTCGCCCATTTCGTATTGCCGGGCTTCCGTTGCCGAGGACGCCAGGTTCAAGAAAGTCGAGGCCCCCCCGCGGCAGCCGCGAAGCTCGGCGCAACACTGGCAGGGCGCGCGACGGGATTCATATTCAGTGCACGTGTGCGAGATGCGTTGACCCGCGTGTCTCTAGTCTAGCGAACAAACACGCCGCGGCTGAACTCGGCGTCAGCGAGGTGACGGCTCGGCTGGGGCTTGAGAAAGGTCCGGGGTCTCCGAAGTTAAAGTTGCGAAGAAATAACCCAACCGAGTATCTCAGCACGTTCAGGTTGCGGTCGCCCCGCGTCGCATATGTCCTGAGCCCAGACATGGGCTCGCTTCTGAGGCGCACGAATGATAGCGTGGCACCTTCCAAACTCAATCGAGGAATCCTCCCGGCGGAGTCTGGCAGATGAACCGATCTTCATTGTTCGACACTGATGGGCAAATTGGTCCCCACGAGGTTTTGTGGGAGGACCGTGATTGTGTCTTCTGCAGAACTTGGCGCGATGGCGCTGACGGCGACCGACACGCCGTTCTGGCCGTATTTCCCGCCACGGAGCACCCGACGTCTGGTACTCTCGAGCGTCTCACTCACGAATACGGACTGAAGGACGACCTCGACAGTGCGTGGGCGGTGCGGCCGCTGGAACTCGTGCGCGAGCGTGGACGAACCCTGCTGATGCTCGAGTTGCCGGAAGGCGAGCCCCTCGACCGCCTCATCGGGCCGCCGATGGAGGTCGGAAAATTCCTGCGACTCGCCGTCGCTCTATCGGCCGCATTGCGCCAGCTGCACGAGCGTGGCCTCATCCACAAGGATATCAAGCCTACCAATGTACTTGTCAATTCCGCGACCAGCCAAGTCTGGCTGATGGGCTTCGGCATCGCTTCGTGTGTTCCGCGCGAACACCAGTTGCCCGAAGTTCCCGAGTTTATCGCCGGATCACTCCCCTACATGGCACCCGAACAAACCGGACGAATGAATCGCTCGATAGATTCCCGGAGCGATCTCTACTCACTTGGGGTCACGCTTTACGAAACACTGACCGGCAGTCTTCCGTTCACCGCATCCGATCCAATGGAATTGGTGCACTGCCACATTGCAAGACAGCCGGCGCCGCCCCACGAGCGGTCGAAAAGCGTCCCGGCCTCCGTTTCTGCAATCATCATGAAGCTGCTCGCCAAAACCGCCGAGGAACGTTACCAGACAGCGGCCGGCGCTGAGAGTGATTTTCGGCGCTGTCTTGCTGAATGGGAAACTCAGGGCCGCATAGACGAATTCCCACCTGGCGAACACGATACGCCGGACCGGCTACTAATTCCCGAGAAATTATACGGGCGAGCGTCCGAGATCGATAGTCTTCTCGCCGCCTTCGACCGCGTTGTCGCTGGCGGCAGGCCGGAGTTGATGCTCGTTTCCGGATACTCCGGCATCGGCAAATCGTCCGTCGTCAATGAGCTCCATAAACCGCTCGTTCCGCCTCGCGGCCTCTTTGCATCTGGCAAGTTCGACCAATACAAGCGCGACATCCCTTATGCCACTTTAGCGCAAGCCTTTCAGAACCTTATTCGGCCACTTCTAAGTAAGAGCGAAGCAGAGCTGCGCAGATGGCGAGACGCCCTTCGGCAGGCACTAGATCCGAACGGACAGCTCATTGTGGATCTCGTCCCGGAATTGAAGCACATCATAGGAGAGCAGCCACCGGTCCCTGAACTTCCGCCGCAGGATGCGCAGAGCCGGTTTCAGTTCGTATTCCGGCGATTTATCAGCGTATTTGCCCGCCCGGAGCATCCACTCGCTCTGTTCCTCGACGATTTGCAATGGCTCGACGCGGCAACGCTCGATTTGCTCGAGGACCTGCTAACGCGACGGGATGTGCAGCATTTGCTGTTGATCGGCGCCTACCGGGACAATGAAGTCGATTCCGCTCATCCTCTGGCGCGCAAACTCGAAGCGATACGCCAAGCTGGAGCGCTATTGCAGCATATCGTACTTGCACCCCTCACTCACGAAGACCTGGAACAATTGATTGCGGATTCTCTTCACTGCGAGCGAGAGCATGCCGCCTCGCTGGCCCGACTGATCCACCACAAGACGGCTGGCAATCCATTTTTCACCATTCATTTTATTTATGCCCTTGCCGAAGAGGAATTACTCACTTTCAATCATGGAATTAAGCAATGGTATTGGGATCTGGATCGTATCCAGGCCAAACATTACACCGATAATGTTGTAGACCTTATAGTCAGAAAGTTGAGCCGCCTGCCTGTCGAAACCCAAAAGGCCTTGCAGCAGCTTGCCTGTATGGGCAACAGTGCGGAGTTCGCCCTGTTGAGGATAGTTTATCAATACTCGAAGGAGAAAATGCACAACTCGCTTTGGGAAGCGGTTCGGGCAGGCCTCATCTTCCGCTCGGAAGATTCCTACAAGTTCCTACACGACCGTGTCCAAGAAGCAGCTTATTCTTTGATACCGGAGGAATCGCGCGCCGAAGCCCATCTGCGAATAGGGACTTTGCTTGCGACTCACATCCCTCCAGAGAAACGGGAGGATGCGATATTCGAGATCGTTAATCAGCTCAACCGTGGCTCGCAGCTCGTCGCGTCAGGTAAGGAGCGTGAGCGGGCAGCAGAACTGAATTTGGTTGCAGGCAGACGTGCAAAGGTCTCGACGGCATACGCCTCGGCGCTCAAGTACCTCACCGCTGGCCGGATGTTGTTAACCGAAGAGTGCTGGGATCACAATTACGAGCTCATCTTCTCGATCGAGTATCTTATGGCAGAGTGTGAGTTATTGACCGCAGATATGGTGGCCGCTGAAAATCGGCTTTCCATGCTGGCGCATCGTGCCAAAAGCGGTCACGATATCGCTGTGGTCACACGATTGCGCCTCACCCTCTACACCACTTTGGATCGGAGCGACCGCGGCGTGGAGGTATGCCTCGATTACCTGCGACGCGGCGGCACTGATTGGTCGCCGCAACCGACGAGAGATGATGTACTGAGAGAATACGATCGAATCTGGTCCTTGGTTGGAAATAGGCAAATCGAGGAACTTGTCGACTTGCCTTTGATGACCAACCCGGACTACCTCGACGTTCTGGACGTCCTGACCGAGGTTGTGACGCCGGCATTGTTTTGCAACGAGAACTTATGTTCGCTCGTTATTTGCCGTATGGTGAATCTCAGCCTCGAGCATGGCAACAGCGATGCGTCGTGCTTCGCCTATGTATGGTTTGCCATTATCGCCGGGCCGCGCTTCGGCAACTACAAGGACGGATTTCGATTCGGCCAACTTGGCTATGAACTGATCGAAAAGCGTAGCTTAACGCGCTATCAGGCCCGAACCTATATGTCTTTTGGAAATATTGTTATGCCATGGGCAAAACATGCCCTCGACGGACGCGATCTGGTACATCGCGCCTTCGATGCCGCCTATCGGATCGGTGACCTTACGTTTGCCGCTTATAGCTGCAACGAGTTGATCACGAACTTTTTGGCTGTGGGAGATCCCCTTGCCGATGTGCAGCCGCAAGCCGAGACCGGTCTTGCATTTGCCAAGAGAGCGCGGTTCGGGCTCGTAGTTGACCTCATCACCGCGCAGCTCGGACTTATCCGGAGCCTCCGTGGGTTGACCCGGAAATTTGGCTGCTTCAATGATGAAGAGTTTGATGAGCTTCAGTTCGAGCGTCATCTGGCAAGTAACCCGGTTTTCAGATTGCCCGACTTCTGGTATTGCTCCCGGAAGGTGCAAGCCCGCTTCTTTGCTGGGGACTATGCTGCTGCTGTCCATGCATCGCTCAGGGCGCAACAGCTGCTTTGGACATCACCCTCACAATTCGAAACGGCAGAGTTTTGCTTCTATGGTGCGCTGTCCCACGCGGCATCCTGGGATTCCGCGCCTCCCGACCGGAGACAACAGCATTTGGAGGCTCTGACAGCTCACCACACGCAGCTCGAGATATGGGCGGAGCATTGCCCAGAGAATTTCGAAAATCGCGCAGCGCTGGTGCGCGGGGAGATCGCACGAATACAAGGTCGCGAGTTTGATGCCATGCGTCTCTACAAGCAGGCCATTCTCTCAGCGGAGGCAAACGGCTTTGTCCATAATGAGGCGCTTGCCTACGAGGTCGGCGCGCGCTTCTACGCAGCACGCGGTTTTGATAAGCTTGCGGATGCCTATTTGCGGGAAGCTCGTCGCGGCTATCTCCGTTGGGGAGCCGTCGGCAAGGTACGCCAGCTCGACGAGTTGTATCCGCACCTCGGGGAGGAAAAGCCGATCTCCGGCCCAACCAGGACGATCGGGGCACCCGTCGAACTCCTCGATCTAGCTACGGTTATCAAAGTCTCGCAAGCGCTGTCGGGGGAGGTCCTCGAGAGCAAACTAATCGACACGCTGATGCGCACGGCGATCGAATACGCGGGTGCAGAGCGAGGTCTGTTGTTGCTTGCGCAAGGCGATGAGTTTCGGATTGAGGCGGAAGCCACGACCAGCGATGATACAGTGACAGTCGGTCTGCGACAGGCGAGTGTAAACGGTGAGGATCTGCCAGAGTCGGTCTTTCGCTACGCGATCCGGGCGAATGAGAGAGTTCTTCTGAACGACGCCTCAGGTGACAACCAGTTTTCGGCCGACGAGTACATTCAGCGACATCACGCACGCTCAATTGTCTGCGAGCCGCTACTCAAGCAGAGCAGACTAATCGGAGTGCTCTATCTCGAAAACAACCTGGCTCCCTGCGTTTTCACACCCGACCGGATAGCTGTCCTCAAACTGCTCGCTTCGGCGGCGGCGACGTCACTCGAGAACACCCGCCTCTATGCCGATCTGCTGGAGAGAGAAGCGAAGGTACGACGGCTCGTCGACACCGCGCTAGACGCGGTCTTGATCATCGATGAGCAAGGCTGCGTCACGGAATGGAACCAGCGGGCCGAAAGTATGTTCGGCTGGCGGCGGGAGGAAGCCGTAGGACAGCGCCTCTCCGAAATCGTGATCCCGATGCGATACCGATCCGATCACGAGAGGGGTCTGCGCCATTTCCTGACCTCCGGAGAAGGGTCTATTCTCAATCGGTCAATCGAGATTGAGGCGGTCCACCGAAACGGCAGCGAATTTCCGGTCGAGTTATCGGTCGCTGCGTTTCGCTTTGGTGGAGCCTGGGCTTTCAGCGGTTTCGTCCGTGACATCACCGAGCGCAAACGTGCCGAGGCAACCTTGCGGCGATACCGTGAGGTAGAGATGGAGTTGGCGCACGCGAACCGCGTCGCGGCGATGGGGCAGATGTCGACTTCGATTGCCCACGAAGTTAACCAGCCGGTCGGGGCCGCAATCACCAATGCCCATGTCGCCTTGCACTGGCTAGACTCTGGGCGGCCGGAGAAGGTCCGGCAGGCCCTCAGTCGCACTATCAAGAGCTGCAATCGCGCTAGCGAGGTCATCGATCGGATCCGCGCCTTCATCAAGAATGCGCCTGCACGGATGGATAGCTTGGAGATCAACGACGCGATCCTCGAGGTCATCGCCCTGACCCGTACCGAAGCGCTGAGAAACGGCATTGCTGTGCAGACGCAACTTGCGGAAGGGTTGCCGCCCATTCACGGGGATCGAGTTCAACTGCAACAAGTGGTCCTTAACTTGATCATCAACGCACTGGAAGCGATTAGCGGTCTCGGCGAGGGGGCGCGAGAGTTGCTGATCAGCACCGGTAAAGCCAAGTCGGATGGCGTGTTCGTCGTGGTACGGGATTCGGGTCCTGGCCTGAGTCCAACGAATCTCGAGCGTGTCTTTGAGGCCTTCTACACCACCAAGTCCGATGGTTTGGGGATGGGGCTATCAATCTGTCGCTCAATCGTTGAAGCGCATGGGGGGCGACTGTGGGCAACCGCGAGCGAGCCGCAGGGTGGCATTTTTGAATTCACGTTGCCTACGCACGCGAACATTCCAGCGTGATTGGTGCTCGCCCATCTCGAAGATGAGCCCGGCAGTCGCGAGCGGGTGAAGCGGTTGCACCGGACGGTGCGCGGCTGGGCTAACTACTTCTCGGTGGGGACCCGCCAGCAAGGCGTCTCGGGCACTCGACAGCTACACCGCGGTGCGGTGCGCCGGTGGTTGTGATACAGGCACCAGGCCCGACGACGATGGCAGGCGGCTCGTCAAGGACGACTTCGCGGCAGCGACGGTCGCGTTTCTTAACAAGCTCAGCCTGGACGGGACCATAGAACACCTGGTCGTTGTCACCGACCCCAATGTGACAGCACCCCTTAAAGGTCTTGTCGTTCGGCGATGGTGGCCAGCGTGTGGCAGTCATAAGGATTTCCGGGCAGCGCCTTGACATGGGCGACGAACTGGCCGCCGCAGATGCGCTTGAGTGGGGTAGCGGCCGAGACCTTGACGCCGAATTCATAGGGCTTATGGGCCTTGCCCATGCCGATGCACTCGACCTCCGGAGCATGCAGGGAATAGACCTTCCTGCCCCGCTCGCGCTGGCGCTGGTCCCTGACAGCCGGGCCAGCGACAGCGGCAGGCCGAAGTGCACCATCAGCGCCGCCCGCCCCGCGAGCTGCGGGTGATGTCGCGGATCACCGCCCCCAGCATGGTGCGCAGCCGCTTGAGCTGCCGGTTGGCCCGCTTGAATTGCTTTGGCATGGGCATAGCGCTGATGCTTGATCAGCGCTATCTTGCCCACCCGCGCCTAGGATTGGCGCAGGGCAATGCCATGCCTCTTGGCCAGCTTCATCAGCCGCTCGCGGGCGCGATGCATCAGCTTGGCGTCGCCCTGGCTCGGTGCTCGTGATCGAGCCCGACATGCTGCTGCCGACGAGCCGCGCTCGAAGCTCGACGCTAATCTACGCCAGAAGATGAAGGACGAAATCCACGACCCGCAACGCAACCTCGGCATCACCACCATCTTCGTCACGCACGACGAGGACGAGGCGCTCAGCGTTGTCTCCGACCGCATCGTCGTGATGGGCAGGGCTGCGTCGAGCAGGACGCTACGCCGTCCGACTCTTCGACACGCAGGTGTGTTCCGAGATCGAACGTCAGACCAAGATATGCGTCGCTTTGCAATGCCGGCCGATCGATCTTCGCTGCGGTTGTTGAAATCAGTACGCCCTGTGAATCCTTGTGCTCCAGCTTTAATATCTATGCCATTCCGGCACCTCACGATCAAATCGACCCGAGGCTACCGACCAAACCATCCCCCACCCCAACGGCTTTCCGATCTCCGCCGGATACGGAGCAACCTGAATGCGAACCGCTGCAGGTCACTTGGCAGATCACGAAAACCGCCTCAGGCAACCAACTGATGCATCTCCTCGCCTTCCTGGATGACCACATCGGCTCCGAGCGCTCTGACGCGCATGGGGAGGTCACCAACGCGCCCGACCACAAGCGCGTTGTCGCCGTGGTTCACGATAATATCCACCTGAATGCGCACATTCTTCCGTTCTTCGATCGTGTTGCGCGACAGGCGGATGTGCTCGGGGCGGATCAGGAGCGTGACGTGTTGCTCATTCGAAACGCCGGCGATCGGGGCATAGTCGCAGGTGCCGAGCGCAGCATTTTCCGCCGTGTCGGTTGTGTGATCGACGATTTTCGCCGGCACGAGGTTGCTCTCGCCGAGGAAGCCCGCGACGAATTTGGTCTGCGGCCGATGTAGATTTCGAGCGGGTTCGCCGGCGCTGTCACGTTGAACTACGCACCGTGTTGGTTGCCTGCGTCGTCGACGGCATCACGGCAGAGCAGTGTGCCGAGTTGTTTGCGCTCACATCGGAGACGGTGGAGGCACGTCTGCACAACGCCCGAAATTGCTGGTTGAAGTGTTGATACGTCAGTTCGGTCCCGCCTTCGGTGGCGTCTGTGAGCTTGACGATAGCCGTTCCGAGCGCTTGCGAGCGCTGTAATGGTTCGGCTCTTCCCGCGCCAGTGAACGCCACAACGTGAAAGTGGCTAAACCGGCGCACCGGTCACGAGTAGGCACCGCCGCTGTGCTGAGTGAGGTTGCCGAGGTAGTTGCGCTTCCCGATCTTCGCTCCGACGCGCCGGAGGATCGCGTGCGCGATCGAGATGTGAAAGAAGAAGTCGGGCAGCACCAGGTGCCGGATGTAATCGTCGCCGCCGAAATACCCGCGCACGATAGGTGGCGTCAGCGCATATGTGTGGGACTGTGCGCCGGCAATCTCGTCCGGTTGCACGTTTTGCAGGAAACCGCGAGTCTCAAGGAGCCGTCCCTTCAACGCCGGATACATCATCAGGGTGGTGCGGGGTGCTGGCGGGTCGCGCAGCATCAAATTTGCCATGTGCGCGTCAACCTTGTTGCAGCCTACGGAGAACTGTCGACCGAAGGTAAGCATGTCGGGCGCGAGCCGCTCGCCAAGGATCCTTCCAGGCTCAAACCCCTTGGCTCGTTCGAGCGCCTGGGCGTGGTCGAGATAGTCGTCCATCACGTTCAGTCCATGTACCATGACAGGGACCGTGATGTCATAGACCGATAAGGACACGCCGACCTCCATGCGCTCGTTCACGCCTCCTCCCTTGCTGCCCGCGCGCGGCGGCACAGCGGCTCGGCGCAATGGCTTAAATCAATCCCGAGCGGCCGCGCGTGCTCGGCCGGTCCGGCGGACCCGAGGATCAAACACAGCCGACGAAATTAGAAATTCCCTTTGGACATGAATTTGATAGTCATGGGGTATCGTCGCCAAAAAGCGTTGTGCACGCGCCCCCGTCTGTCTTCGATCATCCATCGAGGAGCGCGCCGTATTCGGGGTGCCGGGCGGCGTAGGAAGACATGAAGGGGCACTTCGCGATCACTCTTTTCCCGTCGCGTCGCAGCGCCATGGGCCAATCGTGATCCGTATCACAGGCCGGACAGCTCCTGCGGCACCTCCGTGTGGAGCAGGACGACGCGGCCGTCTTCGACCTTGTAGTACGCGACTGCGAGCGCACCGCCTCCAAGGGGCATTTCAAACGGGCTCAGGGCCGTATTGTCCCGGATGTTGCTTGCCACCTCCTGTCTCCCTCGCTCATCAGTCGACAAAGTTTGCAGGACCGTGAGCGATGGTCTGCCGCGACAAGCCGAGCGTGCCGTGTGTCCGGACGAACGGCGACGGATTGTGGATTCGCGGCGCGATGTACGGACTCACCTGTCGGCGGCGGCGCGCGAGTTCGCAGAAGTCCCGTTTGTGCCGTTGGATCAACGCGCGCCGACGCATGATCTGAATGCAACGCCGTGCGACGTCGCCCGCCGAACGCTCGCGCGCCGAGAGAATGCATCAGCTTTCCTGAAGTTGCTACCTCGCGAGCGCCTGCCCGAGCTATATTGGAAGCCGCCCATCGATGTAAAGAAGAAGGTCGCCGCCGCAGCCGCGGGCTTGACGCGCGTGACGCTGCCCGCCCGTAACCGGCGCTACATCGATGCTATCCCCACCGGTGCCCGAGATAAGCTTGAGTTCGTGTGGCTCGAACGCGTCGATGACGCGATTGCCACCGTGTCGGAGGAGGCAGAGCACCTCGGCCGCACCGCCAGCAAGTGCTTCGGCGCAGACGGAGCAGTCCGCGCTGGCCGCGCGGCACGCACTGTGACACCGCGGTCCTAACTGTCCGACACCCGTGCGTCGTGGTCGGTCCGTCGCAAATTCGGCTGCGCGATCGAGACTTGGGGCTTCCTGTTGAGGCGCCTCGGGATGGGTCGTGTGAATTCATAGAAATTTGCCGGTCGCTGAGACTCCCAGCCGGATTATTCATGTTGCGGCTGAATATATCTAATTCGGCTGCAACCACTACTCCGTCAGCCACAAATGGGTGATTGTTCAGCGTCTTCGATTGAAGGCAACGAAGATGGAACCGATCAAAATCCCAGATCAGGTTGGAGTGCGGAAGGGCCCTTCACGGAGTTGCGCAGGCTGCCTGCGTGAGACGGCATCGTCCCGGAGCCGAGCTGATGTGGGCCTGAGCAACATAAAGGCTTCTGGACGTGGCAGACGAGCCGTTCTGGCGTATATCGCGACAAGACCTCGACAAGTTGATGACCACTTTGGACGTCACCTTCGTCAGGCTGTCAGAGTGCGCGCTTGCGGCGGGTGCCCACTTGGCAGTTGCCGGCGGAGCAGCCTCCACCATCCACTACTGCCTTCGAGGCGCCGGATTCATCTTCCTTGACGATGAAACGCACATACGCCTGACACCGCACACGCTGGTGATCGTGCCGCCTGGGCGGGCGATGACAATCGCCGCGACGGAGCACCCGACCGCACCACGGAACTCCGGCAAACACAACAATGGCGGCTTCACGCCGGGGTCGTTGAAGCGGCACACCGTCGGAAACGGCGAGCCGACGCTGGTGCTTGCGTGCGCGTCCTTCCGGGCCAACTACGGTCCGGCGCTCGACTTGTTCGCCTCCCTAGCAACGCCCGTCGTCGAGACGTTCGACGCACATGACCAGCTCGACCAGGTCATGGCCTATGCAGTGGCCGAACTCGCAGCCCAGGACGTTGGTGGAGGGCCGATGTCGGCGGCGTTGCTGAAACTCGTTTTGCTAGCATTGCTCCGGCGCTGCCTGGTGTCGACGAACACGTGGGTGGAGCGGTTTTCAATCCTGAGCGATCCGCCGATCGCGCGGGCTTTCGCCGAAATGGCGTCGCGCCCGTCCGCGCCACACACCGTCCAAAGCCTCTCGCACGCCGTCGGTCTCAGCCGCTCGGCTTTCATGGCGCGGTTCTCCGCCGCCTTTGGAGAGTCCCCGATGCTATTGCTCCGCCGGGTGAGGATGCGTCACGCAGCAGACCTGCTCGCGGCCAACGCGCTGTCTGTAGACCAGGTCGCCTTGAACGCTGGCTACCGAAGTCGGAGCAGCTTCACGCGCACTTTCCGCAGGTACTACGGCAGCGACCCGTCAGAATACCGCGCCAGGGCACAGCGCGCCTCGTCCGCCAGTGCCGTGCCGACCGAAGACGCGGTCGAGGTATCCGAGGCAGCCTAACGCCGGCCTTCACTCCACGTGAGAGTAGGCGCCGCCGCGTGCGACGGCAGTAAGATACGCCGACATGCCCGAGGGCGCGGTTCCGTCGCACCTCCAGTTCCGCCGCAACCAGCCGGCTTTCGGCATCGGCGGCGTCATATTGACCGGAAAGCCCGGTCGGCGGAGTAGTGGGCAACTTTCAGATCGCGGCTGAGGGCGTCCCGCACCTGGTCGCGGCGACTGACTGCCTGCGCCTCGGCCTCGGCGTCGGCTGCAATCGCGCCGGCTCGACGACACGCAAGAGTGCTCCCTCAATCGCGTCATCGGCGCGCGGCCGCCTAAGGCGATGCAGCGCGGCTCGCCATTGTCGAGTAGGCCTCGCCAGCAGGGATTGACGCGGAAATGTTGTGCCAGACGCCCGTGTAACGCACCGTGAGCTTGCAGCCGCAGGGCCGGCAGCGGACACGACCGGCCAGCAGCGCGTCGCCATGCCTGGGCGCTCCGTGATGCCGGCCCGTTGTCACATTGTCGCTGACCATCTTGCGGATCGCCTCTGCCCCCTCCCAACTGACATAGCCTTCATGGCTGCCTGGGATCAGGGCAAGCCATTCCTCGCTCGTCCTGCGTCGGAGACCTGTTCGAACGGCTGACGGGCCAAATCCCGGCGCAACACGAGTCTTACCATAGGCGGAGGCGCCGCCGTAGATCGGGTTCCCGATCACCCGGTGGATGGTCGCATAGTTCGGCCTGCGCCACAAGACATCGCCATTGTTGCGCTTGGCGGGCAAATCCAGCCTATGCTCGAGGAACCACATCGGGCCTGACGGGCGCTGCCAAGTTCAGCGACCTTGTCGAACACAAGAGTGATGGCTTCCTGCACGCGGCGATCAGGATCCTTCTCGAGCCGAACCTTCACAAAACCGACAGGGGCTGCAACAACGAGTTCGCCGCCGCGGGCGTTCTCGTGGCGGGCCGAGAGCGAACGCTGGCGCAGAAGATCGAGTTCATACTCGTTGTGACTGCCCTTCAATCCCAGCAGCAGCCGATCATTGCCCTGGCGCGGCGCATAGACCGTCTCCTGGTCAATCAGCACGGTGTCGACGACGCGGCACATCTCGATGAGCAGTTGCCAGTCGCGGCTATTGCGGGCAAACCGCGATACCTCCCGCGCCGCAACCGCCCTGACCTTGTCTGAGACAGACCTCGGCGACCATCCGGTCGGAACCGGCCGAGCTCCCTGTTCAATTTAGGAGGTCGATTTTGTCTACGGCCAACGCACTACGGGCGGTAGGGATGACAGGATCGATTCGACATTGCCGCCGGTCTTCAATCCGAAGACTGTACCGCGATCGTAAAGCAAATTGAACTCCGCGTAGCGGCCACGACGGATCAATTGTTCGTCGCGATCCGCTTCAGTCCAATAGCTGTTGAAGTTGGCGCGGACGATCTTGGGATAGACGAGGCTGAAAGCGTGGCCGACATCACGCACAAAAGAGAAATCGGCCTCCCAGCCGCCGCGTTCCTCATTCGAATGCAGCCAATCGAAGAAAATGCCACCGATGCCGCGCGCTTCGTTTCGGTGCTTCAGGAAGAAATATTCGTCGCACCACTGCTTGTAGCGGGCATAATCCGCGGCCCTGTGCCGCTGGCAGACGACCTCCATAGAGCGATGAAAAAACCGGTTATCGGAGTCCGTCTGTGTGCGACGCCGCTCGAGCATCGGAGTGAGATCCGCGCCGCCGCCGAACCAGTGGCTGGTCGTAACCACCATGCGAGTGTTCATATGCACCGTCGGCACGTTCGGATTAACGGGATGCGCGATCAGCGAGATGCCGGAGGCCCAGAAGCGTGGATCTTCACTGGCGCCCGGAACCTGTGCGCGGAAGTCCGGTGAAAACTCACCATGCACCGTCGATGTGTGCACGCCGACTTTCTCGAAAACCCGGCCTTCCATTATTGACATCCGGCCGCCGCCGCCGTCGCCACCTTCGCGCAGCCAGTCCTTTGCGGCGAAACGACCCGGTTCCTGCTCGGAAAGAGGCCCGGTCAGTTCGTCCTCAAGGGCTTCGAACCGCGAGCAGATCGTATCGCGGAGGCTTTCTAACCAGGCGCGCGCAGCGGCTTTCTTGTCTTCGATGTCCTTTGGCAGGCCAATCGGCAGTTCCGGTCTTTCCATTCGTCGTCTCCGCTCAGGCTGGCCGGATGGCGGACCCTTCCAGCTCGGACGTGGAACCGGCCTGGCGCAACGAGGCCAGGATTTGCTCCGGCTCCTCCCGTATCGTGAAGTCGGGCTCGACGAACGCGCTGCGGATCCGGCCTTCTACGTCGATTACGCAGGTTGCGGGAATGGGCAGCATCCAGACCGGTGACCCGTGCCGCGCGCCGAAGTCGAAGCCGAGCGCAGAATAGTGCGCTTTGGTCTCGTCGGGCACCCGGAATAGGACGCCATACGAGACGGCGACCCCGTAGTCGACGTCGGCTAGCACCTTCAGGTCCAAACCCCAGGCTTCGCTTGCTGCCGCGGGAAGTCCCTCGTCTCCGGCGTCACGACTGCGAGGGTCGCGCCGACGCTCGCGAACTCGTCCTTCGCAGCCTGGAGGGCGCACAGCTCAGCGGTGCAGAACGGACACCAATCACCGCGGAAGAAACTCAGGACGAGGGGTCCATTGCGGCGCAGCTGCTCGGAGGAGTGGAGACGGCCGTCGGCGTCCGGCAGGAGGAAGTCCGGCGCGGCCTCTCCGACTCTCAACGCGTGCGATGCCACGTCTCTATCGCGCAGCCAACCCACGAGGTGGCTGTATGATTCCCAGTCCGCAGCGCCGAATTTCGTCAACAGTTCGGTGCGGATCTGGGAGAGTGTCGTGTCGGTCGGGTTTGGCATCAGTGGGGCGTCGTCAGGCTGCGGATCGATTGGGCTCGGAGCGGTTGGCCGCCGGCGTACGTGTCGCGGTCATGCGGGCGCATTTGCGACCTCCGCGAGCGTTGCGTGCGGCATGCTTTGGTGAGGGACTTCGATTGACCAGTCGCGAAGCCGCGCGACCTTGACGAAAGCATCCAGCGCCGGCGAGTAGCGGCGGCCCTGCACAACCAGCAACCGTACCTCCCGCGCAACCGGATATCCTTCGAGCGGAATGGTCTTGAGCGTCGGAAGATGCGGCATGTGCTCGGGAGCGAGTATCACGCCGAAGCCAGCCGAAGCCATATGCTGCAAGTGCAATTCATGACCGCTGCAGTGGCCGAAGCGAGGCGCTTCCTCAGGAAAATACGATTGTTGGATCTTTGGGGCGACCTCGCATCCGGCGCGATCCAGCAAGACGGTGTCTCGGAGGTCGTCGATGCCGATCGAGGGACGGTTTGCAAGCTGGTGCGTCGGCGCGAGAACGACGACGTAGCGCTCCTCGAACAGCGACCAGTCGTCGATGCGGGCGGGCATCTCCTGCACGTCCCCGACCATTGCGGCGCGTTGATCTCCCCCTCAAGCAAGAGGTCGACGAGTTTCTCCACCGCGCCCTCGCGCAGCTCGACGTGAAGTCCAGGGACGAACTTTGCAATCTCCGCGATCGGATCGAGGACGAGCGACGCCGAGATGGAGCGGGCGAGGCCGATCTTCAGTGGCGCAACCTCCTTGCGTTGGAACTCCTGGGCCCTGCGACGCACCGCCTCTGCCGAGGCCAATGTGCGTTCCAGCATCGGAAGGACTTCCTTTCCGAGGTCGGTGAGCTGCGTCAACTGGCGCTCGCGATAAATCAACTGGCCGCCGAGCTCCTGCTCGAGCTTCTGCACCCCCTTGGTCAGGGCGGGCTGCGTGACATGGCACTGCTCGGCCGCGCGGGTGAAGTTGAGCGTGGACGCGACGGCCAGGAAGTAGCGAACTTGATGAAGCTCCATGGGTTGTTATCCATCAAATTGCGGCTGTCTGTACTGACGAGCCTTTGCACTCGACGGCGTGACGGGGCCACGCCGTAGTCATGGCGCATGGATGGCACTTGCAGGCACACGTTGGAATGGCCCGTTCTATTGGTTTGGACGCCCGGACACGCTTTCTGGAGCCTGTGAGAGCGGGCTAGTGCGCACTGAGGTGGGCGAGGACCGGCATCAGTTCGGACGGGTCGCCGCGCCGCGTGTAGTCGATGCTGATCGGTATACTCGATCGTACCGTCGGACGCGACGACGTACCGGGCGGGCATGGTCAAGGTCCAGCTCGGA
>NZ_JAAKZF010000091.1 GCF_011045125.1 Allomesorhizobium camelthorni | reverse complement strand
TCGTAGCGCTCCATCAGAAAGACGAGCGCGTCGGCAAGGTCGTCGACATGCATGAATTCGCGCAACGGCGACCCGCTACCCCATATCGTGACGCGATTCCTACCGGCGTTGCGTGCGTCGACGATCTTTCGAATCGTCGCGGCCACCACATGGCTCGCAAGCGGGTCGAAATTGTCATTCGGCCCGTACAGGTTTGTCGGCATGGTCGAGATGAAGCTACGCCCGAACTGCTGACGGTAAGCGTCGCACAGCATCACTCCGGCGATCTTGGCGATCGCGTACCACTGGTTCGTCGGCTCGAGCGGCGCTGTCAGCAGCGCGCTTTCCTGGATCGGTTGTGCCGCAAATTTGGGGTAAATGCAGGACGAGCCGAGCAGCATGAACTTCTCGACGCCCGCCTCGAATGCGGCCGCGATCGTAGAGAGTTCGATCGCGAGATTGTCCTGGAGGAAGTCGACCGGACGTTCGTTGTTGGCCAGGATTCCCCCGACCCTGGCGGCAGCCATGAAAACCAGGTCGGGACGTTGTGCCCGAACCCAGGCGGTCGTCGCTGCGCGATCGGTCAGGTCGAGATCACGACTGTCGGCCGTGAGGATCTTTACCTCGGGCAAGCCGGACAGCCGGCGCACCAGTGCGGACCAACCATGCCGCGATGGCCGGCGACCCAAATGCGTTTGCCCTCCAGCGAAATCATTATCTTTTCACCTCAATCGAGCGTGATGCCGTACGCGCGGCAATCGGCCTCGACCATTTCTGAGACGAGCGCAGTATGCGTGTTGCTACCGAACGGGCCTGCAACACCCAACTTGCTGTGTTGTATGGTGGAAGCGCGCTGTCACACATGAGCCGCCCCTGGCACGAAGCTTTTGATTTTATCGACTGGTACATGCCTTCTATAGGGGCCGAACAATGCGTCTACTACCAGATGACGTAGTATCGGCGCTTGCTCGAAAAATTCTAAACCAAGCACGTGTCAACGCATAAACCGAGAGGTATCGGAATGCAGAGCAACGTGATGGCCGTGGGGGGTTCGAAATGGATCTGTGCAGATGAGCTGCCGCGCAAGCCGGGCCTCCATTGTATGGCGGAACCTTCAAGGAGCATGTCGCCATGGCTAGCAGATTCTTTGGAAAGTCGCCCTCCGGCTGTTCCGGTGTTCTATGTGAAACCGAAGAACAACCGCCCACCAACCAAAAGCATTCAAGCGCTCTCTCGTTGAACGCTACCTGCGGAGGGACCCCAAATGAATACTGACATTTTCACAGCTCATGAGTCTAATGTTCGTCGCTATGGGCGGTCTTTTCCCACTGTCTTTACGAAGGCCGTTGGGGCGACAATCTGGGACGAGGCCGGTAAGCCATTCATCGATTTCCTTGTGGGATCCGGCGCGCTTAACTACGGACACAACAACCCGACTATCATGGCGCCAGCAATTGAATATCTCGCTGGCGAGAATATTCTTCTGTCGCTTGATATGTATACAGCGGCAAAGCGCGACTTCATCGAAGCGTTTGTCGATTCGATTCTCAAACCCAGGGGCCTTTCTTACAAGATACAGTTTCCCGGGCCGACCGGCACAAACGCCAATGAAGCCGCGCTGGCGCTGGCGCGAAAATATACCGGCCGCTCGAGCGTCATGGCCTTCACAAATGCGTTCCATGGCATGTCGCTCGGCTCCCTGGCAGTGTCGGGTTCGGCGTCGACCAGGGAGTTGGGCGGCGTTGCTCGCCACGATGTGATCCGCGTCCCCTATGACGGCTATCCGAACCAAGCTTTCGATTCCGCGAGTTACATCGACTGCGTTTTGGGCGACCCAGGGAGCGGCATAGAAAAGCCTGCCGCAATCATTCTGGAGACCATCCAGGCAGAAGGCGGCATGAACACCGCATCCGCAGCTTGGCTCACAGAAATTCAGCGCATTTGCCGTAAGCACAGCGTTGTTTTGATCGTCGACGACATTCAGGCAGGCGCGGGACGAACGGGCGATTTCTTCTCATTCGAGTTCGCGAAAATCGAACCCGACATCGTGTGCCTCTCGAAATCCCTGAGTGGTTCAGGCAGTCCGTTCTCCATTGTTCTGATCCGCCCCGACCTGGACATATGGAATCCCGGAGAACATAGCGGGACCTTCAGAGGCAACAATCTCGCCTTCGTGACTGCCGGCGCAATGTGCAAAATGTGGTCCGACAGGCAGTTTACTGCAGGCGTCGAGCGGACGGCTGCCAAGCTTCAAAGACACCTTGATCACCTCGTTGCGAAATTTCCCAGGTGCATCGAACAAAAGCGCGGCCGCGGCCTGATGGCCGGCCTCAAGTGCCATTCACAGGCCATCGTCGGCCGTGTGCACGATGCCGCGTTCGAAAACGGCCTGCTGATCGAATCTTCAGGGCCAAATCGTGACGTAATCAAAGTCCTCCCGCCGATAGTCGTCACAGATGACGAACTCGATCACGGCATTGCCATTCTCAATCAGGCACTACAGGAGCAAGCCAATGACTAACCAGGCATCTCAAAAGCCAGCCATCTCCCCTCTTGTTATTGGAGAACGGACCGGCTCGATCAGCACTGCGGAGATCATCTCCGTTCTAAAAGGCGAGCTCACCGCTCTGCACATAAAGCAAGCGTTCAGCGCCGAAGTAGCCGAGGAGATCACCGCGAACTTTGTTGGCAGTCCCGGTCTCAAGGAGCGTAAAGATGGCGTCCCCGGACAGTATGTCGGAGCATCGCACTACAGGAAGGATGCAGCCACATATTTCGCGGAGGCGGAAACTGCGCGACCGTACGTCGACGCCCTTTTTAGCAATTTGGTTGATCCGGTCCGCGGGTTATTCAACGCGTTGAAGCGCGAGCTGCACGACCAGGGCATTGAATTGCGGCTGGCCCGTTCGGCGCAGGGTCAGGCTAATATTTGTCGCGCTCTCAGTTGGTCTGGCAGTGGCACATTTTCTTTGGAGCCCCACGACGACGTCGCTCAAGTCGCATGTGCTGGGAACGACTACGAGATTTGTGCAGTGGCCAAGAACACCGTCGCAGCGCTCAACTTCTATCCCAGCATGCCCGAGGAAGGCGGCAATCTGCGGCTCTGGAGCCATAAGCCGACAGTCGCGGACCGAAAGTCGCAAGGTGTGGAGACCACGGGCTATCCCTATTCGGCAGCCTATCTCGACGCCGTTCCTCGTCGCGACTTCCAGCTCAAGGCCGGGGATATCGCCCTAATTGATGGCGGTTTCGTTCACGGGGTCACCGGTCAATCAGGCGACGGAAAGCGGCGCGTGCTGCTGAACAGCTTTTTCGGGTTTGCGCGGCCGGATCTTGTTCTCTGGTGGACCTGAGATGGATGTCGTAGCGACTGACCGGCTTCCGCCGGCAGTTAAAGCAGCCACATCCATCGTAACGGGGATGTATTTTACTCACACACCCTCGTGCTGATCCAAGACGACATTACCATGAAATCGCGAAGCGCTCCCTTCTCCAGAACTTTCCAGCGCTTCCTTCGGTGTCGCGGCGTCCAGCATCGATTCCGCCAACAGCTTCTTGAGCCTACGGTTTTCCTCCTCAAGGCTCTCTAACCGTGGAGCATTCGACACTTCAATGCCACCATGGCTGCTACGTCAATTGTGGAACTTTGCTTGGCTGATCCCCGCCCTGCCGCAGAAATGCTGATTTGACAAACGAAGCGGATCCGCCCCATTGGGCGGAAATACCCGCAATCCATGCAGGGTTTGTCGCGTCTGCGACACAGGACTGTTTGGCCAGCTTCCTGCGTACCTTAGCCATTAGATTGATAAACCAGGATAAAATCTTTGCTGCCAAGCTGGCACGAATTTTGAAGGTCCCTCGTCAGGTGCCGATAGGAGACCCGATCCGATGGCATATTCAGGTCTGCGTCAGACCGCAATCACAGGCGCATTTTGCGATGCTGGCCTGCCGGCGACGGCCTATAGAGCCACAGGGTCTTACAGCCGTCTGCTTTGTGCACCGGTGACAACGCAAGGAAGGGGACACGATGGGACTCCCGCGGATTGGGGTCGAGTTAGGCCGATTTCTCGACCAGACTGATAGTATCGCTCAATTCGAACAGTTGTTCGACCTGTTGTCTGCTTTTGCGCTGAATTTTGATTGCCCCTGGACCGCCTATGGTCCTCTTGCACCCGAGCAAAAGGTTTTGAAGCCAGCCCAAGCGGATTCGGCGATCATGTTGAATTACCCTAATGGATGGAGGGAACGCTACTTCAAAATGGGTTATGACAAAATAGACCCGATCATCAAGAAAAGTCGAAAGGGGGTAGGCGCCATTCGATGGAGCGAAGTGTATAAGGATGCAAGCACGACTGAAAATGAACGGCGCGTTTTAGACGAAGCAGCGACGTTCGGCTTAAAGTCTGGCGTTACTGTTCCATTGCACGGCCCCGCTGGCAGCTTTACCATCGTGAGCTTTGCTCAATCCTGGGACCGCGAATTCCAAAATAAAACAGTCACATACTTGCAACTGGCCGCGTTACATTTCCATGTGAAGGTTACGAAATTCGCCAATTCGAACGCATTGAAGCAAGTTCAGGACCTCTCTCTTAGAGAGAAAGAGTGCATTCTGTGGACAGCGAGAGGTAAATCATCATGGGAAATAGGAAAGATTCTCGGAATATCCGGAAACACCGTAAATTTCCATTTAAAAAACGCGATGCGGAAGTTGGATACGGCCAGCAGAATCGGCGCTGCTATTAAAGCAGCAAGCCTCGGAATTATCCAAGTATGAAAATAGTGTCATACAAGAACGCCGTAGTCAGTTGCATTTGAGTATTGTCCTGGCAGGGCATGAGCACGAGTTCTTGAAATTCCTCAACAGCGGTTGCGTTGTGAGATTTCTTTAACCCGCCCCTCGGGGCGGTGGCTGCATTTAGGTGAGCCGGAAAGCTGCCGGCGGGCAGCGGTACCCCAACGCAGATTGCGTCTGATTTTATCTGCAAAGAAAGCAAACATTGCCTATCTTCCAAACGCAGTCCTCGGAGGTGCCGCCGTCGCTTCAACCTCCCGGGTCACGTCGCCGAGTGGTCTCCGAGAATGGAAGTCCGGCACAGGGCAAATAGCGGAGGTCCCCGGTGGATCTCGAACTGGAATGATGTCGCCCGCGTGAAATTATGGGGATGAAGAGCACATCGCGGCGGCTCCTCACAAGGTCTTACCGAGCCATCGCCCTGAAACTTTGAAGGTCCATCAACGAGCGCGCCTACATCGCAGGATCCAGAGGTGCCTCTGGCAGAGACTACCAACCTTAGTAGGTTCGTTGTACGCGTTTCTCAGATAGATGAGGAGGAGCCATTCTGGGAGTAGCCACTCGCGACGTCATCAAGGTCCTCCCGCCGATAACCACCACCGATGACGAGCTCGATCATGGCATCGCCATCCTTGATCGCGCACTACAGGAGCAAGCCAATGACTAACCAGGCATCTCAAAAGCCAGCCATCTCCCCTCTTGTTATTGGAGAACGGACCGGCTCGATCAGCACTGCGGAGATCATCTCCGTTCTAAAAGGCGAGCTCACCGCTCTGCACATAAAGCAAGCGTTCAGCGCCGAAGTAGCCGAGGAGATCACCGCGAACTTTGTTGGCAGTCCCGGTCTCAAGGAGCGTAAAGATGGCGTCCCCGGACAGTATGTCGGAGCATCGCACTACAGGAAGGATGCAGCCACATATTTCGCGGAGGCGGAAACTGCGCGACCGTACGTCGACGCCCTTTTTAGCAATTTGGTTGATCCGGTCCGCGGGTTATTCAACGCGTTGAAGCGCGAGCTGCACGACCAGGGCATTGAATTGCGGCTGGCCCGTTCGGCGCAGGGTCAGGCTAATATTTGTCGCGCTCTCAGTTGGTCTGGCAGTGGCACATTTTCTTTGGAGCCCCACGACGACGTCGCTCAAGTCGCATGTGCTGGGAACGACTACGAGATTTGTGCAGTGGCCAAGAACACCGTCGCAGCGCTCAACTTCTATCCCAGCATGCCCGAGGAAGGCGGCAATCTGCGGCTCTGGAGCCATAAGCCGACAGTCGCGGACCGAAAGTCGCAAGGTGTGGAGACCACGGGCTATCCCTATTCGGCAGCCTATCTCGACGCCGTTCCTCGTCGCGACTTCCAGCTCAAGGCCGGGGATATCGCCCTAATTGATGGCGGTTTCGTTCACGGGGTCACCGGTCAATCAGGCGACGGAAAGCGGCGCGTGCTGCTGAACAGCTTTTTCGGGTTTGCGCGGCCGGATCTTGTTCTCTGGTGGACCTGAGATGGATGTCGTAGCGACTGACCGGCTTCCCCTGCGAACTAGAGCACGTACGGTTTGAGCCGGGCCATATCCTGCGGCGTGGCCCAATCCGCCAAGAGCGCGCTGATTCCACAAAGCGGCCTCTCCAGGTTTATATCTATCGTGGCGCATCATCTGATTCCCGGATTCGACGGCGTCGACTCGGTGCGATTGCGGGTCGCGCTGCCGCAATCCGGGCAACGCGTTGCCGGGACAATCTGACCTGGAAACCTAGGGGTGATCAACGAGTATTGCGAGTTTTGCGAGGTGATCGCCAGCGGCCGACGTGTCGAAGTGCCGGCGCTGGAGGAGTGCGAGGAATTCTCTGTCGACGGAGTGTGCTATGAAGCTTCAGTACCACCGGCGGTTTGGGCACGCTATGCGACGCCTTACACGGCAAAGTGCGGACGCTGGACTATCGCAGTATCCGATATCCAGGCCACGCCGCCCTGATGAAGACGCTGCTTCACGATCTTCATCTAACCCCGACGAAGGCCTCGAACTTTGCGCGTCTCAAAGAGCCGGCCGTGCCGTCGTCACCATATCTGCGCAGGCCCAATTAGCTCTGGAGAACCTGCTGAGCTGACGAAGATCCTCTTCACAATCGAGGAGCAAACTTGTGGGCCACTCTTGAAATGAATTGCATGGATGAAAAAGATAAAAACTGTGAGTTCCGCTCATACAAGGTGTTGAGGCTTTGCAGTCGGTAGGTCACCGCAATCTGCCGTCCCACGCCCTGTTGCGCAGCTTTGAGAGTGCTGCGCGGCACGAAAGCTTTACGCAGGCGGCGGAGGAACTTTATCTCACGCAGAGCGCCGTCAGCAGACAAGTCAAGGAACTTGAGGAGACGATCGGCGTGACAATGTTCCGGCGGGTGGGACGACGCGTCACATTGACCGAGGCTGGCAGGCGGTTCGCGGCAGATCTGGCAGTCGATCTTGAGAACCTGAAGCAATCCGTGGCGCGGGCGATGGCAGCTGGCGAGCGAAATGCCACGTTGCGTATTGGCATCCTCCCCACATTTGCCAGTCGTTGGCTTATCCCGAGATTGGGGACTTTTCTGAACGACAATCCCAGCGTCGAAATCAAACTGGAGACCCGCACCGTACCCTTTGACCTCACACGAGAGCGCTTCGATCTCGCGATCCATTTCGGAAAGGCCAACTGGCCCGACGCACGTATGAGCAAGTTATTCGATGAGGAAATGCTGCCGGTTGCATCACCCAAATTCTGCGATATGTACTCGGCAAGCGAACCTGCTCGCCTCGCGGAGGCTCCACTTCTGCATCTCATTACTCGCGAAAGCGCATGGATTGACTGGTTCGCCATGCACGGAACCACTGATAAGCGGCTGCTGAGCGGCCGATATTTCGATCAGTTTTCCTTAATCATTTCGGCTGCCGTTTGTTCAATTGGCGCCGCCCTTTTACCTAGATATTTGATCGAAATGGAGCTCGAGTGTGGCGTTTTAATCCCGCTAAGCGACACGCCCTTGAAGACGCACAGCAGCTATTTTGTAGTCAGCGCGGCCGGCGACGTTAACCCGCAGGTAAACTCTTTTACGCGCTGGCTGATGTCGACCACGCGGCACCAGCATGACGCATAGCCACGACTAGGTTCTCCAGCGTCTCGGCGATGTCTTGGCCCATCTTTACGATACGAGCCGAACCGCAGCAGGTGCGGGTCGAGGGAGCCTCGATGACCAACCGCTCGCGCGGCAAGTGTTCAGAGAACGGTTTGCGTGCCGGACGACGACGTTCGAACGCAGAAACGTTCGTGATCACCGCCGCGGCGCGTTCTGCCGGTGGCGCCGGCCTCGAGGCCTTCGAGTTCCAACTCCATCTGGTCGATCAGCCGGGCGCGGCGTTCCGAGCTCTGGCCATACTGCTCCGGCCGCAGTTTGGTGATCTCGAGCTTGAGGCGCCTGATCATCGCCTCGGAGGTCGTGGCGACAGCGCACACCTGTGCGAGTGTGGCTCGGCCGAGGCGGCACGAGCCTCCGATGCCGCAAGCGCGGCGCGCAATTTGGCAATCTCCGGGGCCGCTCCATCCATGACGGAACGCCACCATGCTCCGAAGAGGAAACTTAACAACAGGGGAATAAAGACATGATCCTGCTTTCGAAGGTCGCTGTGTCCAGCGTGAATTACGCCAATCGACCCCTTCAAGGAGGCAGCCCAATTGCGCTGACGAAACAGGAATGGCAGAGCGGTTCTGGCTGACCGGCCAGATGAACTTCCGCGCCTTCTCACATCGGTCAGTAGGGTGTGGGCTGCTTCGTAAAGCAGTGTTCGCATCATCGCGTCACCGCACAGCGATGTGCATCCAACGGTCTCGCTTTCGCTCGACTCGGTAAGCTTCGGCGTCAGCCCCGGCAGCGGTCCAACAGCTTTCGAATTCCTGAACCGCTGCGGAATATCGTGGTCCTCGTGAACGCCAACGATACGAGGGGGCCCACACCCCGAACCTTCATCAGCAGCCGGCACGTCTCATCATTGCGCGAGACGTCCAGGACTTTTTTGTGCAACCGGGAGAATTCCTCACGCAGGTTACCCCTCGCTGTCAGCAGCGGCTCTATTACCATCGCTCGACGCGCAGCACCTTTCTCCCATTATCCACTGCGGTCTAAGGATTAGGCTCAAGCCGGATACGCCATCTTGCGTCCCCGAAAAGCATAAGATCTCGCCGCCATGAGGGTCGCGCCCGAGCCCTTCCTGCACCTTCAGCGCCAGGCTGTTCATGCCGCAACGCATCGCCGTCACGACCCGCGATCAAGACCTTCACCCCGGCCGGAAAAGACGATCATGACGCCTCCAGACGGGCCAGGATTTCGGATCGAGCGTCGCCGGGATGGTCAGGCGGCGGCCATTCGGCAGACCGATCTCGATCTGCACCTCAATGTCGGACCGAGGCTGCGAGACCACCTCGCGAGACGCGGCTTCCGGCGGCGAAATCGCCAGCGGCAGGAAGCCATGTGCAGCCGCATCGCCAAGAACGCCGCTCCGGTATTCCCGACGCCAGGTCGTAAGAATTCTGGTATGAGGACCTCCCAAAGACAGCGGAGAACCTGCGCTTGGCTATGATGTCATATTTCGACATGGCGCCAATCGATGAGGTACCGATGAGCCGCTTCGTTAACCGAAGCAGGTTCTCGACATCGCCCGCAGGAGCAAGTCTGTTGGCGGCTGATGAATTGGGCCGATCACCGCGCTCGCCTCCGTGCACGATCGATCAGCCGGACTGCTTTCGCCGGCCAAGGGAAGTGGGCGCGCTTCTGGGCTTCACCCCGGCACGCTATCAATCCGGTGAAACGGCAATTCGCGCCTCCTGATCCGCGGCGTACCATTCCTCCCACCCACAGTACTTCGGCTACAGATTCGATTTCCCTCGCGCTCTCAGCTGCACCAATGTCCAGCGACGATCACCTCTCATCTGGCGCCGCCTGAGTTGGTGCGGAGATGTGACACGCGACAGATTGTTCCTGGCCGCCGACTGGCGAAAATGGGGTGATCGACCAATGAATCAAGTCGATGGCACACTGAAGTATCGCATCGGTCTGGGCACGGCTGGGTGAAGCGGCGATGACATGTCCGATGCGGTCTCGGTGGTCGCCCTTCCTGACGATAGGCGTCTTGGGTTTAATGTACAATTTAACCTCGGCGACACCTGGTACAGCAGCCGCGCGACTGTCACCATCGATCCACTCGAGGATGCCATCGCGATCAGCATTTAGGCACTGCGCGGCCGCAATGTGCGAATGCGTTCCGCGCAAATCCCATTCCTCGCCGATGACAAGCTTGATGTGCTCGGTGATCAGATCGACACCGCAGGCCGCCTGAACCAGCCGAGGACTGGTCCCACCTGGAACACGCGGATTGACTTCAATGACGACTGGGCCACGCTTCGTCCACCGGAGTTCAACAGTCATTGGCCCCCAGCCAAGGCCGAGAGCTGGCAAACAGCTCAGCGATACATTAACGATACGCTCATACTCGTCCTCAGTCAGCGGCGCCGGGCAGGTCAAATGACGAAAGACGAAAGACGGTGGGGGGTCGAAGTCAGCGGTGTCAATCCCAATGACTTCATTTCCCATCATATGAGCGCCAAAAAAGCGGCCTTGTGCGAATTCTTCGACCAGTATCTTCGGCGAAGACTGCCATATGTGCTGCCCGCCCAACAGATATGTCGTATGTTCGGCCAACTCATGGGCGTTGCGACACAATCGGACACCCATGCTGCCGCTGCCCACAGCTGGCTTAAGAACCACCGGCAGGCCGATCTCCGCGGCCGAGCTTTCTACGTCCGTCGCATTCGCTGCCAACCGATAAGCCGGCATTGGAACGCCGGCCTCGGCGAGGAGCTGACGTTGAGTGAATTTGTCGCAGCATCGTTCAATCGATTCGGGGTTTGGTCCCGGTAGATCGAAATGCCGGCAGAGCTTGCCGACTGTCACATAGACCGACTCGTCCGCGCCCGAAAAACCAGTGATACCAGCAATGCCATAGATCGCACGCAGCCGGGAACATTTGTGGATCAGTGCATCAAGGTTGTCGGTGTCGACCTGCATTGCCTCAATGCCTTCCGCCGCAAGATAGTCGTACTGAGTTGGATCAGCCGACAGGGTAATTGGATGAAGACCAAGACGCTGGGCCGCTTTCACGTATTGCAGACCAATACTCCCATGGCCTTCAAGCAGGATGAGCGCTCTTCTTGTCATTGGCATCGACCTCCGTTGCCTGCTGTGCGGCGATCCGAGCGTAACAGGCTTTAGTTTTCAGTCCTGCCTGCCTCAGACGTTGTAGTGAAGGTATCACTGGCAGTTATCTGCAGTCGCAAAGACTCTGTAAATTTAGTTGAAGGATCTGTTGCAACGCTTTAGTTGCCGGCGGTGTGTGACACGGAACCCCTGACTTGGATTAAATCGGAGATTTCGGGCCTCAAGGGGGGCGGAGGGCCCTATCACCGATGGTGGAATAGGCGGTAAGCGCCTCGCCGCCTTGTAACCTCGGATTCTTTCCGCCTCTCCCCAAACCGAGCATGCGCCTTTCGTTACACACTCGGCTCTTCAGAAGACATTGCAAAGTAAGGCAACGCCGTCCATGCGAGACGGAAGCGGCAAACAGGGGCCAGGGGAGCAATGTGCTGCTCAACCATTCCCGCACGCCGAAGCCGTCTCCGGGCCGCCGACCACTGTGCTGGCATAAGGCCCAGACTTCGCGCGACCCCACTTTGGGCGCCTTCTCTGTAGCCACTGTGCTATGCTTGACGTGATCACTTGGAGTTCCTGCTTCAGCTCGGTCGAGCCGCGCCTGAGCGGCGACAGGCCCAACCTCCGAGCGAGCACGGCGGTGGGCGTGCGCGCGTTTTTCGTGAGTACACCAGAAGTTGGCGATCTTTGTCCGAAACCAGCATTTTCTCAAGTTGGCCCTGCATCTGATCGAATTAATAGAACCTTTACAAAAATCAGCTCCACGAGCTGGTAAGTGAACGATGTCAGACCGTCGTGGCTGTTGCAGGAGGAGATAATGAAAGACGTCGTCGTCATCGGATCAGGCAAAATCGGCTCAACGATCGCGCGCTTGCTGGCGGATAGTGGGAATTATCGCGTCGCGGTCGTCGACCGCAGCGCTGAACAATTGGCAGAGATCGAAACCGGTCCCACGCTCTGGGCGGCAAAGCTCGACATCACCGACGAAGCAGCCCTGACCGCGCAACTCTCCGGAAAGTTCGCGGTCTTAAGCGCGGCCCCTTTCCAACTCACCGTCGCCATCGCCACCGCCGCGGCCAAAGCCGGCGTGCATTATCTCGACCTCACGGAAGACGTCGAGTCTACCCGGCAGGTGAAACGGATTGCCAAGGTCGCCAAATTGGCGTTCATCCCTCAATGTGGTTTGGCGCCGGGTTTCATCTCGATCGTCGCGAGCGATCTTGCGCGCAAGTTCGACAGTCTCGATAGTGTGCGTCTGCGCGTAGGCGCGCTCCCGAAATTTCCGAGCAATGCCCTGAACTACAATCTCACCTGGAGCACTGAGGGGGTCATCAATGAGTACATCCAGCCCTGCGAAGCGATCGTCAACGGCGACCTCATTGAGGTCCCCGCTCTGGAGGAACGTGAAGAATTCTCGCTCGACGGCGTCACCTACGAGGCCTTCAACACCTCCGGCGGCCTCGGGACGTTCTGCGAAACGCTGAGGGGCAAGGTCAACACACTCAACTACCGGACCATACGCTATCCGGGTCATGCCGCGATCATGAAGACGCTTTTGCACGACTTGGGATTGCGGCACCGCCGCGATGTGCTGAAGGACATACTCGAACACGCCCTGCCGACCACGATGCAGGATGTCGTGATCGTCTTCGTGACCGTCTCTGGACGCAGAGACGGCCGGTTAGTCCAGGAAACCTACGCGAACAAAATCTATAGCGCCGAGGTCGGCGGGCGCATCACAAGCGCGATTCAGATCACCACCGCATCCAGCATCTGCGCGGTTCTCGATCTCCTTGTCGGCGGCAAGATTTCAGCCCAGGGCTTCATCCGGCAGGAAGATATCGGGCTCGACGCATTTCTGGAGAACCGCTTCGGGGTCTGTTATCGGCAAGGAGACGCGGCGAAGCATCATGTCACGACTGCGGCCTGAGCGGGCGTTTCCCGTGGCATTCTGGCGGTCCTTATCGATCGGCGGTCGTTTCCGCGACCAGCCAGTTTCGAAAGGTCACGAGCGGGGGATGGTTCTTTCGGCCGCGCGGCCAGGCGAAATAGTAGGATTCGGCGCTTTTTCATCGGCAGAAACAGCAGGCGCGAGCTAGCTGTGGAGCCTTCTGTGGTTGCCGCCCGTAATGCAAGAGGCTTCTGGCCCTTTTCGACGTGTGATCGAGTGCGGTCTTCTGTCAGGCCTTCATGTGCGGCATGTCCAGAAGCCGCTGGCCGGTATGGTGATCTGCAGATCAGGTCCAAATCTCAACAACGAGCGCATTGGCTCTTTGGCTCCAGCTGGTTTTCCTGATCCAGATCTGTTCGATCGTTGCGCCCATTCGGGTCGTCGCCTTCTCACACCCCCTTTACCAGTGCCGGGCTGTTTGCTGCAGGTCGATCATGCAGCCGCAGCCGACGCCGGATTCCGATGATCCTCATTCGTTCTCAGCATCGTCCAGATTGCCCGCGCCATCTTGTTCGCCAGGGCGATCGCCACGAGCATTCGCGGCTTTCTCGCCAGCATATGCGCCAGCCAAGATCCCGTGGAGATCGATCTGCGACCTAGCCAGTTCAAACGTGACATGGCCCCGATGATGAGCAATTGGCGAATGTCGGCTTGTCCCTCTTTCGAAACCCGCCCGAGGCGTTCCTTACCTCCCGAGGAATGCTGCCGTGGGACAAGGCCCAGCCAAGCCGCGAAGTCCCGGCCGCGTTTGAAGCTGGCCATGTCGGGTGCGAATGCTTCAACCGCCAGCGCGGTCAGCGGGCCAACTCCCGGCATGGTCTGCAGCCGCCGCACTGTTTCGGTTTCTGTCGCCAGCTTCCTGAGCTGCACGGTCTTGGCCTCGATCCGCTGCGTCTTCCATGCAATCTGGTCGATAAGGTCCTGGCATTCGTGGCGGACCAGTTCGGGCAGATTGCTCTTTGTTTCCTCGACGATCTCCTTAATGCGAGTGAGGTGGTGGATGCCTTGCGCGACGACGTGGCCGTATTCGTAGAGAATGGCACGCAATGCATTCACCAGATCGGTGCGCTGATGGACAAGACGCTGGCGAGCTCGGAACAACACTGCCCTGGCCTGCTGTTCTTCCGATTTCGGCTCGACGAATCGCATCTCCGGCCGCTGGGCCGCAATCACAATCGCCTCGGCATCGGCGGCATCGTTCTTCTGGCGCTTTACGAAAGGCTTCACATATTACGGCGCGATCAGCTTCACCTCATGGCCGAGCCTGGTCATCTCCCGAGCCCAGTAATGGGCGCTGCCGCAGGCTTCCTTCACAACCACTGCCGACGGATGCTCCGTCATGAACTTCTGAAACTGGAGGCGTGACAGCTTCTTTCGAAACTTCACATAGCCGTTAATCGACGCGCCGTGGAGCACGATTACATTCTTTGCCAAATCCACCCCAATCATCGTATTCTTCATATTGCCGTCCTCTCCGCTTGGTGGCTGAAACACCACATTTTGGCACACTGCGATGCCGTCTGGGGAGGGCGGCAACCATCCCATCTCAACAGGTTGTCCTCGTACGGCCGAGTCGGCTGATGGGTGGTTTTGATCCTAGCTGCCGTGAGGCCTGTGCCAATTATATCGGTGAAGCCAATGCAGCAACTCGGCCCGCGCGTTCTTGAGAGCTGTTGCAGGCTCGGGCATCACGCGCTCGACCCGAATGCCCAGCTTGGCATAGTAGGCGACGGCAGCTTCCAGGAAGGCAACGGCGCTCGCCTTGCGCTCATCCGGCATGATCTGCACAAAAGCGACGCGAGAGGCGTCATCAATGCAAACGCGGACGAACTCCCAGCCAATGCCGGGATGACGGTTGACCACGCCTGTCCGCCGTCCGGTGATGCGATGCCCCACCGAGCCGATGCAGCCAAGCTTCTTGATGTCGAGATGAATGAGTTCGCCCGGATGCTCCCGTTCATAGCGGCGCACGGGTTCGGGCTCCAGGGCGCTCAGTTTGTTGAGGCCCAAGCGGCGCAGAGCACGACTGACAGTTGCCGGCGTCTCGCCGGCCTCGCTCGCGATCTGCTTGCCCGTCCAACGCTGGCGACGCAGCCGCGCGATCGTTTCGACGATTTCCACAGACGTCGGCCGGCGTAACCGATGCGGCCGTGATAGCGATCGTCCAATCCGCCCAGCCCTTCGCGGCAGTATCGGTCGATCCATTTGCGGACAGTCCGCGGGCAAACACCTGCGGCTTCGGCAACGGCCTCCGATGTTTGCCCGCTCTCGACCTGCGTCACAATTCGCTCTCGACCGTGCCGCGTGAGACGGGCATTCTTATGGACGTTCATCCGATCCTCCGGGAGTCACTGAAGCTTCGACAACCTCAGTCTTTTCGGTCAGGGTCGAATGGACAACGTATTGAAAGCTTACAGCGCAGGCTAGGCAGTTTGGACACTTACCTGATCCATAGGATGGTGGCAGCGATTGTGACGACGGCGAGATAGTTTCTGGCCGTTTTCTCGAAGCGCGTATCGACGCGCCGGAACTGCTTGAGCTTCGAGAAGCAGCATTCGATCAGGTGCCGTTGTGCGTAAAGGTGCTTGTCCAGCGGGTGCTTTTGGGCGCGGGACGGGTCGTGGGGATCACGGCGACGGCCCCTTTGTCGGCGATGGCGTTGCGCAGGCGATCACTGTCGAAGTCGGCGGGCAGGTCGGCGATCAGGGCGTCGGCTTGCGGCGTGTCGCCCTTCTGGCCTGCCGTGAGCGCGAAACGGACAGGGCAGCCCAGCTCAATCGGGCCTTCTTGTCGGAATCGAAGCCTGTGCATCATCGTATTTTTTTGGGCGCGGCACTGATCGAGATTGGCCATGAGGTTTGCTTGATGCCCGCCCGTCCTACGTCAAACCATACGTGAGCGCGCAGACCGATGCAGAGGCGATCTGCGAGGCGGTCACGCGGCCGACCGTGCCTTTCGGTGCCAAAAAAACAATCAAGTGCGATTCATCTCCCGCAACAGATGTGGCTATTTGAAACCGGTGAGCACAGCATTGTTGAAGCAGGCTTAACGGTACGGCTTTCAATACCAATTCCAAGAATACTGGATTCATGAATACGCGTCATTAACTGGTGACAAATATGCGCTTGTAAGTCCGGACGGTGCATCCGAAAACCAGGCAGGAGAAAATCAATACGTTCACTCGGATCGGCCTCTGCTACAGGTCTGCCGGATATGGAGGTGTGCGCCGTGAGTACCGTAGAAAAATACTTGCCCTCACAGCGTGAGCAGGCGTTTCTGGACAAAGTCGTCAACGGCAAATACGACCGGCAGATCATCACCGGCATCGCCAAGTTCGCCAGAGAGGATGTGCCCCAAGATATGCGCGGCTTCTATTCACGAGAAGAACTTGATCAAATCCTCGAGCTGAAAGGCACCCCGAGAGATCTGGAAGCCAGGATGCCGATCAAGATCACGCGGCACTACTACGAGCAGGCGCAATACAGCCGGCCCATGCAGACGCTGATGAAAGCCAGCCCGAAAGAGACCTACGATCTCGACGGCGCGGAAGATCCGGGCAAGCAGATGACCTACAGCCCGCGCGAGGGGCTGATCCATAAATACGAGCTTGGTCTACTGTACGTGGCCTCCACCTGCTCCGCCCATTGTCGCTTCTGCTATCGCGAGGAACTGATCGGCCACAAGCAGATCACCCGCGAGGACGGCATTGTAGCTCCAAAGGGGTTGGCACAGCTCGGTGAAATTGTCGAATATATACGTGAGCACAACAAGCTGGTGGCCTCGAATGGCGGCCGCCATCCCGAGACCGGCCGCGAAAAACTACGCGAGATCCTGATGTCGGGCGGCGATCCAATGGTTCTGGGAAACAAGAACATCGCAGCTTGGCTGGCTGGGCTCGCCGAAGCCGGCGTCGAGAATATCCGCATTGGCACCAAGGAACTGGCATTTCATCCGCAGCGGTTCGACCAGACTTTCTTTGCGATGCTGGATGCCTTCCACCAAGCTTATCCGGAAGTCAGCATGCGGATGGTGGTGCACTTCAACCATCCCGACGAATTTCTCCGCAAGACACCGGATGGCGGCTACATTGACAATCCTGGCGGTGGGCTCGAATGGATTGCCGAGACGCGGGCCGCGGTCAAGCAACTCGCCCGGCGGGGCTGGATCACCATTCATAATCAGTCGCCGATCATTCGCGACATAAACGACGATTCCGAAGCGCTGCGGATCATGCAGCGCGAAACGCTCCGCAACGGCATTGAGAACCACTACTTCTTTTGCGGCCGCGACATAATCGGCCACAAGGCGTTCAATATCCCGATCGAGCGAGCGTGGCAGGTTCTGAACGAGTCGCAGAAGGGTCTGTCCGGCGTCGAGGCGCATGCGCGGCTTTCGATCACTCACTATAAGGGCAAGACCGAAGTCGCCGCTGTTACCAAGGAGCCCGTACCAAGCATCCCCGGCGGCGAAAGGGGCGTAGTGATCTTCAAGCTACTGCGGTCGGCCGCGGATGCGCGGGATCGATGCAAGGTGACCATCGTCGGTCGAAACCCGGACGCAATCTGGTTCTGCGGCTATGACGACCGTGTGATCTTCGATGAGGCCGGTCTCTACTCGATGTACGGGATTAAGCCCGCATTTCTCCAGGCGGCGGAGTAGGCGCAATTAGGGGCATTCGAGCAACACGGGAGCCAATTGTGACCTACGTCGTCACCGAACTGCACCAAGTGCAAATACACCGACCGCATAGATGCGTGTCCGAGTCGATTGCTTCTGCCAGCAGTTGTTGGCAGGGTGTCGCGGAGGGATGATAAGGCTTGCGCAACGGGGGATCCGTCCCGCTCCTTTCCAGCCAGCTTGAGGAGGGCTGGACGAAGTTCACGATCAGCCGCACCGTCGCATAGAGCTGCGCCAGGGCTGGAGCGGCTTCTAGCTAGTTGCGTCCATAAACGAGCGTATTTCGGCGCATTTACAGGGGCTTGCGCCAGGGTGGAGGCGCGTTTGACGGGCATGGACGGGTCCAAAGCGCTGATTGTCGCCCAACCGGTGTCATTCTGCACGATCAGGCACACGCCACCCGCGGGCCGGCGCTTGCCGGCGGGGGCACCTGCGATGCCGAGGTGGGATCAGCTTGGTTTCAGGCGGGTGAAGAGGACGAGGTTGTAGGCCACGACCGAGGACCGGACGTAGCCCTTGAAGTGGTCAAGCCCGCGCCAGGTGCAGCGTGCCAAGCCGTAAGCACGTTTGAGGCAAGAGATGCCGGCTTCGATGCCGGCGCGGAAGTTGCGGAGCTTGCGGTAGCCCAGTTGCTTCTGACCATGTCCTCGATCCTGAGGCCGGCTTTCTTGTGGAAGGCCATGTCGGAGACGCCCCATGTCTTCGCTGTGGCTAGATTGTCGCGCGTGGCGAAGCCGCCATCGGCGGCCGCCTGCCGCGGCGCCTGGCCATAGAAGGCTACATGGCGCTCCAGCATCGGCAGCAACCGTTCGCTGTCGGCCGGATTGCCGGCTTCGATCACCAGATCGAGAATCATGCCGCTCCTGCCAGTGGTCAGGTTGAGCTTGTGACCGTATTGACGATGATATCGGCATGGGGTTCGAACAGGCTGACCAACTTCTCGCCGGCCGGCACCGGCTCACCGGCCAACACCCGCCGCTCGCTCTGTTGGATGACGCGTTCGATCAGCGGTCGATAGTGACGAACCCGGGCCTGCCAGAGTTCGACGAACGGATTGGCCGCCACAGCCAGTCGCATTTCCGCCTGTCGTACATACGCCAAGGTCGCATGGGCGATCGCGATCAGCTCGCGGTAGAGTTGGACACGGTTAGGGCGACCACGCGTGAACTGGATCTTGCGGGCGCGCTTCTTGGCTGCGCGGCTATGATCGCGCCATGCCAAGCCGGCGCCGCCGATCAAGGCATCAGCTTGCTTGAGCAGGCGCACCATGACCCGCACAGCATCCCACAGCAGGCTGCTATCGCTCGGTTCGTGCATGAGTGCTGAGGTCACGGTGCTGTCCAGCCGCACGACCGCGCCGTCCTCCAGCTTCGCCTTCCGAGCGCTCGACAGCAGTGCTCGATTGATCTCCTCCCAGGTCTCGGGCCGGATCGCGCTGATCGTCTTTTGCAGCACCGACTTCTGCGGGCTCCAAGGCCATGCAGGCGGGCAAAGGCTCGGAATGACGCGGAGTCCTCGAGGTGGAACGCCAACTCCTGATAGCTCAGCTGGCGGTATTGCTTGAGGAGCGCGCAACGCAAGACCGCTTCGGCGGACAGGCCTTGCCGTCCGGTGGCCTTGACGGCGTGCCGGCTCAGATCGCGCCCCACCAACGCAAGCAGATCGCCATGCTCGTCAAGCCACTGTGACATCGCCTTCAGCTCGTGGCCGATCTCGTGCGTGGCGAAAAGATCGAATATG
>NZ_JAAKZF010000090.1 GCF_011045125.1 Allomesorhizobium camelthorni | reverse complement strand
TTGTTGTTGCCCCCGAATGATCGGACACGATCAGGGGTTGGGTCTGATCCGCGATAAAATCGCGGGATGAACGATAGCCGAGGGCCTTGTGCGGATGAAGGCTGTTGTAGTGTTCGATCCACAAAGGCAGGCTTTCCATGACGGTCCTGGCGTTTGGCAGCGGCGAGACGCGAACGTAGTCGCGCTTCATCGTCTTGACGAAGGCCTCGGCCATTCCGTTCGACTGCGGGCTCTGGACTGGCGTCGTCCTCGGCTCCAGGTCGATGTCGCGGGTCATGGTCCTGGTTTCGTGGGCGATGAAGCATGAGCCGTTGTCGCTCAGCCACTCGATCGTTTCGGATAGGCGGTTAACCTGACCGAAGCGGCTTTCGACGGCGGTGATGATGAGATCGCGCACGTCCTCACCCTTGATGCCCTCGGTGGTGGCGACATGGGCGATCGCCTCGTGGTCGCAACAGTCGAGCGCGAAGGCGACGCGGACTTTCTCACCATTGTCGCAACCGATCTCGAAGCCGTCGGAGCACCAGCGCAGGTTTGATCGGTCGACGGCGATGCGGCCATCATGGCGGCGCTCTTCATGGCCTCCGGCGTGGCGGGCGAGAAGCAGGCCATGGAGTTTCATGACGCGGTAGACGCGCTTGTGGTTGGGCGTCGGCGTTCCCGTGGCGCGGGCTTTCCTGCGCAGCACGGCATGGACGCGGCGATAGCCATAGGTCGGCAGCGACTTGATGATGCTCTCGATCCCGGCGACCAGTTCGCCATCGGGCTCCGGAGGGCGGCCTATTCGAGCCGGTGTGCGCCCCTTCGACCGCTCGGCGACGTTGGAGCGTGCGACAGCCAGCGTCTCGCAGATCGCCTTCATCGGGAACCGTCCTTCGGCCACGACAGCGACCGCAACATCTGTTTTTTTGAGCCCGCCGCCGCTTCAAGGGCGTCCTTGGTGAGATAGGGTGCGGGAGAGCGCAATGGTCGAGATCGCGGCACAACTGGATGTCGAAATACTTGCCGATATTGTGTCGGCCTACGTGTCAAACAATTCCGTGCCTCCAGCAGCGTTGCCGGACCTGATTGCTAATGTTGCAGCAGCGGTTGGCAGGCTTATGCAGCGCACCACCGAAGTAGAAGCAAGGCGGCTAAAAACATCGGTTCCGGTTAGGAAGTCGCTGACGCCCGATTACATCATCTGCCTCGAGGACGGAAAGAAATTCAAGTCGCTGAAACGGCACCTGTCGAGCCAACACGGCATGACGCCTGACGAATACCGGGCGAAATGGAATCTCCCGGCGGACTATCCGATGGTCGCGCCCAGCTATGCCACGGCCCGTTCGTAGTTGGCCAAGAAAATGGGCTTGGGCCGCAAGCCAGGCGAGAAGCCAAAAGGCCGCGGGCGGAAGAAAGCGTAAAGCGCGGTGCGATAATCTGCGCATCTGATATGCAATTTCATTAGTTGCCGATTCATTGGGCTGGTTGTACGTTTCGGATGTTGGCCATCCTCCTCCCAGAAGCGATGCCGGAGCCCGCTGCACCTCCTCCCGCAACGGGCTTTTTTGTCGACTCTGACTAAATGCCACGGCAATTCCTGACGTGAATATCTTTGGGCTCTAAGTCGCAGAAAACTGCGGTTCTGTCCGAAATTTATCCACACCCCAAAGCTCTATGGGAAAATCCTCCTAATATTGTCCTTCCCGTACCCGGATGGCAAGGTGGGGGATGGGCAGATGAACGTCAGTCGCTATTCGATCGCCTGCCGAGCCTGCTCCATTGTCGGGCGTGAGATTGATGGCTGCGTTCGTCGGCTACTTTGATGACAGTTGGGACTCCGACCGTAACCAGCGCACAGTCATGTCGTTTGGCGGCTATGTTGGGACCGTCGAGGCATGGCGTGGGTTCAAGCCCCGCTGGATTGCCGCCCTGAAGGAGAATGGTGCTCCCTATCTCCACATGCGTAAGTTTGCGCACTCCCATCCTCCCTTTGAGGATTGGAAAGGTGACGAGTTGCGCCGCTCCAAGTTTCTTAGCGATCTCTCAAATGTGGCCAAGGACGCCGGCCTTTACGGCACCGGCGCTTGCGTTGATCTGGCGGTGCTGGATGCTTTCAACGAAAAGCACGGACTAACGATCCAGCCGGAGCCGCTTTGCATCTATCTTATTGCCCTGCGGATTTCGAATCAGTTTTCTCACCAGAAGGTCGAGGCAGTGTTTGACCGAATGGCGAAGGCCCATTCGAAATTCGCAAAGGCGCAGGAATATGCCCGTTCTGACGGAAGCCCACAGGACATCATGCGATGGATAAACCTAGTAGCGAGCCAAGACTCTTCAGAGGATGCTCCGGCCCTCCAACTTGCCGATTTTGCGGCCTATGAAATTCTGCATTTCAACCGCAAGAGAAGGGTCGACCCGCACCTAATCAGCCGTAAATCATTCGACGCGCTTTTCAACGCCGAGCCGATCAACGGCATGTTTCTCGATGCGAAGTCCATCGAAGCGCTTCATCGGCTTCGGGATGGAGGCTGGCCAAGCAATGCGGCGGGCGGCAAGGCCATGCGACTCCTCGAAATTCGCGAACAGCTTGAAGAAGCCGGCATCCTGAATATCACGAGCGGGAAGGAGGGTTAAAATGTCTGTCCTGAATGAACACACGCCGTTCGTCATCTACCGTATCGCCCTCGGGCTTCTGCTGCTCGTGCTGATTTGCGGGTTTGGCTGGACGCCGACCAACGGCCATATGTGAGGTTTGGCCAGCAGTTCCATTTTGGCTGCAACGGAAACCGGAGAGCGTCGGATGCAGGCGTTCCGTCTGCAAGAGGTGGGGACTTGGAGCTTGCGCGCCTTCCCGCCGCCCGGCGATTTAGTCTCCCGTGAACTATCCGCAAGCCATTGATCCGGCTTGCTGATTGGAGAGGATCGTGGCTTTGGAATTGCAGGATTTGCGGTGTTTGAGCGGTGTTTTCTTGCAATTCGGTTTTACGATTCCCCTGTGCGCTGAGGCGTGATTCACTCGGTTCGGCGGCGGCGAATCGAGGGGGACGGCAATGTCCAGGCCACGCGAGATGCGCGAGACGGGAGAGCAGGATCTGTTCCGCTCCCGGCTCGATCAGATCATCAACATGAAGCACGCTGGTACGGCTGGCGCAGGCGATTGACTGGCCTGTGCTGGAGGAGCGCTTCGGCGCGGTCTATTCGGGCGGACCGGGCATGCCACCGCTGCCGACCCGGCTGATGGCGGGCCTGGCGATCCTCAAGCACACCTTCGACCTGTCGGACGAGGAGCTGTGCGCCCGCTGGGTGGAGAACCCTTACTTCCAGTACCTGTGCGGCGAGGAGTTCTTCCGTCACGACTTGCCCTTCGACCGCTCGTCGATGACGCGCTGGCGCCAGCGCATGGGCGAGGAACGGATCACGGCTCTGCTGCAGGAAAGCCTCGCGGTTGCGGTCAAGACCGGAGCGATGAAGCCGGCCGACATGCGTCGGGTGATCGTGGACACGACCGCGCAGCCGAAGAACGTGATGTTCCCGACCGACGCCAAACTCATCCACCGGGCGCGCGAGCGGCTGGTGCGGCTGGCCAAACAGGTGGGCCTGGATTTGCGCCAGACCTATGTGCGGGTCGGCAAGCTGGCGCTGATCAAGCACCAGCGTTATGCGCACGCCGAGCAGTTCAAGCGGGCCAACAAGGCGCTGCGCAAGCTGAAGACCTATCTCGGCCGGACTGTTCGCGACATCTCCCGCCAGATCGCCGGCGATGCGGAGCTGGACGCGATCTTCAAATGGCCGCTCTACCAGGCATCGGCGGTTCTGGAGCAGAGGCAGCGCCAGCGCGGCCGCAAGATCTACAGCCTGCACGCTCACGAGGTCGAGTGCATCGGCAAGGGCAAGGCGCATGCGCCTTACGAGTTCGGCGTCAAAGTCTCGCTCGCCACGACGCTTGAGCGCTCGAAAGGCGGCCAGTTCGCCCTGCACGCCAAAGCGCTGCCGGGCAATCCTTATGACGGTCACACGCTCGCAGCGATCATCCCCGACATGGAAAAGACCATCGGCAACGAGATCGGCCGCATCCTCGCCGACGCCGGATATCGCGGCCACAATGCACCGCAGAGCCACAAGTTCAGGGTCTTCACCGCCGGCCAGAAGCGCCGCGTCACACCGCCCATCAAGCGCCAGATGCGAAGGCGCTCGGCGATCGAGCCCGTCATCGGCCACATCAAGGCCGAGCACCGCATGGGCCGCAACTACCTCGCCGGCGAGCAGGGTGACGCCGTCAACGCCATCCTGGCCGCCGCCGGCTACAACTTCTCCCTCCTGCTCAACTGGTTCAGGCAGCTTTTGTGGCTTATCGTTGCCGTCCTCGCTATCCGCCCCAGATCAATCGCTGCCTGAAGACCGCGTATTGTTCACGACCGACGATTTACCTCTGCTTATCAATTCTACCGATAGCGCCGACGTGACGGACGCTTATCTGGATGGGAAGCTTCCCGCTGACCATCCACTCCAACGCGATGCAGAGGCCAAGGTTTCGCGGTCACTCGCGTGTACTGCCAGCTGGTTCCTGACAAATCGAGCAACTTGTCGTCATAACGCACAGGCTTGGCGTCACTCCACAGCACCGACGATTGGTCCGAAGCCGCCATGCCAGGACACGTCGTTGCGGCTGAGTTTGGGCGAATAAAGTCCCGTTCCCCGGCCACCGTCGAGGAAGAGGGCATTGCGGCAGCCGAGCCGATCACGGAAGAAACGCGCAAAATCGTGGAAGTTGATCTGGCCTTCGCTGATCGCGAAATGGACCATGCCGGATCCGGAGACGCCGACGCCAGTGCGGCGGGTGCGATCGCGGGAGCCCTCAATGAAGGCGGGGTGGAACGCGCCGTCGATCACCAGCATGGGGCCGGATTGGGTTGCGTAGTCGGTCTCCGGCCGGACGTCCACGAACCGTTCGGTCGTCAGCACGCCAGCATCGTCGCGTCGGATGTAGAAGACGCCGTTCGGCTTCTTGTAGAAGTTCGGGACCGGGCGGACGCCCGCAGGGGCATCCGCCGTATTGGCGGATCTAAGTTCCCGCCCATCCTCTATATATAGTCCAAGGGGCGTGAAGTCGGTCCGGAACATGCCGGCATTCATTGCAAAGGTGAGAACGCCGCCGTCCTCCTCCACCGCCTCGGCGAGCGCCGAGAAAGACCGGTAGGGCTGGCCGCTTGCACCGCGCCAGAACAGGCGCAGGTCGGACTCGGCCAGGTCGAAGCTGCAGACGGTGTAGCGGGCGCCATCGATGCGATCGCTCCGGCACGGGCCGTCGGCAAGAGCGGGCACGCCAACCAAGAGGGGCGCAAGCAGTATGGCCATTGCGCCGAGTGTGTTTCGGCAAAGGGTCGGCCATGCCCGATTCAAAACGGGTCTCCCATGAGCCATGGTGATGATGGCGAATCCGAAATCCCCGAACATCAACAGCGTCCAGGCCCAGGCAAAGGCCGAAGATGACCCAAGCCGCCTCGACCAGCATCGATCGCGCGTGGTCTCGGCCTTGTTTGGTGATGCGGCCATGGTAGGCCGGCTTGTCGCCGGACTGCCGGACCCGAGGGTTGAGTCCGAAGTAGCTGACGCGCCGGCGATGAGAACCGTTCGATATCGCCAACAGCCGCCACGATGCTCAGCGCGACCGACGGATCTGTCACGCTGGGCGGATCGGCACAGGGCGCGCGCCGCGCGCCGTCCCTTTATATCGTTCCTTGTCGCGTGCATGGCCTGGGGCGCCTCCCGTTCTCCCGTCTATCGTATCGTCCGGCCGTTGCGGTCGAAGAGATGGACATGGTTGGGCGCGATGCCGAGGCGGAGCGGCGACCCGGCCGTCGCGTGATACGTACCCGGCAGTTCGACGGTCACCAGATCGCGCCAGCCCTCGACGCGCGCATGAAGAAGGCTGCTGCCGCCGAGGCGTTCGACCAGCACCACGCTGGCCGGCAATCCTCCTGTCTCGACCAGTTCTATGGCGTCGGGACGGATGCCGAGCTCGACGCTGTCGCCGCCGGCAAGGCCTGACACAGACGGGTGTGAGACGATCACCGGCCCGTCCTTCCCCAGCCGCAGATCCAACTCCCCGCCAGATTCATGCGCGATGGCGGGCTGAAAATTCATCTTCGGCTGGCCGAGGAAGCCGGCGACGAAACGGTTGGCCGGGCGCTCGTAAAGATCGAGCGGGGAACCCTCCTGCTCGATGCGGCCATCGTTGAGGATGACGATGCGGTCGGCCAGCGTCATCGCCTCGACCTGATCGTGCGTGACGTAGATCATGGTCGTCGCCAGGTCGGCATGCAGCCGCGCGATCTCGACGCGCATCTGCGCGCGCAGGTCCGCGTCGAGGTTGCTCAGCGGCTCGTCGAACAGGAACACGTCTGGCTGCCGGACGATGGCGCGGCCGATGGCGACGCGCTGGCGCTGGCCGCCGGACAGCTGGCGCGGCTTGCGGTCGAGCAGATCGGTGAGCTGCAGCGTCGCCGCCGCGGCCCTGACCTTGCCGTCGACCTCGGCCTTGCCGACGCCAAGCATCTTGAGCGCGAAGCCCATATTCTCGGCGACGTTCATATGCGGATAGAGCGCGTAGGACTGGAACACCATGGCGATGCCGCGGTCGGCGGCCGCCACCGTGCTCATCGGCCTGCCGCCGATCCGGATTTCGCCGGAAGTAATGCCTTCGAGCCCGGCGATCATGCGCAGGAGGGTGGATTTGCCGCAGCCGGACGGACCGACGAAGACGACGAACTCCTTGTCGGGGATGGACAGCGAGACGTCGCGCACGGCCTCGACCTTGCCGAAGTTCTTGACGATGTTTTCGAGGTCCACCGAAGCCACGTGCTAATCCTTCACCTTGGCCGCCCACATTTCGATCTCCACCAGATAGTTCGGCAGCAGCACGGCCTGCACCGCCGTGCGCACCGGGAGCGGTTCGGGCATCAGTTCCTCGTAGACGGCGTTGAAGCGGCTCCAATGCGTCAGATCGGCGAGATAGATGTTGACCTTGAACACATCGCTCAGCGTGCAGGCGGCGCTCGCCAGATGGCCGGCGCAGTTGCGCAGCGTCGCCCGCGTCTGCTCCTCGATGTCCGCGCCGATAACATGGCCCTCGAGATCGACGGCGACCTGGCCGGAAATGACCACGAGGTGGCGCGCATCGACTTCCAGAACGGGGGAATAAGGGCCGGCGGTCACGTGCTGGCGCGCGCCGCCGGGGCGGGTCTTCAGCGGATGCAGGAACTCGTCGTCGATGATGTCGCTCATCTTTTTATCCCTTGACCGCGCCGCCCAGCAGCCCCTCGACGACGAAGCGCCAGACGAGCACGACCAGCACCAGGGTAGGCACGATGGCGATGAAGATGCCGGCGTTGAGCAGGCTCCAGCTGACGTCGGTGTTGCGCGCCAGCGCCGCCATCACCACCGAAACCGGCCGCGTCTGGGCATTGCCGGAAAGCACCATGGCGAACATGTATTCCGAGTAGGAGATCATGAAGGCGAAGAGCCCAGTGGCGCCGACCGAGGGCAGTGCCAGGGGCAGTGCTATCCGAAAAAAGGTCTGGAACCGGCTGCAATGGTCAAGCACGGCCGCCTCGAAGATCTCGGCCGGGATCTTGCGGAAGAACACCGACAGGATCAGCACCGTGAACGGCAGCGCCTTGGCGGTATGGACCAATATGATACCGAGCTGGGTGCCGAGGAGCCCGAACCATTGCAGCATCATGTAGATCGGCGTCACCAGCGCCACCGCCGGCACCAGCGGCGAGAGGATCAGATACATGAAGCTGAGCTTCTTGCCCGGAAAGATGTAGCGGGCGAAAACGAAAGCGGCCGGCGCGCCCAGGATGAGGTTGAGCGCCATGGCCGCGAGCGCGTTGAGCGAGGAATTGACCAGGCTCTGCGGCACCTGCCGCGCGGCGTCGGAGATCATCGCCCGGTTGGCACTTTCCTGCTGATAGGAATCCGGCAACTGGCCAGTGAAGATGTAGCGATAGGTCTCAAAATTCGGCCCCTCCGTGAGGATTGACCGGTCCCGACTGAACAGGATTCGGTCCGGCACCAGGCTGCCATAGAGCGACAGCAGCACCGGGCCGCCGGTGAACAGCAGGATGAGAGCGGCGAAGACGAAGCTGGCGGCGGGGTGAAGACGGCGGCGCATCCTGGCCTACTCGCTCGCGAACAGGTCGGAGGGAAGCGCGCGGGTGATGGCGACGATCAGGACGGCCGAGATCACGACGACGATGAAGGCCACCGCCGAGCCGGCGCCGAAATCGTACATCGAGAAACTCTCGCGCCAGATCTGGAAGCTCAGCAGCGTCGTGGCCGTGCCCGGCCCTCCCCCGGTCATGGCATAGACCAGGTCGTAGCTGGTGAAGGCGGTGAGGGCGTTGTAGACGAGCAGCACCACGATCATTGACTTGATTTCGGGGACGATGACATAGCGGAAGCGCTTGAACGGGTTGGGGCAATCGATGGAAGCGGCCTCCAGCGTTTCGGAGTTGATGGTCGAGAGCGCGGCCATCATCAGCACCACGGCGAAGGGAATCTGCGTCCAGACATGGGCGATGGCGACGACCGTCAGCGCGGTGTCCGGATTGGTCAGCCAGTGGATCGGTGCGTCGATCAGCCCGAGGCTGCGCAGGACGCCGTTGAGCATGCCGAAGCTGGGATGGAAGACCCAGACCCAGAGGACGGCCGATATGGCGCCGGGCAGCACCCAGGGCAGCAGCACGACGGAGCGAACGACCTGCGAGCCGAAGAATCCGTGCTGCAGGAACAGCGCGATCAGCGTGCCGATGACGACGACGGACGGAGCGGCAAGGGCGGTGAAGACAAGCGAGTTCCGCAGCGCATCCTGAAAATAGTTGCTGGCGACGACGCGCCGGTAGTTCTCAAGGCCGACGAACGGTTCGCCTGGGAACAGGATCATCACCTCGTGCAGGCTGGTCCACAGCGCGTAGCCGACCGGGTAGAGCGTCATCAGCACGACGGGCAGCAGCGCCGGGATCAGCCATATGGCCGGAAAGCGGTTGATGGTCCACATGGATCGGGCACTCGCCTGCGTGGAGAATGGCGGACGGCGACAAGGCGCCGCCCGCCGGCGCCGGTGGGACGGCTATCTGTTGGCGAACTGCTCCTTGAGTTCGGTCCAGCGCTGGGCGCCGTCCTTCATGACCTGGTCGACGCTGGCATCGCCCACCATGGCCTGGGCGAGCAGAGGCCTGAAATAGGCCGACCACACCGACGAGAATTCGGTGTAGGTGCCGGCCTTGGCGATGGAAGCCTGTTCGCCCAACGCGTTGACGTCGGCCCACTTGCCCCAGGCCTCGATCACTTCCTGATCCTCGAACAGCGGCAACTGGCCGAAGCCGAGGCCCTTTTCCACCGCCCATCGCTTGGCGACCGCATAGGGCTTGCCGGCCATGAAGTCGACGAACTTCCACGCCGCCTCGGCGCGGGCCGGATCGGCGGCCGCGGCGGCGGTGACGACATAGGATTTGGCAAAGCCCAGCGTCGCATGGGTGTCGCCCGGCATCGGCGCCAGGGCGAACTGGCCGGCCAGCGGCTGGGTCGCGGCGTCGTTCAGCGCCGCCAGAACGTAGGTGTAGACGATGGTGAAGGCATGGTTGCCGGTGTTCATCGCCGTGATGATGGTCGATTCGTGATTGTCCGACTGCACCAACTCCTTGGCGTAGGCGTCCGCGATCCATTCGAGCTGCTTGAAGGCGCCGTTTTCCGGATCGGCGAACAGCGGATTGAGATCGGCGTCGAACAGCTCCGCGCCGCGCCCGTAGGCCTGGGCGACGAAAGCGTCATAAAAGTTCGGCAGTTCCTGATTGTATTCGTAGATAATCGGCCTATCCATGCCGCCGGCCTTGAGCTGTTCGGCCGCCGCCGTCACTTCCTCCCAGGTCGTCGGCACTGCGATCCCGGCGTCTTCCAGTATCTTCTTGTTGTAGATGAAGGAAATCGTGTCCGAATAATAGGGCAGGCCGTAGACCTTGCCGTCATAGGTGACGTCGGTCAGCGCAAAGCCGGCGATGTCGCCGCTCAGTTCGGCGACCGCGCCGTCTGGCGCGACCGAATCCAGCGGCGCGATGAAGCCGGCGGCGCCCCAGGCAGGCAACCAATCCTGACCACCATAGACAATGTCGGTTGGCGTGTTGCCGCGGATGCGCAGGATCAGACTGTCCTGATAGTCCGGCCAGGCGTAGTCGGTAACATTGACCTTGATGCCCGGATTGGCGGCTTCGAATTGCTTGACATTGTCCTGGACCGTCTCGAGCGAGTAGTTCCAGACCACGAACTCGAGCGTAAGGTCTTGGGACGAGGCTGGGTGCACGACCGCCGCGCCGGAAATCAGCGCGGCGACGGCCAAGAGTTTCCTGAGTTGCATTTTCGGTCCATCCTCTCTGCGTATGAGGGGCTCGCTGGCGTGCCTCCCCGACCGCGCGTGCACACATTAAGGATTGACAGCACGCCCGCTGGTCGAACTATAAGAACCACTTGTGATCAATTGCAACCTAATTGTGATGCGGATCGACGATGGCTCATAACGGTGAAACCAATTTCATCGGCGGACGCTGGCAGGGCGATCCGCGAAGCGAGATCAGGCCGGTCCATTCGCCCATCGACGGAAGCCGGATCGGGCTCATGAGCTGGAGTTCGCGGCAGGCGGCGGCCGAGGCGGTTTCTGCCGCGCGGGCCGCGCAGCCGGCCTGGGGCAAGGCGTCGATATGGGATCGCGCCAAGGCGATGCGCCGGATCGGCGAAGCGATCGCGGCGCGGCGCGCGGATCTCGCGGCGTTGCTGACTCTGGAACAGGGCAAGCCCTATGCGGAAGCCTTCTTCGAGGTCGGCAAATCGGCGGACGGCTTCCATCTCGCGGCCGATCTCGTCAAATATCTCGAAGGCAACACCATTCCGACCGAGGACCCCGGCAAGCGGGTGATGACCTTCTATCGGCCGCGCGGCGTCTATGCCGTGGTGACGCCGTGGAATTTTCCGGTCAACATCCCGGTTGAATACATCGCGCCGGGCTTGGCCGCCGGCAATGCGGTGGTCTGGACCCCGGCCCCGACCACCGCGCTGGTGGCCGCCGCCCTGGCGCGCGCCGTCGAGGAAGCGGATCTGCCGCCAGGCATACTCAACCTGGTGACCGGCGCCGGCGCGGTGGTGGGCGACGAGATCGTCTCCAATCCCGGCACCAACGCGGTCGGCTTCACCGGCAGCGCCGCGACCGGCAAACAGATCAGTCTGCGCGCGGCCGGCAAGCCGCAACTGATGGAGCTGGGCGGCAACGGCCCGGTGGTGATCCTGGAGGACGCCGACCTCGATCGCGCCGCGGCCGCCACCGCCTCGGGCTGCTTCGTCAATGCCGGACAGGTCTGTTCGTCGTCGGAGCGCATCCTCGTGCATCGCAAGGTCTACGCCGACTTCGCCGAACGCATGGCGGCGGCGGCGCGCGCCGTGGTGCTGGGCGATCCCCGCGAGGACGGAGTCACGATGGGTCCGCTCAACAACGCCGCCGTCGCCGCCAAGGTCGCCGAGCATGTCCAGGACGCGCTCGGCCGCGGCGCCCGGGCGATCGTCGGCGGCAAGCGACCGGACGACATGCCGAGCCCGCTCTATTTCGAGCCGACGGTGCTGACGAGGGTCGCCCGTGAGGCGCTGATCAACACCGAGGAAACGTTTGGACCGGTGGCGCCGCTGCTCGCCATCGACAGCGACGAGGAAGCGTTCGAGGTCGCGCGCGACAACCGCTATGGCCTCGTCTCCAGCGTGTTCACGCAGGACATCGACCGCGCCTTCCGCTATGTCGAGGCGATGCCGACCGGCATGGTCAACATCAACGACACCTCCAATTACTGGGAGCTGCACATCCCGTTCGGCGGCGTCTCGGGCAAGGACAGCGGCATGGGCCGCGTCGGCGGCCGGCACGCGCTGACCGCGATGTGCGACCTCAAGACCGCGACCTTCACGGTGGGATGATGCGCTGGGAAGAACTCACCTCGCCCGAAATCGATGCGCTGGACCGCGAGCGGACGGTGCTGGTCCTGCCGCTCGGGTCGGTCGAGCAGCACGGCAACCATATGCCGGTGGGCACGGATACTCTGCTGGCGCATTCCGTCTCGATCGCGGCAGCCGGCCGGAGCGGGGATGTCGTGGTGCTGCCGCCGCCCTGGTACGGGTTTTCCGCCCACCACATGCGGTTCGCGGGCACTGTCACGCTGAGGGCAGAAACGCTGATGGCCGTGGTCGAGGACATCGTCGCCTCGGTGGTCAAACACGGCTTCCGGCGCGTCCTCATCGTCAACGGCCATGGCGGCAATGGCGGGGTGATCGACGTGCTCGCCTCGACCCTGGGCCACAGGCATTACGGGGCGGCGCGGATCGCGGCGCTGACCTATTTCACCCTGGCGCGCGAGGCGATCGCGAAGCTGCGCACGTCCGAACCCGGCGGCATGGGCCATGCCTGCGAATTCGAGACCGCGATGGTGCAGCATACCCATCCGCATCTGGTCAGGGCCAAGCGCGCGGTAACGCACTATCCTCATGCGGGCTCGAAATATCTGACCACGGACCTGCTGGGCGGCTCGCCCATCCGCACCTATCTCGACTTCGCCGACCTCTCGCCGACCGGCACGCTGGGCGACCCGTCGCTGGCGACGCCCGAAGCCGGCGCGCGGTTCTTCCTCGAGGTCGAAGCCGAGCTCAAAACCTTCATTGAGGACTTTCGCGGCTGGCCAATTCCCGAGGGCAAGCCATGAGACGGACGCTCAAGGTCGGCGTCATCGGCCTGGGCTTCTTCGGCGCAAGGCATGCGCGCGTCCTTGCCGTGCATCCGGCCGCCGAACTGGTCGGCGTCTGCGACAAGGATGCGGCGCGTCTGGCTGAGACAGCGGCCATTGCCGGCGTGCCGGGGTTTGACGATTTTTCCGCCCTGCTGGCGCTGCCGGAGCTGGAAGCCGTGAGCATCTGCCTGCCGGACCGGCTGCACGAAGCGGCCGCAATCGCCGCGGCGGAGGCGGGAAAGGCCATCCTCCTGGAGAAGCCGCTTGCCCATGACGCCGCGACAGCGCGGCGCATTGTCGATGCCGTCGAGGCCAATGGCACGCGGTTGATGGTCGGCCACATCCTGCGTTTCGATCCGCGTTACGTGCAGGTCTATCACGCGGCCGCTCCCGAAAGGCTCGGCGCGCCGATCCACCTGCGGGCCAAGCGCAGCGGCATCCGTTCGACGGCGCGAAGGCTCGGCGCTTCGAGCTCCATCCTCTTCTACATGGGCGTGCACGACGTCGATGCGCTGCAATGGATCGCGCGGTCGCGCATCGCCAGGGTCTATGCGCAGAAGCGCGACGTGCTGGGCAACGGCAACGAGGACGCGCTCTACGCGGTTGTCAATTTCGAGAACGGCGCCATCGGCGCGATCGACTACTCCTGGGCCTGGCCGGACGGGCTGATGAACGGCTTCCGCGCCGCCCTGGAAGTGGTCGGCACACGGTCGGCCACCTATCTCAATGTCGCCGACCAGGGTTTTTACACCGTCGACGACGACGGCACGAGCGGAGGCGACACGCATCTGTGGCCCGAGATCAACGGCCGGATCGCCGGCGACCTCGCCGACGAGATCGACCACTTCGTCACGGCGACGCTCTCCGGCGCGCCCTACCTTCAATCCTGTCAGGAGGCGTTCGACGCGATTCCCGTGCTCGACGCGCTGGCGGAGTCGGCGCGCAGCGGCCAGCCGGTGGAAGTTTGCCGTCAAGCGCCCACATTGGCTCCGAATGGTTGACAATGACCACACGATTCTGCTCATAGCCGACCTCTTTCGGAGACCGTGATCGATGACCGCGACTGCCTCCCTGCCGCAACTGACCGCCATTTCCACCAATGAGCGCGCCACCCCGTCGCTGGTTTACCGCTCGCTGTTGCGCAGCATCAGAGACGGGTTGATGGTGCCGGGGGCCAGACTGCCCAACGAGCGCGAGTTGGCGCAGCAGCTCAAGACCTCGCGCACGGCGGTGCGCAGCGCTCTATCCACGATGGAGCGCCAGGGGCTGGTGCGACGGCGCGTCGGCAGTGGCACGTTCCTGACCGACGACGCGCATGACGTCTTCAGCCGGATGGACCAGACCAACGCGGCAAGTCATGAGGCGGTGCCCTCCTTCGCCGAGATCATCGAGGGTCGGCTGCTGTTCGAGCCTGCGATGATGCATCTGGTGGTTAGCCGCGTGCAGGATGGCGAGATCGTCGAGATGCGCCGCGTTCTCGACGAAGTGCTCGCCGCCCCGACCTGGGAAGATTTCAAGGAGAGCATCTACGCCCTGCACCGGCGGATATTCGCCAGCACCAAGAACAAGTTCCTGGAGCAGATCATGAGCTCGATCCTGGACGATCGCCGCGCCGTGCTGTTCGATGGTCACGACACCGATAAACCGGCGCCCGACGCGGTCCGGCAGCAGACCCACAAGGACCTGCGCGCCATCGTTGACGCCATCGCCGACCGCAGCGGCAAGCGCGCCGAAGAACTGGTCTCCGACCATCTGATGCGCATCCTTGCGACCATCAACATCTGGCAATAGCCGACCATCTGCAAGGATGCTGACGAGTCCTGAAAGAAGTTGGGGTCGAGCAAGGATCAATGGATATAGAAGCTCGAATGCGTGTGCACAGAGGGGCTGCGGAGTTCGACGACAATTGCGTCGATCGAACGGCTTGAATTGCTGGAAGAAGCTGATCTTGGCATCGGCTCGTTCAACCGCTTCAAGAAATGACTTGGTGTCCGTGATGCCTCTGGCGCCCGCAAATGCCTCGATCTGACCGGAAGCGAGATCGTCGAGAGCGACTATCTTGAAGATGGATTTTCCTTGTCCTTTGCCCGATCCTCGGTGTGAACCGTCTTAACGTTTTCAGTCGGCTCATCGACGTCAGTTTGGTCATCGTCCGTCGCTGTGGTCGTGGTCGGAGTGAACGGGAGATGCAGAACACATAACGACAAGTCTGTCTTCGGTCTCCACGCCGTGGTTCGACCGGTAATGACAATGTGGGGTACGATCAAGGACGGTGATAATCCGTCGGCCCAGCTTTCGAATCGCGAGTTCAAAGTCACCTGGGTTCCGAAGACGGGCTTCGTCGACAGAGTCCAGTAGAAGCCAGCCCTTATCGCCTGAGGCTAGCCACATCTCGAACGCGTCTAAACTTCCGACCTCGAAAGCGTCTTCAAAACATTCGGGATGTTCCCCAGTCGAAGGAAGAACGCCGCCTTTCCCTCGGCGCGGAGATCCCGCGCGATGTTTCGAATTTCGGCTGTTTTGCCTGACCCCGCCTCCGACAAGATGACGAGACGATACTGCTTCGTCAGATCTGTCCAGGTTAACCGTTCGCCAACGTGAAATGCCTGGCTAAGGTCCGCGTCATCGTTTTCAAGGGCATATTTCGACAGCTCATGAAACGTCCGTGTTAGTTGAACGAATTCGTATCCGGTATCAGTGTCGACAATAGAAATTGCTGCCCCGTCCGGCGACCGCTTGCCTATCCTTTGTAGAGGCATGGCGTCGAAAGTACGCTAAGCAACGCCAAGGCGATGTCCACCCGGTTCTGGCGCTCATAGGCGGCAAGTTTCCTCAGCATCGCCGACCACGTAACAAGACCGGCTTTCAGCGATGCGACCAGGCGCATCGCCGAGGAAACCCCGGTGACAACGCCAAGGCAGAAAGCTTAATCTTGAGCAGTTTTGGGGTTGCCACCGGCGTTGATCGTGCCCTTCTTGCGAAGGCAATTATAGCTGCTATACCAACATCATAGGGACAGAATGGCGTGGACCAGGCTTCGGTGTGGTTTCACACAAGGAATCGAAATCGGTCTTCTACCGCCTTGCCGATGGTCGTGTCGCGATGTTCGTTGCTTTGATTCACCGCTTATTCTACGAATTGGCCGCAACCCAACCATCCTGAATCCGACGGGTCACATCAAATGACGGACTTCACGCCCATCGCATCGCTCATTGGCGGTGTTCTGATCGGTTTGTCGGCCGTTCTCCTGATGCTTTGGGAGGGTCGCACAGCCGGCATCAGCGGCATCGCCAGCCGCCTGCTGCCGCCCTACCGCGACGATGCCCTCCTTTCCCGCTTCGGTTTCGTTACCGGACTGGCCGCCGCCCCATTTGCGATAGTGACCTTTACCGGAGCACAGATCAGCCAGACGGTTTCGTCGAACCTGCCGCTGATGATCGTGTCCGGCTTGCTCGTTGGCTTCGGCTCCGTCTACGGCAAGGGCTGCACCAGCGGCCATGGCGTCTGTGGGCTTTCGCGCCTTTCCATGCGCTCGCTGGTGGCGACCGCGAGTTTCATGGCGAGCGCAATCGCCAGCGTCTTCATTATCCGCCACGTCATCTGAGGCTGATCCTATGTCCTTTCTCGTCAATCTCGGCTTCGGACTCCTCTTCGGCATCGGTCTCCTCTTTTCGGGCATGTCCGACCCGGCGAAGGTTCTGAATTTCCTTGACCTCTTTGGCACCTGGGACCCCTCACTCGCCTTCGTTATGGGCGGGGCCGTCATCGTCACCTTCGTCGGCTACCGCCTGGTCTTCCGCCGCGGCCAACCGATCGCTGGCGAACAATTCCATCTCCCGATGCACGACGACATCGACAGGCGGCTGCTGGCCGGATCCGCGACCTTCGGCATCGGCTGGGGGTTGGGCGGCTTCTGCCCCGGTCCAGCACTGACAGCGCTCGGGCTCGGCGCATCCGGCACACTCGTTTTCGTGCCCGCCATGATCCTTGGTATGTGGGCGGCGCGCATTCTGACCGACGGCCCGGCACGAACCCGCACGGCCTGAAACGCGGGAAGAGGAGTGAAGGACCGGCGGTCATGACGATTGACCGACACTCATCCATTTCCGCTTTCCGATTGATATGATGGTTTCGGGCTGGGTGAGGATTTTTCGCTAGGCCTCACTCCATGGTATGCTGCACGTCAGCACATGCGGTGCCTCGTAGGCGTGCATACCTGCCGAAAGCCAAAGAGTCTGCAACGCCTAGGTGATCGGGCCAGACAAGAAGATCAAGCCGATGATCTCATATCCGACAAGCACTGGCCGCAACTTCGATGAGACCCTCGGGGGTGATCGATTGGCGTCTGCTGCCGCCAGGCACAAGGTCGCGACGCCGACAGACTGGAGGGCACGGAAGCCTTGACTGCCAATCGTGCTGCAACCCTCCGCCTGAGCAGGCGAAAGTGAAGGGAGGCATGGCACCGAAATCGAGGGAGGAGAATATGGAACCTAATGGAAGACCGAACCCCGGCAGGCTGTCTTTCCGGCTGGCCCGACTGGAGCATCACGCCAAGAAGTGGGTGTCGTTTTTTGGCACAAGGCATTGCGAAAACAAAAAGGTGGAGCGGCGTTCTCGTTCCATCGGAACATCCGCCGCTCTGGCCGTCGGCCTGATCGCCGGGCTTGCCCTGGCTCCCCAAACAGGGAGTGCGCAGGAGGCTGCCAAATACGAGATTTGGGCGCTCGATCAAGGCACGCAGATGCTCCACATCTACAGCTCCGAGCTTGAAGAGGTTGACCGACTCGACCTTGGAGCTCAAGGCGTGCGCGTGCCCCACATGATCGATTTTACGACCGATCATACCTATGCCTTCATCGCCAGCACCGGCTCCGGCGACGTCACCGTGATCCGTACAGCCGACCGTGAGATCGTCGCCAGGTTTCCGACCGGGCCCGGCACGCATATGGCGGCGGTCAAGCCGGATGACAGCGCGACGATCACGGCCGTGATCGGCGCGGGCGACGTACCGCGCGACGGCAAGCTGGTTGAGATTGTCATAGGCGCCGACGGCACCTTCACCCTCGGGCGCGAGCTGGTTATTGCCGACGACCCCCTGTTCCACGAGCGTGAAAGCGAATTCAACGACGTCGCCGCAGTTTGCCATCAATATTCGCCCGACGGCCGCTACGCTTTCGTCACGCTTGGCCCCGCGCTCGATAATGGGGGGCTGGTCATTCTCGACACCGAAAGCTTCAATCTGGTCAAGCTCTTCCCGCCCGACGAGTTGCGCGTGAACTGCGGCACCGCGTTGACCGTCGACGGCAAGCACCTCTTCGTTAATGGCGGGGGCGCCGAGGCCGGCCACTGGTACGTCATCGATATCGCCACTCAGACCGTTGTCCACGAGGATACAAGCCGGGGACATGACGCGCACGGTGTCTGGGCGACGCCGGACGGCCGCGAGGTTTGGATGGTCAACCGGGTCTCCAACGACCTCATCATCATCGACCCGTCAACCTTCCAGATCATTGAGCATCTGGAAGGCGGCTTCGGGGACACGCCGGACATCCTCGCCATCTCGCCCGACTCGCGCTTGGCCTTTATCACCCTGCGCGGACCCAAGCCGGTTACGGCGCCGCATGTCGCGGTTGGCACCACGCCCGGCTTCTCTGTCATCGACATCGCGGAACGGCGCCTGGTTAAGACGATTCAGCCCAATCCGGAGAACGAGAACAGTGATTTCCATGGCATCGGAATTCGCGTCATGCTCGAGTGATGGCCAAGCGGCCGGCCGGGCAAATCGGCCCCGCCGGCCGGCCGGAGAGGAAAGTGGACCCGTCCGCCTGCTCCATCCAGAGAGTGACCGGGGCGGGTAGCGAGGCTTGTGAGATACCGTTCTTCCTCGAAACTCCAACCAGACTTGATGCAACATGCTGATTTGTCATTAGAAGTAGCGTTGGTGCACGGATATCTTTGTGAAAGGTGGGGTTGATAGAAAGGTGGGGCCATCCATCGCGAATCTGAGCCATGCCGCACAAACACAACGCCGCCCGCCGCCACCACATTGTGAAGATGAAGCACAGAGTAACAAACTGGCCGGAATACGAAGCGGGTCTGCGCAGTCGCGGCGGTCTGACACTGTGGATCACGCCAGAAGCGTTGGCTCAGTGGCAGGCGCCCCGGCGAAGCACGCCGGGCGGCCAGGCGCGGTACTCGGATGTTGCGATCGAGACCGCGCTGATGCTGGGCTGTGCCTTCGGGATGCGGTTGCGCCAGAGCGAAGGGCTCATGGGCTCGATCGCCGCCTTGATGAAGCTGACTGTGCCGATCCCCGATCACACCAACGCCATCAAGCTCAAGCCTGCCGGCGCTGATCGAGCTGGTGCTGGCGCGCCCGGTTGTGTCGGCGGCATTGATCGCGGCCGAGCGGAAAATCAGCCAGCGCGCCGCGCTCGGCCCTCGTCGCCGAACTCGGCATCCGCGAGGTGACGGGGCGCGGGCGCTACAGGGCGTGGGGGATCGTATAGTGGCCAATGCTTTCAAAGGATCGTCTGCCGGGCCGGCGGTGCGGCCGACGTGACCTTGCCATTGTCTCGCCACCCGATCTCGGCGGTGCGCGGCCGGCTCATTGTTTCGGATCCCAGGCGGT
>NZ_JAAKZF010000009.1 GCF_011045125.1 Allomesorhizobium camelthorni | reverse complement strand
GGAGTAGAATTATCAAACGGTCTCTCAGGGCTGCTTAGGAAAATCGGCCGTGGTCAGGCGCAGGATCAGCCAGCCGACCAGCCCGGCGGCGGTCGAGCCCAGGAGCACGCCGAACTTCGTCTGGTCCTGAAGCTGGGCTGAATCGGGGAAGGCGAGCAACCCTATGAACAGGCTCATCGTGAAGCCGATGCCGCAAAGCACCGCTACGCCGTAGAGATGCGGCCATGACGCATAGCGCGGCATGTCGGCAAGCTTCAGTTGGACCGCGAGCCAGGCGAAGCCGAAGACGCCGACCTGCTTGCCGGCGAAGAGGCCGAGCGCGATGCCGAGCGGCACCGGTTCCGCCAGCTTGGCGAAGGTGAGGCCGGCGAAGGATACGCCGGCATTGGCGAAACCGAAGATCGGAACGATCGCGAACGCGACCCACGGCTGGAGCGTGTGCTCGAGCCGGTGCAGCGGCGATTCCGGGTGGTCGCCGGCCGAGATTTTCAGCGGGATGAAGAGCGCCAGCGCGACGCCCGCAAGCGTCGCATGGATGCCCGACTTCAGCACGAAGAACCAAAGCGCCGCGCCCACGACCAGATAGGGCGACAGGTGCTTGACGCCTGCCCTGTTGAGCGCCGCCAGGACCAGCAGCATCGCGGCCGCAAGACCGAGCATCAGCGGCGAGAGTTCGGCCGTATAGAAGACCGCGATGATCAGCACCGCGCCGAGATCATCCAGAATGGCAAGCGCCATCAGGAATATTTTCAGCGAAACAGGCACGCGCGGACCAAGCAGCGACAGCACGCCGAGCGCAAACGCAATGTCGGTCGCCGACGGTATCGCCCAGCCGCGCAGCTGCTCCGGGTCGCCCCAGTTCAATGCGACGAAAATCGCGGCGGGCACGACCATGCCGCCAAGCGCCGCTATGCCTGGCAGGACGCGGCGCGACCAGGTCGCGAGCTGCCCGTCCAGGAATTCGCGCTTGATCTCGAGCCCGACAAGCAGGAAGAACACCGCCATCAGCGCATCGTTGATCCAATGCAGCACCGAAAGGCCAAATACGTAGCGGTGCAGGACGTCGAAATAGAGCGGCGCCAGCGGCGAATTGGCGATCAGCAGCGCCAGAGCGGCGACAAACATCAGCGTCAGGCCGCCCGAGGCCTCGCTGTCCATGAAAGATCGGAGAATCGATGGGGCGCGACGCGGCTTTTCTATCTGCATGGCCCCACATTCCACAAATCCAGTTCCGTCTCAACCGGAAGTGTGCGGAATGGTATCCACTGCGCCAAATTGCCTGTCAATCGCGGCATACCGCTAAAATTCGAACGATCGGCCAAAAGCTTCTCTAAGCACTATCTGCCTATGAATGGGTCATGATCGCGGGGTTGGACGAAGACAGGCGGGTACGGGAGGCGGGTCGCGCTTCCGGCGGAGGGCCGGCAGCGCCAGCGCGCAGTCATATCGCCGCGCCGCCGCTCGCGCCCGAGCTTCCACCGAAGCGTTTTCGCGCGCTCGCCTATGCCACGCTCGCAGCCGTCGCGATGCTTGCAGGCGTAACCCGCCTTACCGGCGCGCCGATCTTCATCAGCGTGTGCCTGCTCGCCTCCGCCGCGGCCGGGCTGTTCGTGCTGCTGCGCGGCTACCGCGCCGAGAAGGAAGCTGCCTCGATCATCGACGAGCGGGTCGCGCAGAGCCGCGCCGAGATCGAGACGCTTGCCGACCAGATGTGGGAGCTGCAGGAAAGCGAAGAGCGCTTCCATGGATTGATCGACGCGCTCGGCGATCTTGTCGTGCACCGCGACCGCGACGGCCGCATCGTCTACGCCAACAAGGTATTCGCCGAACTCATCGGCATGGAGGCGCGCGATCTCTGCGGCCAGACCCTGTCGGAGCTTGGCGTCGACGTCGGCGTCGTGCCCGACGCGGCGTTCTCCGACGGCGAATGCCTGAGTTCCACCGATGTCGCCATCCAGGCGCCGGGCGGGACGCGCTGGTTTTCCTGGATCGAGCTCTCGGTGCGAGACAAGGCCAGCAAGAGCGTCTCGCACCGGGCGATCGCTCGCGACATCACCGCTCGCAAGCGCGCCGAGACGGCGCTGATCAACGCCCGCGAGCGCGCCGAGCATGCGAGCCAAGCCAAATCCCGCTTCCTGGCTACGGTCAGCCACGAAATCCGCACGCCGATGAACGGCATCATGGGCATGGCCAAGCTCCTGGCCGACACCAGGCTTTCGCCTGAACAGCGCACCTATGTCGGCGCGGTCTCGACTTCTGCCAGCGCGCTTCTGGCCCTGATCGAGGATCTGCTCGACTATTCCAAGATCGAGGCAGGACGGTTCGAGCCGGAGCCGCAACCCATGTCGCCGCGCGATCTCACCGAGAACGTGGTCGAGTTGCTGGCATCGCGCGCCTTCGCCAAGAATATCGGCCTGGGCTGTCACGTCGCGCCCGAAGTGCCGCACATGATCACCGCCGATCCCGGCCGCGTCCGCCAGGTGCTGCTCAACCTCATCGGCAATGCGATAAAGTTCACCGATGCCGGCGGCGTGCTGGTGACCGTTACCCGTTCCGGCGAAGGGCGCTCCGGCATGATCCGCTTTTCCGTCGCCGACACCGGTCCCGGGCTGCGCCAGACGGATATGGAGCGGATATTCGAGGAATTCGAGCAGGCCGACGGCACGTCGACCCGTGCCCATGGCGGCGCCGGCCTCGGGCTCGCCATCTCCAGGCGCATCGTCAAGTCGATGGGCGGCTCGATTTCCGTCACAAGCGAATTCGGCGCCGGCTCCGAGTTCTCCTTCGAGATCCCCGCCGCCGCGGCCACGGAAGCCCAGCAGGCGCGCGGCGCCGTGCTTGCCGGACACCATGCCGTGATCCTTTCGAAGAACACCGTCGAGGCCGAGGCGATCGCCTGCACCATTCGCGCTTATGGCGGCTCGGCAGATGTCGCCGCGACCGTGGAGCAGGCGACTCCCTTCGCCGGCCATTGCGACGCGCTGCTCGTCGACGCGGCCCTTGAAGCCGGCGACGGCCGCATCCTCAAGCGCCTGCGCCAGGCGGGGTTCACGGCGGGCGAGGCGATCACGCTGATCGCGCCGACCGACCGCGGCATGCTCGGCGAATTCAGGGCGAGCGGCTACGCGACTTTCCTGGCGCGACCGGTGCGTGGCGAAACCCTGCTGCGTGTCCTGCTTGCCGGGGCGGCAGCTCCGGCGGCACAGGGCCAAGCCCCGGCCAAAGCCGCCTCTGCCCCGTCTAGGCATGGCAAGCCGCTGGGATTGTCCATCCTGATCGCCGAGGACAACGACATCAATGCCATGCTGGCACGCGCCACGCTGCAGAAGGCCGGCCACAGGGTGGAGATCGTCGGCAACGGCAAGGCGGCTGTCGAGGCGGTGACGGGCGCCGGACCGAAACACCGCTACGACGTCGTGCTGATGGATTTGCACATGCCGGTCATGGACGGGCTCGACGCGATCGCCGTCATCAGGCGGCACGAAGAAGAAATGGGCATTGCCCCGGTGCCGATCATGGTGTTGTCGGCCGACAACCAGGAAAAGACCCGCCATGCGGTTCTGGCCCACGGCGCCAGCGGCTTCGTCACCAAGCCGCTCGACCCGGAAGCGCTGGTCGAAGCGGTCGAGGAGCAGGCGGCCGCGTAGATCGACCGGTCATTAAGCCCCGGAAGCGCAGAAAACGCCGTCAGAAGACCGCCAGAGTAGAGTTTCCAAACAGACCCTTAGCCGGCTGTTGCCGCTATTTCGCTGTTCGACTAGAGTCACAATCCTGTTGCACTGTCCCGCTAGTTCCGCGGCATGAGGATGGCTCGAGGAGAATCACCCGTGCAAACAGCGTTGCCCGTGATGGATTGTCTCCCAGGTCCAAATGGCGGCATGGCCGCTTCGCGCGGCCTGGAGGCGGACTTTGCGGCCGCCATTCTCGGCCGGATCGGCACGCTGCAGGTTCGGCTCGCGTGCAACGAGGCCGAGATCGCCGCGGCGCAGGAGGTTCGCTACCGCGTCTTCTACGATGAGCTCGGCGCCAGGGGCAGCAGCCTCCCGTCCGAGCGGCGCGACGCTGATCGCTTCGACGCAGCCTGCGACCATCTCCTGGTCTTCGACACGGCGCTTGCCGGCCCCGAACACCGCCGCATCGTCGGCACCTACCGGCTCTTGCGTCAGGAAAAGGCGCTCGCGGCCGGCGGCTTCTATTCGGACAGGGAATTCGAATTCGGGAAGCTCATCGCGCGCCATCCCGGCCAACGGTTCCTGGAACTCGGCCGCTCCTGCGTGCTGCCGGAATACCGTTCGAAGCGCACGATAGAACTGCTCTGGCAGGGCATCTGGGCCTATATCAGCCATTACCGCATCGGCGTCATGGCGGGGTGCGCCTCATTCCACGGTACGGTGCCCGCCGCACACGCCGAAGCGCTGTCCTATCTGGCGCATCGCTGCCGCACCAGCGCCGAGTTCGACGTGCGGGCGGTGCCCGAGCGCTACCGCAGCATGGATTTGATGCCCGCCGAAGCGATCAATGTCCGGTCGGCGGCCATGGCCTTGCCGCCGCTGATCAAGGGCTATCTGCGCGTCGGCGCAAAAATCGGAGACGGCTGCGTCGTCGACCACGAATTCGATACGGTCGACGTCTTCGTGGTCATGCCGGTCCGGGAGATCGGCCAGCGCTACATCAGCTACTATGGCGGGGAGACGCACCGTTTCGCGGCGTAATCCGCAATTTGCCGAGGCCGAGCTTGTTCCCGCTTTTGCGAAGCTGGTCCAGGCAGCCGGGCATCTGCCCGAAATCACGCAAAGCACCTGGTTCAACACCCCCTCATTGAAGGTGCGCGGCAAATCGCTCTGCCGGGTCAAGGATCCGGATACCGTGGTGCTGATGTGCCCGCTGGAGGAGAAGGAACTGCTGATCGCCGCGGCGCCGGAAATCTATTTCGAGACCGACCACTACAAGGGCTGGCCGGCGATCCTCGTGCGCATCCACGCCATCTCAACCGCCGAACTTGCGCTCCGGCTCGAGCGCGCCTTCGCCATGCAGGCGCCGAAGGCGGTGCTTAAGGCATGGCGGAAATAGTCAGGATAGGTAGGGGAGTAGGGGAGTAGGGGAGTAGGGGAGTAGGGGAGTAGGGGAGTAGGGGAGTAGGGGAGTAGGGGAGTGTAGCTTATCCGGCATTCAGGCAGCGCAATAGCTGAAAACTGAGTTCCCCGGCGGTTTCTGTTCAGCCCGGACGAACCAACCTACTCCCCTACTCCCCTACTCCCCTACTCCCCCAACTTCCTCACGCGTCCTTCTCGGCCTGTTCGTTCACCGGCCCCGGCTCGGGCGGCGCATCGTTTGCCGCCTGCTTCGGCCCGCCCTTGGCGACGCCGACCATGGCCGGGCGCAGGACGCGCTCGCCGATCGAATAGCCGGGCTGCACCACCTGCACGACCGTATTGGCCGGAACATCGGGATTGTTTACCTCGAACATCGCCTGATGGAAGTTCGGGTCGAATTTCTCGCCTTCGGGCTGCAGTTTCTTGACGCCGTGGCGTTCGAGCGCGGCGAGCATGGCCCGTTCGGTCATTTCGACACCTTCGATCAGCGCGGTGAAACCGGCGTCGCCCGCGGCTTTCGCCTCGGCCGGAATGGCGTCGAGGGCGCGGCGGAGATTGTCGGAGACCGACAGCATGTCGCGCGCGAAATTGGCGGCCGAATAAGCGCGTGCGTCCTGCAGTTCGCGCGCGGTGCGGCGGCGCAGATTCTCCATGTCGGCCGCGGCCCGCAAAGCGCGATCCTTAAGCTCCTCGTTTTCCTTCAGGAGCCGCACGAGTGCTTCGTAATCGCCATTGACGCCGTCCTCATTGCTCTTCGGCGCCGCGTCGGCCGTCTCGTTCTCGTCAGGCGCGCGTTCGTCTTTTATCTGGTCGCTCATCGCCATATCCCGTCGTTCGGAAAGGGTTGGAAGTAGCGCCCGATATCGAGCTTCGGGTTCCAAAAATCAAGGGTAAAGGCTTCCGCGACCCCCGTTCGACAACCGTTCCGGGCTGTCTGGAGCAGCCCGCGCGCGCCAGCCGCGGAGGCCGTTCGATATTAATTAAAACTTTACCGTACCGGCGGGTTGCGCTTGCAGCGGGGCAGAAATGTAGGAACCATTGCTTTGCGCAGGGAGTTTCAACCGTAAACAGACTGGCCCTGAAGTGATGACCCGCGACCCTCAACATCCCGTGAAAAGTCTACCGACGGAAGTGCGGCGCCAGATAGGCAGCGAACAGATGCGCAGGTTTGTGCGGTCGCTGCCGCCCTTCGCGGTAAAGCCGGATGTGCCGGCGCATTTGCGCGATCTGCTCGATGAACTAAACCGCGCCGAGAAGAAAACCAGGGCCCGCGACCGCAACAGCAACGGCCGCTCCTGACGATTCGACGCAGGCCATCCCCACAATTCATCCGCATCCCGCCTTGCACCGGCCTCAAAGGCACGCTTATGGTCCGGGATGAACATGATGCCCCCAAATCTCCCCGCAGGCGCGGGCGACCGCGCCTGGCTCAAGATTCTCGCTCGCTACCGCAAACCTGACCGGCTGCGCAGCGCCTTCGAACTGGCCGTCACGGTCATCCCCTTCGCGGCGCTCTGGGCGCTGTCATGGGCAGCGGTCGCTTACGGCCAATGGTGGGGGCTGGTCCTCACCATCCCGGCCGCCGGCTTCCTGGTCCGGCTCTTCATGATCCAGCACGATTGCGGCCACGGCTCGTTCTTCGCCCACCGCCACACCGACGACTGGACCGGCCGCGCTATCGGCGTGCTGACGCTTACGCCTTACGATTACTGGCGCCGGGCGCATGCGGCCCACCACGCCTCGGCCGGAAATCTCGACGAACGCGGCGTCGGCGACATCACCACCCTGACCGTCGCGGAGTACCAGGCGCTGTCGCGCTGGGGCAAACTCCGCTACCGCCTCTACCGCCATCCCGGCGTGATGTTCGGCATCGGCCCGGCCTGGCTGTTCCTGATCCAGCAGCGGCTTCCCGTCGGCATGATGCGGTCGGGCCTGACTCCCTGGGTCTCGACCATGGCGACCAATCTGGCGATCGCGACGATCGCAGTTGTGCTGATCTGGCTGGTCGGTCTCGTGCCGTTCCTGCTCGTCCACCTGCCCATTGTCATCATCGCCGGCGCCGTCGGCGTCTGGCTGTTCTACGTTCAGCACCAGTTCGAGGACACGCACTGGGCGGATGGCGACCAGTGGGAGTTCCAGCAGGCCGCCCTTCACGGCTCCTCGCACTACGATCTGCCGGGCGTGCTGAGGTGGCTTACCGGCAATATCGGCATCCACCACGTGCATCATCTATCCAGCAAGGTTCCGCACTACCGGCTTCCGGAAGTGTTGAGAGACTATCCGGAACTGCGCGATGTCGGGCGCATAACGATCCCCGACAGCCTGCGCTGCGTCAAGCTCGTGCTGTGGGACGAGAGCCGGCGCAAGCTGGTGTCGTTCCGCGAGGCGCATGCCCCGGCGTGATGGCAGGCGCGGACAAATTTGTGCTGACGGCCTGACGCCCCGAGGGCGTTGGACATCGTCTGCTCATTTAGCCGGGGTCAAGCGGCGCAGGGCCAGGACAGCGACAGCCGTCCCGGCCGTCAAAAGCGGCAGCCAAGCCTGAGGATCGCTCATTGTCCGCAGCGTCAGGCCGCTGAGCAGCAGCCAAAGCAGCGGGATCGCAGACAGCAGCGGCGCAAGCCGGCAGCTTGCCGTCAGCAGGACGCCGAGCGTCGCAATCGCCGTCGGGTCCGGTGCTATTCCGAAGACTTCCGCGCTTCGCCAAGGCCGATCGAAGAGCGGCGGCAGGAGCGGGTAGGCGACGATGCCAATCGCCAAGAACACCACTCCGACCCATGCGCCTGTGTCCCGCCGGTCCAAGGCGAGACCGCCGCGTGCGGCTGCGATCGCCAGCAGCAACGCCTGCACGCCGAAGGCCGGCGCGACATAGACGATCGCCCAGTTGATCGCCGCATAGCGGCTCCATAGAAAAGTCCAGCCGACGAAGGCCCAGAGCGCTGTGAGGATGAGTTCGACCCAAGGCCCACGCCTGGGCGGCGGCCGAAGCACGAGCAAGATGATGGCAAGGCCGGCGGCAAGTGTTGCGAAATGCAGCGGCCAGAATGCGGCATTGTGCAGCTCGAACATGCGCCAGTAGACGCGCGGCGAGAAGAGCAGGAAGTCTTCCGGCCGGTAAGTCCACCATTCCGACATCTAGAGATCCCGGACATGGGCGGCCATCCGCTCGCGCATGACCGCGTCGGGGAGCGGACCGGCCGCGGCGGCCACGTTCTCGCGCACATGATCGACGCGGGTGGTGGCGGGGATGGCGACGGTGACCGAAGGATGCGCGAGGATAAACTTCAGGATGAACTGCGCCCAGCTTGAAGCTCCGATCTCAGCGGCCCAGGCCGGCAGGGGCTCGCTTTCGAGCTGTTGCGTCAGCTCCCCTTGTCGGAACGGCCGGTTGACGATGACGGCTATGCCCCGCTCAGCCGCTAGCGGCAGGAGGCGTTCCTCCGCCTCCCGGTCGACGACGTTGTAGGTGAGTTGCACGAAGTCGAGTGGAAAGTCCCGCATGATCCGTTCGAACAGATCGTGCCGGCGGCCTTCGGAGGTGGTTATGCCTACATAGCGGATCTGCTCGTCCGCCTTCATGGCAAAGAGGGTGTCGAGATGCGCCTCCCAGCCGACGAGATTGTGGACCTGCACGAGGTCGAAGCGCTCGGCACCCCAAAAGCGCCGGGACTGCTCGATTTGCGTGGGTCCATCCGCCGCGGAGGAGGTCCAGACCTTCTCCGCGGAAAACAGCGTGTCCGGCCGGCCCAGTCTTTCGAGGCCATAGCCGATCACGGGTTGCGAGGAACCGTACATGGGCGAGGAGTCGATCGTGCTTCCGCCCGCCTCGAAGAACGCCGCCATCACGTCGGCACATTCGTCGCGCAGCACCGGGTCATCGCCGACATTGAAGGTGATCCAGGTGCCGAGGCCGACCGCCGGGATCGCTTCACCGGAGGACGGAATGGTCCGCGTCAGCGGCGCATGCGCCTGGCCCGACGCCACTCCGGGCAGCGCGAAAGCCGCTCCGGAGGCAGCAGCAGCCTTCACGAATGTTCTGCGGGTGAGGGTCATCCGTCCGCGATCCTTTCGCACTCCAGCGCCGGCGCACGGTCCCGGGTTGGCGGTCTTTTGAAAGCTTCCCGGAACGCAGGGCGGGCGGTCGAAGGGGGAAGCCAACTTCGCGCCCCCGGAAGCCGGACTTTACCCCGCCCCGTTCGCCGCTATTCGCGCCTGCCGTCGCGCCACTCGGCAGGAGAGACGCCCGCGATCCTTTTGAAGCTCCGGCTGAAGGCTGCATCGGACTTGTAGCCGACATCACGCCCAACCGCCGAGACTTTGACCAGCCCATCAGTGAGCAGTCGCGCGGCCAATTGCACGCGCCATCGCGTAAGATATTGAATCGGCGGGCATCCGACGAGACGCATGAAGCGGGCCGCTAGCACAGACCGTGAGACGCCGGTTTCGCGCGCGAGTTCCTCAATTGTCCAGTCACGCGCCGGATTCTCGTGGAAGAGCGCAACAGCCCGGCCTACGGCGGGGTCACGCAATCCCGCGAGCCAGCCGGTCTGCTCCGGCGGCAGTGTTTCGAGATAGCGACGCACGACCTCGACGAACATCAATTCGCTCAGGCGCAGGCGGACGCATTCAGCCCCGGGCCGTTGGGCGGGCGCCTCAGCCAGAGTTAGCTCGATCAGTCGATCGAGGAGGTCGCCTGGCGCACCGCCAACGCGTGGGATGCGCATCAGCCGGGGCAAGGCTCCAAGCAGAGGATTGAACGGCCGGGCGTCACAACCGAGAAAGCCGCATACATATCTGGTCAGCGCGGGGCCGCCGCCACCTTCGGTCACCACAAAGGGCAGATGTCCTGTCGCCATGGCACGAAAGAAATCAAGCGAATCTTCCGGCGTCAAACCCGATCGCTCTTCGGGGGCGCTGCGCATCGCATAAGTATCCTCGTGCGGGATCACCAATATGTCGCCTTCGACAAATTTCATCGGCGGGCTTTCGCCGATGCTGATCCACCCCGATCCCTTCGTGATGATGTGGTAAGAAATCACGTGCTGGGCGCTTGGCAGGATAGCTTCGGCGAACGAATCCGCCCTTGGCACTTCCACACTCCAGGGCGAAGAAGCATCAACCCAGAAGAAAAGCGCGCCTGTGAGCTTTATTGCACGAAGCACATCCGAGAGCACATCCTTCCCTGACGCGCCGGTAACTGCAGCATCCGGAATGGACTCTTCCGGCGGCCGCGGAAGCGGTTGCCGCAGAATGGACGCTGCGGCAAGCGATTGAGACGCCGGGTCATGGAGCGTGCCCATGGCCAAGTCTACTATGCACCGAACAGCATATCCACCGCGCATCCGGCGGAGTCCATGCGCGATCAAGGGAGGTCGGTCATGTCAGCCTATTGGTTCTTCGACGTGCGTGAAATCACAGACCATGCCAAGGTCGAACAATATCTGGCGGGGGTCTTTGCAACGGTCGAACAATATGGAGGACGCTACCTGGTGCTCGGCGGGAAACCCGAGCTTGTCGAAGGAAACTGGCAGCCGGTCTATCCGGTGATCCTAGAGTTTTCCGACAACCAGCAGGCGCAACGCTGGTACTCATCACCCGAATACGAGCCGCTGAAGGCGCTTCGCCTGGCCGGAACCCGTTCCAACGCGGTGTTCCTTGAAGGTGCAACGCCGGAATCGGGGGAAGCGGCAGTCCAAACCCACAGGGAAGGCATGTCGAAATCCCCGGCCGAGATCTACGACGCACTCTTCGTTCCGGCGCTGTTTCTCCAATGGGGACCGATCGTTGCTGGCGAGGCGCAAATAGGCAGGGGCGACCGGGTAATCGACGTCGCCTGCGGGACAGGTGTGCTGGCGCTGGCCGCATATGATCGCGTCGGACCAGACGGCGAGGTGGTCGGGCTCGACCCCAACTCCGACATGCTCGGCGTGGCCCGCCGCAAAAGCACGCGCATCGACTGGCGTGAGGGGCGCGCGGAGGAGATTCCATACCCGGATGGACGCTTTGACGCGGCGATCAGCCAGTTCGGCCTGATGTTCTTCGAGGACCGCGCCGCCGGCCTTCGAGAAATGATGCGCGTGGTTAAGCCCGGCGGCAGGCTGGCCGTCGCCGTCTGCGACTCGCTCGATCAGTCTCCAGGCTATGCTGCGGTCGCGGATATGTTGGGGCTGCTTTTCGGGGATGACGTGGCGAATGCGTTCCGCGCGCCCTTCGTGCTCGGAGATGCGAAACTGCTGCACTCGCTCTGCGCGACGGCAGGCATAGAGCGCGCCAAAGTGAGGCGGCATCGCGGGACAGTTCGTTTTGCCTCCATCAAAGCGCTGATCTCGACCGAAAGAGCATGCGTCTGGACACTCGGTGGGCTTCTCAATGAGGATCAGTTCGGGCGACTTCTGGAAGAAGCCGAGCGAACGCTGGCAACTTTCGTGACCGCCAGTGGCGAGGTCTCCTTCGACATGCCGGCGCTCATCATCACAGCGTCCAAGGACTGACGGCGCTACCTGCATCAGGAGGCCATTGGGCGTCGAACTTCCATTTTGGGTTGTCGCCGGCCAGCGTTGGTGGCTGCTCATGCCGATGAGGAATTCTTATCGGGCAGCTAAAAATTTCTCATTTGCTAAATTGTGCAACGCACCATACTTCCATGCTGCAACGCAGCAACAAATGAGTGGCTTCGGCCAACGGAAAGAAAATGAAGAACGCAATCATATCGTCTTTGGCCGCCGCGGCGGTCATCGCCGCCGCAGTTTCGGCAACCGCCGGGGCACTCGCCTCCCAGGATGACAATCAGGTTGAAAACAGGTTCTGGGTCGGCATGCCCGTCCGTCCGCAGATGTTCTACGGACAGGATCCGACCGCCTCGGATTTGCGCCCCGTCAACAACGGCTACGCATTCACGGCCAAGCTTGAAGACGGCAAGCTCCGCCTTTTCCCGTATGGCGGCGCCGGCCGTTTCCCGCGCGAAGCGCCCTCGAACTGATGCCTGGCGTTCGGGTGGCCGGCAAGCCACCCGAACTTCAAGGTTTTCGGATGCCCGCCGGAACTACTCGGCCGCTTGCCGGGTCTCGCGCATCAACGTCTTGCCATGGGCGATTTCGGTGCCGAGCACCTTCAGGCACTCGCGCATGAAGGCGGCGAGGCCCGGCCAGCCCTTGGCCGAAACGAGGTTGCCGTCGACATGCGCCCCATTGGGCGCCACGTCGATGTAGATGCCGCCGGCAAGCCGGACCTCCGGCTCGCAATATTGAAGCGCCGCGACCTCCCTGCCGCGCACCACGCCGTCGACCGCTATCAGAATCTGCACGCCGTGGCAGATGGTGAAGATCGGCTTTCCGGTTTCGTGGAAGTGGCGGACCATCGCCTGCACGCGTTTGTCGATACGGATATATTCCGGCCCGCGCCCGCCGGCGCAATAGACGGCGTCGTACTCGTCCGGCTTCACTTCCGCGAAGCTCTTGTTCAAGACGTAGTCGTGGCCGAGCTTTTCCGTGTAGGTCTGGTTGCCCTCGAAATCATGCAGCGAGGTCTTGATCGCCTCACCCGCCTTCTTGTCGGGGCAGACGACATGCACCGTGTGGCCGACCGCGTGCATGGCCTGCTCGAAAACAAAAATCTCGTACTCTTCGCTGAATTCCCCCACCAGCATCAGGATCTTTTTGCCCGGCATCTCGGTTCTCCTCCCGGATCAGATTTATTTCGGCAGCCGAAATAATCACGCGCATCGTATGGCGGAAACTTTGAAAGGAAAAGCCGGAAATGCGGCGCGACGTTGGCGGCGCAGATCACATATTGGGCGAACGGCTACGCTGCCGGAACCCGGCGCCAGGAATATTTCGCGCCCTTGCCCGCTGGCTTGGCCGTCGGCTGATAGTAGAGCGGAATGCCGCCTGTGCGCCCGGCTTCGAGGCGGGCGATCAATGTCGGATGCGACACCTCGAATTCGGTGAAACCCAATCGCAACATATGCGGCAGCTGGTCGATCAGCACCTGGCCGGTGGCGCGCACCGCGCCCTCGAAGCGGTAGCGGCTGCGCAGAAGTTCGGCTTTCGAGAAGCTGCGGCCGTCATTGAACGCGGGAAACGCCAGCGCCACCAGCGAGACATCGTCGAGCAAATCGGCGATTTTTTCCAGCGCATCGCCGGGCAGCAGGAGCACGCCTAGCCTCTCCTTCGCGGATTTCCGCACCTCCGGGTCGAGGTCGAGAAAAGCCTGCAGCGGCAGGATGAAGCGGCCATTGCCGACGAGCGCGTCGGCGCTCTCTGCATGGACCCACTCGTCCTCACGAAAGCCTTGCGGCGTCCACAGGCGCGTGGCGTTGTCGGCGGTGGTTTCGGTCATTTCAATATCCTAGGGCATGAACCCGCAAAATTGCAGGGGCAGGACCATGCGGCGATCAAAAGTTAGAGCGAGGCGTCGGTCAGCGACTGTTCGAGGCCGGACAAGTGAATACCGCACTCCGTCTTGGCATGCCCGGCCCACCGTCCGCTGCGGGCATCCTCGCCCGGCTGCACCGGCTGCGTGCAGGGAAAGCAGCCGATTGACAGATAGCCGTACGCGACCAGGGGGTTCTCGCGCAATTGATGCTTGCGCATATAACTTGCCAGATCGGACGTCGTCCAGCGCGCCAGCGGATTGATGCGGATGCGGGTTCCGACCGCCTCGAACGCAGGCAGGGAACTGCGCGACGCGGCCTGAAACCGCTTGCGGCCGGTGAACCAGGCGCGGAATGGCTCGACGCCGCGCGCCATCGGCTCGACCTTGCGGATGGCGCAGCAGGCGTCGGTATTGGTAAGGTGAAGCTTACCATCCGGATCCTCGCGATTGAGCGCGGCTTCCTCGGGCGTGATAATGCGGATGTCTGTCAGGCCGAGATCGGCGGCCAGCGCATCCCGGTAATCGAGCGTCTCGCCGAAATGCTTGCCCGTATCGAGAAAAACGATCGGCAGCGAGCGGTCGATCCTGGCGACCATGTGCAGCAGCACCGCCGAATCGGCGCCGAAGGACGACACCGCGGCAATGTCGCCGGCGCCGAAAAGCTCAACCGAGCGGGCTATGATCTCGGCCGGCGGAAGATGGCCGTAAAGCGCGTCGAGGCCGGCGGCCTCGTCCAGCATTTGCGCTTCGGCATCAAGCGGCTTTGGCTTCGCTTCCATAGAGCGCCTCCTTGAACGGCGCGGCGCCGACGCGGCGGTAGGCGTCGAGGAATTTTTCCGAGCGATCGGCGCGGATGCGCAGATAGGTCTCGACGACCGTCTCGATCGCGTCCGTGATCTCTTCCGGGCCGAAGCCGCGGCCGATGATCTCGCCGACCGACGTGTTCTCGTCGCCGGAGCCGCCGAGCGTCACCTGATAGAGCTCGGCGCCCTTCTTCTCGACGCCCAATATGCCGATATGGCCGACATGGTGGTGGCCGCAGGCATTGATGCAGCCGGAAATCTTCAGCTTCAGTTCGCCGATCTCGCGCTGCCGCTCCAGCGAGGCGAAGCGGCGCGAAATCTCCTGCGCGACCGGGATCGAGCGGGCATTGGCCAGCGCGCAATAGTCGAGGCCGGGGCAGGCGATGATGTCGGTGATCAGGCCGGAATTGGCGGTCGCCAGATCCATCTCGACCAGCGCGTCATAGACCGCCCGCAAATCGGCGCGGGCGACATGCGGCAGCACCAGGTTCTGCTCGTGGGTGACGCGGATCTCGTCGAAGCCGTATTTTTCGGCGAGTTCGGCGACCGCTTCCATCTGGCTGTCCGAGACGTCGCCGGGAGCCTCGCCAATGCCCTTCAGCGAGATGGTGACGGCGGCATAGTCAGGATGACGGTGCGTGACGACATTCTGGTCCAGCCATTCGCCGAAGCTTCTGCTGTCGAGCCTGGCCAGGCGTACGGCTTCGTCGCCTTCGGGGCGTGCGACAAGCTTCGGCGGCGCGAAATACGCCTCGATCGCGCGGATATCGGCTTCGGGAAGCTTCAGTTCGGTGTCCTTAAGCGCCTCCCACTCGGCTTCCACCTGCCGGGCGAACTCCTCGGCGCCGGTTTCGTGGACAAGAATCTTGATGCGCGCCTTGTACTTGTTATCGCGGCGGCCATAGAGATTGTAGACCCGCAAAATGGCCGTGCAGTAGGAGAGAAGCTCGTTCTCCGGCAGGAAATCGCGTATCTTCTTGGCGATCATCGGCGTGCGGCCCTGCCCGCCTCCGACATAGACGGCGAAGCCCAGTTCGTCCGCGGCGTTCTTCTTCAGATGCAGGCCGATGTCGTGAACCTGGATCGCCGCGCGGTCGCGCTCGGCGCCGGTTACCGCGATCTTGAACTTGCGCGGCAGATAGGAAAATTCCGGGTGGACCGACGACCACTGGCGCAGGATCTCGGCATAGGGCCGTGGATCGGCCACCTCATCGGCGGCCGCGCCGGCGAAATGATCGGCGGTCACGTTGCGGATGCAGTTCCCCGACGTCTGGATCGCGTGCATCTCGACGGAAGCGAGATCCGCCAGGATCGCCGGCACGTCGGAAAGCGCCGGCCAGTTGAACTGGATGTTCTGCCGCGTCGTGAAATGGCCGTAGCCCTTGTCGTATTTGCGAGCGATGTGGGCGAGCATCCGGAGCTGGCGCGGGTGCAGCGTGCCGTAGGGGATCGCGATCCGCAGCATGTAGGCGTGAAGCTGCAGATAGACGCCGTTCATCAGCCGCAGCGGCCGGAACTGCTCCTCGGTGATTTCGCCGGCCAGCCGCCGGTCGACCTGGTCGCTGAACTCGGCGACGCGGGCATTCACGAAATCCTGGTCGAACTCGTCGTAACGGTACATTTTCGTCCTTCAGGGCCGCCCGGCCCTCTCCTCATGCCGCCTGCGGAACAGCCGGCCGCGCCTGCTTGCCCAGATCGTTGCGGTTGGTCGGCCCGCTCGCCCTGATCTGCTCGCGCAACCGGTTCGGCCGGATGACGCCATCGACCAGCTGGACATCAATCAGGTCGACATCGAGCACTTCATTGTTCAGGAAGGCGGCCTTGCCTATAGCTTCCAGCCTCTCCTCGCCGGCCTTGTCGCCAGCGAGTTCGGCATTGTCGATCGTTTCGGCCCAGACATGGCCGGTGGAGAACCACACGGCCTCGCCGTCGGTCAGCCGGTTTGCGGTGAGTATCTTCATGCATCTGCTCCCAGATTCTCTTTTGCCGCAACGCGGTTCTGGTCGGCGAGCGGTGTCGAGCGTGCGAAGTTTGCGCCTGCGACGGCGTCGCCGATGAGTGTCATGACCGGCCCGGTAAGTTCATCGCGATCCTGAAGCGCGGGAAGGTCGGCGATAGTGCCGTGGAACAGCCGGCGCTCGGCCAGGCTGGCGTTTTCCACCACCGCGACCGCCGTATCCGGCGACAGGCCGGCCTCGATCAGCCGCGCCGCGACGTCGGCTGCGACCGAGCGGCCCATATAGACCGCGACCGTCGCGCCCGAAATCGCCAGCTTCGCCCAGTCGGGAAGCGTGCCGCCCTTCAGATCGTGCCCGGTCGTGAACACCATGGACGAGGTCACGCCGCGCAGCGTCAGCGGCAGCTCGCAGTCGGCGGCCGCGGCAAAGGCCGCGGTCACGCCCGGCACCACCTCGTAGGAGATGCCCGCATCGCGCAGCGCCTGCATCTCTTCGCCGGCACGGCCGAAAACCAGCGGATCGCCCGATTTCAGCCGCACGACGCGCTTGCCCTCGCGGCCGAGCCTGACCAGCAGCGCGTTGATTTCTTCCTGGGACTTGGAATGGCAGCCCTTGCGCTTGCCGACCGGCAGCCGCTCGGCGTCGCGGCGGCCCATGGCGACGACCGCCTCCGGCACGAGCGCGTCATACATGATCACGTCGGCTTCCATCAGATGCCGCTGCGCCCGCAGCGTCAGCAGGTCCTCGGCGCCCGGTCCGGCGCCGACCAGGGCAACATGACCCGAGGCAGGCGCGTTGCGCGCCAAGAGTTCGGCGGCTGCCGCACGGGCCTCGGAAGCATGGCCGATCTCCATCGCCCGCGCCGGCGCGCCGGTGAAGAAATCGTTCCAGAACCTGCGGCGGCGGCTGCCCTTGGGCAAAACCTTGTCGGCTGCCTCGCGCAGCGAATTGCCGAGCGCGGCGAGCGGCCCGAGCGAGGGCGGCAGCATGCGATCGATCTTGGCCCGCACCATCTGCGCCAGAACCGGACCCGCGCCTTCCGTGCCGACGGCGACAGCCAGCGGCGCGCGGTTGACCAGCGCCGGCGTGAAGAAATCGCAGAGTTCGGGGCGATCCACGGCATTGACGGCGATGCCGAGCCGGCGGGCGTCGTCCGACACCTGCCGGTCGAGCGCCTCGTCGCCGCTTGCGGCGAAAACCAGCACCGCGCCTTCGAGCAGCGCAGGCTCGTAGGGGGCGTTCACATGCGTCGCGCCATTGGCGGCAATCCATGCGGCGAGAGCGGGTTCGGCGTGATCCGCAACGATCGTCAAGCGGGCGCTCGTCTGTCCGAGCAGCCGCGCCTTGGCCAGCGCCTCGTCGCCGCCGCCGACGATGATCACAGCTTCGCCTTCCACCCGCACGAAGACGGGGAATGCATTGAGTTTCGCGGCGCCGTTGGTCACTTCAGGCAGGCTCCTGGATTTGGATTGGAATTGTCGGCGAAAGTGGCCCTCTTAAGAAGGCATGGCCTCGCGCCGCGCCACATACTAGGCGATGCATTTTCCGGATTGCAGGCAATCGGCAGAAAATAATTCTTGGCCGGCGACCCTGGTCCAGTTCGAAAAGCGGAACATCAATGCCGAGCCGGCGTTTAGCGACGACAGCCACTATGAGGAGATGACGGCATGGAACGCAAGAAGGGCGAACGCGATAAACAGCTCGAAAGCGCCGAACATCTCGGCACGGAGGGCAGCATGGAAGGGGGCGCCAGCGGCGGCGGAGTGGCCCGTGACGTGGGCAGTCAGGACGATATGAAACGCGGCTTCGAGCGCCCCGCCGGCGCGACCCGCGTGCAGAAGCAGGAGAAAAGCAAAGCCCGCCGCAATTCACGCCGTTAACAATGAGGAAGCGTCCGATGAGCGATGTCAGGCTGAAGCACGGCCTCTGGATACTCGTGGCCGATGGTGAGAAAGCGCTGTTCCTGAAGAATGATGGCGACGCCCGAACCCCCGACCTGAATGTCGTACGCGAAGTGCACGACGACAATCCGGCGACGCGCGAGCAGGGCACCGACCGCCCCGGGCGTTTCAGCGACGGGTCGGGCGCTCACAAAAGCGCCGTGGCCGATACGGACTGGCACCGGCTCGGCAAGGAGCGCTTCGCCGACGAGATCGCCGAACGGCTCTATACGATGGCGCATCGCGGAGATTTCAAAGAGATTGTGCTGATCGCTCCGCCCTTGGTGCTGGGCGAAATGCGCAGGAAGCTGCACAAGGAAGTGATCGACCGCATCCTGGCGGAAGTGCCGAAAACGCTGACCAACCATCCGGTTCCGGAAATAGAGCGGATCCTGCAGGAAGCGTGAGAGCGCCTTTGCGCCGCGGCAACTTCGCCGAGGGCCGTGCGCCTCCCGTCCTGCCGTCCGGCAGGACGGCGAAACTATCCAATAAATGCCCCGGCTGCCTCCTCTGCGGCCAGCCGGGATTGCGCCGGTGCGAACCTCTCCGCCATATTGGAATCGCTGCGGCTTTCGCGGCGGTCCTCCATGTTTGAGTAAGGCGCATCCACGACAATGCCGCATGAAACGCCCCTGATCGCAACAATCGTCGCCGGTCTGGGGCTGGCATTCATTTTCGGGGCGCTGGCCAGCCGTTTCCGCGTGCCGCCGCTGGTCGGCTATCTGATCGCGGGCGTTCTGGTCGGGCCGAACACACCCGGCTTCGTCGCCGACCAGAGCCTTGTGCAGGAGCTCGCCGAGATCGGCGTCATCCTGCTCATGTTCGGCGTCGGCCTGCATTTTTCGCTCAAGGACCTTTTGTCGGTGCGCGCCATCGCCGTTACCGGAGCCGTGGTGCGGATGGGATTTGCGACGGCTCTGGGCGTCGCCCTGGCCTGGATGCTTGGCTGGTCCGTCGGCGCCGGCATCGTCTTCGGCCTGGCGCTTTCGGTGGCGAGCACGGTCGTGCTTTTGCGCGCGCTGCAAGAACAGCGCATGATCGAGACCGAACGCGGCCGCATTGCCGTCGGCTGGGTCATCGTCGAGGATTTGGCTATGGTTCTGGCGCTGGTCTTGCTGCCGGCGCTGGCCGGCATTCTCGGCGGCACAGGGCAGGCAGCGGACGGCGGCGGCAGTCTCTTGTCGCTGCAATTCGACCTCGGCCTGTGGGGCGCCGTCGGCGTCACGCTGGCCAAGGTCGCGGCCTTCATCATCCTCATGATTGTCGTGGGCCGCCGAGTGATCCCGTGGATACTGCACTATGCCGCGCACACCGGCTCGCGCGAATTGTTCCGGCTTGCGGTTCTCGCCATTGCGCTCGGTGTCGCCTTCGGCGCGGCAAAACTGTTCGGCGTGTCGCTGGCGCTCGGCGCGTTCTTCGCCGGCATGATCATGAGCGAATCCGAATTGTCGCATCAGGCGGCGGAAGAATCGCTGCCGCTGCGCGATGCGTTTTCGGTGCTGTTCTTCGTGTCCGTAGGCATGCTGTTCGATCCCGGAAGCCTGATCGACAACACCTGGCCGGTCCTGGCGACGCTGTTCATCATCGTCATCGGCAAGTCGGTGGCCGCCTTCCTGATCGTCCTGGCCTTCGGCTATCCGATCGCCACGGCGCTCATCATCTCGGCCAGCCTGGCGCAGATCGGCGAATTCTCCTTCATTCTCGCCGAGCTCGGCGTCGGGCTGAACCTGCTTCCCGAGCAGGGGCGCGACCTGATCCTCGCCGGCGCGATCCTGTCCATCATGCTCAACCCGTTGGTTTTTGCGGGCGCAGAGCGTCTGAAACCCTGGCTGGAAAAGCGGGCTGGCAAGACAGCGGTCGCGCCGGCGACCGAACCCGGCGAGGTAGCCACGTTGGCGCCGGCCGTAGGCGAGGCTGAAGATGGCCCTCCGCCGACAAAGCTCACCGGGCACACGATTCTTGTTGGCTACGGCCGGGTCGGCAGTCTTGTCGGTCAATCGCTCAAGCAAGCCGGTTTGCCGTTTCTCGTCATCGAGGACGCCGACAAGACGCTTGCCCGGCTGCAAGCCGACGGCATTGAGACGGTGGCCGGCAACGCCGCCAAGGGCGAGGTCTTCGCCTCGGCCAATGCAGCCGGCGCGAAGCGGCTGATCCTCGCCATCCCCAACGCCTTCGAGGCCGGCCAGATCATCCTGCGCGCGCGGGCGGCCAATCCGGCCATCGCCATCATCGCCCGCGCCCATTCCGACGCCGAGGTCGAGCACCTGACCGGGCTCGGCGCCGACACCGTCATCATGGGCGAACGCGAGATCGCCCGCGGCATCGTCGAGCAGGTTTTGCAGGGCGATGTGGAGCCGCCCCTGGCAGGCGACGAGCCGGCGACGCCGGACGATACGAAACCGACGGAACCACCCGCGGCCGCTTAGGGTCGTCCTTGTGTTTCAGGCTTACACGCTCTGCAGGTGCGCGCTTCTCGCAAGCCAATCTCGCAGTCCTTGTTGCAAACGATTTGCAATTGCATTGACAGGCGCAACGGCCTGCCCTACCTATGCGTGGGCTGCCGCATTTCGCGGCGCGCAAAAATCAGGATGTCTTATGAGATTGCTCGCTCGTGCTTCGGCCCTGCTCCTCGCCCTTGTTCTCGCCGCATGTTCTGCCGAAGGCGACGACGCCGGAAGCCGGGGGGCGGACGAAAAGATGGTTGCGGTGACCACTTTCACCGTGATCGCTGATATCGCCCGCAACGTCGCCGGAGACGCGGCGGTAGTCGAATCAATCACCAAACCCGACGCCGAGATCCACAATTACCAGCCGACGCCCGGCGACCTGATCAAGGCGCAGAAGGCCGACCTGGTCCTTTGGAACGGCCTCAACCTCGAACTCTGGTTCGAAAAGTTCTTCTCCAATCTGAGCGATGTGCCGAGCGCCGTCGTGTCGGAGGGCGTCGAGCCGATGGGCATCGCCGAAGGGCCATATACGGGCAAGCCCAATCCCCATGCCTGGATGTCGCCCGAAGCGGCGCTGATCTATGTCGAGAACATCCGCAAGGCCTTCGCGGAGCATGATCCGGAGAACGCCGAAACCTACGCGAAGAACGCCGCCGCCTATTCGGAGAAGATCAAGGCGACGGTCGAGCCGATCCGGGCGCGGCTCGCCGCCATTCCCGAGGAACGGCGCTGGCTGGTGTCCAGCGAGGGCGCGTTCTCCTATCTGGCGCGCGATTTCGGCCTGAAGGAACTCTACCTCTGGCCGATTAATGCCGACCAGCAGGGCACGCCGCAGCAGGTCCGGAAGGTCATCGACGCGGTGCGCGCCAACAACATCCCGGCGGTATTTTCGGAAAGCACCGTATCCGCCGATCCGGCCGAGCAGGTGGCACGCGAGACCGGCGCCAAATATGGCGGCGTGCTCTATGTCGATTCGCTGAGCGCCGCGGACGGGCCGGTGCCGACCTATCTCGACCTGCTCCGCGTCACCACCGAGACCATCGCGAAAGGTCTTGCCGAGTGAACGCGCCGCTCTCGACCAGGCTCCGCAAAGCGCCGCAGCCCGGCGACGGGCTTTCGGTCGAGGGCATAGCGGTCACCTACCGCAACGGCCAGACGGCGTTGCGCAACACCTCCTTCTCGATCCCGAAAGGCAGCATCACGGCGCTGGTCGGGGTCAATGGCAGCGGCAAGTCGACCCTGTTCAAGGCGATCATGGGCTTCGTGCCGCTCGCCGCCGGGCGGGTGCGGATATTCGGTGGGCCAGCAGCCGATGCGCTGAAAAGGAACGCCGTCGCCTATGTGCCGCAGAGCGAGGATGTCGACTGGAACTTTCCGGTTCTGGTCGAGGACGTAGTGATGATGGGCCGCTACGGCCACATGAATTTCCTGCGTATGGCGCGGCCCGCCGACCGGAAGGCGGTGGACGAGGCGCTGGCGCGGGTCGGCATGGCCGACTACCGCAACCGGCAGATCGGCGAGCTTTCCGGCGGCCAGAAGAAGCGCGTCTTTCTCGCCCGCGCGCTGGCCCAGGAGGGAAAAATCATCCTGCTCGACGAACCGTTCACCGGCGTCGATGTTCGCACGGAGGAGGCAATCATCGCTCTCCTGCAAGCGTTGCGCGACGAAGGCCGCATCATGCTGGTCTCGACGCACAATCTGGGTTCGGTGCCGCGCTTCTGCGACCGCGCCGTGCTCATCAACCGCACGGTGCTGGCCGAAGGGCCAACGAATGAAGTCTTCACGCACGCCAATCTGGAAAAAGCTTTCGGCGGCGTGCTGCGTCAGTTCATCCTCGGCGGCGCCGACCTGCACGACGATGCCGATCCGCGCCGGGTGACTGTGCTCACCGACGACGAACGGCCCTTCGTCATCTACGGCAATGGCGAGGATTCGCACGACTCGGCCGGCCCGGACGAACTGGACGAGAAGAAATGATCGCCGCGCTCGCCGAGCCGTTCGCCTACGGCTACATGGTCAACGCCATGTGGGTGTCGGCGCTGGTCGGCGGCGTCTGCGCTTTCCTGTCAGCCTATCTGATGCTGAAGGGGTGGTCGCTGATCGGCGACGCGCTCTCCCACGCCATCGTGCCGGGCGTGGCCGGCGCCTATATGATCGGGCTGCCCTTCGCCTTCGGCGCGTTCATTTCGGGCGGGCTGGCGGCGGCGGCGATGCTGTTTCTGAACCAGCGCACCAAGCTCAAGGAAGACGCGATCATCGGGCTGATCTTCACCTCCTTCTTCGGCCTCGGCCTTTTCATGATCTCGCTGTCGCCGGCTTCGGTGAACATCCAGACCATCGTGCTCGGCAACATCCTGGCGGTGACGCCCGGAGACACGCTGCAACTGGTCATCATCGCCGGGGTGTCGCTCGCGATACTCCTCGTCAAATGGAAGGACCTGATGGTCGTATTCTTCGACGAGAACCATGCGCGATCGGTCGGTCTCAATCCTGACTGGCTGAAGGCGGTGTTCTTCACGCTGCTTTCGGCCTGCACGGTGGCGGCGCTACAGACGGTTGGCGCGTTCCTGGTCATCGCCATGGTGGTGACGCCCGGCGCGACCGCCTACCTGCTCACCGACCGCTTTCCGCGGCTGATCATGATCAGCGTCGCGATCGGGGCGATAACGAGCCTCGTCGGCGCCTACGCCAGCTATTTCCTCGACGGCGCGACCGGCGGCATCATCGTGGTTCTGCAGACGGCGATCTTCCTGGCTGCCTTCGCGCTGGCGCCCAAGCACGGCATGCTGGCGGCCAAGCGGCGCGCCCGCGAAGCGCTGGAGGCGGGGATATGATGCCGGGTGGCATTCCGCAGTCCGGAGTCTTGTCGAAGGGCCGGACATCTCCCCCGCAAGGGGAGGGATCAGCCGTCAGGGCCGCCTTCGCCAATCGCCCCCGTCGCACAGCGAGCGTAGGCGCAAAAGCCGCCAATCGGGGCAGCCGCATATGGATGAAGTGGGGCGCTGACGCATCCCTCCCCCTTGGGGGGAGGGATAGAGGGTGGGGGCATCTAAGCAGCGTCCCTGTCCGATTTCACGCTAAACACAGAGTAGTTCGAAGACACCTGACGCAGTTTCTACCTCTACTCTCTATCCCTCCCCGCAAGGGGAAGGGATGCGTCCAATTATATAGTATCGCCCTGCCTTGTTTGGAAGATGTCCGGCCCTTCGACAAAGCACGAAATAGAAGGCGTGCTGCGCCGGTCCACGAGGTGCGGCCATGTTAGACACCATCCTCCTGCCCTTCCAGTTTCCCTTCATGCAGCAGGCCTTCGTCATCGCCGTGCTGGTCGCCGTGCCGATGGCGCTCTTGTCGTCCTTTCTGGTGCTGAAGGGCTGGTCGCTGATGGGCGACGCCATCAGCCATGCCGTGCTGCCCGGCATCGTGCTCGCTTATATTGCCGGCCTGCCGCTCGCCGTCGGCGCATTCGGCGCGGGCATGGTCTGCGCGCTGGCCACCGGCTTCCTCAAGGAAAACAGCCGGGTCAAGGAAGATACCGTCATGGGCGTCGTCTTTTCCGGCATGTTCGGGCTCGGCATCGTGCTCTACACCAAGATCGAGACCGACGTTCACCTCGACCATATACTGTTCGGCGACATGCTCGGCGTCACCTGGGCCGACGTGGCCGAAAGCGGCGTCATCGCCGCTATTGCGGGCGGCGCGATCATGATCTTCCGGCGCGATCTCCTCGTTCACGCCTTCGACCCGCAGCACGCGCGCGCCATCGGCCTGCCGGTCCGGCTCCTCCACTACGGGCTGCTGTCGATCCTGTCGCTGACCATTGTAGGGGCGCTGAAGGCGGTCGGCATCATCATCGCCATCGCAATGCTGATCGCGCCCGGCGCCATCGCCTTCCTGCTCACCGACCGCTTCGACCGCATGCTCATGTTCGCGGTCGCCATCGCGGCCCTGGCGTCGTTCTTCGGCGTCTATCTGAGCTTCTTCCTCGATTCGGCGCCCGCGCCGACAATCGTGCTCCTGATGAGCTTGACCTTCGTCGCCGCTTTCTTCATCTCGCGCCGCAAGACCGCCCGCGCCGAACAGGCTGCCGAGCCAGCCTGAACGTTGTTGCGTGCACTCCAGGCTTGCAATTCGTCGGCCCGTCACGACATTTGATGCCATGGATTCGTCGAATGAACCGGTGCGCCTGGTCCGCCCCGCCAAGAAGTGGCGGCGCATGCCGGTCGCGGCCATCATGGCGATCAGCTTCGGCACGCTCGTCTTCCTGTCGATCGGCGGCGTGCTGACTCTGACGGTCGGCGCCAATATCCGCAACACACTCGACCTGCTCGGCGCGCAGTCCACCCTGCTCGTCGATGCGATGGAGGATTTGTTGCGCGCGGAGATGGAGCAGGCTGAAAGCGCCGTGAACGGCATCTCCAAGCTCTATGCGCAGGGCGAGTTCCTGATCGACGACGATGACGCTATGTCGGCGGCTCTTTCGGGCGCACTCTTGGCCGCCCAGCCCGCGACCGCCATGCTGATCTGCACGCCGGATATGATCTGCCGGGGCGTCGCCCGCGATACAGACGGAAAGGTCGAGCTTCTGCCGCCTGAGGTCGAGAAATCGCCGCAGGTGCTGGCCGCCCTGGAGCAACGCCGCCAGACCAACCGGCTGTTGTGGGGATCCTTTGTGGCCAACGAGCACGGCCTGTACGCCAATGTGTCGGCGCCGCTCTCTCGCGGGGCCGCACCGCAAGGCTGGGTGATCGCGGCGGTCGAGCTGCAGAAGCTCTCCGAGATCACGCGGGACCTCTCGATGCGGTTCGGAACGCATGCCTTCATCCTTGATGGCGAGGACCGCGTCATTGCCGACGAACGCCTGTCCCAACCCGATGCGCGCAAGAACGGCATGGCGCCGCTGATGCCGCTCGCGACGTTCGGTGACCCGGTGCTGGCCACCTATTCCACTCGCAAGGTAGAGGATCAGTTCGACGCCAGACGCACCCGCGATGTCGAGCTTTCGGAAATAAATATCGATGGCGGGGACGATGACTGGTGGGGCGACAATGCCTACGTTGCCATCACCCGCAAGATTCCTGGCTATGGCGAGCGGCCCTGGACGATTGGCGCATACTTCAAAGGCAGCCAGGTCGGCAGCGAGATCGAGCGTGTCATGGGATCGGCCATGCTCGGGCTTGCCGCGATGGCCGCCGCGGTGATCGTCGCCATCCTACTCGGCAGGCGCCTTTCGCGACCCATACAGGCGATCGCCGGACAGGCGACGCGAGTCGCCGATTTCGATCTAGACGGCGTGGCTCCGCTGCCGCGCAGCCGGATCAAGGAACTGGACGATCAGGCGTCAGCCTTCAATGCCATGCTGATCGGACTGCGCGCCTTCTCCACCTACATTCCGCGCTCACTTGTCGCCAAGCTGGTGCGCACTGGCGAGATCGGCATCGCCGAACCGCGTGAGACGGTCGTCACGGTGATGTTCACCGACATCGCCGATTTCACGGCGCTGTCGGAGCAGTTGGACGCGGCGGCGGTGTCGAAGCTCTTGAACCGTCATTTCGCCATCCTGTGCCGCGCCGTGGACGCGCATGGCGGCACAGTCGACAAATTCCTCGGCGACGGCATGATGGCATTCTTCGGCGCTCCCGACCGGCTGAAGGGCCATGCCGCTGCGGCCGTCCGCGCCGCCGCTCAGATCAGGGAGTATCTTGCAGCCGACAACAAGGCGGCAGTGCTGGAGGGACTGCCGGCCCTCAAGGTGCGGATCGGCATCCATACCGGCCCAGTCATCGTCGGCAATATCGGCGCTTCGGACCGCGTAAACTATACGATCATCGGTGACACGGTGAATGTCAGCCAGAGGCTGCAGGGGCTGGGCAAGACGCTGGCGCCCGAAGCCCAGACCATGATCGCCATCTCGGCCGAGACCGCGTCGCGCCTCGACGAACGCTTCGAGGTCATACCCTCGGGGCGGCACAGGCTGCGCGGCAGGGGCGAGGCGATCGAGCTCTTTCTTGTGGGCGAAGTCGCCGATGTCAGCGCCGAAGCTGCGGCCGAACGCCAAATGAGCGTGGCCTGACAGCAGGCGGCTCCCGTTCGGGAGCCCGCCACAAGACGCCAGACGGGAGGAGAGTCAGGCCGCCTGCGCCGCCAGCCTTTCGCGCGCGAAGGAGTGCCCTTCAGCGTCGAATATGTGCAGATCGCCGGCGTCGGCGGTCAGGCGCAGCACGGTTCCGCGCTTGACCTCGGCATTGCCGGGCAGCTTGGCCACCAGCGGCTCGTCGGCGCGGCCGATGCCGACATAGACCAGTTGCACCTCGCCCAGTTGCTCGACATAGTCGACCGGCCCCTCGAACAGGAAGTCCGCGCCCGTCGCCACTCGAAGGTCCTCCGGGCGGACGCCGAAGCTGATCGTCGCGCCGGCGGCCTCGGCCGGCGTCGTCACCGGCAGGCTTACCTTGCGACCGCCGACATGGGTGATGACCGTCTCGCGGCCGGGTCTGTCGATCGTCGCCGGCACGATGTTCATGGCCGGCGAGCCGATGAATTGCGCGACGAAGAGATTGCCGGGATGCCGGTAAAGCTCCATAGGCGTGCCGACCTGCTCGATGACGCCCTCCTTCAGGACGACGATACGGTCGGCCAGCGTCATCGCCTCGACCTGGTCGTGGGTGACGTAGATCATCGTCGTGTTGGGCATCGATTCCTTGAGCTTGGCGATCTCGATGCGGGTCGCCACGCGCAGCGCGGCGTCGAGGTTCGATAGCGGCTCGTCGAACAGGAACACCTTCGGGTTGCGAACGATGGCGCGGCCGATGGCGACGCGCTGGCGCTGGCCGCCCGACATCGCCTTGGGCAGGCGGTCGAGAAATTTGGTCAGTTGCAGGATCTCGGCGGCCTGGCGCACGCGCTTGTCGATCTCGGCCTTGCTCTCGCGCGCGATCTTCATCGAGAACGCCATGTTGTCGTAGACGGTCATGTGCGGGTAGAGCGCGTAGCTCTGGAACACCATGGCGATGCCGCGCTTCGATGGCGGCACGTCGTTGACCGTCTCGCCGGCGATCTGCAGCGTGCCGGAGGTGATTTCCTCGAGGCCGGCGATCGTGCGCAGCAGCGTCGACTTCCCGCAGCCCGACGGCCCGACGAAGACGATGAATTCGCCCGACTTTATGTCGAGGTCGATGCCGTGAAGGATGTTCAGGTTGCCGTAGGCTTTCCTGATTTGCCTGAGGGTGAGATCGGCCATGCTTTTCCTCCCGAATTCTTCTTGTCTGTCGCTCAGGCAATGCGCCCGAACCACGCTCCGTAGCTGCCCAGCCGGATTTTGCCTGCATCCGCTTGTCCGGTAAACCCGTGCCCGGTAAGCGGCTGGACCGTGCGATCGCCGCCGAGATCGACGCTTGCCTGTCCGGCGCCGAGGTTGAAGGCGCAGACGATCTCCTCATTGCCCTGACGCCGGGTGAAGGCGACAACATCGCCCTCCCCGGCCAGGAACTCGATCTCGCCCTTGGCGAAAGCCGGATGCGCGCGGCGGAAGGCGAGGAAGCGGCGGTAGTGCTCGAGCAGCGAGTTTTCGTCGCCCTGCTGTGCGCTGACCGCCTGCGCGAGATGCTCCCGCGGCGCCGGCAGCCATGGCTTGGCCGATGAGAAGCCGCCATTCGGCGCATTTTGGTCCCACACCATCGGCGTGCGGCAGCCGTCGCGGCCCTTGAATTCGGGCCAGAAGCGTATGCCGTAGGGGTCCTGCAGATCCTCGAAGGCGAGATCGGCTTCGCCCAGGCCCAATTCCTCGCCCTGATAGAGGCAGACCGAGCCGCGCAGCGACATCAGCAGCGCTGAAATGACCTTCAGATAAGCGGTCCTGTCGGCCTCGCCTTTGCCCCAGCGCGTGGCATGACGCATCACGTCATGGTTGGAGAAGGCCCAGCACGACCAGCCGTCACTGGCCGCCGCACCGAAATCCTCGAGCACGGTGCGCACCTTGGCGGCGCTGATCTTTTCGGGCGCCAGGAAATCGAAGGCGTAGCACATCTGCACCTTGTCGCCGCCGGCTGTGTAGGAAGCGACGACTTCGAGCCCGCGCTGCGAATCGCCGACCTCGCCGACCGCCGCCGCCGCCGGATACTCGTCGAGCAAAGCGCGGAAGCGGGCGAGGAAAGCAAGGTTTTCCGGCCGGCTCTTGTCGTAGATGTGGTGCTGGTAATTATACGGGTTCACCGCCGGGGCGGTCTGGTCGTTGCGCAATTCGGGCGGCAGCGGCGGATTGTCCTCCAGCCCCTGGCTGTGGAAGTAGAAGTTGATTGTATCGAGCCGGAAACCGTCGACGCCGCGGTCGAGCCAGAAACGGGTGACGCCGAGCAAGGCGTCCTGCACGTCCTTGTTGTGGAAGTTGAGGTCCGGCTGCTCGGCCAGGAAATTGTGCAGGTAATATTGCTGGCGGCGCGTGTCCCATTGCCACGCCGAGCCGCCGAAAATCGACAGCCAGTTGGTGGGCGGCGTGCCGTCGGGCTTGGCGTCCGCCCACACGTACCAGTCGGCCTTGGCGTTGTCGCGGCTGGAGCGGCTTTCCTTGAACCAGGGATGCTCGTCGGACGTATGCGAGATCACCTCGTCGATCATCACCCGCAGGCCCAGCCGGTGCGCCTCGGCTATTAGATCGTCGAAATCGGCCAGCGTGCCGAACATCGGATCGACGTCGCAATAATCCGAGACATCGTAGCCGAAATCCTTCATCGGCGACTTGAAGAACGGCGAGATCCAGATCGCGTCGGCGCCCAGCGAGGCAATGTAGGGAAGCCGGCGGATGATGCCCTTCAGGTCGCCTATGCCGTCGCCGTTGGAATCCTGGTAGCTGCGCGGATAGATCTGATAGATGACCGCTCCGCGCCACCAGTCGCGGTCGACTGCGAGCGCCGGCTCTTCCGCCTTGCGCAGAACGGCCTGCATCATATCAGCCTCCTTTGACCGAGCCCGCGAGCAGACCGCGGACGAAATAGCGTTGCAGCGAGAAGAACACGATCAGCGGCACGATGATCGTCACGAAGGCCGAAGCCGTCAGGATTTCCCAATCGCCGCCGCGCGAACCGAGGAGCGCGTTGAGCCTTGCGGTCAAGACGAGCTGTGTGGCGTCGGTCTTGAGGAAGACCATCGCTACCAGCAGATCGTTCCACACCCACAGGAACTGGAAGATGGCGAAGGAAGCGAGCACCGGGAACGACAGCGGCAGCACGATCTTGACGAATATCTCGAAGTCGCTGGCGCCGTCGATGCGGGCCGATTCCATCAGTTCGCGTGGCAGGCCGGCCATGTAGCTCCTCAAGAGGTAGATCGCGAAAGGCAGGCCGAAACCGGTATGGGCCAGCCATATGCCGAGATAGGTCTTGGACGGCACGCCGAACAGTTCGCCCACGTCATTATACAGTTCCAGCAGCGGGATCAGCGTCATTTGCAGCGGCACGACGAGCAGGCCGATGATGGTCGCAATGAGAAGCGCGCGGCCGGGAAAGCGCATCCAGGCGAGCGCGTAGGCGGCGAAGGCGGCGATCATGATCGGGATCACGGTCGCCGGTATGGTGACCGTCAGAGAGTTGATGAAGGAGCGGCCGATGCCTTCAGAAAACAGCACGTTCGCGTAATTTTCGGTGGTGAAGCGCGGCGGCACCGTCGCGGCATAATAGACGCGCCGGCCGCGCGTGGCGTCGGAGGCTGCCGGCATCGTCATGATGAAACCGCCATCGGCATTGACCTGCATGGTCTCGCCGTCGCCGAGATCGGCGACGCTGCCGGCTTCGAACTCGGTCGGCGCCTGGGCGCGGATGCCGAAATTGGTGATCGCGCGGCTTCCCGGCACCTCGAACAGATTGCCTTCCAGCACGAATTTGCCGTCCCTTTCGGCCGCTGTGTTGGGCGGCGGCAGCCGCCCGGCCTCGGTCTGGGTGGAACTTGTAAGCGATGTCCACCAGCCGGAGACGATGATCTGATCCTTGTCGCGCAGCGAGGAGATCAGGATGCCGAGCGTCGGAAGGGTCCAGAGCGCGACGAAGAAGAGAACCGCTATGTGGACGCCGAAGCGGCCGAGGTAGGACTTGCCGGTCGGATTGGCCATCTCAGTGTCCTCCGGTCTCTTTGTTGGCCTGGCGGATGTTCCAGATCATGATCGGCAGCACCGCGAGCATGATGATGATGGCGATCGTCGCGCCGCGGCCGAAATCGCCGCCGCCACGGAACATCCAATCAAACATGAGGTTGGCGAGAACCTGGCTGTTCCACTGGCCGTTGGTCATGGTCAGCACGATGTCGAATACCTTGAGCACCAGTATGGTGATGGTGGTCCAGACGACGGCGATCGTGCCCCATATCTGCGGTATCATGATCTTCCAGAAAATCTGGAACGGGTTGGCGCCGTCGATGACGGCGGCTTCCAGCGTCTCCTCGGGAATGCCGCGCAGCGCCGACGACAGGATGACCATGGCGAAGCCGGTCTGGATCCAGATCAGGATGACCATAAGGAAAAAATTGTTCCAGAGCGGCAGCGATATCCAGACCTGCGGCGAGCCGCCGAAGAACTGCACGATGGAATTGAGGATGCCGATCTGGGTCTGGCCCTCACCGCGATATTCATAGACGAACTTCCAGATCACGCTGGCGCCGACGAAGGAAATGGCGAGCGGCAGGAAGATCAGGCTCTTGGCGATCGTGCCCCACCAGATCTTGTCGGTCAGAACGGCGATCACCAGCCCGAGAAACGTGCAGGCGGCCGGAACGACGAGCAGCCAAAGCAGATTGTTGAAGATCGAATTGCGGAACTCGCGGTCCCCGAACGCCCAGGAATAGTTGGCGACGCCGACGAAATTCTCGCCGCCGCGGTCGTGGAAGGACAGGATCAGCGTCTGGACCACGGGATAGATCAGATAGACCGTCAGAATGATCAGCGCCGGCCCGATGAAGAGCCATGGCCGGATGACTCCCTGGCGGCGCAGATTGTCGATCGCCGCCCCACCTTTCACGCCACGCGAGGGAAAGATCACGTCGAGCAGCTTGTTGGCGCCCCAGAAATAGCCGACGCAGCCGCCGACGCCGATGATGATGACCAGGATCGCCGAAAAAATCTGAGCCGCCATGGGTTCCTCCCCCTGATGTGGCCTGCGATGTGGGGCTCGCGGCCTGTTGCTTCGACCTTGTCCGCGAGCAGCTACTTTCTTCAAACTTGGCGCTGCCCCTCACCTGCCTGCCGGCATCCTCTCCCCGTGAAGAACGGGGAGAGGCCAGAACCGCACCGGTTTCGCCAACTTTCAACGATGACAATTGGCGAAGGAGCCTATGAAGGCGGCCCTCTCCCCGTCCTGAGCTTGTCGAAGGATAACGGGGAGAGGATGCCGGCAGGCAGGTGAGGGGCAGCGCAATCACGTCTAGCTGCGCGGCATGCCGAACTTTGCTCTACTTGATCGCGTCCCAGCTCGTCTGGATATCGGCCGCGACGTCGGCAGACGGCTTTCCGCCGACCAGGTCGATCATGCCGGTCCAGAAGGCGCCGGCGCCGATCTTGCCGGGCATCAGGTCGGAACCGTCGAAGCGGAAGGTCGACGCATTGACCAGGATTTCGCCCTGCTTCTTCAGCGCTTCATTGGCATAGGCTTCACCGTTCACCGTCTTCAGCGGGGTCAGGAAGCCCGACTGCGCCATCCAGATCTCGTGCGACAGCGGCATCTTCAGGAAGTCGATGAAGGCGCGCGCGGCCTTGGAGTCCTTGGTGATGCTGAACAGCGTTCCAGCGCCGAGCACCGGCTTGCCGAGTTCAGGCGTCGCAGCCATGGGCGGGAGGTAGAAGAAATCCGCGCCTTCACCGAGCTCGGTGCCTTCCGGGAAGAAGGATGAGATGAACGAGGCCTGGCGGTGCAGATAGCATTTCGGCGGGATGCCGAAGAGGCCCTTCGGGCTGTCGCGGAAGTCGGTGGCCGCGACAGCCGCCGCGCCGCCGTCTACCATGGCGTCGTTAGTCGCGATATTGGCGAAGATGTCGAGAGCCTCGACGACCGCCGGATCGTTGAACGGAATCTCGTTCTTGGTCCACTTGTCGTAGGTTTCCGGCGGCTGCGTGCGCAGCATGATGTCCTCGATCCAGTCGGTCGCCGGCCAGCCGGTCGCGCCGCCCGAACCCAGGCCGATGCACCAGGGCTTGCCGCCGTCGGCGACGATCTGGTCGGCGAGAGCCTGCAGTTCTTCCCAGGTCTTCGGCACTTCGTAGCCGGCTTCCTCGAAATTTTCCGGCACGTACCAGACAATCGACTTCAGATCGGCCTTGTAAGGGAACGCAAAGTAACCCGGCTTGCCGTCCTTGTCGTTGTAGGTGCCGAGGTCGACCCACGACTGGCCTGCGCCGTAATTGTCCTTGACGAAAGTCGCGGTCTCCTCGCCGAGCGGCGTCAGCAGGCCCTTGGAAGCAAGATCCTGGATCAGACCCGGCTGCGGCAGTACGGCGATGTTGGGCGGGCTGCCCGCCTGCGTGTCGATGACGATCTGTTGTTCATAATTTTCCGACGAAGAATAGTTGATCGTCGCGCCGGTGGCCTCGGTGAAATATTCGAGAACGGAGCGGATCAAGGCTTCGTCTTCGCCGCGCCATGGGCCGAAGATCGACAGCGTCTCGCCCTTCAGGTCGACTTTCTTCAGCTCTTCGTAGTTGGCCCAGGTGAAGCGGGGATCCTCGCCCGGTTGGAATTTCAGTTCGGCGTGAGCCGGCGCGCCAAAAGCGAGCGCGGCAAGGGCGGCGCCCAGCATCAGGGTTTTTTTCATGATAGTCCTCCCAACGGTTCTCAATGGAGACGGAACCTCCATTCCGTCCTGCCGGCGGCCGCTCGAATGTGCCCCAGCCCCGTGCGGATCGCAACCGCATAGGTAGAGCTCCCAAAGCGCTTTGGCTGACTGCATCACGCCACCGAACCGGCAAAGAGTCAAGAGCTCCGGGTCATAAACCGATTTAAAATGCGCCAATCGCGCAGCGCAGCATGCTTTTTTGGGGCTGCAGCATGCAATATCGCTTCTGAACAGGCGATTCGCGACCTATAGTGAATGTTGCGCGACAGGAGACAAAAGCGGCAATCCGGCTGCATTCAAAGCGCTTTGAGAATCTGGAGCTCTGCTGTGAACCTCAAACAGCTGTCGCATATGCTGCAACTCTCGCAGACGACGGTGAGCCGGGCGCTGAACGGCTACCCGGAAGTCAGCGAGGAAACCCGCCGCCGCGTCACCGACGCCGCCAAGCGCCACGGCTACCGGCCGAACCCGAGCGCGAGACGCCTGGCGACCGGCAAGGCCGGCATGATCGGCTATGTGCTGCCGACCGGCGCCTCGGTCGACATCGACCCGCATTTCGTCGAATTCCTGTCGGGGCTGGGCGATTACGCGCGCTCGCACGAGCTTGATCTGGTGCTGAGCCCGGCCGACGCCGACGACGAGGAGACGACCTACCGGCGCGTCGCCGCCAACAAACAGGTCGACGCCGTCTATATCTCCGCGCCGCGCCCCGCCGACCGGCGCATCTCGCTGGTCAACCAGCTCGGCCTGCCCTTCCTGGTGCACGGCCGCGCCGAAGGGCTCGATTTCGACTATCCCTTCCTCGACATCGACAATGAGGGCGCATTCCACGAGGCGGCGCGGCTGCTGGTCCAACTCGGCCACAAACGCATTGCGCTGATCAATGGCGACGACGGGCAGACTTTCGCGATCTTCCGCGAGCGCGGCGTCAGGCGCGCGCTGGCTTCCGCCGGGCTGGCGCTGCCGCCCGAAAGGATCCGCTCGGTGGCGATGACCGAAGAGAACGGCTACCGCTCGGCGCGCAGCCTGCTCGAGCAGCCCGAACCGCCAACGGCGATCGCCTGCTCCAGCCTGATCATGGCGCTCGGCGTGGTGCGCGCCGTGCGCGATCTCGGCCTGACCATCCCCGGCGACGTGTCGCTAGTCGCACATGACGACGTGTTTCCGTGGCTGAGGCCCGAGCATTTTTCCGTGCCGCTGTCGACGACGCGCTCGTCGATCCGGGCGGCGGGCGCGCGGATCGCCGAGCGGCTGGTGGCACGGATTTCGGGCCTGGAAGAGGGCGCGCGGGGTGAGATCTGGCCGGTCGACCTGGTCGTTCGCGGCTCGATCGCCGGCGCGGCGGGCTAACCGCGCCTATTCCTTCGCCGCATCCGCCGCCTTGGCGTTGAGCAGGCCGTAACCGAAATCGCCGTCGCGGCCGGCGCTGCCGAGATCGGTGGCGGTTTCGGCCAGCGCCTTCTCGATCCAGTCGGCCGAGCGCTCGGGATTGCTGCGGATCAGATTGGCGACCGCGCCCGAGACGATCGCTGCGGCGAAGGAGGTGCCGGTGACGAGGTCCGAGCCGCCGCCGACCGGCGCGATCATGTCGACGCCGGGGGCCGACAGATAGACGTAAGGCCCGCGATTGGCCTGCTGCATCAGCCGGTCCTGCTCGTCGGTTGCGGTCACGGCGGTCACGCCGGCATAGGCGGCGGGATAGCCGAACGGCGCTTTCGGGCCGTTATTGCCGGCCGCCGCGATCAGCACCATGTTTTGCGCCCGCGCATTGCGGCAGGCGGTCTCCAGCAATTCGTTGCGCGGCCCGACGAAGCTCATATTGATGATGCGCACATCCCTGCCTGCCGCCCAGTCGAGCGCGCTCAGGATCGTGTCCATGGTTGACTTGCCGTTCTCGAACGCACGGGCATGGTAGATGCTCGATCCGGGCGCCATGCCGCGAAACGGCCCCGTGCCGGCGATCAGCCCGGCGACCGAAGTGCCGTGGTCGCGCGAGGCGATCTCGACCTCCGGCATGGCGTCGAAAATCTCGGCAACGACGCCTTTCAACGCCGGATGCGTCTCGTCCACCGCAGTGTCGATGACGGCGATGCGCACATCCTTGCCGCTGGCCGCGGCGGAATCCAGCGCGATGCGCTGGAAGGCGTAGTTGATGACTGCCGGCGCCTGCTGGAGGTCGTAGACGTGGTTGGGCACGCGCCCCTGCGCGCGGCCGTCGGCGGCAAGTTGGGCCAGCACGACGCCGACCGGCCGGCCGTCGGGAATGCCGAAGCGCACGACGGTCAGGCCGAGCAGGGTCGAAAGCCGCTGCGAGCGTATCTCGAGCCCGAAATCCGCCGCGATGTCCTGGACGACCGCGCCGTCGCCTTCGATGGTCACCAGCACCTCGTCGGGGACGAACTCGCCGGCAATCGCCTGCGCCGGGGCGGCGAGCGGCTGGCGCGCAGCAGTGGCAGCGGCCGCGCCGAGCGGATTTCGCGCCGGCACAGGCGGCGGTCCTCCCGCTTGCGTGTTTGAGGGCGGCGCCTGTCCCGCGCCGCTGCCCGGCTGAGCCGGCTCGCGGCCGGCGGGATTGGGAAACAGGTCGAACAGCAAATCCGGCAGCAGCACGGCATTTTGGCCGCCGCGATCATCGTCCGGATCCGTGCCTTCAGGCTGAACGGTTATCCGATCGGTCGGGAGCGCGCCGGAAGGGTCGTTGGTCTGCGCCAAAGCCGGAGCCACGCCCGCAAGCATGGCAGCCGAAAACGCCGCAATCCTGAATGCCTTACCCGCCATTGGACGGTTTCCTGCCTTCGGAAACAGTCTCGGCAAAGGGCTGGGCGGCAATAAGGCCGACCAGCCTGTCATAGTCGGCGGCGGTCTTCGCGGGGATGGCGATGCGGAACACGCCGCCCGCCGTCGGCCCACCGGCGATGGCCGCGCCGTTTTCCATGAGGAAGGCCGAGATGTCGGCCATCTCCGCCTCCGGCCTGAACTTGACGAAGGCGAACGGCATCGCGCCGACGCCGCCTTGCTCTCCGGCGATCTCGAAATCGCCGCCCTGCCTGCCGGTGTCGAGCGCCGTCTGCACGACAAGCAGCATGACCGCCGCGGCGGCCGTTGCCCAGGCGAGCCCCGCCGGCAGGCCGGCGATCCGTTCCCAGACGTTGGCGAGCCAGGATTTTCCCGCCTGCGACCTCGCGGGCACGGCTTCCGCCTCCAGCGCCTTCGAAAAGCGGCTCAGCGCATCGGCGGGAGGCCGCAGCGCCTCGTTGGCGGCGACCGCGCCGGCAAATTCCGCGTCGGCTTCGGCGAGCGCCACCGCCGCCTCAGGGTCTGAGGCCAGCCACTCCTCGACGGCTTCGAGGTCGTCGCCTTCCAGCGTGCCGTTCAGGTAGAAAGGCAGCAGCGCTTCCAGTTCGTCGCGGCGCGACATGTTTTCCCCGGCGCTCATGGCCAACCCCTGTCGTGACCGGCGGCTTTCAGCGCCTCGCCCAGCTTCTTGCGGGCATAAAACATCCGGGTCTTCACCGTCGCCACCGGTATAGACAGGATCTCGCCGATCTCGCTGACCGACTTGCCGTGATAATAGGCGAGGTCGACCACCGTGCGATGCTCCTCGGGCAGCGCGTCGACCATGCGCCTGAGCGCCGCCGCCTTGTTCTCCTTCATCACCGTCACTTCCGGCGTATCGGCGCTGTCTGCAATCGCGGCAGCGTCGTCATCGTCGATCCACGCCTCGCTTTTCTTGCGCAGATGCGACAGCGCCTTGAAGCGGGCAATGCCCAGCAGCCAGGTCGAGACTTCCGACCGGCCCTCGAAGCGCGGCGCCTGCCGCCACAGCTCCAGAAAAACTTCGTTGGCTATGTCGTCCGCCATCGCTTCCGATCCCGTCTGGCGCGCCACGAAACGGTAGACCCGCGCGTGGTGGCGCATGAACAGAAGCCGCACGGCAGCGCGGTCGCCCTTGGCGACGCGGCCGACCAGGTCACGATCGGTATCGTTCGTCATGACCGGCGCTTCTGTCGGCTCTGTCGCATGCAGCCTCGGAAAGGTTCACCCCGTTGATGAAGGATTAGACCAAGAGGGGGAACTGCGCCAGCTTGGCAGCGTCGCCGCCCTACCTCCCTCGATGGGGGAAGGCGGGCGAGCGCAGCGAGGCGGGTGGGATGATCGCGAAGGCTGAAGCATGGGGTTGCCCCCTCCACCACGCTTCGCGTGGTCCCCCTCCCCCGCTTCGCAGGGGAGGAACCGGCGTCGCCGCTGATCCTCCCCCGTTTACGGGGGAGGGGTACCGCCGCAGGCGGTGGAGGGGGCATAGGCAGGGGTTGCAATGCGCCTGGCGCTTCAACACCGCCCCTCCCGTTGCGGTTCATGGCACGGGCAGGCAAACTGCCGGAGGAGGCATGACCAGATGGCACGAGCCCAATTCAAAATGCTCCGGTGCGCGATCGCCGGCGTGGACGCGGTGGAAGCGGAAACGCGCCACACATTTCCGCGCCATACGCACGAGCAGTTCGGCATCGGCGTCATCCATCGCGGCGCGCAGAAATCTCTTAGCGGCCGCGGCATGGTGGAGGCCGGCCCCGGCGACGCGATCACCGTCAATCCGGGCGAGGTGCATGACGGCGCGCCGATCGGCGACGCCGGCCGCTCCTGGCGCATGCTCTATTTCGACCCGCCGCTGATCGCCGACGCCGCCCGCGACATCAGCCAGGGCCGGACGAGCACGTTCGAATTCACCCGGCCGGTCATCGGGGACCCTCGGATCGCCGCCTGCTTCGGCGCGCTGTTTTCGGCGATGACGGCAGGCAGGCAGGACGCCGAAGACGAAGCGACGACGCCGGCCGGTGCGCAAGCGTCGGTCGCGCGCGAGGAAACGATGCTGATGCTGCTGGCGGAGGTCATGCGCGACGGGAACGGTTTTGTCCCGGACCGATCGATGCCCGCACCGATTTCCGTCGCCCGCAGCCTGATCGACGACGATCCGGCGGCGGCGATCACGCTGGCCGACTTGGCGCGCGAAAGCGGCCTCAGCCGCTTCCAGGTGCTGCGCGGTTTTGTGAGGGCAACCGGGCTTACGGCACATGCCTATATTCTCCAGCGCCGGATCGCGGCCGCGCGGCGGCTGATCGCGCAAGGCAGGCCGTTGGCGCAGGCCGCCCTTGAAAGCGGCTTCGCCGACCAGAGCCACATGACCCGAATGTTCGTGCGGACCTATGGGATTTCGCCCGGCGCTTATGCCGAGGCGGTCGGCTGATTTTGGTGGCTATGCCAATGGGCCGGTAGAGTGATCGGCAGCCCCACGACCACCAGTCAACCTCTCTTTCGAACATCCTTGCCAGAATCTCCTCCCCGTTCGCAGGCTGGCGATCGCATATGGAACATGTTTGGGCGAAGCTCAGTGGCCGCCTGTTCTGCCCCGCCTTTGACTTCCGATGTGGCGAGGCATGGATTCCCTCAGGTATGGACACCCGGCGAAACGTCCGCTCGCACCTGATTTGCAGCGCTACGACGCGCGTCGGTTAGCGATTTCATCCATCCGAAAAGCACTGCAATTTCGTTCAAGACCAGCTCCTCCCGATCGGCTTTCCTGCGGTTCCGAAAATCCCGAACCTGGAGCGCCATCATGACCCCCGAATATCTGCTGACCTCGATCATCGTCATTCTCCTGCCGGGCACCGGCGTGCTCTACACGCTGGCCTTCGGGCTGAGCCGGGGCTGGAGCGCCAGCGTACTCGCGGCAATCGGCTGTACGCTCGGCATCGTCCCGCATATCGCGGCCAGCATAGCCGGGCTGGCGGCGCTGCTGCACACCAGCGCGCTGGCTTTCCAGATCGTCAAATATCTCGGCGTCGCCTACCTGTTCTACATGGCCTGGGGGGTGATGCGGGACGGCGGCGCGCTGCAGGTTTCCGAACGCCACTCCACGCGCTCGCCGGCAAAGATCATCGCCAGCGGCTTCATGCTGAACATTCTCAACCCCAAGCTGTCGCTGTTCTTCCTGGCCTTCCTGCCGCAATTCGTGCCGGCGAACACGCCCAGCCCGACCTCCTACATGCTGGGGCTGGCGGGCGTGTTCATGGCGCTGACCTTCATCGTCTTCGTCGGCTACGGCGCGTTCGCCTCGGCGACAAGGCGCTACGTCATTTCGAGTCCCAGCGTGCTTGCCTGGCTGCGGCGCGGCTTTGCCGGCGCCTTCGCGGCGCTTGGGCTGCGGCTCGCGCTGTCGGACCGCTGACTGCCCGCTCGGTGAACCTTTCTCCTTTCCGCCGCGACTGAGCGTCCAGGAGCCGCATGGTGCGGCCCCGGAAAGGAAAACCCATGACCACCGACAGTTACAGGTCAACGGGACCAGCCGGCGCTCAGTGCGACCACCGTTTCGGAGACGAAACGGACGCGCTGGGCTTCGGCCTCGTCCCGTTGACGCAACGTCATTGCCCGCGTAACGTGCAGATGAGGGGCGGACACCGTATTGCCAGGGGGGAAAGTGCCGGACACGCGGCGGTCGTTCGCGCGGCCGCACCGGTGGTTTCTCCGACGAAATTCGGGAGAAGCCTCATGCCGCATGTCCGCGGAACATCCATCCTGCACGCCCTTCACCATCGCCGCCGCAACGCACTGGCCTCGACGAGCGCAATCGTCGCGCTGGCGCTGACGGCCGGGCTCTGGTTCGCCGGCCCCGGCAGGGCGCAGGAAACGCAGATCATCCATCCCGGATCGATGGCGGCGACCGGATTTTCCGGCACCATCATTCCCAATTTCGACGAGGGACTGCCGCCCGGCGTCGACCCGGTCGACGAAACCTTCATCGACCTCGACCGCGCAACCTTGCGCGTTTTCGACGTCAATGCGCTCGGCGGACCGCCTTCCGGGCAGCTCGTCTATACGCCGCAACCCTTTGAGGTGATGGCCGGCCAGATCGGCCAGGTTTTCGGCCTCGCCTATGACGACGGCGTTCGCGACGGCATCTCGAGCGGCGTGCCGAACCTCTATGCGGCCGCAAGCTCGCTGCACGGCGTCCGCATCGTCACGCCCGACGAGGACGATGACGGCCGGCCGGAACGCCAGCGCCGCGGCGCGGAAGGCGCGACCTTCATGGAAGGCCAGTTCGCCGAGGAGAATGGCGGCGGGCCCGGCACGATCTGGAAGATCGACGGGCTGACCGGCCAGGTCTCGCTGTTTGCCGACATCGACAGCAATAGCGGGCCGGGCATCGGCAACGTCGCCTTCGACAAGGCGCACCGGCAGTTCTTCGCTTCCGACCTCGACACGGGCCTGATCCACCGCATCGGCGCCGACGGCGCCCTGATCGACATCTTCGATCACGGCGTTGCCGGACGGCCGGCGCGCGGCCTCGACGCCGTCGCCGACGACGGCGCGGTGATGGACATAGAGGGCGCTGCCTTCGACAGCGAGGACCCCGACACCTGGGGTTACACGCAGGACGAACGCCGCGTCTGGGGCGTCCAGGTGCATGGCGGCCGGCTCTACTACGCCGTCGGCGAGAAGGCGGAAATCTGGTCGGTCGGCATCGCCCGCGATGGGACGTTCGCTGCCGATCCGCGCTGGGAGCTGACAGTCGCCGCTCCCGAGGAGCTGGCGGTGACCGACATCGCCTTCGACACGCGCGGCTTCATGTATCTCGCCCAGCGCGGCGAGATCGACAACCGCTACGACTATAGCCGCTTCGCCGATTCCGGCGACGGCGTCGTGCTGCGCTATTGGCGCGAAAGCCCCGACGATCCGGCGACGGAATCGATCTGGGTGGAAGCGCCGGAGGAATATGCGGTCGGCTTCCCCGAAGGCCACCGCCAGAGCGCCGGCGGCATCGACCTGCAATATGGCTATGACGCGCAGGGCTTCATCAACACCAATGCCTGCGCCGATACGCTGGTGAAGACCGGCGATAAGCTGCGCGACAATCCGGCGCTCGAAGAGCAGCTCATCCCGGGCGGGCCGCTAGCCGTGCACGGCGTGCAGATCACGCCGACGCCGTTGGTGCGCCCGAAGAACGAGCCGCCATTCGGCAGTTGGTTCGTCGATTTCGACGGATTTTTCGAAGACCCGGAAGTCGAGGGCCATGTCGGCGACGTGGAAGTCTGGCGGCCCTGCGAAGGCCGCGCCGGCTATTACGAGCCGGTTCCGGGCGGCGGCTACCCGCCGCCCATCTGGCCGCCGATCTTCCCGCAGCCGGGGGACGACATTCCGCCCTGCATCGATCTCGATGCGGTCGAGTATTTCTGCACGCCGGCCGGGCTCGAGGCCGATCTTTACGTGCGCGACGTCGCCGGCATCGGCGGCGACACGATCAAGGCCGACTCCAGGACACCGGGGATCGGCGTTTCGCCCCTGCAGCAGACGCAACCTGCAGGCGCTCCGTTCACATTGGGCATTACCGGGCACTTCCCCGGCGAGAATGTCGATGTCGGGCTCTGCTTCTACAGGCAAGCCGATGCCGAACGGGGCGGCTACTACCCGTGCTGCAAAGTCACGGTGACGCTCGAAACGCCACCCGCAAGCTGCGCGCCGTGAGGAGGGAGAGATGACCATGTTCTCACATCTTCCCCTGGCGGGGCGCACTGAAACCGATGTCATGGAGACGATCATGAAACCTGCAACCATCGCCGCGCGCGCGTCGCGCTGGCTGATGGCGGCCGGGCTGGCGTTTGCCTCCTTCGGCATCGCACCCGCCGCCGCCCAGACGCCGCTTCTGGTTCCGGCCGACGACAGGCCGCTCATCGAACTCGACAGGCCGGATGGACCAATTCAGGAGCGCGAGCGCGTCGAGCCGTTCTTCGAGAAGATCGGCAAGCAGATAAGCTGCGAATACGTCAAATACCGTCTGCGCTTCGGCGCGGAGGGCGAACCGGAAGTGCTCAACAGCGAAAAATTCGGCAACGAGCTGAAGCAGATCCGCATGGATTTCCGCGACCAGCTTCCGGCCGGGCTTTCAGTGGTCAATGTCGAGATAAACGGCGACATTACCGACTCTGCGGGCGGACCCGCACCGGCGGCTTCCGTCTCGACGACGGGTTCGCCCGACGACACGGTGACGATCGAGGATTTCCGCCTCTCGGGAACAGACCTCGATGGCGACGGCCTTCTGGACCGGCGCTATTTCGACGTGATCATCACGGCGAAAATCGACCACGCCGCCTTCCCGGCGGCGACCGCGGTCGACAATCAGGGTTTCGTCACGCTCGCCCGCCCGGGCGCTGCCGCGATCGAAATCCCCTCGCATGACCCGGCATTGCCGGACGATGGCGATTTCCTGACCGGCAAGCCGACGAAAATCGGCATCGACGTGACCGATTGCGAACCGCCTCCGCCACCGCCCCCGGGCGGCGACGAGGCCTGTTTCGAGGTCGAGACCGGCGATGTCGACTGCGTGCCTGGCGGCGGCGCCTTCATCTACAACATGCCTGTCGGCGCCGACATGGCCGGCAAGTGGGTGCAGCTCCGCACCACGACGCCGGGCATCATGGTGGCGCCCGCGGCGCAACTCGTGCCGGCCGGCGGCGGCGTGCTCGCCTGGACGATCACCGGCGCGTTGCCGGGCGACGTCGTGCACCTGATCGTCACCGGCATCGAAACCTATGCCGGGCCGGAAGAAGGCGTCGGCCTCTGCTGCACGCAGACCGTCGACCTCGTCATCCCCGACGATCTCGACTGCCCGGACGAACGCGGCGAACCCGACATCAGGATAGAGAAGCGCGCGGACGTGGCGACCTGCACGATCGAAGGCGGCTGCAACTTCACCATCACCGTCTCCAATGTCGGCGACGCGCCCTATAACGGGAAGATCGTGCTGGACGAGGTCACGCTGCCCGGCAATGCAACTATCGACAGCGGCCCGAACCCGCCATGGGTCTGCGCCCCGCTGACCAGCCCGATGAGCTGCGAGCATCCTGCGACCACGCTCAATCCTGGCGAATCCATCGACCTGAAGCTCGGCTTCAAGCCGGGTGCCGGCTGGGGCGCCCGCTACATCCGCAACTGCGCCGCATATGATTATCCGGCGAGCGAGAAGGAGCTGTTCGGCTCGCAGGCGAACGACAGGGCCTGCGCGGCAATCAGGCTCTGCCGTCCCAACGACCGGGATTGCAGGCCGCCGGTGGAGAAGAAGGTCGATCTCGGCATCACCAAGCAGGCCCGCACTCCGGTCTGTTCGCCCGACGGCGTCTGCTTCTTCATCATCAACGTCATCAACACCGGCGCCGAGACCATCAACGGCCCGATCACCGTCATCGATGAATATCCGGTCAACGTGCCGGCTTCGTCCGACTTCGTGCCGTCGCCGCCATGGTCGTGCGTGCCGGAAGTGGCCGGGCGGTTCCGCTGCGACCATCCGGACGTGATGCTGGCTCCAGGCGCTTTCATCCCGCTTGGCGTCAGGGCGATCGTCGGCGACGATTTCCCCGCCGACCTCCTCGAGAACTGCGCCGAAGTGCTGCCCGTTGCCGATGAGAGCGATCTCACCAACAACAAGGCATGCGCCAAGGCGCGCATCCCCCGCCGCGATCCGGGCAAGCCGACGCTCCGCATCACCAAGACCTGCGAAGCGGTGGCCGGCGCTGCGGGATATACCTGCCGCATAACCGTCATCAGCCTCGGCACCACCGCGCCTTCGGGCCCGGTCCGGGTCAATGACGCGGCCGAACTGATCGGCGCCGGCACGCCCGTCCAGATCCAAACCGTCACCCCTGACGGCGCGGAATGGAGCTGCGGACCGGTTCCGGCCGACACGCTGTCGTGCCAGATCCCGGGCGCGGTGATGACACCCGGAACGAGCCGCCATTTCGATGTGACGGTGAACGTCTCGCCGAACGAGCGGTTCGAGAACTGCGCCCGCGCCTCGTACGGGCCCGCACCGGGAGACGACATCGTCTATCCGATCGGCGAAGCCTGCGATCAGGGCGGCTCGAGCATCAGGGTCGAGAAGACCGGCGACCGCGAGTGCCGCGTCGGCGAGCCCTGCACGTTCGAGGTCACCATCCGCAACGACAGCGACACGGCGTTCAACGGGCCGGTGCGGATCGGCGACGCAATCGGCGTCGAAGGTCTCGGCCGTCTCGAAGGCGTCGAGATCGCCGAGATAGTCCCGCCCTTCGGCTGCGCGCCGGAGCCGACGACGCTGCCCATCTCCTGCGTCGCCGACCTCTCGCTCGGAGCGGGCGAAGCCAGGGTCCACCAGGTCACCGTGGTGATCCCGGACGACGGCCGCTTCGACAACCAGAACGGCCCGATCAACGGCCGCAACTGCGTGGCGGTGCTCAGCCCCGACACGCCGGTGCGCAATGGCGGCGGTCTTTCGGAGGGCCAGTCGCTCGTCGAGGGCTCGCCCGAGGAAGGCCAATATGCCTGCCATCCGTTCACGATCTCCAAGCCGGAACAGCCCAAGGATCAGTGCTCGGAAGGGTTCGTGATGAACAATGCCGGCCGCTGCGTCTGCCCGGAAGGGACGACCTTCCGCAATGGCCGGTGCACGGGCGACCAGGGCACCACGCCGACCCCGACGCCGAAACCGCGCAAACCGCAGCCGCAACAGTGCAACTTGTTGCCCGGACAAATCCGGACACAGGACGGACGCTGCATCTGCCCGCGTGGGACCGAGTTGCGCAACAACCGCTGCGTCAGGGACGTTCCGCCCGTGCGCCAGTGCACGCTGCTGCCCGGCCAGATCCGGACCCAGGACGGTCGCTGCATCTGCCCGCGTGGAACCGAGCTGCGCAACAACCGCTGCGTCAGGGACGTACCGCCGGTCCGCCAGTGCACGCTGCTGCCCGGCCAGATCCGGACGCAGGACGGGCGCTGCATCTGCCCACGCGGAACCGAGCTGCGCAACAACCGCTGCGTCAAGGACGTGCCGCCGGTCCACCAGTGCACGCTCCTGCCCGGCCAGATCCGGACCCAGGACGGCCGCTGCATCTGCCCGCGCGGCACGCGCCTGGTGCGTGGCCAGTGCCGGCAGACGACGGTCGAGTGCCCGAAAGGCACAACGCTGCGCAACGGACGGTGCGTCACCGTCCAGCCGCTCAGTTGCCCACGCGGAACGATCGGCACGCTGCCGAACTGCCGCAAGGTGGAGGTCCAGCCGCTCCGTTGCCCGCGCGGCACCGTTGGCACGCCTCCGAACTGCCGGAAGGTGACGCAACCCACTCAGCCCAACATCCGGATCAATCCGGATACGTTGAGAAAGATCCTCCCCCGGCGCGAGCAGCAGAACCAGAAGCCGGTTCAATAGAAGCAGGCGAGTTGCCTGAAGCGAAACCCCGCCGGCCCAGCCGGCGGGGTTTTTGTCTGCCGCGCGGCTTTGGCCGGCCCGTGAACCGTTTCGCGCCGCCGCGCGACACACCTCCGGAAAACGAACACCATCCAGGAGGAACCAATGCAATGCGAAATCGATGAAATGCACCGTCGCGGCCGTGGCGCCTGCCGCTCCCGCCCTCTCCGCCGGCCGGCGGCCAGCCTTCAGATCGTCCTCAGCATGCCGCCGTCGACATGATAAGTGGCCCCGACCGCGTAGCTCGCGCGCTCCGAGCACAGGAAGACAAAAAAGTTGGCGAGTTCCTCGACCGTTCCGAAACGCTTGATCGGCGCGTGCTCGTCGGCGACGGATTGCAGATAGCCCTCCCAGTCGCCGCCGGTTTCCGCGGTAAGTTGCTTCGCCGTCTTGATCCAGTCGGGCGTCAGGATCAGCCCGGGATTGATGGTGTTGACGCGGATATTGTCCTTGATCACCTCATTGGCGAGGTTTTTCGAGAACATCAGCAGCGCGGCCTTGGTGACGTTGTAGATGGGCTCGTACCATAGCGGCTGCACGGCGCATATCGAGGCGTTGTGAAGTATGGCTCCACCACCCCGCGCGCGCATCATAGGCACGAAGCCGCGCGCCAGCCGCACCGCCGCCATCACATGCAGTTCCCAATAGGCCTGCCACTTGTCGTCGGCGGCCTCCATGATTGTCTCGTTGGAACCGGTGCCGGCATTGTTGATGAGAATATCCGCGCCGCCGAATTTTTGCCGCGCGGCCTCAACCAGGGAAGCCGCGCCTTCCGCCGTCGCCACGTCGCACGCCACGGGAACCGCGGTGACGCCATGCTCTCTCGCGATCCGCGCCGCCTCGGCTGCAAGGCGCTCCTCGCCACGCGCGGCCATGACGAGGTTCGCGCCCTCCCTGGCGAAGGCTTCGGCGACGCCGAGCCCGATGCCGACGCTCGCGCCGGTGATGACGGCCACCTTGTTTCTCAGTCCGAGGTCCATGCGGTTCTCCAATCTATTCTTCTTGTCAGATCAACCGCCGGAGTTGGGCTGATGCAATGTTAGGTGCGTCCTTCGAGGCTCGCTTCGCTCACACCTCAGGATGAGGACCGTATGGTAACCTGCCTCAACCTTCGAAGTTGACCGAAACAGCATTGTGGTTTCGGTCACCACTAGCTTTCGGGGATCGTTGGACGACACCAGTTTGAGGTTTCAACCGACACCGGCCTTTAAGGTTGTCGGCCAGCACCAACTTCCCTCATCCTGAGGTGCAAGCGAAGCGAGCCTCGAAGGACGCACTATACTCACGTGCGGGCGGCGGGCATCGGCTTCACAAGCCGCCCTCCAAATATCTCCCCAGCGTCTCCCGCGTGCCGTCCCGCCACAGCGCCTTCAACGCAACGCCAAACGCCTCAACAAATACCGGCGACCGGCCGACCTCGCCGTAAATATCCTCCATGGCAAGCCACGCGGCGGGATCGGCCAGCGCAGCGCGGGCGGTCGTCAGCAGCCGGTCCCAGTTCGGATCGTTTGGCGCGATCTTGGCGCCGGACTCCGTGGTTCCGAAGCAATAGCGGCACCAGAGCGCCGATTCGAGCGCCAGGCCCTCTACGGCTGCCCCTTCCTTCAGCCGGTCGGCGATGGTCGGGATGATGAATTTCGGCTGCCGGTTCGAGCCGTCGAGACATAGCCGGCGCACCGTGTCGCCGATCTTCGGATTGGAAAGGCGCTTTTCGATCAGCTCGAAATAGTCGTCCAGCACCACGCCCGGCACCGGCGGCACCGTCGGGATGATATCGTCGCGCTCGAGCTTGGCCAAAAACGCCCGCACCAGCGGCTCCTGCATCGCCTCGTGGACGAAATGGATGTCCATCAGCCCGGCGGGATAAGCGATCGTGGCGTGGCCGCCATTCAAAATGCGGATCTTCATCAGCTCGAAGGGCGAGACGTCGTCGACGAACTGGACGCCCGCCTTTTCCAGCGCCGGCCGGCCGGCCGGAAAATTGTCCTCCAGCACCCATTGCCGGAACGGCTCGCAAAACACCGGCCAATTGTCCTCGACGCCGAATTTGTCGGCCAGGATCGCGCGTTCGCGGTCGGTGGTGGCGGGCGTGATGCGGTCGACCATGCCGTTGGGAAAGGCGACGTTCTCTCTCACCCAGTCTGCCAGTCCGTCATCGGCGATCCGCGCCAGGCCGATGATCGCGTCAGAGGTGACATGACCATTGTGGGGAATGTTATCGCACGACATGATCGTGAAAGCCGGCGTCCCGGCCTGGCGACGCCGCTTCAGTCCGGCCAGGATCATGCCGAACACGGTCGACGGCCGGTCGATGTCTGCTGCGTCAGCGACGATCGCGGGATGCTCCGGATTGAATTTTCCCGAAGCCGGATCGATGAAATAGCCGCCCTCGGTGATGGTCAGCGAGACGATGCGGATCGCGGGATCGGCGAGCCGGCGGATGATGGCGGCGCTGTCGCCGGGGACAAGAAAATCGACCATCGCGCCGGTTACCCGCGCCTGCACGTGGCCGTCATCCTGCTCGACCACGGTGGTCAGAAAATCTTGGCTCGCGAGCTTGTCGCGCCCCACTCTCTCGCCCTCGAAGACCCCCGCCCCGACCAGCGCCCAGTCGCGGTCTATCCCGGCGTTGAACAAATCGTCGAGATAGACCGCCTGGTGCGCGCGATGGAAATTGCCGACGCCGAAATGCAGGATTCCGGGGGTGAGGTCGCTGCGGCGGTATTTTGGCGCGGCGACGCTTGAGGGGAGGTGGGTCAGAGACTCGGACGACAATTTGATGGTCATGTGAACCGCACCTCTTATTTGCTGCGTGGCGCCGCCGTCGACGACCCCTTCTCCCCGTCTCTATACGGGGAGAAGGTGGCCCGAAGGGTCGGATGAGGGGCGGCACTGGCCTTGCAAATCTTCGCGCTGCCCCTCATCTGCCTGCCGGCATCTTCTCCCCGTGAACGGGGAGAAGAGCGAAGCGGAGCCCTCAACTCATCCACTGGCCGCCGTCGACATTGTAGGTCTGGGCGACGATGTATTCGGCCTCGGCGCCGGCGAGGAAAACCGCCATGCCGGTCAAATCTTCCGCCCTGCCCATGCGGCCGAACGGCACCGCTTCGCCGACCAGCCGTTTCTTCTCGCCTTTGGGCCGGTTCTCGTATTTGGCGAACAGCGCATCGACGTGGTCCCAGTGCTCGCCGTCCACCACGCCCGGCGCGATCGCATTGACGTTGATGCCGTGCTTGATGAGATCGAGCCCCGCCGACTGGGTCAGCGAGATGACGGCGGCCTTGGTCGCGCAATAGACCGCCACCAGCGCCTCGCCGCGCCGCCCGGCCTGGCTCGCCATGTTGATGATCTTGCCGCCTTTTCCGCGCGCGATCATCGAACGGGCGGCGGCCTGCATCATGAACAGCGTGCCCGCGACGTTGACCGAAAACAGCCTGTCGTAGCTCGCCCTGGAAATCTCGACGATGGGCGCTGCGTCGAACAGCGCCGCATTGTTGATCAGTATGTCGAGCCCGCCCGCCTTTTTCTCGACCGCCTTCACCGCCGCATCGATGGAGGAAAGGTTGGTCACGTCGAGGCTGACCGCATAGGCAGCGTCGCCGATCTCGTCGGCAGCCTTCATCGCCGCATCCAGGTTGATGTCGCCGATGCAGACGGTCGCGCCTTCGCGCACATAGGCTTCGGCGAAGGCGCGGCCGATGCCCCGCGCAGCGCCGGTTATCAGAGCCGATTTGCCGGCTAATCTCTTCGTCACATGGCTCTCCCGTCTTCGCTGAACCGGTGCAGTTTTGTCGGGTCGGGCGTCAGGAAAACCGTGTCGCCGTGCCGCACCGAGATTTCGCCGTCGGCGCGCACCGTCAGCGGCCCGACCCCGTCGGCGTTGACATGCAGGAACGTGTCGGAGCCGAGATGCTCGGCAACGCCGACCGTTGCCTTCCATTCGCCAGCGCTGGTCGAGATCTGCATGTGCTCGGGGCGGATGCCCACCGTCGCGGCGCCATGCTTGGCCGCAACCGCGCCGTTGATCAGATTCATCTTCGGCGAGCCGATGAAGCCCGCCACGAACAGGTTCTTCGGCGTCTTGTAGAGCTCCATCGGCGAGCCGACCTGCTCGATATTGCCGGCGTTCAGCACCACGATCTTGTCGGCCATGGTCATCGCCTCGACCTGGTCGTGGGTGACGTAGATCATCGTGGTCTTGAGCTGGTGGTGGAGTTCGCTGATCTCCAGCCGCATCGTGCCGCGCAAGGCGGCGTCGAGGTTGGACAGCGGCTCGTCGAACAGGAAGGCCGACGGCTGACGCACGATGGCGCGGCCGATGGCGACGCGCTGGCGCTGGCCGCCGGAAAGCTGTCCCGGCCGCCGGTCGAGATAGTTGGTGAGGTTGAGGATGCGCGCCGCGTCCGCCACCTTGCGGTCGATCGCCGCCTTGTCCTCCCCGGCCATCTTCAGCGGGAAGGCGATGTTTTTCGCCACCGTCATGTGCGGGTAGAGCGCGTAGGACTGGAACACCATCGCCAGCTTGCGCTTGGCCGGCGCCTCGCCGGTGACGTCGCGCCCGTCGATGACGATCGCGCCGGCGCTTGTGTCTTCGAGCCCGGCGATCAGCCGCAGAAGCGTGGACTTGCCGCAGCCCGACGGCCCGACGAAGACGACGAACTCGCCGTCCTCGATGGTCAGGTCGATCTCCGGGATGATGACCGTCGCCCCGAAGGATTTCGACACATTTTTCAGCGTGATCTGGCCCATGGCTTCCTCCCCGGGGATTCTATTTAACCGCGCCAAAGGTCAGGCCGCGCACCAATTGCCGCTGCGAGAACCAGCCCATGATCAGGATCGGCGCGATGGCCAGCGTCGAGGCGGCCGAAAGCTTCGCCCAGAACAGCCCCTGCGGACTGGAGAACGAGGCGATGAACGCCGTCAGCGGGGCCGCGTTGGTCGTCGTCAGGCGGATCGTCCAGAATGCCTCGTTCCATGCGAGAATAATATTGAGCAGCATGGTCGAGGCGATGCCGGGGATCGCCATCGGCGTCAGCACATAGACGATCTCGTTCAGCAGCGAGGCGCCGTCCATGCGCGAGGCCTCGAGAATCTCGCCGGGTATCTCGCGGAAATAGGTGTAGAGCATCCACACCACGATCGGCAGGTTGATCAGCGTCAGCATGACGGTGAGACCGATGCGGGTGTCGAGCAGGCCGGTGTCGCGGAAGATCAGGTAGATCGGCACCAAGACCGCCACCGCCGGCATCATCTTGGTCGACAGCATCCACATCAAGATGTCCTTGGTCCGCTTGGTCGGCGAAAACGCCATCGACCAGGCGGCGGGTATGGCGACCAAAAGCGCCAGCAGCGTCGAGCCGACCGAGATGACGACCGAATTCATGAACGGCTTGAAATAATCGCGCTGCGTCTGCACCTCGACATAGTTCTCGGCGGTCCAGCTAGGGAACAGGCTGAACCCCGCAATCGCCTCGGGCTCGGTCTTGAACGAGGTCAGGATGGTGTAGAGGATCGGGAAGAAGATCACGAACGCGACCAGCCATGCAGCTGCGGTGAAGGCTGCCTTGCGTCGTGTCGAAACTGCGCGGGCCATGGCTAGGTCTCCTTCACGGGATGCATGAGGCCGCCCCCTCCAGCGCCTTCGGCGGTCAGCTTGCTGGACGCCCCCTCCACCATGCTTCGCATGGTCCCCCTCCCCCGCTTCGCAGGGGAGGAACCGGCGTCGCCGTTGATCCTCCCCCGTTTACGGGGGAGGGGGACCGCCGAAGGCGGTGGAGGGGGCGATGCCCGAAGGCGATTGGGTGTCGACAGTTCGAATGTCAGTCGCATTAGTTCGCCCTCACCTGTCCAGATTCTTGCCGACCGCGCGCATCAGGAAGAAGGCGACGATGTTGGCGAGGATGACGGCGATCACCCCACCCGCCGAAGCTCCGCCGACATCATAGCCGAGCAGCGCGGTGCGGTAGATCAGGAAGGGCAGGTTGGTCGTGGCGTAGCCCGGGCCGCCATTGGTGGTGACGAGGATCTCGGCATAGACGCCGAGCAGGAAGATGGTCTGGATCAGGATGACCACAGTGATGGCGCGGGCCATGTGCGGCAGCGTCAGGTAGATGAAGCGGTTGACGAAATTCGCGCCGTCCATCTCGGCCGCCTCCTTCTGCTCGGCATCCAGCGACTGCAGCGCGGTCAAGAGGATCAGCGTGGCGAAGGGCAGCCACTGCCAGGCGACGATGACGATGATTGAAAACAGCGGATACTGCGCGAACCAGTCGACCGGCTGCAGCCCGAAGAACCGGGATATGTCGGCGAAGACGCCGTAGCCGGGGTGCATGATCATGTTCTTCCACACCAGCGCTGCGACAGGCGGCATGACGAAGAAGGGCGAGATCACCAATATGCGCACGATGCCCTGCCCGAAGATCGGCTGGTCGAGCAGAAGCGCCAGCGCAATGCCGCCGATGACGGTGATCAGCAGCACGCCGACCACGATCAGAAGCGTGTTCCAGATCGACTGGAAGAAGGCGGGGTCGGTATAGAAATACTGATAGTTGAAGAGGCCGGCGAAGCTGACATTGCCGGGGTTGAGCAGATTGTAGTTCAGGAACGAGAACCACAGCGTCATCGCCAGCGGCACGGTCATCCAGACGAGCAGCAGGATCACCGACGGCGCCATCATGAAGCGCGCTAGCGTGCCGGTCTGTCGCGTGGCCATGATCTTCCTCCGAAATGAACCGCTTCGGCTGCACTATTTCTCGCCGGCCTTTTCAGGTCGGAGACTCGGCGCTGACGACCCCCTCCCCCTTGAGGGGAGGGATAGAGGGTGGGGGTATGAAGGCTGCTTCCCTACCTGATTTCACACAAAGTAGTTCTGACATGCTTGATGCGGTTCTACCCCCACCCTCTATCCCTCCCCTCAAGGGGGAGGGGGTCGTCAGCGTCCAGTTCCAATCGTACATGATTGCTCTGGTAAGAACGGGAGCGCTGTCCTTGAAAGGGGCCGCCCAGGCTGGGACCCGGACGGCCAGGCACCGGGAGGATGCCCTATGCCTATTTGATGTACCCGCCACGCGTCATTTCCCGCGTCGCAACCGACTGAGCCTGCGCCAGCGCGTCGTCGACGCTCATCTGCCCGGCGAGTGCGGCCGAAAACAACTGGCCGACCGTCGTGCCGAGCCCCTGGAATTCGGGGATGGCGACGAACTGCACACCGGTATAGGGCACGGGCTTCACCGTCGGCTTGGTCGGGTCGGCGGCGTTGATCGAGTCCAGCGTCATCTTGGCGAAGGGCGCGGCCTTCTGGTATTCGGGATTCTCGTAGAGCGAGGTGCGGGTGCCGGGCGGCACGTTGGCCCAGCCTTCCTTCTCCGCCACCAGCGCCAGATAATCCTTGCTGGTCGCCCAGGAGATGAATTTCTGCGCGGCGTCCGCCTTCTGCGTGCCGGCCGGAACCGCCAGCGACCATGCCCACAGCCAGTTGCCGCGTTTGCCCAGTCCGGTGTCGGGCGCCAGCGCGTAGTCGACCTTGTCGGCGACGATCGAGTCCTTCGGGTTCGACACGAAAGACGCCGCGACCGTGGCGTCGATCCACATGCCGCATTTGCCCTGCTGGAACAGCGCCAGGTTCTCGTTGAAGCCGTTCGAGGACGCGCCCGACGGGCCGGCGTCCTTCATCAGGTCGACGTAAAACTGCAGCGTGTTCTTCCACTCGGGCTGGTCGAACTGCGGCGCCCAGTTCTCGTCGAACCAGCGCGCGCCGAACGAGTTGGAGGTGGCGGTCAGGAAGGCCATGTTCTCGCCCCAGCCGGCCTTGCCGCGCAGGCAGATGCCGTTGATGTCGGCGGCTCGGTCGGTCATCTTGCGGGCGGCGTCGGCCACGAACTCCCAGGTCGGCGCATCGGGCATGGTCAGCCCGGCCTTCTCCATCAGGTCCTTGCGGTACATGATGAACGAGCTTTCGCCGTAGAAGGGCGCGGCATAAAGCTTGCCGTCCACGGTCAGGCCGCCGCGGATCGCGGGGATGATGTCGTCCGCGTCGTAATCCGCGCCGAGGTTTTCCAGCGGCAGCAGCCAGCCCTGCTTGGCCCAGATCGGAACCTCGTAGGTGCCGATCGTCATCACGTCATACTGGCCGCCCTTGGTGGCGATGTCGGTGGTCACGCGCTCACGCAGCACGTTCTCCTCGAGCGTCACCCATTGCAGCTGGATGTCGGGGTTCTTGGCGGTGAAGTCGTCCGTCAGCTTCTGCATGCGGATCATGTCGCCATTGTTGACCGTGGCGATGGTGATGGATTCGGCGTGAGCGGCAAACGCAAGTGCGCTCGCGGAACACAGGCCCAGAATGAGCGTGGTCAGTTTCATGAATTCCTCCCATAGACCAAGTGAGCATTTGCCTTGGCTGTGGGCAATTATTCACTTACCGTGATTTATGTCAAGCGGGATTCTGTGCTGCAGTGCGGCAGGGCTGGCACTCGAGACATCGCACCGGAATGCATCGAGCGAGCCCGGCTATTGCGTTGAACCCGCCGCCATTCACGGCTCCGGCGGGCTTTGTGAACAAATTGCGCATCCGAAGCGGCGGTCCAGCAGCCGATACCGCTGTTATTGCAGCGATTTTTCCGTGTCGCCCGCGCGCTGTTTCGAGATTTTATCCCCGGTGGCGGCGGGAGCTTCGCGCAGGACCCGCCTTCGCGGGGTAGCCGACCCGGCGCAGGATGCTATCCTGCCCGCCTCTCACCAAACGGAGCATGGCAATGGAAAAGCGTCGGTTCGGCACGATTGGCGAGGTCAGCCGCCTCACCCTTGGCGGTGGCGGCATCGGTCAGGTCTGGGGCAGCACCAGCCGCGAAGAAGGCATCGCCACCTTGAAGCTGGCCGTCGATGGCGGGATCGACGTCATCGACGCCGCGCCCGGCTACAAGGTCTGCGAAGCACTCATCGGCGAGGCCTTCGGCGGCCGCCTGCCGGAGGGGATGAAGATCACTACCAAATGCGGCATCGGCTCCCCGCCGGCCGGGGAAGTCTATCCGAAATTCCGCGCCTCGCTCGAGCAGAGCCTGGCTGCAATGCGGCTCGAACGGGTCGATCTGTTCTTTCTCCACAACGAGATCTGCCCGGACGATTTCGCCTATCCGGTGGACAATGAGCGCCTGTCCGAATTCGCGACGGCGTGGTCGCTCTATCGCGACGCCGTCGTGCCCGCCTTCGAGCGGCTCAAGCAGGAAGGCCTGATCGGCGCCTGGGGCATCACCGGGGTGGGCGTACCCGAAGCGATCATCGACGCGCTGCAAGAGGCGCCTCGCCCTCAGGCGGTCCAGGCGGTGGCCAACCTGCTCGACAGCCCGGGCGGGCTGACGCGGCTAAGAACTCCGGCGCGGCCGCGCGACATCATCGCTACGGCGCAGGCGAACGGTGTCGGCGTGATGGGAATCCGCGCCGTGCAGGCCGGCGCCCTCACCAGAGCCATCGACCGCCCGCTCGACCCCGACCATCCCGACGCCCGCGACTTCGTTCGCGCCGCCCCGTTCCGGGCGCTATGCGACAGATGGGGCGCGGACCCGGCCATCATCGCTCATCGCTATGCACTCGGCATGGATGGCGTCGACACGCTGGTGCTCGGCGTCAAGAACCGCGAGGAATTGCGCCAATGCCTCGACGCCGAGGCCGCCGGCCCGCTGCCGCCGGAGGAGACCGCCGCAATCGACGCGCTACGGCTGCGCTGACCAGCGCCGCGGCATCCTGCGAGCAGCATCGGCGGCATCCGCGCCGCCGAGTGAGATGGCCGCCTCCCTTCGTCATCAACTCTGAGCGTGCTGCTTATCGGCATCTGCACCGAGGGAAGCGTGCATTGACTGGCGCTGTGCTCGTCATTCCGGGGCCGCGGAGCGGAACCCGGAATCCAGAGCGTCGGCACTTAAGGAACGAGATGCATCCGATGCGATCGGAGCGAGATCGGACGCTGTCGGACAACTGAACGAGGACCAGCGTGCTGGATTCCGGGTTCCGCTTCGCGGCCCCGGAATGACGAAGGACCTGAAATGAAGTCGTGAAAGACAATGCCATCGCCTCTGCGCTTGCCGGCGCGCCCGCCCCAACGTCGTCATCCTCGGGCAAGCGCAGCGAAGCGGAGCGCGACCCGGGGATCCATGCCGCGACGGCGAAAACATAAGAGCCGGTGCACGCAGGGCAATTCCCGACGCTGACATATCGGCCAGGCGTGACCGACCTGAACGTTGCGGTCTTTCAGTGACGATGGTTATATCAAACAGTGCCCCCGACAAATCGCGTTCCTGCACCGCCGATCTTCCTGGAAAGGCATAGACGTGCGAACTCTCTATTCTATGCCCGCTGCAGATGACGTGGCGAGGCTCGTAAACGACGCATACGACATCGGTGAGGTCACGGCTTGCAACCTGCTGAACCGCGGGTTCAACGACACCTATGAGCTTGGTACAGAGGCAGGTCGGCGTTTCGTGCTCCGAATTGCAAATCGCCGTACGCGTAATGAGGCAAATCTCGACTACGAGACGGCATTTTTGGCGTATCTCGATGAATGCAAAGTTCCGGTCGCGGCGCCAGTTACTGCGCGAGATGGCCGGCACTGGTGCCTGGGCTCCTTTGCAGAAGGCCCGCGACCGGTCGCGTTGTTTCATTTCCTACCGGGGCGAACCGCACGTCACGGGTCCGCGCCCGACGCATACGCGCAAGGACGAACCTTGGCCGAGGTCCATCGGGCCGGCCAATCGTATGCAGGTCCTGCAAGTCGGTTTCAGCTCGACTTCCAGCACCTCGCGGCCCGCCCGCTCGCCGCCCTTCTCGCTCTCCGAACGCTTGAGACCGCACATCGCGACTTCTTTGCAGCGCTTGTGCCGCGGCTGGGGGAGCGTTTGGACGCGGCTAAAGGCACACTCGCATGGGGCCACTGCCACGGTGATTGCCATGGGTTCAACGCCAGGATCACCGAGAGCGGCTCACTAGGCCGGGCGGCTGCCTTCTTCGACTTCGACGACGGCGGTCCCGGTTGGCTCGGATATGATCTGGCAGTCTATCTCTGGAACAAGGCGCTCAATCCCGCCACCCTGAATCTCTGGCCCCCATTTCTGGAAGGCTATCGGAGCGTTCTCCCGCTTGCCTCGAATGATCTCGATGCGACGCTTCTGTTCGTCCCCATCCGGCACATCTGGCTGCTCGGAGAGTACGCTGCCCATGCATCCATATGGGGCCTTGATCACCTGTCGACGGCGTGGCTGGACAGACAGGTGGCCTTCCTGCGCAACTGGGAGGAACAACATCTCCTGACACGTCTCTTCTGATCAAGAACCTTGAGCGCTTGGCTGTGGTGCCGAAGGTTCTCCCAAATTCCCCGAGAGGCGATCATGGCGGGCTGGTAGTGTCCAACGTCACCTGATTCCCCGCGAGGAACGCCACCACTCCCACAGCGCAAGCGGGCCTCTTTGCTATTCGGTTCACACTCACGATGGGTGGGACTGACGAACCTTCCGCCAGAAAAGGAACGCATCATGAAAATTATCCTCGTCGGAGCCAGCGGCACCATCGGCAAGGCCGTGGATACGGAGCTAAGTGCCCGCCACGAAGTCGTGCACGTCAACCGCACCAACGGCGACTTTCAAGTCGACATTGCCGACCCGACGTCGATCGAGCGACTTTACGAGCAGACCGGCGCGTTCGACGCCTTGGTCTGCACCACCGGGAAAGTTCATTTCGGGCCGTTCGAACAGTTCACCTCAGAGCACTTCGAGCTTGGCTTGCGCAATAAGCTGATGGGCCAAGTCAATCTTGTGACCCTGGGCCTAAAGCACATCCGCGACGGCGGCTCGTTCACCCTGACCAGCGGCCTTCTCAACGATGATCCGATCCGCGAGGGTGTGTCGGCCGCCTTGGTCAACGGTGGGCTTGAGGGGTTCGTTCACGGCGCGGCGATCACGCTGCCGCGCGGCCTGCGCATCAACGTCGTCAGCCCGACCGTGGTCGAGGAATCATTGCCGGCCTATGGTTCTTATTTCCGGGGGACCAAGGCCGTGCCCGCGAGCGAGGCCGCGCTTGGCTATGCCAAGAGCGTCGAGGGCGCGCAAACCGGCCGCGTCTATCGCATCGGCTGGTCTCGCGACCATTGAAAACTTACCAGGTTGCCAGAACCACCCGCCAAATCGATGCGAAAAGCTTGGCTCGCGAAGGCAATTCGGCGAGTCTGCCGCAACCAAGCCGGGTGGCCGAGTGAGTGACGCGAGCGCCCCTGCTTCGTCATCCTCGGGCAAGCGAAGCGGAGCGCGACCTTGGGATGCCATGCCTCAACGAAACGCGTCAGAGCCGGTTCAAAACAGGGAGTGCCTGAACGGCCCACAAATCAAACTCTTCAATGATCGGCTTATCCGAAGTAACGTCCGTCATCCCTCGGCTTCGCCCAGAAACGCCTTCATCTCGGCCAGGATCCACGTCCGGAAGGCGCTGACTTTCGGCGCGTTGCGGCGCGATTCGGGATAGGCCAGCCAGTAGGCGTGGCCATCGTTGCAGACGAGGTCGAAGGGCTGGAGAAGCCTGCCGGCGGCAAGGTCGGCGGCGAAGAAGGCGGGCGTCAGCATGGCCACCCCGCCGCCGGCGATCGCAACGCCGGCCTCGAGCGACTGCGAACCCATGCGGCTGCGCGTCCGGTTCTGCAGCCCGTCGGTCGGCACGCCCGCCTCGGTCAGCCACTGCGTCCACCACGGATCGTCCGGACCGACGATCGGCAGCCGCAGCAGGTCGGCGGGCTCCTTCACCCCGCCTATGCTTTCAGCGAGCTTCGGGCTCAGCATCGGTGTGAAGCCGGTATGCATCAGCAAATGTGTTTCCAGTCCCGGCCACTTGCCTCCGCCGGCACGGATCGCCACGTCGATTTCCTGCTGAGCGAAATCGACGAAGCGCGGCGAGGTGTCGAGCCGCACCGCGAGCGTCGGATGCGCCATCTGGAACGAGCCCAGGTGCTGCGCCAGCCATTGCGATGCAAAAGTCTGGACGGTGCTGATCGACAGCGTGCCCTGAGCACCGCTGCGGCCCGAGGCCCAGGCCGAGGCGATCATCTCGAACGCCTCGGTGATGGCGGGCGCGAGCCGCTGGCCCGCCTCGGTCAGCGCCACCTGGCGCGGCCGGCGCAGGAAAAGCGGCGCGCCGAACCGCTCCTCCAGCACCTTCACCTGATAGCTGACCGCCGCCTGCGTCATGCCGAGTTCGGCCGCGGCTTTGGTAAAGCTCAGATGCCGCGCGGCGGCCTCAAAGGCCCGGAGCGCCTGCAGCGGAGGGAGCGGAGGGGGCTGAGGGAGCGGAGGGACGTGCGAAGCCATGATGGATTAAACTGCCTTATGCATGCCTATCGACATTCAATTGGAAACTAGCGCCTTTCGGGACCAGATTGAAGGCCAACGGATAAAGGGAGCAACCCTTGAAAAGGTTGGCAGACACGATGGCGCATACAACGGTACGGCTCGAACAGGCCCATAGCGGATTCCTGAATTCATGGCTGGCAGCGTGGTTTGCGCGGCCCGGCCGCCGCCAGGCGAGGCTGGATGTCAGGGACCTGTCCGATCATCTGAAGCGCGACATGGGGTTTCTCGACGGAAATCGCGTGGGCCGGAGGAGGTGAAGGCGTCGCGGTGACCGGGCGGTGTCTCTCATGAATACGGGGCCTCTTTGCCCCGGCGATGATGTCTCCCACGTTCCGGCATGGATTCCCGACACTCTCCGCTCGTTCCTCGCTCACGAGGTCGGGAATGACGAATGCATTGATGTCTCCGCCGATCTCGAGCGTTGCTGGCTTGCGGAAACCCAGCGTTGACAATTTGCGGAAGCGCCCCACGAAGTCCGTCATTCCCGACCTCGTGAGCGAGGAACGAGCGGAGAGTGTCGGGAATCCATGCCTGAACGCAAGAGAGATGACAGCACGGCAGGAAGCTCGCCGAAAACTAATACGGCTGTGCGATAGGCTGCCTTCTACAACTCTGTTAGGGCAGGTCAGTCGCAGAAGCGACAACGACACCGCCCTGCCCGGCAAATGCCACAATGAACGTTATTCCGGAAACCGGGCGTTAGCGGCTTAAGCCGAAAATGCTCCTGACTGATATCAACCGGGGACGTTCATGCCGGATTCTCACTCTCCCGCCGTCGGGCGGCGTCTTCTCCCGATGGCGGCAATCTGCGCCGCGCTGGCTCTCGCCGCCTGCCAGACCGGCGGGTCTGTCGGCGACAGCGGCGGCGCATCGGTGTCCGGCGTTTCCTATCTCACCGAGATCCGCACCTCGCACGGCCTGCCGCCGCTCGCCTACGATGCGCGGCTGGAAAAGGCGGCGCTGCAGCAGGCCGCCTTTATGGCGCGGTCGCGCCGCATGGAGCACACGACCGGCTGGGGCAAGGATTTCGGTCGGCGCATGAAGAAGAACGGCGTCGACGCTCCCGCGGCGGAAAACATCGCCCAGGGCCGCATGGAAATGGACAAGCTGTTCTCCATGTGGATGAACTCCTCCGGCCACCGCCGCAACATGCTCGACCCGCGCTTCAACCGCTTCGGCTTGGCCTATGCCGGTGAGGCGGACGGCCGCAAATACTGGGCGCTGGTCGTCGGGAAGTAGGTTTATCCCGCGAAGAGCATGATTCCCAGCCGAAGGTCGGCCAGCGAAAAGTCGAACGAGATCATGCGACAGGACAATAATTTGGAGCCCCATTCCGATCCCGTCGGAATGGATCAGGCTTCAAGCAGTGCCTCGGCGGTGCGTTCGTCGGTGATCAGCCCGTTGATCAGCCGCCGCGTGGCAGCCGCCAGTATGCCGGGGACCTTGCGCTCGCCCATGGCCAGCGCGATGACCAGCGATTTTTCGCGCGAGGGCAGCGGCGCCGAGGCGACGCGGTCATTGGTGATGCCCTCGATCAGCCGGCCCTCACGGTCATAGGCCCAGCCTACGATCTCGGCCACCGCGCCGGCCTTCTGCAGCGCCTTCAGCTCGGCCTCGCTGATGAAGCCGTCCTCGTAGAGCGGCGCTTTCGGGCCAAGGTCGCCAATGCCGATGAAGGTCACGTCGGCTCGCGCGGCGAGCGCCAGCGTCGGCTGGATCATCGGCTGGGACAGCAGCATTTCGCGCTCCTCCGGCGAGGAGGCGATGACCGCCAGCGGCATCGGGAATGAGCGCGCCTTGATGCGGTCGGCCATGGTGAAGATGACGTTGTAGAAGGCGGCCGAGCCGTCCGGCGAGATGTTGCCGGTGAGCGAGACGAGCTTGTGCTGCGGGCACTCCATCGACGGCAGCTGCTCGATCGCCGCCTTCAGCGTGCGGCCGGTGCCGATCGCCATGACGATCGGCTCGGTCGAGCGCAGCCGCCGTTCGATCTCGGCCGCCGCCGCTTCCGCTACGCCGAGCGTCGTCGAGGTCGATGAAGGGTCGCTCGGCACGACTTCGACGAGATCGAGCGCGAAGCGCGCCTTGAGCCTGGCCGCGAGGTCGAGGCAGTTTGCGATCGGATGGTCGACGCGAACCTTGATCAGCCCTTCAGAGACCGCGAGCGACACCAGCCGCTGCGCGGTTTGCCGCGATACGCCAAGCTTCGCCGCGATCTGGTCCTGGGTGTTGCCGGCGACATAATAGAGCCAGCCCGCTCGCGCCGCGTCGTCGAGCCGGTTGCGGCCGGTGTCCTGCCGGATATTCACGATCCTGTCCTGCCTCCTGCCCTTTCCGAGCAGTTTCGCAGGGAATCGAGGAATGCGCAATTGCCAATGCACGGCGGCAATTGTTCGGCCTATTGGGCTCCGGAACGGAGCGTTTCGGTCGCAGCAAGGTCGATCTGACCGTCGGCGCTGAGCGCCACAGCAAACAGCTCCGCCGCCTGCTCGGCCGTGTAATATCCCAGCCTGACATCGCGCAGCACCAGCACCGGATCGCGCAGGAACGGGTCGCCGTAGCCGCCGCCGCCGGGCGTACCGACGCACACACGGTCGCCGGCTTTCAGCGGAATGTCCTGCTCCTTGGACAGGTGCTTCGGCACATGCGGCTTGCCGTCGCGGAAAACGGTGACCGTGTTGACCACGCCGTCCTTGCCGCCGCAGGCGCCTTGCGGGCCGGTGCGGCCATGGTCCATGACGAAGGATGCACGCGCCTCGCCGCGCAGGATCTCGACCTCGTAGGCGAGGCCGAAGCCGCCGCGTTGCGTTCCCGCGCCGCCCGAGCCTTCGCGCAGCGCATAATGCCGGTAGAGCACGGGATAGGCCTGTTCCATGATTTCGACCGGCGGCGATTTGGAAATGCCGATGGTCGAGCAGCCGTTGGAGAGGCCGTCATGCGAGATATTGCCGCCATAGCCGCCGCCGGAGATCTGGTACATGACGTAGTCGCGGCCGCGCGCCGGGTCGTTGCCGCCGAGCGCGAAATTGCCGCTAGAGCCGGCGGGCGCGGCGGTGACTTTTTCCGGCAGCGCCTGGACCATGGCGGCGAATACCGCCTCGGCGATGCGCTGCGACACCTCGGCCGCGCAACCCGACACAGGCCGCGGATATTTCGCGTCGAGGAACGTGCCCTCCGGCCGCTTGACGACCAGCGGCTCGAACGCTCCGGCGCTGATCGGCACGTCGGGAAAGATGTGGCGCATGGCGAGATAGACGGAGGACAGCGTTGTCGCGAGCACGCTGTTCATCGGGCCGATGCAGGGCGGGCTGGATTCGGAAAAGTCGAAAGTGAGCGTGTCGCCCTTTTTCTCGACCGCAAGCGCAATGGTCAGCGGCTGATCGACGACGCCGTCGGAATCGACAAAAGCCTTTGAGCGGTAGACGCCGTCCGGGATGGGAGCGATATGCGCTCGCATCTGCTCGGCCGCGCGGTTTCGCAACTCGGAAATCGCCGCAACAACAGTTTCGTCTCCGTAACGATCCAGGATGGCAAAGAGCCGTTCCTGTCCGACATAGAGCGCGGCCGCCTGGGCGCGGATGTCGCCGATGCGCTGGTCGGCGACGCGGATGTTGGAGCAGATGATCGCGTAGATTTCCGGATCGAGTTTTTTGTTCTTGAAGAGTTTTACCGGCGGCAGGCGCAGCCCTTCCTGCTCGACGGCGGTGGCCGAGGCCGAAAATCCGCCCGGCACCGAGCCGCCGATGTCTGGCCAATGACCGGTGTTGGAAAGCCAGCAGAAGATTTTTCCGCCGCGCCAGACCGGCATGGCGAAGCGCACATCCATCAGATGCGTGCCGCCAAGATAGGGATCGTTGACGATGTAGATGTCGCCTTCCTGCGGCTCTAGGCAGCGCCCGTCGGCGATCATCTCGATGATCGTCTTGGTGGAGTACTGCATCACGCCGACGAAGACCGGCAGGCCCTGCGAGCCTTGTGCGATGAGAGAACCGTCTTCGGCCGAATAGATGCCGTCGGAACGGTCATTGGCCTCGGCGATGACCGGCGAGAATGCAGCGCGCGAGAACGTAAGGTCCATCTCGTCGCAGGTTTGCTGGAGCGCGGCTTGGATGACGGAAAGGGTGATGGCGTCGAGGGTCATGGGTTGGCTCCGGCGGAACCTCTGAGTAGCAGTGAAATGGTCCTATTCACCGACTCTGGTTTCATCCTGGTCGAGGCATGGATTCCCGACACTCTCCGCTCCCTTCGGTCGCTCACGAGGCCGGGAATGACGGATTTTTTGGACGGCTTACGCAAATCATCCACGCGGAAGATTGAGCGAGGGCAAAAATGCAATTCGTCATTCTCGACCTCGTGAGCGACCGAAGGGAGCGGAGAGTGTCGGAAATCCACGCCTCGGATTTGAAGACACCAGGGCCGGTACCGGTGAGCACCAGGTCGGAGGGAGAACCCGCTCATCTCCCCACCTCGATAACAATATTCCCATCCGCGTCGGTCATGGCCCAGTCGCCGGGTTCCAGCACCGTTGTTGCGTCCATCTGTTCGAGGATCGCCGGCCCTTGGATCACCGCGTCGAGCGGCAGCTTTTCGCGGGCATAGACCGGAGTGTCGTGCCAACTTCCATCGTACCAGACCGGCCGTATCTCGCTGAGCGCGCCGTTCAGCATGTCGCTGCGTCCGTCCGGGTCGATCAGCCGGGATAGATCAACCGCCGGGCGCATACCGATGACCGAGGTGTTGAGGTTGACCAGATTGGCACGGATTTCCGGCAGCTCGACTTTGAAGCGTGCGAAATAGGCCTCTTCGAACAGGCGCTGCAGCAGGTCGCGGCCGACATCGACCGCGGGCAGCGGCACGTTCAAGATGTGGGTCTGGCCGACAAACTGCATGTCGGCCGAATGGCTGTACCGGATCGTTTCCGGCTGCACCGCTTCTTTGGCGATAAGCGCGGCCCCCTCGGCCCGATGCCGCTCCAGTGTCTCCCGGATACGCGCTTCGTCGACGGTGGCCACCGGCTGGTTGATCGTGTTGACAAAATCGTGGCGCAGGTCGGCGACGACGCAGCCGAGCGCGTTGGTGATGCCGGGCCGCGCCGGCACCAGCACTTTCGGCAGGCCGAGTTCGCGGGCCAGCGCAGTCGCATGCAGCGGCCCCGCGCCGCCGAAGGCGAACAGCGCGAAGTCGCGCGGATCGTGGCCGCGCGATACCGACACCATGCGGATCGCGCCGGCCATTTTTATGTTGCCGAGACGCAGCACCGCGCCCGCCGCCTCGATGCCGGAAAGCCCCGTCGGCGCGCCGATCTTTTCCTCGAAGATCGCGCGGACATGGTCAGCGGTCACCGGATTGTCGACGGCGAGCAGTTTTTTCGGATTGAGCCGCCCGAGCACCAAATTGGCGTCGGTGACCGTCGGTCCGGTTCCGCCGCGGCCATAGCAGATCGGGCCGGGATTGGCGCCGGCGCTTTCCGGGCCGATCTGGATCAGGCCCGAGGCGTCGACGCGCGCGATCGAGCCGCCGCCGGCGCCGACCGTGTGGACGGCGACCATCGGCACGTGGATCGGCATAGCATATTCGATTTCGGTCTCGTTCGAGACCGCCGGCTCGGCGTCCTGGATCAGCGCGACGTCGGTCGAGGTGCCGCCCATGTCGTAGGTGACGAGGTTTTCGTAGCCGGCGCGCCTGCCGGTATAGGCGGCCGCGATGACGCCGGAGGCCGGGCCGGACATCACCGTCTTGGCCGATTCCTGCGTGACGAAGCGCGCCGAGATCATGCCGCCATTGCCGTTCATGATGAGGAAGTCGCGGGCGTAACCACGCGCTTCCAGCTCGCGCCGCAGCCGGTCCACATAGCGCTCCAGGATCGGCTGCACCGAGGCGTTGACAGCGGCGGTGACGCCGCGCTCGAATTCGCGCGCTTCCGAAAGCAGCGAGTGCCCGGCGGTGATGTAGCCGTTCGGCCAAAGCTCGGCGGCAATCTCGGCCGCCCGCCGCTCATGTTCGGGATTGGCGTAGGAGTGCAGAAAATGGATGACGAGGGATTCGCAGCCGGCTGCCAGCAGCGCCGAGACGGCCGCCCGCATCTCCTCCTCGTCGAGCGGAACGCGCACAGCGCCGGACGCCTCGACGCGTTCCGAGACCTCAAGCCTGAGATTGCGCGGGATGACGGGAACGAAGGTGCCTGTCATGCCGTAGGCCTGCGGCCGGGTGCGGCGGCCGAGCTCAATCACGTCGCGAAAGCCGCGGGTGGTTATCATGCCGGTTTTGGCCAGCCGGCGCTCGAGAACGGCGTTGGTGGTGGTCGTCGTGCCGTGCACGATGAGGTCGATGTCTGCGACCGGAAATCCGGTATCGGCAAGTGCCGCCACCACGCCAAAAGCCTGGTTGTCGACGGTGGTCGGCGTCTTGGCGATATGGACCCTGCCGCTGCCACGCCCGTCGATCAGCAGAAGGTCGGTGAAGGTGCCGCCGACATCGATGCCGGCGACGACATTGCCCGCGTTTGCCGGAAAATTCTCAGCCATGCGCCAAACCCGAAATGCCCGGACTAAGGATGCGGCGCAGTTTGGAAGAGTGTTTCCCGCCGCTATCTTGACCTGAATATCGTTTGTACACTAATAAGTTTGCTAGACAAGAGTTTCCCGCTTCGGGATTTTTGGCGGCGCCCCGGCCGAAAGGCATGTCGGCGCAGCGGCAGAAATTTGCCGTCAAGACAAAGGCTTGGGTTCATGAATACTGCAGCAGCCCTGAACATCAACGAGGCAAAGCCGCTCGGCTTTCCGATCCCGGCCAATGTCTATGCCGAAACCGTGGTCTCGGTGAAGCACTATACCGACCGGCTGTTCTCGTTCCGCATCACACGCCCGCAGTCGCTGCGCTTCCGCTCCGGCGAGTTCGTGATGATCGGCCTACCCAACGCCGAGAAGCCGGTGTTCCGCGCCTATTCTGTGGCCAGCCCGAACTGGGACGAGGAACTGGAATTCTTCTCGATCAAGGTGCCAGACGGCCCGCTGACTTCCGAACTGCAGAAGATCCAGCCCGGTGATACGGTGCTGATGCGCCAGAAGTCGACCGGCACGCTGGTGGTCGACGCGCTGACGCCGGCCAAGCGGCTGTTCATGATCTCGACCGGCACCGGCATCGCGCCTTTCGCCAGCCTGCTGCGCGATCCCGAGACCTACGAAAAATTCGACGAGGTCATCCTCACCCACACCTGCCGCGACATCGCCGAACTCGCCTACGGCCGGGAACTCTACGACGAGCTTGAAAACGATCCGCTGATCGGCGAACTCACCGCCGGCCGCGTCACGCTCTATTCGACGACGACGCGTGAGCCGTCCGACTTCATGGGCCGGATCACCGCGCTGATCGGCTCGGGCAAATTCTACGCCGACCTCGGCATCGAAGAACTCGATCCCGAGACCGACCGGGTCATGATCTGCGGCTCCATGCACATGCTGAAGGACGTCAAGGAACTGGTCGAAAGCCTCGGCTTCGTCGAAGGCTCGCTTAGCCATCCCAACAGCTTCGTCGTCGAGCGCGCGTTCGTCGGCTGACTTGCCGACCTGTCCTTTCCCGGGAACCTTGCCATATATCGCCTCGTCCGGGTGAGTGCGGTGGGCTGACCCGCGGGTTCCAAAGGAGGCGACCTGCAATGCTTGACAGTCTTTCCCGCTATCAGCCACAGGCGCTCGCGGTGCTGCGCATCATGACGGCGTTGCTGTTCATCGAGCACGGCACGCAGAAGTTGATCGGATTCCCGCCGTCCACGATGGATGGGGGAGCCGGCGGATTGGACGGCTTGACGCTGGTCACCGGCATATTGGAGGCGTTCGGCGGATTTCTGATCCTGATCGGCTTCCTGACGCGGCCGGTGGCGTTCATCCTGTCCGGCTTCATGGCCGTCGCCTATTTCATGGCGCACGCACCGCAGAATTTCTTCCCCGTCAACAATATGGGCGACGCGGCCGTCCTGTACTGCTTTATCTATCTTTATCTGTTCGTCGCCGGGTCGGGCGCTTGGAGCGTCGATTCGGCGCGACGCGCTGTGGCCACCGCTAGATAGCCGAACCGTCCGCCTTATATCTAGCTTCCGCTGATGAGGAGGGAGCACGCAATGGCTGTCGTCGACGTAATTTGCCGGGCCATCAACGAACGGTGCCTGCTCTCCTTCACCTATAAATCCGAAGCCCGGATCGCGGAGCCGTTCATCCTGGGCTATGACGAGCATGGCGAACTGGTGCTTTCGGCCGTGCAGACGGCGGGCGGCAGCGGCGTCGGGTTCCGCACCTTCCCGATCGAGGGGGCGACATCGCTGAAGGTCATGGACCAGAAGTTCTCGGGCTTCAGGCCGGAATACAACCGGCGCGACCGGTTCTTTGCGCGGATCATCTGCCAGGTTTAGCCCTTCGCAATTTCCAAGGTTAGTGCCGCCCCTCATCCGCCTGCCGGCACCTTCTCCCCGTGTAGAGACGGGGAGAAGGGATAAGCGGCAATGCTGCGGACAGCACCGCAATTCCTCTCCTTGATATCGGCCCACGATGGCGGGTAGAACAGGGGCGGCTCCGGCCGGGATCGCGAGGACAGGCACATGACCAAGGCTGCGGCGGATTTGAAGACGGAGGCTCCGTCGGTAACGGCGCTGCCCGTGCGCGTGGCGGCCAACGCGCCGATCGAGGCGCATGGCATTGCCCGCAATCCCGGCATGAAACTCGATCTCGGTTTCCTGGAATCGATGCGAAACGTCAACCGCTCGGCGCTGGAGCGCCGCGTCGCCAGCCTGACCAAACGGCGCTCGATCAAGGCTGATAACCAAGCGGCGTGGCTGCTGCGATCAATCTCGCTGATGGATCTGACGACGCTGAACTCCAACGACACCGACGAGCGCGTGCGCCGCTTGTGCGCCAAGGCGATCAACCCGCTGCGGGCCGACATCATCGAGGGGCTGGGCCTTGGAGACGAAAAAATCCGGCCGGCGGCGGTATGCGTCTATCATCCGTTCGTCGCAACAACTGCGGAGGCTGTTAAGGGCACCGGCATCCATGTCGCGGCGGTCTCGACATCTTTCCCGCACGGGCTGGCGCCTCTCAGGACACGTATCCAGGAAATCGAGGCGTCCGTGGCCGACGGCGCAGACGAGATCGATGTCGTCATTCCGCGCGGCCTGGTGTTCGGCGCCAAGTGGCAGGAGCTCTATGACGAGATCGTCGCGTTCCGCGCCGCCTGCGGCGAAGCGCATCTGAAGGTGATCCTCGGCACAGGCGACCTTGCAACCCTGCGCAACGTCATGCTGGCGTCTATGGTGGCGATGATGGCCGGCGCCGATTTCGTGAAGACCTCGACGGGCAAGGAGAGCGTCAACGCCACGTTGCCGGTGGGGCTCGCTATGGTCCGCTCCATCCGCGCCTATTTCGAGCACACCGGTTATCTGATCGGCTTTAAGCCCGCCGGCGGCATTTCGACCGCGAAGGCCTCGCTCGACTGGCTGGTGCTGATGAAGGAAGAACTCGGTCGGCCCTGGCTGGAGCCGGAGCTTTTCCGCTTCGGCGCGTCGAGCCTGCTCACCGATATAGAGCGGCAACTCGAGCATCATCTGACCGGCCGCTATTCGGCCAATCACAGACATGCAATGGCTTGATGGCGGTCCGGCTTGGTTCTTATGATTGAAACGACCCCCCTCTGTCCTGCCGGACATCTCCCCCTCAAGGGGGGAGATTGGCAGCTTCTGTCTCACCGCTTCTTCTGCGACGTTGGCGATTGGCGAAAGCCGATGCGACGGCCGATCTCCCCCCTTGAGGGGGAGATGTCCGGCAGGACAGTGGGGGGTCGGTCCCAAATAACTCTCCGTCACCAAAGCACGGGAGACCCATCATGAACATCCTCGAACGCTACCACGCGATGGATTACGCCCCCGCGCCGGAGTCCCGCAATGAGGCGGACGCCTGGCTGGCAGCCAGGGATTTCTCCAAGTCGCTGTTCATCGGCGGCGAATGGAAAGCGCCTGCCGGCGGCAAGACGTTCGACACGAACGACCCCGCGACCGGCAAGCTGCTGGCCAAGGTGTCCGATGCGGGCGACGCCGACGTTGACGCGTCGGTTGGGGCCGCTGCAAAGGCGCTGCCGAAATGGAGCGCCAGTTCCGGCTACACGCGAGCCAAGGTGCTTTACGCCATCGGCCGCGCTATGCAGCGCCATCAGCGCCTGTTCGCCGTGCTGGAATCGATCGACAACGGCAAGCCGATCCGCGAAAGCCGCGACATCGACGTACCGCTGGCGATCCGCCATTTCATCCACCATGCAGGCTGGGCGCAGTCGCTGGATAAGGAATTTCCCGGTCATAAACCGGTCGGCGTCGTCGGCCAGATCATCCCGTGGAATTTCCCGCTGCTGATGCTCGCCTGGAAGATCGCGCCGGCGCTGGCGGCCGGCTGTACTGTCGTGCTGAAGCCGGCCGAATTCACCCCGCTGACGGCCATATTGTTCGCCGAAATCTGCGAGCGCGCCGGCGTGCCGAAGGGCGTCGTCAACATATTGCCGGGCGGACCGGATGCAGGCGCTGCAATCGTCAACCATCCCGGCGTGCAGAAGATTGCCTTCACCGGCTCGTCCGAGGTCGGAAAGATCATACGGAAGGCGACCGCTGGTTCGGGCAAGAAGATTTCGCTGGAGCTCGGCGGCAAGTCGGCCTTCATAGTCTTCGAGGACGCCGACCTCGACAGCGCGGTCGAAGGCCTGGTCGACGGCATCTGGTTCAACCAGGGGCAGGTTTGCTGCGCCGGCTCGCGGCTGCTGGTGCAGGAGGGCGTCGCCGAAGCCTTTATCGCCAAGGTCAAGACGCGCATGGCCCGGCTGCGGCTCGGCAGCCCGCTCGACAAGAACACCGACATCGGCCCGCTCGTCGACAGGACGCAGCTCGACCGGGTGCGCGGCCTGGTCGCCCAGGGCGCCAGCCAAGGCGCGGAATGCTGGCAGCCGGACTGCGCGCTGCCTTCGACCGGGTTTTTCCACCTGCCAACGCTCGCCACCGGCGTCGCGCCGGCCAATATACTGGCGCAGGAGGAAGTGTTCGGCCCGGTGCTTGCGGCGATGACCTTCCGCACCACCGAAGAGGCGGTCGAACTCGCCAACAACACGCGCTACGGCCTTGCAGCCTCTGTTTGGAGTGAGAACATCAATCTCGCTTTGCACGCGGCGCCGCAGCTCAAGGCCGGCGTCGTCTGGATCAACGGCACCAATATGTTCGACGCCGCCTGCGGCTTTGGCGGTTATCGCGAGAGCGGCTTTGGACGCGAGGGCGGGCGCGAAGGCATGCACGAATATCTGATGGCCAAGCTGCCGCTCGGCGCGCCGATCAAGCCCGCCGCCGAGGCGAAAGTAGCGGAGCGCGCGGATGGCGAAAGTCTCGGCATCGACCGCACGGCAAAGCTGTTCATCGGAGGCAAGCAGGTTCGGCCCGACGGCAATTATTCGCTGGCCGTCGCCGACCGGAAGGGAAAGCTCGCCGGCGAAGTCGGCCTCGGCAACCGCAAGGATATCCGCGACGCGGTTTCGGCCGCGCGTGGAGCGAAAGCCTGGGGCGAAGCGACCGGCTATAACCGCAGTCAGGTGCTCTACTTCCTGGCTGAAAATCTCTCCGGCCGCGCCGATGAGTTTGCCGCCCGGCTGGTGCAACTTACCGGCGCGAGCGCCAAGGCCGCACGCGAAGAAGTGGAGCTGTCGATCGAGCGGCTTTTCTCGTTCGCCGGCATGGCCGACAAGTTCGAAGGCCGGGTGCATGCGCCGCCGGCCCGCGCGGTGACACTGGCGGTGCATGAGCCGGTCGGCGTGATCGGCATCGTGGCCGCCGACGATGCACCGCTGCTCGGCCTGATTTCGCTGATCGCGCCCGCGCTCGCCATGGGCAACACGGTGGTCGCTGTGCCGAGCCAGAAATATCCGCTGCTGGCGGCCGACCTCTATCAGGTCATCGAATATTCTGACGTGCCGGCCGGCGCGATCAATATCGTCACCGGCAAGACCGCCGAACTGGCCGGCGTGCTGGCCAGGCACGACGATGTCGACGGGCTGTGGATCGTCGCCGATTCCGATGTCTGCAAGTCGGCCGAGGCCGAATCGATCGGCAATCTCAAGCGGGTCTGGACCAGTAATGGCCGCTCGGTCGATTGGACGTCCGATCTCGTGGGGGGCGAGGCGTTTCTGAGGCGGGCTGTCGAGGTGAAGAACGTCTGGGTGCCCTATGGGGATTGAGGATGGGTTTGGTCGGGACCGGTTGAGGGTGCCTCGAAGGACGCACTATTCCCAAGCGCCGGCCAATCCCAGCTTCCAGATCCGGTCCGCGTTCCGCCAGAACAGTTTTTCACGTTCCTTATTGGCGCAGCCTGAAAGCAGCGCATGGGTCGCGCTTGTCCAGGCCAGCAGTCCGCCGCCCAGCGTGCAGACTGGCCAGTCGCTGCCCCACACCACACGGTCCCAGCCGAAACTTTCGATGATGTGCTCGACATAGGGCCGCAGCGTCTCGGCCGTCCAGCCGTCGGGATCGGCATAGGCGACGATGCCGGAAATTTTGGCGGTTACGTTCTCCCGCCTCGCGAGATCCGCGATGCCTTCCTGCCACCCAGAGAAATCGCCGCCGCGAATGTCCGGCACGCCGCAATGGTCGAGGATGAAGCGAACCTCTGGCGCCGCGTCGGCAAGCGCGATCGCCCGCGGCAACTGATGGCCGTGGACATGCGCGTCGAAGGTCAGCCATGTTCCACCAAGACGGCGGATGTTTTCAACGAAGATGCGGCTGTCCGAAACGCCCTCCGACAGTGGGTTGATGAGGCGTCGGAAACCCAGCACGAAGGGGTCGGCGGCATATTTCTCGAGAAGGGCGGCAAAGCCCGGTTCCTCCGGCCGGCAGGCTGCGATGCAGCCGCGGATCAGGCTTCCCGCCGACCGAGATTGTTCGCCGGCAAAGGCGATTTCCGCCTCGATCTGGTCAGGCGCCACGTCCACTTCCATGTGGATGGCGTCGGAAATGCCGGCGCGCAGCGCCTGGCGCTCATATTCGGCGTAGAGGAAGTCGCGGTCGAGCGCCGGAACCTCCGCCAGCCACGGATAGCGCAGGCGCGATTTGTCGATGATGTGAAGGTGCGTGTCGACCAGCATGGCGCGCTCCCGTTCTCCCATGACTGGCCGAAATTCATAGACGAGGAAAGCCGCACCGCAAGCCTCACTCGGGCTTGACGGCAAAAAACCTGTTCTTTACCGATAAACAGACACGTTCGCCGCCGGGCGCTCCTCTCCGCGTCCTGGCCGCGTTGACGAACCCGGCGTGTAAACTTACGACTGCGCCAGGAGAGGAAATGGCGATGACGGGAGATCTGGCGGGCAAGACGGTTCTGGTCACTGCGGCGGCGCAAGGCATAGGCCGCGCGACCGCGCTGGCTTTTGCACGCGCGGGCGCCGTGGTGCACGCCACCGACATCAACGAGAAGCTGCTCGCAGAACTCGGCCGTGAGGGCGGGCTTTCGGTGCAAAGGCTCGACGTTCTCGACGATGCGGCGGTCGCCACTGCCTTGGCCGCCATTGGCCCGGTCGACGTGCTGTTCAACTGCGCCGGCTTCGTCCATGCCGGCTCGATCCTCGACATGAAGGAGGGCGACCTCGATTTCGCCTTCGATCTCAATGTGAAATCCATGGTGCGAACCATCCGCGCCGTGCTGCCCGGCATGATCGCGCGCGGCAGCGGGGCGATTATCAACATGGCCTCGGTGGCGTCGAGCATAAAGGGCGTGCCGAACCGCTTCGCCTATTCCACCACAAAGGCGGCGGTGATCGGCCTGACCAAATCAGTCGCCGCGGACTTCGTCGGCCAGGGCATACGCTGCAACGCCATCTGCCCGGGCACGGTCGAGAGCCCCTCGCTGGAAGACCGGATGCGGGCGCAGGGGGACTACGAGGCCGCACGCGCCGCCTTCATCGCGCGCCAACCCATGGGCCGCATCGGCACGCCAGAAGAAATAGCCGACCTCGCGGTCTATCTCGCCGGCGCGACCTATACGACCGGCCAAGCCTATGCCATCGATGGCGGCATGGCGATCTGATCTTTGTCCTCAAGGAGTATGATGTGAAACTGGTTCGATATGGAGAGGCCGGAAGCGAACGGCCGGGCGTGATCGGCGCGGATGGAAAGATCCGGGATCTGTCGGCGCATGTGGCCGACATTGGCGGAGCGGCGCTTGATCCGCGGTCGCTGGCGGATCTCTCCCGCATCGACCCGGCGACGCTGCCGCCGGTCGACGGCAGCCCTCGCATAGGCCCTTGCGTAACGGGCACCGGCAAATTCATCTGCATCGGCCTCAACTATTCCGACCATGCCGCCGAGACCGGCGCGACCGTGCCGCCGGAGCCGATCATCTTCATGAAGGCGACCTCGGCGATCGTCGGGCCTAATGATGACCTGCTGATCCCGCGCGGTTCGGAAAAGACCGACTGGGAGGTCGAACTCGGCATCGTCATCGGCAGACAAGCAAAATACGTCTCCGAAGCCGAGGCTTTGGATTACGTCGCCGGCTACTGCGTCGTTCATGATGTCAGCGAGCGCGCCTTCCAGACCGAGCGCTCGGGCCAGTGGACCAAGGGCAAGAGCTGCGACACGTTCGGCCCAACCGGCCCGTGGCTGGTGACCGAGGACGAGGTTCCCGACCCGCAGAAACTGAAGATGTGGCTGACGGTCAATGGCGAGTTCATGCAGGACGGCTCGACCAGGACCATGGTGTTCGGGGCGTCATATCTCGTTTCATACCTCAGCCAGTTCATGTCCCTGCTGCCCGGCGATATCATCTCGACCGGCACGCCGCCGGGCGTCGGCATGGGCATGAAGCCGCCGCGCTATCTGAAGGCCGGCGACGTGGTGGAACTAGGCATCGAAGGGCTTGGATCGCAGCGCCAGCAGGTTCGCGCCGACGGGTAGGTTTTTCGATTGGGTGCGTCCTTCGAGGCTCGCTGCACTCGCACCTCAGGATGAGGGCTGTTGGCGCTGATCGCCAGTTCTGAGACGAAAGCACGCTTCGCTGGCAGCATATTGCAGTCGTCGGCGTCTCAGAATCTGGCAACGATGCGCCCACCTTTCTCATCCTGAGGTGCGAGCGCAGCGAGCCTCGAAGGACGCACCTTTTTGACTCGCCCGTCTCAACGTAGCGGGAAAACCGCCAGTTCCGGATCGAGCGTGAACAGTTCCTGGGCGCGGCCGACGCCGCGCAGCGCGTAGCGGCCGACCGAGACGAGCTTCGCTCCCTCCGCCTCGGGCAGAGACGCGCGGAAGGCGGCCGAAAAGAGAACGTCGCGATCGACCGAACTGCACATCGACGCGATGCGGCTCACCTCGTTCACCGCCTGGCCGACGACGGTGAAGTCGAGCCGGTCCTTGCTGCCGATGTTTCCGTAGAAGACATCGCCGATATGCAGCCCGAGATAGATCGACGTGGTCGGTCTTCCCTCGGCTTCACGGCGCTGGTTGAGCTCGGCCAGCCGCAACCTTAGCTCCGCCTCGGCCCGCAGCGCCGAGCAGCAGGCCTCCTCGGGATCGTCGGCTGTGAAAATCGCCAGCGTGCCGTCGCCAATAAGCTTGAGCACATCGCCGCCAGCGCCATGGATAGCCGAAATGACGGCCTCGGCGTAATCGTCCAGCAGCGGGATCAGCTGGTCGGACGCGATGCTTTCGGAAAGCGCGGTGAAGCCTTTCATGTCCGAGAACCACAGCACGGCGTTGATCTTTTCGACCACGCCGCGCGACATCCGGCCCTGGAGCACGCGCCGACCCGGATCACGCCCGAGATAGGCTTCGACCAGCGATTCCGCGACCCGCGCGAGCGACGCCGACTTGATCGCGAGGCCAAGGGCAGGGACCAGCCGGCGCAGAGCCTTCAGATCGGCTTCGTTGAAGCCGCCTGGCCGCGTTGTCGTCCAGCGCGACATTAAACAATCCATCTCGCCGATAGCGGTTTTCTTGTCGAACCGATGGATCATGGCGAAATAATCGGTCTCGCCTCTCTGCATCAGTTCGTCGAGGATCGGAAACCCGGCCGTTTCGCCCAATTCGAGACGGCGGCGTAATTCGTCCTCGCCGCTTTGAAGGAGGTAATAGAAGGGACTGCGGCGCCAGCTTTCCTCGTTGTCGCTCGCGGCGGTCGGCAAGTATTCGGTGACGCGGGTATCGTCAGGGGTGTCCCTGGTCCAATGGAAGACCCTGCCCTCGTAAACGGGATGCAGCGTGTCGATGATCGCAGTGCCGACTTGAGCTTTCAACCGGCGCCTATCTAATTACCCTGCCGTCGGCGCCAAAGCGATAGGTTCTGGCCGGATCGGGCGTCGCATAGATCGCCGCGCCGGGCTCGGCATCGTAAACGCCGAAGATGCGCACCGTCAGCAGGCCCGCCTTTTCCGTGTCGATATAGAGGTTGGTGTCGGCGCCAAGATGCTCGGCGTGGATGACCGTGCCTTTCCAGGTGCCGGCGTTGCGGTCGACGGTGATATGCTCGGGGCGAACTCCGATCGTCTTCGCGGCTTCGCCCAGCCTGCCGCCGTCGATGAAATTCATCTTGGGCGAGCCGATAAATCCGGCGACGAATTCGTTTGCCGGCGAATTGTAGAGTTCCATCGGCGCGCCGACCTGTTCGATCTGACCGTTGTTGAGCACGACGATCTTGTCGGCCAGCGTCATCGCCTCGACCTGGTCGTGCGTGACGTAGATCATCGTCGCGGCGAGGCGGCGATGCAGCTGCGCGATCTCAAGCCGCGTGTTGACGCGCAGCGCGGCGTCAAGATTGGACAACGGCTCATCGAACAGAAAAAGCTTCGGTTCGCGCACCACCGCGCGGCCAATGGCGACACGCTGGCGCTGGCCGCCGGAAAGCTCGGCCGGACGGCGCTCCAGATAAGGTTCCAGCGACAACATCGAGGAGGCGATGCCGACACGCCGTGCGATCTCGTCGGCGGGCTCGCCGGCCTGCTTCAGGCCGAGGCTCATATTGTTCTTCACAGTCAGATGCGGATAGAGCGCATAGGTCTGGAACACCATCGCGATGCCGCGCTTGGCCGGCGGCACGTTGCCGACATTGTCGCCATCGATCAGGACCTTGCCGGAGGTGGAATCCTCAAGCCCGGCGATGATGCGCAAAAGCGTGGACTTGCCGCAGCCGGACGGCCCGACGAAGACGACAAATTCACCATCCGTCACGTCCAGGTCGATGCCCTTCAGCACGTCGACCGAGCCGAAGGATTTTTTTATGTTTTCGATTTTCAGCGAGCCCACGGCGATTCCGATCCGTTCTAAAGGGTTACAGCGCGGCCGGAGCGCACGCTTTCGTCGGCGGCGAGGCAGACGCGGAGCGATTTCACCGCGTCATCCATGTGGCGTGTGAGATCGAGATCCTCGCGGATCGCCTTGAGCAAAAACGCCTGCTCGCGGTCGCAAAGCTCCTGGTGACCGGGTTCGCCGCTCATTACCAGGTCCTGGTCGGAACGTAGAAACCGCCCATCGGGGCCGGTAGCGGCCTCATGCACACGGATCACCGAGGTTTTGGTGTGGGTGTCAATGTCGTCGGACTTCGCGCCCTCCCTCATGACGATCGAGACGCAGCCTTGAGGCGAGATCACGTCCTTCACGAAGAATGCAGTTTCCGACATCATCGGCCCCCAGCCCGCCTCGTACCAGCCAACCGAGCCATCGTCGAAGAGCACTTGCAGGTGGCCGTAATTGTACATCGCCGGGTCGATCTCGTCGGTCAGCCGCAGACCCATGCCCCGCACTTCGACAGGTTTCGCGTCGGTGATCTGGCACATCACGTCGAGATAGTGGACACCGCAGTCGACGATCGGCGAGGTCGTCTGCATCAGCGCCTTGTGCGTCTGCCAAGTCGGTCCACTCGACTGCTGGTTCAGGTTCATGCGGAAGACATAGGGGCCGCCCAATTTGCGCGCCTCTTCGATCAGACGCATCCAGGACGGGTGATGCCGGAGGATGTAGCCGATGACGAGCTTGCGGCCGTTGGCCTTGGCCGCAGCGACCACGCGTTCGGCATCGGCTATGGTGGTGGCGAGCGGCTTTTCCACGAAGACGTGGCAGCCCGCTTCCAGCGCCATGACCGCGTAGTCGGCATGGCTGTCGGAATAGGTGTTGATGGAAGCGACGTCGGGCCGCAGGTCGCGCAGCGCATCCTCGAACGAGCGCCGGATTTCATAGGCGCCGAGCTCCTTGGGCAACGGCACGTCCGAACGGTTGACCAGCGAGATGATCTCGAAGCCGGAATTGTTGTGGTAGGCAAGCGCATGGCTCCGGCCCATATTGCCGAGCCCGGCGACGACGACGCAGAGGGGTATGTCAGCGTTCATTGCGGGCTTCCAAATTGCGATGTCGAACTGCCTTTACTGGGAAGTCGGCGCAGCCCCTCACCGCCCTGCCGGGCACCTCTCCCCGTAAGGACGGGGAGAGGAGGGCGGCTTCGACGTCGGGCAATCCCCCTCTCCCCGTCCTTCACGGGGAGAGGGTAAGGGTGAGGTGCGGCGCTAACTTTTGAAGAGACTGCTTGTCTCACTTCACCGCTCCCGAGGTGATGCCGCGGATCAGTTGTCGCGAGAAGATGAGGTAGAGGATCAGCACCGGCAGGATCGCCAGCGAGAGCGCGGCGAGCACGGCGTTCCAGTTGGTGACGTATTGCCCAATGAAGAGCTGAGCGCCGAGCGTGACGGTCTTGGTCGCTTCCGAAGGCGCGAGGATCAGCGGGAACCACAGATCGTTCCAGATCGGGATCATGGTGAAGACGGCGACCGTCGCCATGGCCGGCCGCACCAGCGGCAGCACCAGGCGGAAGAAGATGCGGTATTCGGAAAGCCCGTCGATGCGGCCGGCGTTCTTGAGATCGTCGGAAACCTGCTTCATGAATTCCGACAGGATGAACACGGCGAGCGGCAGCCCTTGCGCGGTGTAGACCAGGATCAGCGCCGTCAGCGTGTTGACCAGCCCGCTCGCCACCATCAATTGCAGGATCGCCACGGTGCCGAGCCGGATCGGGATCATAATGCCCAGCGCCAGGTAAAGGCCCATCAGCGAATTGCCGCGAAAGCGGTATTCCGACAGCGCAAACGACGCCATCGCGCCGAACAGCAGCACCAGGAACAGCGACATGACGGTGACGATGAAACTGTTCTGGAAATAGAGGAAGAAGTCGCCCTGCCTCAGCACGGTCGTGTAGCCGATCAGGTCGAAGGTCTCGGTTGTGGGCGGCGACAACGGCGAGCGGAAGATCGCGTTGCGCGACTTGAAGGAGTTGACGACGATAACGACGACCGGGAACAGCGCGATGGCCGTGTAGGCGAGCAGCACGGCATGGGCAGCGATGGTTCTGGGTAGAGAAGAGGTGGCGGTGCTCATCTCCTCACCCTCAGAACTGATAACGCCGCAGCCGCGTCTGAACGGCGAACAGGTACAGGCACACGCCGGCGAGGATGATGAAGAACATCATCGAGGCGATGGTCGAGCCCATATACGGATCGCCGATCTGCAGCTGGAAGCCGAAGAAGGTGCGGTAGAGGAAGGTGCCGAGAATGTCGGTCGAGAAATTGGGGCCGGCGAGAGCGCCCTGCGCCGAATAGATCAGGTCGAAGGCGTTGAAATTGCCGACGAAGGTCAGGATCGAGATGATGCCGATGGAGGGCAGGATCAGCGGCAGCTTGATCTTCCAGAACTGCGCCATGCCGGTGATGCCGTCGCATTCGGCGGCCTCGATCACCTCGTCGGGAATCGACAGCAGCGCCGCGTATATCAGCATCATCGGAATGCCGACGAATTGCCAGACCGAGATCAGGCCGAGCGTCGTCAGCGCATATTCCTCCTTGCCGAGCCATGGCGTGAACAGGCTCTTCAGGCCAACGAGGTCGAGCAGGTTGGGCGCGACACCCCAAAGCGGCGAGAGGATCAGCTTCCAGGCGAAGCCGACGATGACGAATGACAGGATCGTGGGGATGAAGATCGCGGTGCGGTAGAAGGCGGAAAAGTGCAGCCTGGGCGATGAAAGTAGCGCCGCCAGCACGACGCCGATCGGGTTCTGCACCAGCATATGGATGATGAAGAACCAGGTGTTGTTCCACAGCGCGTTCCAGAAGCTCGCGGCCCAGCGCGGGTCGAAGAACAGGGTACGGAAATTATCCAGGCCGGCGAAAACACGCGTCTGGCCCTCGGCGCTGAACAGGGAAAGCTGCAGCGTGCCGAACAGCGGCACGATCATGACCGCCGTATAGACCAGCACCGCCGGCGCCAGGAACACGGCAATATGCCAGCGCATTGGCCGCCTGATCTCGGTGCTTTCCGCCATTGGCTTGGTCCCGTTCCGTTCTGGGGGCGCTTCATTGGTCTATCGACAGCGCCGCCCCTCATCGCCCTGCCGGGCACTTCTCCCCGTATAGTGACAGGGAGAAGGGGCTGTCTTCGGCATCGCGCCTCTCCCTTCTTCTTGGACGGGAGAAGTACAAGCTCCAGCGCTGACGCCACCTCTCCCCGTCATTCGCGGGGAGAGGGTAAGGGTGAGGAGCAGCGCAGACAACTGCGAACAATCCCGGCCGAGCGTGTAGCTCAACCCGACTTGGTGCGTCGCTCTTACTTAGCCGGCTTGTACCAGCTGTCGAGACCGTCCTGAAGCACTTTGGCCGCCGCTTCCGGCGTCTCGGTGCCGTTGATCACGTTGGCCGACTTGACCCAGGTCTCGTTCTCAAGGTTGGGCGTGCTGCGCGACAGGATCTGGTAGGTCGAGCGGATGGTCGACTTGCACTTGTCGCGCCAGGACACGAATTCCTGGGCAAGCGGGTCTTCCATCTTCACCGGCGTCGAGGACAGGCTGAAGAAGCCCGGCAGCGCGTTGGCGTAGATCGTGGCGAATTCCGGCGAAGCCACCCAGGACAGGAAAGTCTTGGCCGCGTCGGCGTTCGGGCTTTTCGGGTTGAGACCGATCGCAATGTCGTTGTGGTCGGAGATGTAGCACTCGTCCCCGGCATTCTTCACCGGGGGCGGGAAGGCGCCCATCTTGAACTGCGCCTGTGTGTTGAAGACGGAAATCTCCCACGAGCCGGCGGGATAGATAGCCGCGCGGCCGAGCGTGAACAGGTTCTGGCTGTCCGGATAGCTCTGCGCCTCGAAGCCGTCACCGAGATAGTCCTTCCACTTTGCGAGCGTGGCGAAGGGCTCGACCCAGGCCGGATCGGTCAGCTTCTGCTCGCCCTTGATCAGCGCCAGGCGGCCTTCCTCACCCTTCCAATAGTTCGGGCCGATGTTCTGGTAGCCCATGGTCGCGGCTTCCCAGAGATCCTTGGTGCCCATCGCCAACGGGATGTAGGTGCCGTCGGCCTTGATCTTGTCGAGGGCTGCGAAGAACTCGGCTTCCGTCGCAGGCACGGCGATGCCGAGCTGCTGGAATGCGTCGGCATTGTAGATGAAGCCGTGGATGACGGACGCCATCGGCACGCAGAAATCGGCCGAGCCGTCGTCAGTGGTCCAGGCAGACTTGGCGACATCGGAGAAATTCTCCATGCCGGGCAGGTCGGCCAGGTTGGCGAGGTGGCCCTTGTTGTAGAGTTCAAGCGATGCGTCGAACGGGCGGCAGGTGATCAGGTCGCCGGCCGAGCCGGCGTCAAGCTTGGCGTTGAGCGCGGCATTGTACTCGGTCGGCGCGGACGGTGCGAACACCACCTTGATGCCGGGGTTCTTGGCCTCGAAGGCCGGGATCAGCTTTTCCTGCCAGATGGCGAGGTCGTCATTGCGCCAGCTTTCGATGGTGATCGTCTTGTCCTGGGCGACAGCAAGCCCGGCCGAGCCGAGAATGCTGGACGCCATCAGAAGCGTTGTCAGTGCCTTGTTCTTCATTTCAGTCTCCCTGTTTTGACCTGTTCAGGTTCGGTTATGACGAGGCGTGGACATTGCGCCCGCGCTCCCCTCGAGTTTCGCAAGCGCATGCCTGAGCTTCTGGTCTGCGCCTGCGAGCAGTTCCTGCGCCGCGTCCCGGCTGGCCGCGCCGGCAGCCATCAGGATAGCAGCCTTGACCGAACCGCCGCCCTTGTCGAGCCACGATGCGGCTTCGACCTCCGTGCAGCCGGATATCGCCGCGACGATGCGGGCGGCGCGGGCCTTCAGCTTGAGATTGTCGGGATTGAGATTGACCATGTAGCCGTCATGCACATGGCCGAGATGAACCGCCATCAGCGTCGACATCATGTTGAGCGCGATTTTCTGCGCGGTGCCAGCGCCCATCCGGGTCGAGCCGGCGATCACTTCCGGTGGAGTTTCAACGACGATGCCGACATCGGCGAGCGCGGTGAGCGGTGCGCCTGCATTGTTGGCGATCGAGATCGTGGAAGCGCCGCGGCTTTTCGCCTCCTCGAGCGCGCCGACCGCATAGGGCGTCGAGCCGCTGGCCGAAACCGCGATCACGCAGTCCTTGTTCGAAACGCCTGCCGAAGCGATTTCCCGTTTCGCCTGACCGGCGTCGTCTTCGGGGCCACCAGCGAGGTCGGTGAGACTGGCGAGGCCGCCGGCCAAGAGTATGACGATGCGATCGCGCGAGATACCGAATGTACCCGGCAGCTCCAGCGCGTCTGCGAGCGCCATCAGAGCAGAACTGCCCGCGGCCGCATAAACGAGCCGACCGCCGGTGGCGAGGCAATGCGCGGCCAAGCGGGCAGCCTCGGCGATATCGCCGGCCGCCGCGCGGGCACTGTTGGCGGCCTCGACCTGTGCGTCGAGCAAAATACGGACAATGGCCTCCGGCGGCAGCAGATCCAGCCCGCTGGCATTTCTGTGCACCGCTTCGGTACGCGCAATGGCCATTATGTCCCTCCATCAACCGACAATACCAAAAAAATACCACTTGTCCAGCGGCGTTAACAAATTTGTTCCGCAGATTCGTTGAAACATCAGTAAAATGCAATCCATTCAAACACATGAGCGGTGTCGGCACCGGGCGAACAAATTAGCACTTGGCTATTGGTATTTTATTGGTATTATCACTGCGGAGGAGCTTTCGACGTGGAACTGGTGCTTGGAATAGATGGCGGCGGCACGAGTTGCCGGGCGGCGGTGGCCGGACCCGACGGCACGATCATCGGCCGCGCCAAGAGCGGCCCAGCCAATATCCGCACCGACCTGACCGGCGCCCGCGCGAACATAGTCGAGGCCGCGCGGCTTGCGCTCATCGATGCCGGCAAGGATCCGGCGCTGATCCCCGAAATACCGGCCCTGCTCGGCCTGGCCGGCAGCAATGTCGGCACTTACCGGCAGCAGCTCGAAGCCATACTGCCCTTCCCCAGAAGCATCGTCGAGAGCGACGCGCTGATTGCGCTCGAAGGCGCGCTCGGCCAGGCCGACGGCGCAATTGCCGTGCTCGGCACAGGCACCGCCTTCATGGTGCGCAAGGACGGACAGGTACGCACAGTCGGCGGCTGGGGCTTCCTGATCGGCGACCAGGGAAGCGGCGGGCGTATCGGCCGCGACCTGCTTGAGGAAACGATGCTCGCCTATGACCGCATCCGCGAGGCTTCGCCCTTAACCCAGGCATTGCTCGCCGTGTTTCGGGATAATCCGCGCGACGTGGTCGAGTTCACGACCACGGCCAAGCCCGGCGATTTCGGCGGTTTCGCGCCGATGGTTTTCGAATACGCCGCCAAGGGCGACGTTGTCGGCGAGCGGATTCTTGCCCGCGCCGTCTCCGACATCGAGGCATCGCTTGGCGTGCTCGATCTGCGCGAAGCCAATCCGCTCTGCCTGCTCGGCGGGCTTGCGCCGCTTCTGGAGCCGCGCCTTTCGCAGAAATACCGGGCCATGGTGCGCCCGGCGCTGCAGGATGCGCTTGGCGGTGCGGTCGCCATGGCGGTGCGCCGGTTCGGCGAGGGCAAGGCTCATGGCTGACGCAGCCGAGCAGATCTTTGCAAGCGTCAGGAACGCAGCGCAGCGCGGCGCCCCGCTCTACCTGCAACTGAAGAAAAGCATCGAGGATGCGGTGCTGAGCGGCGTCATCGGGCCGGGCGATGCGCTGCCCTCGGAGCGCGACATTGCACTTAAAGCCGATGTGTCTCGGGTGACGGTGCGCAAGGCCGTTCAGGATCTGGTGAAGGGCGGCATACTCGTCCAGCGACATGGCTCCGGCACTTTCGTTGCGCCGCGCCTGGAGCGCGTCGAGCAATCGCTGTCGCTCTTGACCTCCTTCACCGAGGACATGGCCAGGCGCGGCATGACTGTGCGATCCACCTGGCTTGACCGCGGCATCTATCCGCCCTCGCCCGACGAGATGATGGTGCTCGGCCTTTCGTCGAAGGAGTTCGTGGCGCGCGTCAGCCGCCTGCGCATCGCCAACGATACGCCGCTGGCAATCGAGCGCGCGTCGCTGTCCGCGACCGCGCTGCCCGATCCAGGCGCGGTCGGCTCGTCGCTCTATGCGGCGCTGGAAAAAACCGGCAACCGCCCAGTGCGCGCCGTGCAGCGCATCTCGGCCGCCAATCTCGGCGAGGCAGATGCGAAGCTCCTCGACGTGCCGGCCGGCTCCGCCAGTTTGAATATCGAGCGGATTTCCTATCTTGCCAGCGGCAAGGTGATAGAATTCACCCGTTCGATCTATCGCGGTGACGCCTACGACTTCGTCGCCGAACTGCGCCTGAGCGGGCGCACGGACAATCCGGGAGCGTCGGTTTGACCACAATGACGCATATGCGGCGAGAGATCGCCGAGATTCCCGACGCGGTGGCACGCCTGCTCGATGGCTCGAGAGAGGCGCTGGCGGAGGCGGGGCGTGGCGTACGCGACCGCAATCCCGCTTTTCTCGTAACCGTGGCGCGCGGCTCCTCCGACCACGCCGCCTCGTTCATGAAGTATGCCGTGGAACTGACTGCCGGGATTCCCGTAGCCTCCGTCGGCCCGTCGGTCGCCTCGATCTATGGCGCGAAACTCAGGCTCGCGGGGTCGGCCTGCCTGACGATCTCGCAGTCGGGCAAGAGCCCCGATATCGTCGCGATGGCCGAGAGCGCGCGCACCGCCGGCGCGCTGACCATCGCGCTCACCAACACGGCAGATTCGCCGCTGGCGTGCGCTTCGGACTACGCCATCGACATCCTGGCCGGTCCGGAGCGCAGCGTCGCGGCGACCAAGAGTTTCGTCAATTCGGCGGTCGCCGGCCTGGCGTTGATGGCGCATTGCACCGGCGACACCGCGTTGCTTGCCGCTTTGGCGGAACTGCCTGGCCATTTTCGCAAGGCGGTCGAATGCGACTGGATGGAGATTTCGGCCGCGCTGACCGGGCAGAGTTCGCTATTCATTCTCGGCCGCGGCCCGTCCTTCGCCATCGCCAGCGAAGCGGCGCTGAAATTCAAGGAAACCTGCGCCATGCATGCCGAGGCCTACAGCGCGGCCGAAGTGATGCACGGGCCGCTGGCGCTGGTGGGCCCGGGTTTTCCGGTACTGGCGCTCGCAGCTCGGGACGCTTCGGAGCCGTCCATGGTGGAAGCCGCCGGCCGATTGGCCGAAAAGGGCGCATCGGTGTTCCTGACCTCGGCGCGGGCCAGCGCCGCGAAAATGCTTCCCCATGTCGATACTGGGCATCCGCTGACGGACCCGCTGGCGCTGATCGTGTCGTTCTACGGTTTCGTCGAAGCGTTTGCGCGGCATCGCGGGCTAAATCCGGACGAGCCGCCGAACCTCAGAAAAGTGACCGAGACCATATGAGCGGGCCATTCGCCATAAGAGGCGCCACGATCTTCGACGGCGAGACCTGGCATGAACGCTCCGTCCTGCTCATCCGCGACGGGTCGGTCGAGTCGATCGTCGCGGCGGACGCGATTCCGTCCGGCATGCGCGTGGTGGAAGCCGACGGCGGCCTGCTTGCGCCGGGTTTCGTCGACGTCCAGGTCAATGGCGGCGGCGGGGTCATGTTCAACGACCGGCCCGACGCCGAGACGATCCGCACCATCTGCCGAGCGCATGCGCCGTTTGGAACCACGGCGCTGCTGCCGACACTGATCACCGACACGCCGGAAATCACCGCGCAAGCGATCGCCGCCGGGGCCGACGCAGCGCGCCAAAAGATCCCTGGTTTTCTTGGGCTGCACCTAGAAGGCCCGCATTTGTCGACCGCCCGCAAGGGCGCTCACGACCCGGCGCTGATCCGGCCGATGACGGAGGCAGACGAAGCGGCACTTGCCGCCGCGCGCTGGCAGGTGCCGGTGCTGCTGACCACCGTTGCGCCGGAATCCGTTTCAAACGATCGCATAGCCTCACTCGCTCAATCCGGAGTGATTGTAAGCCTCGGCCATTCCGACGCGACGTACCGCACGGCAGCGGCCGCGGCGGAAGCCGGCGCATCGATGGTCACGCATCTGTTCAATGCGATGAGCCAGATCGGCAACCGCGAACCGGGACTGGTCGGTGCGGCGCTCGACACCGGCGCGCTGTCGTGTGGACTGATCGCCGACGGCATCCATGTCGACCCGGCGACGATCGGCATAGCGCTGCGCGCCAAGCAAGGGTCGGGCAAGATCTTCCTCGTAACCGACGCCATGGCGACGATCGGCACGGACATGACCTCCTTTACGCTGAACGGCCGCACCATAAGGCGCGAAAGCGGACGGCTGACGCTGGAGGACGGCACACTGGCCGGCGCCGATCTCGACATGATCTCGGCCGTCCGCTTCATGCACCGGACGCTCGGGGTCGAGCTCGGCGAGGCCCTGCGCATGGCCGGGCTCTATCCAGCCGACAGTGTTGGGCAGAGCGGGCGTTACGGGCGGCTTGCGCCGGGCGCGCGCGCCGACATCGTGCATTTGTCGGATGCGCTGGACGTCGAGAGCGTGTGGAACGGCGGCGAAAGAGTGTTTGCCGCTGCCTAGCGGCGCCCGCTTGCCTCTTGCGCCGTTTCGGGCGGCCATTATGCTCGCCGTCATGGTGCAACGGTCGCGACATTCCCCAGAAGCGCAAGCGCGAAAGAGCGCCTGCTGATGGAGCGTTTCATCTGCGCCGTCGATGTCGGCACCGGCAGCGCCCGCGCCGGCATTCTGGACAAAAGCGGCGGACTGCGTGGGCGCGCCGAACACCCGATCATCATCAACCGGCCGAAGCCCGGCCATGCCGAACACGATTCGGAAGACATCTGGTCGGCGGTTTGCTTCGCGGTCCGGGCGGCACGCGAGAAGGCCGGCATCTTGGCCGGAGAGATCGCCGGCATCAGCTTCGACGCCACCTGCTCGCTGGTGCTGCGTGATTTCGATGGCGGCCAGCTTACGGTCTCGACCGGAAGCGATGATCGCTGGGACACGATCGTCTGGCTCGACCATCGCGCGCTCGAGGAAGCCGACGAATGCACCGCCACCGGCCACTGCGTGCTCGACTTCTGCGGCGGCGTGATGTCGCCCGAAATGCAGTCTCCGAAGCTGATGTGGCTGAAGCGGAACCTGCCCGAGAGCTGGGCGCGCGCCGGCTATATGTACGATCTGGCCGATTTCCTGACCTTCAAGGCTTCCGGCTCGCTTGCCCGCTCGCAATGCACGCTGACCTGCAAATGGACTTACCTCGCCCATGAGGCGGAAGGCTGGCGGCGCGATTTCCTGAAGCTCGTCGGCATCCACGATATGCTGGAGCGCGGCCGCGTGCCCAACAAAGCGAGCCCAGTCGGCGCGGATCTTGGGCCGCTGACGGCGGAAGCGGCCGAGGCGCTCGGCCTGACCGTGAACTGCCGCGTCGGCGCCGGCTTGATCGACGCCTATGCCGGCGCGCTCGGCGTGCTTGGCGGCCATGCCGGCGATCTTCAGAGCCTCGACCGGCATGTCGCGCTGATCGCCGGCACGTCGAGTTGCGTGATGGCAATGTCTGCAGAGCCGCGCCCCTTCGTCGGCGGGTGGGGGCCGTATTTCGGCGTGGCGCTGCCCGGCTGCTGGCTGAGCGAAGGCGGCCAATCGGCCACCGGCGCGCTGCTCGATCACATCATTCGCTGGCACGGCGCGGGCGGCGAACCCGACGCGGCCACTCATCGCCGGATCGCCGCACGGGTGATGGAACTGCGTGCCGGGGAGGGCCTGGACCTCGCCGGACGCCTGCATATGCTGCCGGATTTCCACGGCAACCGCTCGCCGCTCGCCGATCCGCATGCGGTAGGCGTCATCAGTGGGCTGACGCTCGACGCCTCGTTCGATAGTCTCTGCCGCCTTTACTGGCGCACCTGCGTCGGCATCGCGCTCGGCGTGCGCCATATCCTGGAGGCGCTCAACGAGAACGGCCAGCCCGTCGATACGCTGCATGTCACCGGCGGCCATGCGAAGAACCCGCTTCTGATGGAGCTTTATGCCGACGCCACGGGCTGCACGGTGATCGAGCCGCGGGCGGAGGATTCGATGCTGCTCGGTACGGGCATGGTGGCGGCCACCGCGGCCGGCCTGTTCCCGACGCTGGCGCAAGCCTGCGCGGCGATGCAGCAGGGAGGAAGGGAGCGGCAACCCAATCCCAAGGCTCGGGAACGGTTCGATCGCGATTACCGGATTTTTCTCGAGATGCACCGGCAACGACAAGTGCTCGACGCAATCAGATGATCGGACCAGTCGATCTCTATCGAGATTTCAGGGAGAAACGAGATGAAGAGCGAGATCGCGATCTTCGAGCTTGCGAGCGAGACGGTGACGACAGTGCTGAAGACGGCGGATCTCGTCGAGGCGCCGAACTGGACGCCGGACGGCGCAGCCCTGGTCGCCAACCGGAACGGAAGGCTCTATCGGATCGATCTGGCTGATCCGGACTTCGTCGAGATCGACACCGGCTTTGCCCGCAATATCAACAACGACCACGGCATTTCCCCGGATGGCGCGACGCTCGTCATAAGCGACTCCACCGAGAGCGGGTCGAGCGAGATTTATACGCTGCCCTTCGGCGGCGGAACGCCTACCCGCGTGACGGAGCAAGCGCCCGCCTACTGGCACGGCTGGTCGCCCGATGGACGCACGCTCGCCTATGTGGCCAAGCGTGGCGATACTTTTCAGATCTACACCTGCCCGATCGGAGGTGGTGCGGAGTTCCAGGTCACACGCGGCTTCGACCATTGCGACGGGCCCGACTATACGCCTGACGGAAAATGGATCTGGTTCAACGGCGAGAAGAGCGGCGCCGTCGATCTGTGGCGGGCGCGCCCGGACGGCAGCGACGTCCAGAAAATGACGGACGACGAGCGGGTCAGCTGGTTTCCGCATCCTTCGCCGGACGGCCGCCATGTGCTCTATCTCGCATATGAGCCCGGCGTCACCGGCCATCCGCGCGACAAAGACGTGGAACTCCGCCTGCTGCCGGCCGCCGGGGGCGAACCGCGAGTGCTGCTTGGCTTGTTTGGCGGTCAGGGGACGATCAACGTGCCCTGCTGGGCGCCGGACGGCCAGCGCTTCGCGTTCGTGCGATATTCTCCCGGATGACGCGTGCTGGGCGGCAGTTATTGAAGGCATAGCACTTGCCTCTGGCTCAACCATTGCTGCGCTTCGTCCCTTGCCTCTGAGGCTCGTTTCGTCCAGATACGGTCGCAAACAGGATGGCGGCTGGCGTTTTGCCGCCGGATTTGGGGCATTTGCGCATTTCGCGGATGCCAGCTTGCGGAAAGACGGACAATGACTGCGTTAGAGGCGGGCGCGAGAGCGCCTGCACATCCTTGGCGTGACGAGGTGCGGGCGATGCTTGCGCTGTCGTGGCCGATGGTGCTCACCAATCTTGGCCAAGTGGCGATGAACGCCACCGACGTCATGATGATGGGGCGGCTCGGCCCGGCGACGTTGGCTGCCGGCGCGCTCGGCTCAAACCTCTATTTCGCGCCGCTGATCTTCGGGCTCGGCCTGATGCTGGCGACTTCGCCGATGATCGCCACTGAACTCGGCCGCAAACGGCATTCGGTGCGCGACATACGCCGCACCGTGCGCCAGGGCCTGTGGCTGGCGATCCTCGTCTGCATCCCGATCTGGATTGTGCTGTGGAACACCGAGGCAATCCTCGTCTGGATGGGGCAGGAGCCGGCGCTGGCACGCGAGGCCGCGATCTACATGGTCTGGCTGCAATGGGCGGTGCTGCCTTTCTACGGCTACATAGTGCTGCGCTCCTTCATTTCGGCGCTGGAGCGGCCAGGCTGGGCGCTGATCATCGTGTTCGCGGCCGTCGCCTTCAACGTGCTCGCCAACTGGTGCCTGATGTTCGGCAATCTTGGCTTTCCGGCGTTCGGTATCGCCGGAGCGGGCATGGCGACAACGGCTTCCAGCCTGCTGATGTTTTTCGGGCTGGCGCTGGTGGTGACGCTCGAGTCGAAATTTCGCCGCTACAGGCTGTTCGGGCGATTCTGGCGCGCCGACTGGCCCCGCTTCAAGGCGCTGCTCAGGCTCGGCCTGCCCATTGCCGGCATCCTGGCGTTCGAAGTGACTATCTTCAATGCGGCCGCACTTCTGATGGGGCTGATTGACGCCGCATCGCTCGCCGCGCACGCCATTGCCATCCAGATCGCCTCGATCAGCTTCATGGTGCCGCTCGGCCTGAACCAGGCGGTGACGGTGCGCGTCGGCCTCGCCTATGGCGCCGGCAATCCGGACGGGATCAGCCGCGCCGGCTGGACCGCCTATGCGCTCGGGGTCGGTTTCATGGCACTGATGGCGCTGGTGATGATCCTATGGCCGCGTCTGCTGATAAGTGCCTTCATCGATCTTCAGGCGCCTGAAAACGCCGCGGTGATCGCGCTGGCCGTCTCGTTTCTTGCGTTTGCGGCGCTGTTCCAGATCGTTGACGGCGCGCAGGCGGTGGCGTCGGGCATGCTGCGCGGGCTGCACGACACCAAGGTGCCGATGATTTTTGCAGCGATAGGCTATTGGGGCGTGGGCCTGCCGCTCGGCGTGCTGCTCGCGTTCCAGTTCGGGCTTGCGGGCAACGGCATCTGGATCGGGCTGTCGGCGGGTTTGGCGGTAGTCGCCGTGCTGTTGCTGGCGCGCTGGCTGCGAAGGGAAGAACTGGGGCTGACGATCCGGCGGTAGGCATTTTCTTGCCGAGTCCGCGCTGCCCCTCATCCGCCTGCCGGCATGTTCTCCTTGTATCTTTCGACAAGCTCAGGACGGGGAGAAGAGGGAAGTAGTTAAACCCTGATATCCCTCAAATAAGTGTTGGCGGCGATCGAGGCGGCGTAGGCAGCGGGATCGAGTTCCGCGAAAAGCAGCGCCTCGCCGGTTTCGGGCGCTTCGGCCAGCATCGTGCCGTCGGGCGCGACGACGCCCGACAGGCCGGCATAGGAAAACAGCGCATCATTGCCGCAATGGTTGACGTAGGCGACGAAGACCTGGTTTTCGAAGGCGCGCACCGGGACCAGCTTGCGCGCGATGAATTCGGCGTGGTCGCTGACCGGCAACGCGGTCGGCGCTATGACTGCCTGCGCCCCCGCCTGCGCCAGACGGCGGACGTTTTCGGGGAATTCGACATCGTAGCAAATCAGCATTCCGAGCTTCAGGCCGCGATGCTCGACCATGCAGGCGGCAGGCTTTCCGGGCGCGAAGAGCTTGCGCTCATAGGGGCCGAAGAGATGCGACTTGCGATAGACGATGCTGCGCTGGCCGTCGGCGTAGATCGCGCTGTTGAAGACCGTTTCGCCGTCGCGCTCGGCAAAGCCGACGACGAGCGCCACGCCGGTCTCGCGCGACAGGGCGGCGAGCCTCTCGGCGAGATCGCCGTCGGCCGGCTCGGCCAGCTCAGAGATCATGTCGCCAGCGCCGTAGCCGGTGACCGCCAGTTCCGGCGCGACCAGAAGGTCGGCGCCGTTTTCGGCAGCTTCCCGCGCCGCCGTCTCAATGCGGAAAAGATTGGCCGTCCGGTCGCCGGCCACGGAGTGCATCTGGAGCGCCGCAAGCTTCATCAGTTCGCGTCCGACGACATTGCGCCGAGCAGCCGCCTGATGTCGCCGAACCTGGCGATCAGGCCGAAGACAAGTGCTGCAATCGCGACGAAGAACACCGAGACCGACGCCATGGTCGGCGTGTAGCCGTAGCGCAGCGCGTTGAAGATTTTTATCGGCAGCGTTTCCATGGTGAAACCAACGGTCATGTAGGCGACGATGTACTCGTTGAGCGACAGAACGAAAGCGAAGGCATAGCCCGAGACCAGATAGGGCAGGATGAGCGGCAGGACCACCGTTCGCAAAACCTTGCGGTCATCGGCCCCCATGGTCGCGGCGGCTTCGACCAGCGAACGGTCGATCGAGGCGAAGCCGAGAGACAAGGTGACCAGCGGCAGCGTGACGAAGAAGATCGCGTGGCTGATGACCGCCGTCCAGGGCTGGCCGTAAAAGCCTGTCGTCGCCCAGAAGGTCAGGAAGCCGAGCGCGGTGATGACCGGCGGGAGAATAAAAGGCGCGACGCCGAGGAGCTGGAAGACGTTGGCCCACGGCGCGATGCGCCGCCACAGGAACCAGGCCAGCGGCAGTGCGATGGCGACGGCAAGTGCGGCCGACGTGATCGCCAGCACCACCGAGGCGATGAGCGCCCGGCGCCATTCCGGATCGAGGAAAATCTGCGCGTACCAGGACAGCGAGAAGCCGATCGGCGGGAAGGCGAGATCCTGCTTTTCGTTGACCGAAACGCCTGCGACGACGACCAGCGGCGCGGCCAGGAATATGGCGACGGCGACGAAATAGAGCCGGCGAAGGAAAGTGTCGCTCATGCCGCTGCCTCCCGGCGTCCGATGAGAAGGGTGAGGCCGACCAGCCCCAGCGAGATCAGCACCAAGAACACCGCCATGGCTGCCGCAAACGGCGTGTTGGACTGGTAGATCGCCTGATCGGTTATGAGCACCGATAGCGTCCAGTGCTGCGGCCGGCCGAGTATCTGCGGCAGGAGGTAGGAACCAAGCGCAAAGACGAAGACCATGATGAGGGTAGCGACGATGGTGTTCCTGAGCGCCGGCGTGACGACGTTGAAGAAGGCACGGATCGGCGACGCGCCGAGCGTGCGCGCGGCTTCGAGCAAGGTCGGATCGAGCCGGACGAGCGCGGGGTAGAGCACCAGGATAGTATAGGGCAGCGCCTGGTAGACCATGCCGGTGAGCACTGCGCCGAAGCCTGGCAGCAGCGCGATCGGCTCCTGCATCAGGCCCAGCCAGACGAACAGATTGGTGATGCCCGCGGTGCGCGAAAACAGCGTCGACCAGGCAAAGCCGATGATGACTTCCGACAGCGACAGCACCGACAGCAGGCAGACCAGCCAGATCGTCTGCACGGCGCGCGGGCTCCTGGTCAGGAGGTAGGTGAAGGGAAAGGCGATGGCGACGCAGCAGACGGCGACGAGCACCGCAAGCCCGAGTGAAAAACCGAGCACGCCGCCGAAGAAAGTGGACAGGAAGCGGGCATAATTCTCGAAGACGAAATCGGGCGTGTAGAAGGCGGCCGGATCGCGCTTGAAGAACGACACCGCGATCATCGTCGAGAACGGCACGACGAAGAAAACGACCAGCATCAGGCCGGGGAAGAACAGCGGCGTGTAGTCGGCTATGGATTTTGGGGCTTCGCGTCTCATGCCTTAACCACCACGCAGGCTTCGGGCGGCAGGGTGATGCCGACGGGATCGCCGGGGGCGACGTCGACGCGTTCGCGCGGGGTGGCGACGGCTATGATGGTGGTGCCGCCGGCCTCGACGAAGGTTTCGATGGTGCCGCCGAGATCGCGCACGAAGGTGACGGTGCCGGGGATCGCGTCGGGGCCGGGCTTGCCGAGATGCACGTCCTCCGGGCGGATCGAGATCGACGCCTTGGCCGTGCCGGCGGGCAGGGCGAGGTCGGGGATGACCTGCCCGAGGACCGAGCTGCAGCCGGAACTGTCGGCGCTGATATCCAGAAGATTGGTAGAACCGATGAAATCGGCGACGAAAGCGTCGGCCGGCTTGCGGTAGATTTCGATCGGCGAGGCGGCTTGCCGGATGCGCCCCTCGCCCATGACGACGACGAGGTCGGCCATGGTCATGGCCTCGCGCTGGTCGTGGGTGACGACGAAGGTGGTGATGCCGAGCCGCTGCTGCAGTTGGCGCAGCTCGACCTGCATGGATTCACGCAGCTTGGCGTCGAGCGCCGACATCGGTTCGTCGAGCAGGAAGAGTTTCGGCGACAGAGCGAGCGCGCGTGCGATGGCGACGCGCTGGCGCTGGCCGCCGGAGAGCTTTGCCACCGGGCGATCGGCGAAGCCGGGCAGGTGGACGAGTTTTAAAAGCTCCTCGGCGCGCCTCTTCTGCTCTTCGCGCGAGGCGCCGCGGATGCGCAGCGCGTAGGAGATGTTGTCGCCGACCGAAAGATGCGGAAACAGCGCCAGCGATTGGAACACCATGCCGAGATTGCGCTTGTGGGTGGGGACAGGCGTGATGTCCTCGTCGTCTAGGACGATGGCGCCTTCGGTCGGCTCCTCGAGGCCGGCGATCATGCGCAGCAGCGTGGTCTTGCCGCAGCCGGACGGGCCGAGCAGGCAGACGAACTTGCCGTGCGGCACCGACAGATTGACGTTGTCGACCGCTTTGAAGTCGCCGAATTGTTTGGTTACGTCTTGCAGTGCCAGTCCGGACATAGCTTCACCTTTGCCGCTGAACGCGATGGGTTCGAAATCCTGCGCTAACTTTTGGCGAGGTCAGCCCTGCCCCCGCATCCGGCCCCTCGGGCCACCTTCTCCCCATTTCTTCGACAAGCTCAGAACGGGGAGAAGGAAGAAGGATGGTTTACGCCGCGACGATAAGCTCGGTCCACTTCTGGTTTATCCAGTCGGACTTGGTCGTGTAGAGGTCGTAGCGCGGCAGGATCGGCTCGATTTCCGATGACACCGCGGCGAACTCGTCCGGCGTCAGGTCGAGCACTTCCTTCTTCAGCGTCGGCGCGGTGCCGACCTTGCGCGACATCAGCCCCTGGATCGCCGGCTGGCTCATGTAGTCGATGAAGACATGTGCTTCGTCGACCTTCTTGGAGGCGCGGGTCAGGACCCAGTTGCCGGAATCCTGGATGCCGCCTTCCTTGGGGAAGGTCGAGCGCACCGGGTGGCCGTCGGCGGCGGCAAGGCCGGTGACGTCGTGGTAGTACTGGCCCATCGGGATTTCGCCCGATTTCAGCGCCTGTTCGAACTGCGCCTCGTCGCGGTACCACAGGCGGACGTTCGGCTTCAGTTCGGCCAGCTTCTCCATCGCCTTGAGAATGCCGTCCTCGGCGTCGAGCGCCTTGGTGCCGCCCATGAAGGTTTTCGCCGTCACTTCGAGCAGGAAGGAGTTGGAGGCGAGCGCTAGAAGGCCGAGCTTGTCGGCGTTGGCCGGGTCCCACATGACGGCCCACGAGTCGGGCGGGGTTGGATAGACTTTGGTGTTGGTCACCAGCGTGATGTACCAGGCCACCGCCCCGACGCCGGCGACGCGGCCATCCGGATATTTGTTGACAAATTGCGGAAGCAGATCGCCGGCGTTCTTGATCTTCGCCATGTCGATTGGCGTCCACAGTTCGGTCCCATGGCCTTTAAGCGTCGAGGTTTGCGACATCATCGAAACGTCTGCCGGAGCCTGGCCGGCCTTGGCGGCCTGTTCGAGCTGCACCAGCCACGCCTCGCCAGTCGGCTCGGCGATCGATTCCACGGCGATGCCGGTCGCCTTGGTGAACTCCGGAAAAATGTTCTCGTCGAAGGATTTCTTGAAGTAGCCGCCATAGACGCCGATCTTCAGCGACTTGTCCTGAGCGCGCAGGATCGACGGCATTGCCAGCATACCGGCGCTGGCCAAGCCGGCGCCAAGCACCGCCCGACGGCTCACTTGGCCATTCAGAATTTGTTTCATCGTTGTTCTCCTCTGTTGCCGGCTTTGCGGCTGTTCCCTTGTTTCTGGTTCATTAAATCACCGGGGCGCTTGCGCCTCAATGACAGGTAACGCGATGCCGGCGTCTCAGGCGTGGTGTTTCCGCCGGCTTTGTTTCTGCTTTATGTCAGGCTCCCTTGCCTGTGATTGCCGGGCTGAACACCATGAGGCTCAGGATCTCGAACAGCACCTGCGCGCCGGCATGGGCGGTGTTGGTCGTCGAATCGTATTGCGGCGCGACTTCCACCACGTCGCCGCCGACAAGGTTGACGCCCTTGAAGCCGCGGATGATCTCCAACACCTCGCGCGTCGTCAGACCGCCCACTTCCGGCGTGCCGGTGCCGGGCGCAAATGCCGGGTCGAGACTGTCTATGTCGAAGGACAAATATGTCGGCCCGTCGCCGACGATCTGTTTTGCGCGCTCGATGACCGCGGGGATGCCCATGCCGGAGATTTCCTCGGCGTGGATGACCGTCATGCCGGATTCGTAGGTGAACTCCCACAGATACTCGGCCGAGCCTCGAATGCCGATCTGGATGGTGCGGGTCGGATCGAGCACGCCGTCGAGCACCGCATTGCGGAACGGGCCGCCATGATGGAATTTGGTCAGGTCGTAGGCGCCGCCGGTGTCGCAATGCGCGTCGATATGGACCATGCCGACGGGGCGCTTCTTGCCGACCGCCTTTAAGATTGGATGGCTGATCGAATGGTCGCCGCCGACCGACAGCGGAATGACGCCTGCGTCGACGATCTGGTTGAAGCGGCGCTCGATGTCATCATGGGAAAGCTCGAGCCGGTAACGGCTTTGGAAGCGGACGTCGCCGATGTCGGCGACGCGCAGATCCTGGACCGGCGCGCAGTCGAGGACGTGATTGTAGGGCCCGATGCGCTCGATGGTGCGCAGCGCGCGCGGGCCGAAGCGCGAGCCGGGCCGGTTGGTGACGCCGAGGTCCATCGGCACGCCGACCATGGCGACCTGCAGGTCGCCGAAATCCGGATTGTCGTGGTCGACCGCTACATAGGGCGCGGTAAGGAAGGTCGGGATGCCGGAATAGGGCGCAAGCCGCGTGCCGCTTTCGGTGAAGATCTTGTCGGCGACGCGCCGGAATTGCGGGCTGAACAGTTCGCCGCCATGGCTCTCGCCGTATTTCTGGCGAAGCGCGTCGAGTTTTCCGCGATCGTAGCCCATTTCGGTCTCCTCTTCGTACGGACGCCCGACAACCCGCGCCGGCCATCGCTGGCCGCGTCGTGCTGTCCCCGGGCATGCCCTCCAAGTCTCTTCTTATTTTTGTGCTGTCCCGAATTGATGCGGCAGCGCAGTTGGAAAATCAATTGATATTGTTGTAGCGTCTGGTGTGAGGTTTTCTCACAGCTGGACCAATATGGATGCCTGCCAAGCGCCTGCCGCCGCTTAACCCTTTGCGCGCCTTCGAGGCGACTGCCAGGCATGGCTCGCTCACCAAGGCGGCGGGCGAGCTCAACGTCACCCATGGCGCGATCAGCCACCAGATCCGCGCGCTGGAGCAATCGCTCAATGTGAAACTCTTTGACCGCGCGGGGCAAAAGCTGAAGCTGTCGCCGCACGGCGCCGAGCTTTTGCCGGCGGTGTCGAGCGCGTTTGACGGCATCGCCGCCGCCACCCAGCGCATGACGCGGCCATGCAGCTCCGGCGCGCTGTCGGTAAGCTGCGTGCCGGCGCTGCTGTCGCTATGGCTGATCCCCAGGCTCGGCAGCTTCACCGCGCAATATCCCGACATCAGGCTGAAGCTCATCGGCTCCAATGACGCAGCCGATATCCGCTCGCCCGACATCGATGTCTGCGTGCATTACGGCGACGGAAGCTGGACAGATTGCTGGCTGAAGAAGTGGTCGGATTTGGAGCTGTTTCCGGTGGTCAGCCCGACGCTCATCAACAACCGGCCGATCCGCACTGTTCGCGACCTCGCGGACCATGTCATGCTGCACGCCGATGACGGGCGCGAATGGCACACCTGGCTCGCCGCCGCCGACGCGCTCGATCTCACCCGGGGGCAGCGCCACCACATGAGCGACGCGCATCTGGCGATCGGGGCGGCGATCCACGGTCATGGCGTCGCGCTCGGCGATAGCGTCACCGCCAGCGGCCTGCTCGCCAAGGGACAGTTGGTAACGCCGTTCAACCTTTCGGTGCCGGCCGTCGACGCTTTCTATGTGGTGTGCCGCAACGAGGTGAAATCGGCTCCGATCGCCCAGGTGTTCATCGACTGGCTGTTTGCCGAACGGGACCAGTCGGCCGTCGGCGCGGATGCGGCGGTCGCCGGCCAGATCGCGATCCGCCGACGCCGCTCGCCGCAGAAGCAGGGCGCGGCTGCCGCAGGATAGGCCGGCAGGGTTGCATTTTTGTCGGTCCAGCGCTGCAATCCGAAAGCGCGGCGGCATTTTCAGTGCTATAGGCGCTGTCTGGCAAATCGGGAAGGCGCAAATGGTGGCACGGACGGACATAGCGCGGCGCGTCTACAACCACACCTGGAAGCTCGATCCGATCGTGCGCAGCCTGCTCGACACAGATTTCTACAAGCTGCTGATGCTGCAGATGATCTGGGGCATGTATCCCAAGGTCGACGCCACCTTCTCGCTGATAAATCGCGCGACCTCGGTCAGGCTGGCCGACGAGATCGACGAGCAGGAACTGCGTGCCCAACTCGACCATGTCCGTACACTGCGCTTCACCAAGAAGGAAATGATCTGGCTGGGCGGCAACACTTTTTATGGCCGCAAGCAGATATTCGAGCCGGAATTCCTGGCCTGGCTCGAAGATTTCCAGCTTCCCGAATACGAGCTGCACAAGCGCGACGGGCAGTTCGAGCTCGAATTCCACGGGCCGTGGATGTATACGACGATGTGGGAGATACCCGCGCTCGCCATCATCAACGAATTGCGCTCGCGCGCGGCGATGAAGGCCTTCGGACCGTTCGCTCTGGACGTGCTCTATGCCCGCGCGAAAGCAAAAATGTGGGCCAAGACCGAGCGGCTGAAGAAGCTGCCCGGCATCCGCATCTCGGATTTCGGCACGCGCCGGCGACACAGTTTTCTCTGGCAGCGCTGGTGTGTCGAGGCGCTGAAGGAAGGCATAGGCGAGGCCTTCATGGGCACCAGCAACGTCAAGCTCGCCATGGATACCGACCTCGAGGCGCTCGGCACCAATGCACACGAACTGCCGATGGTGCTGGCGGCGCTCGCCGACAACGAGGCGGAGCTGAGGAAGGCGCCCTATAAAGTGCTGCGGGACTGGCAGCGCTACTATGGCGGCAATCTCCTGATCGTGCTGCCCGATGCATTCGGCACTGCAGCCTTCCTACGCGATGCGCCCGACTGGGTGGCCGACTGGACCGGCTTTCGCCCCGACAGCGCCCCGCCGATCGAGGGTGGCGAGCGCATCATCGAGTGGTGGCGCGAGAAGGGGAAGGACCCGCGCAGCAAGCTTCTGATCTTCTCCGATGGGCTGGAGGTCGACACGATCATCGAGACCTACAAGCATTTCGAGGGCAAGGTGCGCATGTCCTTCGGCTGGGGCACCAACCTGACGAATGATTTCGAGGGTTGCGCGCCATATGATGAAACGGACGGGCTAAAAGCCATCTCGCTCGTCTGCAAGGTGACTGAGGCGAACGGCCGTCCGGCCGTCAAGCTGGCGGACAATCCGGCCAAGGCCACCGGCGATCCGCGCGAGATCAAGCGCTACCTCCGGATATTCGGCGAGAAAGATCGGGTGGAGCAGTTGGTGAAGGTTTGACGGGGCGGTGCAGGAGTTGCCGCATTACGTCACGGTGGCAATAGGAAAATCTTGATAGCTTGAGTTCCTTCGCGCCCCCCTCTGTCCTGCCGGACATCTCCCCCACAAGGGGGGAGATTGGCTTCCCGAATCCTCGGCGCTTCTCCTGCAAAGTTCGAGATTGGCGAAAGCCGCCTCGACAGCCGATCTCCCCCCTTGTGGGGGAGATGTCCGGCAGGACAGAGGGGGGCAACGTAGAGCGCAAACTTCGACTCCCGAATTCCGCGTTTGTCGTTCCGCTCCTGGTCCTCGCATCCACGCTCCTGCCAACCCCTGCCTTCGCGCATGCCTCCGAGCGCGGGCATGTTCTTCTCCTGCCGACCGGCTACTACGTCACTGGCGGGGCGATGGCTGTGGCGGCGAGCTTTCTGATGCTGGCGATGTTGCCGCCGAACCTGCTCGGGCGTGTCGCCGCACTGCGCGTGCCGCTCGGCCGGATCGGCCTTGGCGTGCGGATGTGGACCAGCCTGCTCTCGTTCGCCGTTCTTGTGGTGCTGGTCGCCGCCGGTTTTCTCGGGAGCCGCGATCCCCTGTCCAATCCGCTGCCGCTGACCGTCTGGACCCTGCTCTGGGTCGGAGTGACTTTGGTACAGGGCGCGTTCGGCAATCTCTGGGCTTGGATCAATCCGTGGTACGGGCCGTGGCGGCTTGTCTTTGCGGCATTCCCGAATCTGGGCGGCCGCACCATGCCGGCTTGGCTCGGCTATTGGCCGGCGCTGTTTGTGTTTGCCGGCTTTGCATGGTTCGAACTGGTCTATCCCGCGCCCGACGATCCGGCGCGGCTGGCGCTTGCGGTGGCGCTCTACTGGGCCGTGAGCTTCGCCTGCATGCTTGCTTTCGGCTACGAGAACTGGAGCCAGCGCGGCGAGTTCCTGTCGGTGTTTTTCCGCATGGTGTCGCGCTTCGGCATCGTCGAAGCGTCGCCGGAAGGTGGCAAAGGCAAGCAGCGCCTGTTCCTGTGCTTTCCCGGAGCAAAGCTCTGGCACGCAAAACAGCTGCCGCCGAGCGGCATGTTCTTTCTGCTGCTGACGCTGAGTTCGGTGTCGTTCGACGGCTTTTCAAAGACGTTCCTGTGGCTCGGCGCCAATGACGTCAATCCGCTGGAATTTCCCGGCCGCTCGGCGCTGGTCGGCATCAACAGCGCTGGACTCGCACTGATGTTCGTGGCGCTCGCGGCGGTCTATCTCTTTGCGGTGCGGGTTGGCGAGCGTCTCGCCGGAAGCGGTCATCTCTTTCGCGAGGCGGCGGGGCTTTTCGTCTGGTCGATCGTGCCGATCGCGCTCGCCTACCATTTTTCGCATTACCTGACCGCGCTGCTGGTGAATGGACAGTACGCACTGGTCGCGCTGTCGGACCCGTTCGCACAGGGCTGGAACCTGTTCGGCACAGCGTACATGAACATCGCCGCCGGTTTCACCATGGGCTCAGGCGCCGCGTGGACGATCTGGAACTTCCAGGCAACTGCGATCATCGGCGGCCATGTACTGGCCGTGCTCATCGCCCACGCGCTGGCATTCCGTCTGCATCCGTCGCCGATGACGGCCGCGAAAAGCCAGTTGCCGCTGACCGTTCTGATGATCTTCTATACGGTTTTCGGACTGTGGCTGCTGTCGACGCCGACGGCCGGTTGAGTGCCGCGGAGGGTTGCGACATAACCCTGCGGCAACCGCACTTGCCATGCTTCAGGTTTGATGATTTAGTTTGTACACATGCAATTTTCCGCTTCGAAAATGGGCGAAGCGAGCACGCGTTCATAACTCAAAACAAGGGGAACCGGCATGATCGACAAGAACAGGAATTCGGGCCTACTTAGCCTGAACCGCCGCACCGCGCTCCAGGGACTGGCCGCGTCGGCCGGGCTGATGGCGGCGCCCGGTTTCGTGCGCTATTCGCAGGCGCAAAGCTCGGCTCCGATCAAGATCGGCTTCCAGGCGCACCGCACCGGCATCGGCGCCGCCTATGGCCGCTGGTACGAAAAGACGACGGCCGCCGCACTCAAGCTCATCAACGAAGCCGGAGGCATCAACGGCCGGCCGGTCGAGATCATCACCGAGGACGACGGCACCGACCCCAAGCGCGGCGCCGAAGTGGTCGGCAAATTCGCCAGCCAGCACAAGACCGACATCGTCTTCGGCACACTGTTTTCGCATGTCGTGATCGGTTCCGCGCCGACCGCGGGCGAATTGAAGATGCCCTATTACGTGGTCAGCGAGGGCCATCATGTCGCCTCGACCAAGATGAACCGCTACTGCTTCCAGCCCGGCATCACCGACGTGAAGAGCCAGGTGATCTCGATGGCGCCGTGGATCGCCGCCAATGTCGGCAAGAAGATCACCATGATCTACCCGGATTTCGCCTTCGGTCACGACCACCGCGACTATTTCACGCCAGCGATCGCGGCTCAGGGCGGAGAGGTCATCGCCCAGATCCCCATACCGCCGACCGAAAGCTCGTTCACGCGCTATTTCCCGCAGATTCCGGCCGAGACCGAGGTGATCTACCACGTCATGGTCGGCCCGGCCGTGCTGACTTTCGTGAAAGAGCTCGGCGAGTTCTACGGCTCGAACCGGCCGCAGCTCTTCGGCTTCATCGACTCGCTGGAAGCGGTCGACGTGGCGAGCCCGGGCCTCGAATTCCTCGAGGGCAGCCATTTCTGGGAAGGGATGCCGCGCTATCTGCAGCCCGATGCGTCGGACGCGGTGAAGGCCTATCGCAATGCCGTCGGCATCGATGAGAACGGCGCGGCCGTCGGCGACCCCAAGGACGTTTCGACCTCGGCCCATATGTTCGGGTGCTGGGAGACGCTCTACGTCGTCAAGCAGGCGATGGAAGGAGCCGGCTACAAGGGCCCGGAGGACCGCGGCAAGCTGGTCGAGGCGACCGAGGCGCTGACGGAATTCAAGGAAGGGCCGGAACATCCGCAGGGCGACAAGACCTTCAACGGCAAGATCCACCAGTGCTTCGGCCACCAGAACATTTCCGTCGTCGAAGGCGGCAAGCTGAAGGTCGTGCACCGGACCTCGATCGAGGACGGGCTGTACGAGCCCGAGGGCGATTACACGACACAGGCGCTGTGAGTTTTTCGGCGGGGTGAGACTGCCGAATTCTACGATGTCCACTCTGCCCTGTCGGGCAGGGTGGGATGTCATAAATGCGTCTCCAACGCGGCCTGCCTGAATGTCCTTCGGTCCTCATCTCCTGCTCGCCACGCTTGAAGGCCTGGTCACCTCCGCCGTCCTGGCGCTGACGGCGCTCGGCCTGTCGCTGGTGTTCGGCGTCATGCGCGTCGTCAATGTCGCTCATGGCGAGTTCTTCATGCTGGGCGCGGTGCTTGCATGGTGGATCGCCTCGCTCGCCACCGGCCACCCGGCTGTCGGGTTCCTGCTGGCGCTCGTGGTCAGTCCACTGATCGTCGGCGCTGTCGCACTGGTCGCCGAGCGGCTGGTGCTGAGGAGGCTCGACTACAACCCGGAAGCCACCATCGTCGCCACCATCGGCATGCTCTACATCATCCAGCAGTTGGCGCTAACCTTCTACGGTCCTGAGGCGCGGCCGGTCGAGGCTCCGTTCAGCTATCGCATCCTGCTGCCGTGGTTCGGCTATTCCGGCTACAAGCTGTCGGTCATCGCCTTCTCCGCCATCCTGCTTCTGGCCACGTGGTTCGTGCTGACCCGCACCAAGATCGGTCTGGTGATGCGCGCCACGCAATACGACCGCGAAACCGCGCAGGCTTTCGGCATTCCGGTCGGGCGTGTCTATGCCGGCGTCTTCGCGCTGGGAGCGATGCTGGCGGCGATCGCCGCCGTACTCATCGTGCCTATCCAGCAAGCTCATTACCTGATGGGTCTCGATCCGTTGCTCCTCTCCTTCATCGTGGTCATCATCGGCGGCCTGGGCTCGCTGCGCGGCACAGTGGTCGCAGCCGTGCTGATAGGCTTGAGCGACGGCATCATCTCGGTGTTCTTCTCGCCGACTCTCGCCAAGATCATCGCCACGCTGATCGTTGCGATGGTTCTGGTATTCCGCCCGCAGGGCCTGTTCGGCACGGCCGCCAGATGAGCCCAGGAAACTCGCCGAAAAAGGTTTATCTGCTGCACGCCGCAGTCATCGCCGTGCTCTTCGCGCTTAACTTCATGCTGCCCGAATATCATCACGGCGTGCTGGCGCGCGTCATGGTGCTGGCCGTCTTCGCCATGGGCTACAACATCCTATTCGGCTACTCCGGCCTGCTCAGCCTCGGGCACGCAATGTTCTTTTCAGCCGGGCTCTACGGCGCTGGCCTGACCGTCTCGCATCTCGGCTGGGGCATGGCGGCGGGTTTTGCGGCAGGCATCGCTTCCGGCGCATTGCTGGCGCTGGTCATCGGCGTGCTGGCGCTGCGCACCACCGGCGTCGCTTTCATGATCGTCACCATGATGTTCGCCCAGGTGTTTTATCTGCTGACGCTTTATTTCGCCGAATGGACGCGCGGCGACGAGGGCTTCGTGCTCGCCCAGCAGGCGCGCAGGATCGACCTTGGCGATCTGCATTTCAACCTCACCGATCCGGCGACCCGCTACATGGCCGCGCTTGCGCTGTTCTCCGTCGTCCTTCTGGCGACGCTGGCGATCGTCCGCTCGGCGCATGGCCGGGTGCTTGTGGCGATCCGAGAGAACGAGGAGCGAACCCGCATGCTGGGCTACGATACATTCGCCAACAAGCTCGCTGCGGTCGTCGTTTCGGGCGTCATCTGCGCCGCCGCGGGCGCCGCCTACGCGCTTCTCTTCGGCTATGTCGGCTCGACCTTCGCCACGGTGCAGTATTCCATCCTGCCGCTGCTCTGGGTTTTGCTCGGCGGTGCGGCGACCACGCTCGGCCCCTTGGTCGGAACCCTGTTCATGTTCTATGTGGTCGACATCACCAGCGGCTACACCTCAGCCTATCTGCTGATCGTCGGCGTGGCGCTTATCCTGCTCGTGCTCTATTTCCCGAAAGGCATATTGGGCACGGTTCGCGAGCGGTGGATAAAATGGCTGCCATGACGCCGCTGCTGACGACACGCGACTTGCGCAAAAGCTATGGCGGCCTGCGCGCCGTCGACGGCGTCGACTTCGCCATCGTGCCCGGCGAGATCCGCGCCGTGATAGGGCCCAACGGCGCCGGCAAGACAACTTTCGTCAGCCTGATCTGCGGCCGCGTGCCGCCCACTTCCGGCCAGATCGTGTTCGACGGCAACGACATCACCGACCTGCCGGCACATGACCGGGTGCGGCGCGGCATAGCCTATACATTCCAGATCACCAGCGTGTTTTCCAACCTGACCGCCTACGACAATGTTGCGCTGCCGGTGCAGCGCACGCTGACCGACGGGCGCTCCAAGGGGCGTTTGCATGCGGGCGTGATGTCGGCGCTCGAGCGCACCGGGCTCGCCGACCGCGCCGATACAGTTGCCGGGGCGCTGTCCTACGGCCATCAGCGCCTGCTCGAAGTGGCGATGGGGCTGGCGCTGAGGCCGCGCCTGCTCATCCTCGACGAGCCGACGCAGGGTCTGTCCGACGGTGAGATCGAGGGTTTCATGCAGCTTGTAAGGGAGATCGCGCGCGACGCGACGGTGCTCCTGATCGAGCACAATATGCAGGTTGTGATGGGGCTCGCCGACCGCATAACCGTCATGAACACCGGAAAAATCCTGGCTGAAGGCACGCCCGAACAGATCCGCGCCAATGCCGAGGTGCAGCGCGCCTATCTCGGAACCGAAGCATGACCGGCGCGCTGACGATTTCCGGGCTCGACTGCTTCTACGGCGAAGTGCAGGTGCTGCACGGCTTGAATCTCGATCTCAGGAAGGGGGAGGTGCTCTGCCTGCTCGGCCGTAACGGCGCCGGCAAGACCACAACGCTGAAGGCGATCATGGGGCTGGTGCCTGCCCGTTCGGGCTCGATAATGCTCGATGGCCACGATCTGACAAAGCTCGCCGTGCATGAGGTACCCAAGGCCGGCGTCGCCTATGTCCCGCAAGGGCGGCGGCTGTTTGCCGAGATGACGGTCGCCGAAAACATCGAGATCGGGCTGATGACGCGGAATAAGGGCTCACAAACCCGCGAAAGCGTGCTTGAGCTTTTCCCGCTGCTACGCGACCGGCTGCGCCAGCGTTCGGGAACGCTGTCGGGCGGCGAGCAGCAGATGCTGGCCATGGCGCGGGCGCTCTGCCTGGAGCCCGAGGTGCTGCTGCTCGATGAGCCTACCGAAGGCCTGATGCCGTCGATGATCGCCAGGATTCGCGAGACGGTGACGAAGCTGCGAGCGCGCGGCGTGTCGACGATCCTCGTCGAGCAGCGCGTCGACGCCGTTCTATCCGTCGCCGACCGCGTGTCCTTCATCGAAAACGGCCGCAACCGCGAGACGGTCGGCGTGGGAAGGCTACGTAAGGACCCGGCTTTCGTGCAGCGCTATGTCGGGGTGGGGTAGCGCTCTCTGAAACGGCTCGGTTAAACCAGCCTCACCCCCGCCTCGCGCATCGTCTCGGTCATCTGCTTCAGCGAGCCGCCGAGGTCGATGGCGCGGCAGGCGTCGAGCCGCACGGTCGTGTGGAAGCCTTGTTGAACCGCATCGAGCGCCGAATAGGCGACGCAATAATCCGTCGCCAGCCCTACCAGCGTCAGTTCCTCGATGCCGCGCTCGCGCAGATAGCCAGCAAGTCCAGTCGGCGTGGCGTGGTCGTTTTCGAAGAACGCCGAATAGCTGTCTATCGCCGTGCGGAATCCCTTGCGGATGACCATCTCGGCCTTGGTCCATTTCAGCGCCGGGTGGAACGCCGCGCCGTTTGAACCCTGGATGCAGTGATCGGGCCACAGCGTCTGCCCGCCATATGGCATCTGCACCGTCTCGAAAGGCTGCTTGCCTGGATGCGTCGAGGCGAAGCTCGAATGTCCCGCCGGGTGCCAGTCCTGCGTCAGCATGACGTGATCGAAGCGCTGGATGAGTTCGTTGACCAGCGGCACGATCTCGTGCCCGCCGGCGACCGGAAGCGCGCCGCCGGGGCAGAAATCGTTCTGGAGATCAATGACGATCAGTGCCTGCCGGTCCATGATTCAATCCTGTATTTGCTTCGGCGATTCGAGCAAGTTCGGCCGAAAGCGGCCGCGCCGTCAACCGGCTTTCGTCCCGCAATACCGCTGCAAACGGTGGCCGGGGCAAAACTCCGCTTTGACAATCCACGCGGCCTTGATATCATTTGCGTACGAATGAATTTTGACCGGCTGGCGCCGGGAGGCATTGCGTGATGCGTTACGCGAAACCCACCGATCTCGACGATGCGCTTGCCCTTTTGGGCAAGACGCAATGGCGGGTCCTGGCCGGCGGCACGGATTTTTATCCCGCATTGGGGTCAAAGCCACTCAGGGAAAACGTCCTAGACATAAACGGGCTCGCGGGACTGCGCGGCATCGCCGAAACCGCATCGCATTTTATCATCGGCGCGCGCACGACATGGACCGATATCGTCAAGGCGGACCTTCCGCCTGCATTCGACGCGTTGTGGCAGGCCGCCCGCGAGGTCGGCTCGGTGCAGATCCAGAATACCGCCACCGTCGCCGGCAATCTCTGCAACGCCTCGCCGGCCGCAGACGGCGTACCGCCTCTGCTGATCCTCGACGCGGATGCCGAACTGCGTTCGCTCGGCGGGACGCGGCATCTGCCGCTGGGCGATTTTATCCTGGGCAATCGCCGCACGGCCTTGCTACCCGGCGAAATGGTGACCGCGATCCGCGTGCCGAGGAGCTCGGCCGTCGGCGCGTCGAATTTCCAGAAGCTCGGCGCGCGGCGCTATCTGGTCATTTCGATCGCCATGGCCGCCGCACGGATTGCCGTGGGCGAGGACGGCCGCATAGCTGACGCGGCTATCGCGGTGGGCTCCTGCTCGGCGGTGGCCAAACGCCTGACCGGCCTGGAAGCCGCATTGCGCGGGCTGCCCGCCGGGCCGGCGCTCCGGGATATTGTCGCCGAGGCGCGACTGGCCGAGCTTGCTCCGATCGACGACGTGCGCGGCACCGCGGAATACCGGCTCGACGCCGCGCGTGAGATCGTTTTTCGCGCGGTCATGGCTGCCAGCGCTCATTCCGGTGCCGAAACGGTGGTTGCATGAATACGCATATCGATTTCGAGCTCAACGGCGCCGCCGTGGCGGTTGCTGTCTCGCCGGTTGCGCGGCTGGCATCGGTGCTGCGCGAGGAACTGCGCCTGACCGGCACCAAGGTCGGCTGTGACGCCGGCGATTGCGGCGCCTGCACCGTGCTTCTCGACGGCGAGCCCGTGTGCGGCTGCCTGGTTCCCGCCGCCTCCGTGTCGGGCCGAAAGGTCCGCACGGTGGAGGGCCTCGCCAATGGCAGCCTGTCGGCGCTGCAGGCGTCCTTCCTCGAACAGGGCGCTGCCCAGTGCGGCATCTGCACGCCGGGCCTGCTGATAGCCGCGACGGCGCTGCTCGACAGGAACCCGCATCCCGATGAGAGCGAGGTCCGGGACGCGCTCGGCGGCGTGCTGTGCCGCTGCACCGGTTATCGGAAAATCATCGCCGCAGTAATGGGGGCTTCGCGGTATGCCGAACAAGCGAACGCCGGCGCTGCCCCTCATCCGCCTGCCGGCACCTTCTCCCCGCAAGTGACGGGGAGAAGGGAGACTGCCGCAACGCTGACGCCCCCCTCTCCCCGTCCTTCACTGGGAGAGGGTAAGGGTGAGGGGCGGATGCCGATTGTCCTCGCCTCCGAATGGAACGAGGCAGGATTGGACCGCCGCCTCCCGCCCGCCGGCCGTGCCGTCGGCGCGTCCCCAGTCAGACTCGACGGTTTGGCAAAGGTCAGCGGCGCGGAAAAATTTGGCGGCGACTCCTTTCCGGCCGACGCGCTTTACGTCCTGGTGGTGCGTTCCCCGCATTATCACGCTCGGTTCTCGTTCGGCGACCTTGATGCCTATGTGGCGGCAAGTCCTGGTATCGCCGGCGTCTTCACCGCCGCCGACATTCCGGGAAAGAATTGCTTCGGCGTTATCCCGCCCTTCGCTGACCAGCCGGCGCTTGCAGAGGGCAGGGCGCGTTTCCGCGGCGAGGCTGTGGCGCTGATTGCCGGCGAGCGCGCCGCGATCGCCGATCTCGACCTGACCAAATTCCCGGTGACCTGGACCGAGCTGCCTTATGTGCTGGAATCCAGCCAGGCGCAGGCCGATGGGGCGTTCGAGATCCATGCCGGGCGCGCCAAAAATCTTCTAACGGCAGGCTTCGTCGAGCGCGGCGACCCCGAATCCGCCCTCGCCGCGGCCACCCACATCGTCTCTGGCACGATCGAGACCTCCTATGTCGAGCACGCCTACATCGAGCCGGAGGCCGGCTTCGCCTACATGGACGGCGACACGCTGGTCGTCACCGCCTGCACGCAGGCGCCCTATATGGATCGCGACGACACGGCGAAAGTGCTCGGCCTGCCGCCCGAAAAGGTCCGCATCGTGCCGACAGCCGCAGGCGGCGGCTTCGGCTCCAAGCTCGACGTCTCGCTGCAGCCGCTGATCGGGCTTGTGGCGCTGAAGACCGGGCGCCCGGCCGCCATCGTTTACACCCGCAACGAATCCATGACGTCGACGACCAAGCGCCATCCGGCGTCGATGCGGGCGACCGTTGGAGCCGATGCCGACGGCGCCATCTGCGGTATGATCTTTTCCGGCGATTTTAATACCGGCGCCTATGCGAGCTGGGGGCCGACGGTGGCCAACCGCGTTCCGGTTCATGCGTCGGGTCCTTATGTGACGCCGCACTACCGAGCAGAGGGCCGCGCCATCCACACCAACGGGCCAATCTCCGGCGCGTTTCGCGGTTTCGGCGTGCCGCAGGCGACGATCATGCAGGAGACGCAGTATGACGAGCTTGCCGCCAAGCTAAATGTGGATCGCCTTGAGTTCCGCTTGAAGAATGGGCTTCGAAACGGGTGCGAAACGGTTACCGGGCAGGTGCTTTCGGCAGGTGTCGGCATTGCCGATTGCCTCGAAGCGCTGAAGCCGCATTGGGCGCGGGCGCTTGCCGACGCGGAGAGCTTCAATGCGAAACACGGCGACCGCAAGCGCGGCGTCGGCATCGCTTCGTGCTGGTACGGCTGCGGCAACACTTCGCTGCCGAACCCTTCCACGATAAAGCTCGGCATCTCGCCCGACGGGGCGGTTATCCTGCATCAGGGCGCGGTCGACATCGGCCAGGGCTCCAACACGGTCATTGCCCAGATCGCGGCGGATGCGCTGGGCGTGCCGCTCGAAACGCTTCGGTTGAAGAGCGCCGACACCGCAATCACGCCCGATGCCGGCAAGACGTCGGCCTCGCGCCAAACTTTTGTCAGCGGCAAAGCGGCGGAAAGGGCTGGGCGGAGTTTGCGCGAAAAAATCCTGCGCTTCGCCAATGTGTCGGAAATGGCGGCGCTGCAATTCGAGGGCGCCGTGCTCGTCATCCGTGAGGGCGATGCGGTCCGCCGCCTCGCTCTCGCCGGCATGAAAGCCGACGCCGACGGCTTTGTCTTCGGCGCGGAGGAAACCTACGATCCGCCGGTCACGCCGCTCGATGCCAAGGGCCAGGGTAAACCCTATGCCCAGTACGGCTTCGGAGCGCAGATCGCCGAACTCGAAGTCGATATGAAACTTGGCACGGTGAAGCTGATCAAGTTCACAGCCGCGCACGATGTCGGTAAGGCGATCAATCCTCTGCTCGCCGAAGGCCAGATCGAGGGCGGCATCGCCCAGGGCATCGGCATGGCGCTGATGGAGGAGTATATTCCGGGCCGCACCGAAAACCTGCACGACTATCTCATCCCGACGATCGGCGACGTGCCGCCGATCGAAAGCATCCTGATAGAAGTTCCGGATCCGGAAGGACCCTTCGGAGCCAAGGGGTTGGGCGAGCATGTGCTGATCCCGACAGCACCCGCGATCCTCAATGCAATCCGCCATGCCACCGGCATTCTCGTGACCAAAATTCCGGCGACGCCGAGCCGCATCCGCGCGGCGATCCGCGAGGCGGAGGCCAAGGCATGAGCGAATTGTCCGAGCGCTTCGAGACGACAGAAGTCGGAGCAAAACAGGTCGGCGAAAAGATCCGCTGCGACGCCTGCCCGGTCATGTGCTACATCGCCGAGGGCCGCACCGGGGCCTGCGACCGCTACGGCAATGTCGGCGGCAGGATCGTGCGCTGCGACCCGCTGACCATTTTGGAACATACCGCCGATGCCGGCTCCGCCGTCGTGCCCTTCGCCGGCGAGGAATGGGACGGCGAACTGGTCAACACGGGAAAGCGCTTCGTCACGGCCATCGGCGCCGGCACGACCTATCCCGACTACAAGCCCGCGCCCTTCATCGTCAGCCAGGAGGTCGAGGGCGTCGATCTCGTGACCGTTGTCACCGAGGGTATTTTTTCCTATTGCGGCGTCAAGGTGAAGATCGATACCGACCGCCATATCGGCCCGGAAACGGCGACGGTGCGGGCGCAGGGCGAGGCTGTCGGCCATGTCACTACCGGCGAATACGGCTCGCAGATGCTGTCGCTCGGCGGCGTTCACCACCTGACCGGCGGCTCGAAATCCGAAGGCCGCGTCACCTGCGAAACGCTGCTCGACCTGTGCAACCGCAAGCCGGTCGAGCTTGCGGTCGACGGCGGTGCGACCGTCATCGTCGAGGCCGGCAAGGCGCCGGTCATCGACGGGCAAACAGAACACCGCATGCGCGTCGGCTGTGGCTCGGCGACGATCGGGATGTTCGCGACGCAATGGCGGGGACTGGTTGACGAGGTCGTCGTGGTGGACGATCACATCACCGGCGTGGTTTCGGAGCATCAGGCCGGCAAGGTGCTGGGCTGGGAAGACACCGGCATAAAAATCATCGGCCGCCGCTCGACGCCTGGCCGCTACTTCAAGGTTTCGGAGCCCGGCATCGGCTGGGGCGGCACGACGATTTCCGACCCGCTTAGCATATTGGGCGACTGGAACCCGAAGAAGGGCGCGCGGCCCGGACTGTCGCTGCTGATGGTTTCGACAACAGGCGAGCAGTTCGCCTATTTCGAGCTGGACGACAATCTGAAGCCTGTCGAAAAGTCTTTCCCGGAGAGGCTGCGCAAATCAGTCGGGCTGATTGAGGACAATTGCGAGCCGGCTCTGTGCACGGTGCTGTTCGTCGGCGGGGCGGGCGGGTCTCTGAGGGCCGGCGTGGTCGAAAACCCGGTCAATCTGACCCGCTCGGTGCAGGGCCTGAAGACCTATGTCACGGTCGGCGGCGCGCCCACCTATGTCTGGCCGGGCGGCGGCATCACCTTGATGGTAGACGTGATGCGCGTGCCGGAAAACGCCTTCGGCTATGTGCCGACGCCGGCTTTGGTCGCGCCGATCGAATTCACGTTGCGCCGCGACGATTATCTTCGCCTCGGCGGCTACGTCTCGGAAATCCGCGCCATTGAAGACATCGTCGCGTCCGGCGGAGAATATCTGAATCCGCGCACGCAAAAAGCAGCGCCTGCGGATAATCCGTGGCCGCCGCTGCAACAACTACGCCGCGTGCCGCCCGGAGGCTCCTCGTGACCGGCCCGCTTGCAAGTTGGCTGGAGGACGGGCGGCGGCTTCACCTCAACCACGGCCCGATAGACCTTATCATCGAGGCGTTTGGTGACGCTTCCGAGATGCACGCCGCCTACGGCCAGGCGGTCGCTCGCTTCGAGACGATTTTGACCGAGCTTGTTAGGGAATTGCCGGAACTTCGCAGCCCGGCCGGCCTGCGGCCGCGAGGTTTCGCTGGTCCGACGGCGCAACGGATGGAGCGCGCGGTCTGTCCCCATGCGAAAACCTTCATCACACCGATGGCGGCGGTCGCCGGCTCGGTCGCCGACGAGATCATGGCGGCGATGCTAGCAGGGCGGGCGCTGCAAAAGGCCTATGTCAACAACGGCGGCGACAGCGCGCTGCACCTCGCCGACGCTCAGTCGGTGACGATAGCGATTGCCGGCACCGGCCACGGTCTTGCCGACCGGGTGACGATCCGGGCAGAAGACCCGGTGCGCGGCGTCGCCACTTCGGGCTGGCGCGGGCGCAGCCATTCACTCGGTATCGCCGACGCGGTCACGGTGCTGGCGAAAGACGCCGCCGCGGCTGATGCGGCCGTGACGATCATCGCCAACGCCGTCGACCTGCCGGGCCATCCGGCGGTCGAGCGGGCGCCGGCCTCGTTGCTCCAGCCCGACAGCGATCTCGGGGAGAGATTGGTGACGGTAGGGGTTGGCGCGCTTTCCGGCGCGGAGGTGGCGGAGGCACTCGACGCCGGACTCGCTCTCGCCGAGGATTGCCGCGAGCGGGGTTTAATCCATGCCGCGGCGCTGTTTCTGGCGGGTGAGAGCCGCGTCTGTGGAGCGCTTGCGTCCGAGAACCGGGGCAAAGTCCCAACTTCCAAAAATGTACTCGACGCTGCCCCCTCTGCCCTGCCGGACATCTCCCCCTCGAGGGGGAGCGCGACAGAATGCAGGCAGTTCAAGACGTCGGCCGAATTGCATTGCTAAGAGGAGCCCGCCCATGCCTGAATTCCCCATCCGCAAGATCGCTGTCCTGACTGAAGAAATATTTCACGAGGGCGGGCCGGTGGCGGCCGAGCCGCGCCGGCGGGCGGCCGCCTTGGCGCTGGTGAAGAACCCGTTTGCGGGCCGCTATGTCGAGGAGCTGCAGGGCGCCATGGACGATCTGAAGCCGCTCGGCCTCATGCTTGCCGACCGGCTGATTTCGGCGCTTGGCGGCGACCCGAAGGCGATCGACGGCTACGGCAAGGGCGCGATCGTCGGCATGGCCGGCGAGCTCGAGCACGGCGCGCTGTGGCACGTGCCGGGCGGCTACGCCATGCGCGAAAGGCTGGGTGACGCCAAGGCGATCGTGCCGTCGGCCAAGAAGGTCGGCGCGTTCGGCGCGCGGCTCGACGTGCCGCTCGGCCATATCAACGCGGCTTACGTGCGCAGCCATTTCGATGCCATGGAGGTCGGCGTCAGCGACGGCCCGCGGCCGGACGAGATTCTGTTCTGCCTCGCCATGACCATCGGCCCGCGCATCCACAACCGCATGGGCGGGCTGGAAGCCGACGGCATCAAGACCTGGGACGGCCTGCGATGAGCGCGGAGGAAAACATCCTGAAGCTGGTGGACGCAGAGGAGCCGGACGGCGAGGGCTACCGGTTGCAGGACCAGGTCGGTTTCATTCTGCGCCGGGCGCACCAGCGCCACGTCTCGATCTTTGCCGCCCACATTGCCGACCTGACGCCGCCGCAATTCGCCGCGCTCGCCAAGCTGCACGATGTCGGCGAGACCTCGCAGAACCAGCTCGGCCAGCTGATCGCCATGGATGCGGCGACGGTGAAGGGTGTGATCGACCGGCTCAAGGCGCGGGGTTTTGTCGAGCTGACCAGGCATGAAGTCGACAAGCGCCGGCTACTGGTCAGCCTGACGCCGGAGGGCCGCGAGGCGGTCGAGCGGCTGATCCCGCTGGCGCAGAAGATCACCGACGAAACGCTATCGCCGCTGTCGCCGAAAGAGGTCGCGACCTTCATGAAGCTGCTGGCCAAGATGGCGTGAGCGGGCGCGTGTCTCGCGTGCGAGATCTGTCAGCCCGGCCCGGATTTCGGGATCGGCTCAGACGTGCTGGCCGCCATTGATGTGGATCTCGGACCCGGTGACGTAGGACGCCTGGGTCGAGCACAGGAAGAAGATGATGTCGGCGACTTCCGAGGTCGCGCCAAGCCGGCGCAGCGGTATCGTCTCGACGATCTTTTCCGTGCCCGGCGACAGGATCGCCGTATCGATCTCGCCGGGGGCGATGGCGTTGACGCGAATGCCGTGCGGGCCGAAATCTGCTGCCATTTCGCGAGTAAGCGAGCCGAGGGCCGCTTTGGAGGTGGCGTAGGACGTTCCTGCAAATGGATGCACGCGGGTGCCGGCGATCGAGGTGACGTTGACGATCGAGCCGCCGGCCGCTGCCAATTCTTTGAACAGCCCCCGCGCCAGCATGATCGGCGCGAAGAAATTGACCTGGAACACGTCGCGCCAGAGATGCATCGGCGTATCGATGGAATTCATCCGGCTGCCGTCCTTGAGCTTGGGCGAAATGCCGGCATTGTTGACCAGCGCGTGCAGCTTGCCGCCATGCGCTTCGAGCCGGTGGCGGATCTCCGAGACGGCGATGCCGACATCCTCCTGGTCGGCAAGGTCGACCTTGATGTGGTCGTCGGGGCCTGCCGGCCAGGGACAGTCGGCAGTGAAGGCCTGCCGCGAGCAGGTGATGACGCGCCAGCCCTCGCGCGAAAAGCGCTTCACCGTGGCATGGCCTATGCCGCGGCTCGCGCCGGTGAGCACAATGGTTTTTCGGGTGTCGATCTCGGCCATCGGGTCAAATCTCCAGCCCGCTATGTAACCGAACGCCAGGCCGGTGGCGAGGGGGCGATTCCTGGACTCAGTTACCTAGGATGATGTCGAGGATGGAAGTCTGGCGCTTTATCGCGGGACCGCCGACATCGGCAGGGGGCACCGGGCGTTGGATCGAAGCGGTGGGCGCATCCTGGCGCGGCAGCTCGAAGCCGCCCGCCGCCTCCACCGTCTCGACAACGCGCTTCTGACGGGCCGCCTGGGTGGCTGGCTTGTCCGCCCCGGAGATCGCCTCGGAAACGGCGTCTTCGAAGCCGGGCGTCGTCGCCGGTGTGGGGGTCCATGAGCCGGGCAGGCGCGCCACCGGCACGCCCTCATGCGCCGCCACCATGAATTCATGCCACGCCTGCGCCGGCAGGGCGCCGCCGGTGACTTTTTTCATCGGGGCGTCGTCGTCGTTGCCGAACCAGACGCCGGTGGTCAGATTGGCGGTATAACCGACGAACCAGGCGTCGCGCGACTTCTGGCTGGTGCCGGTCTTGCCGGCGGCCGGCCAGGCAAAACCGGCCTTGGTGGCGGTGCCGGTCTCGACCGTCCCGGTCATCATCGAATTCATCATACCGACGATCTCGGGCCGGATGACTCGCGGCGCGGAGCCGCCAGTGTTTTCGTAAAGCACCTCGCCGGAGGTCGTGGTGACCCGCCGGATGAAGTGGACTTCCGGGCGGTAGCCGCCATTGGCGAAGGGAACATAGGCCGCCGTCAGCTCAAGCGGCGTCACTTCGGAGGTGCCGAGCGCGATCGAGGTGTTGGCCTGGAGCTCGGATTCGATGCCCATGCGGTGGGCAGCCTCGACGACCGCTTCCGGGCCAACCTCCATGGTGAGCTGGGCCGCGACGGAGTTCAGCGACTTGGCCAACGCGGTCGCCAGCGTGACCTTGCCGAAATACTTGCCGTTGTAGTTTTCCGGCGTCCATTTGCCGATCCTGATCGGCGCGTCGGTGCGCACGCTGGCCGGGGTGCGGCCCTGTTCGAGCGCGGCCAGGAAGACGAAGGGCTTGAAGGCCGAGCCGGGCTGGCGGCGCGCCTCGGAGGCGCGGTCGAACTGGCTGTTGGCGTAGTCGTAGCCGCCGACCATGGCGCGCACCGCGCCCGAATTGTCGATCGAGACCAGAGCGCCCTGGCTGACGTTCAGCTTGTCGCCATTCTCCGCGATCAGCCGGCGGATGGATTTTTCGGCGATATCCTGCAGCGTCAGGTCGACGGTGCTATCGACGATGATATCGGCGCGGACATCACCGATCAGGCCAGGCAGTTCCTCCATGATGCGGTCGGCGACGTAGTGCTCCGAGCCGGTCCAATAGGCGGTAGCGCGGGTCGCCGGCGCACTCATCGCGACGGTGAGTTCCTTCTCTCCGATCATGCCCTCGCCGCGCATCGCCGCCAGCACCAGCTGAGCGCGGCCTTCGGCGGCCTTGGGGTCGCGCGCCGGCGACAGCCGCGACGGCGCCTTCAGGAGGCCTGCGAGAAGTGCTGCCTCCGATAGCGTCACGTCGCGCGCGGATTTGCCGAAATAGCGGCGCGAGGCCGCCTCCACGCCATAGGAGCCGGAGCCGAAATAGACCCGGTTCAGATACATTTCGAGAATCTGATCCTTGGTGTGCTTGTGCTCCAGCCAGAACGCCAGAAGCACCTCCTGCACCTTGCGCTCGATCGTCCGGTCGGGCTTCAGGAACAGGTTCTTCGCGAGCTGCTGCGTCAGCGTCGACCCCCCCTGCGAGAAGCGGCCATTCGTTATGTTCTCGAACATGGCCCGCGCCAGGCCGATCGGATCGATGCCGAAATGCGAATAGAAGCGGCGATCCTCAATCGCCATGACCGCCTGCGGAATATAGGGCGACATTTCGTGCAGGCCGACCGCTTCGCCGCCGGTCATGCCGCGATTGGCGACAAGCTTGCCGTCGACGGAAACGATCTTGATGTTGGGCGAGCGGTCGGGAATGGCCCAGGTCGTGGCGCTCGGCATCTTGGCGCCATACCAGGCGACTGTGCCGGCGGCGGCGATGCCGCCCCAGAGCGCCAGCACGAAGCACCAGTAGAACAGCCTCGCGAATCCGCCGAACAGCCCGCGCCGCTTGCGCGCCCGGCCGCGTGTGCGTTTTTCGGATCTGCTTTCGGATCTGCGCTTGGCCGCAGGCTTGCGCTGGCGCGGCAGGACGCGATCGTCCTCGTTCACCGAAAGGCCTGCCGAGGATTTTGCGCGCGCCGGACCGTCAAAGGTCGGTTCGATGCGCGTCTTGTTTCGGTTCGCCATGCCGTCCCGCTGTGTCCGTCCCGTTAGCGACGCCAACTGGACAGTAAATGCGGCGATTTAAGGGGGCGTTAAGCCGGCTTGGGCGTTCGATCCGGCAAAACGGTCCGGCGCGGAGAAGCGCTGGAATTCACAACGGCAGTTGCGATCCCGCAGCAAAGAAAAGCCCGCCCGTCAGCCGGGCGGGCTTTTTCTCGCTTCATGTACCGTTACATCCCATTGATGGCCCGGCACAGATCCGTGAACCTCACGTCATCGTTTTTGTCGCAGGCCACTTCCAGGCTGGTCCTCTCGGTCACAGGCAAGGCCAGGTATGCGGTCCTGATCTCTGCTTCGGGACGCAGGGTGGTCAACCCTTCATCCACATAGAACCGATGAATGTTGGGCCCTTCGAGATAGGTGGTGGCATCGGTTATGCCGCCGCCGCGATCGGCGTCGGTTCCGAGCGGGTCCGGCTGGGTGGCCCCGGTCTCCTGGGCGAAGGCCGCTCCGGAGAGCGAGAGGATGACGGAGAATGCCGTGGCTAGAAGAATTTTCATGGCGTTTTCCTTCCTGATATCGATTTCACCGGTCATCCGGTGACCCTCGGGTCTCCAACAGCAGCGCCGATGAAAGGTTCCGTATTCCAGCCGAGGCGAAAAGCGCGCGTTTCGGCCTGAAACCGGCGGGATTTCCGTCATTGCAAGCAGCAAAACCGCGTTTTTCACGCAGGTTTGATCAGCACGCATCCAGGTCCTGCGCGGGGAACGAAATCGCGTCGCCAAGATTTTTTCAACAAACCACTTCAGGGAGACAGCCGATGAAGCGCATTCTTTTCGCCCTTGCGGCTTACGCATTCTACAGATGGTGGAACAGCGAGCCCGAGCAGCCCGCCGCACCCTCGGCGCCGCCGAAACAAACGCCACCGCGCCGCCAACCGGTCAATCCGGGCTGAGTGCGCCCGCCTCAGCTGTGGGCGAAGATGTCTTCTTGAGTGCGATTGACGTGACGCAGGTCGATGGTTGGCTACTTCAGACGATGAAATCGGTACCGGTCATGAAGTTCGTGCCGGCGACCAGTATCTGCATGTCGGCGGTCGAATCGCCGTTCAAGTCGGCGTTGATGATGACGTTCCCGCTGTAGTTGGTGTAACGAAGCTGGCCGGCCACGCCGGAGAAAGCCGCGCTGCCGATGAAGGAGAACGCCTGATTGCCGGCGGCGAGCGTGTTCGCGTCGATGGTCGCAAGGTCGATACAATCGAAGCCGTGGCTGAAGCCGCCAACGATGGAGTCGCGAAGCGCCGGTCCGGCCGGACTGTCGGAAACGAGGTCGAAATCGAAGGTATCGTTTCCCGTGCCACCGTTGAGGATGTCGCTGCCGGCGCCGCCGACCAGCCGGTCATTGCCGCTGCCTCCGGTCAGCGTGTCGTTGCCGGCGCCGCCAACCATGTAGTCGTTGCCAGCGCCTCCGTTCAAGAGATTGTTGCCCGCATTGCCGACCAGCGTGTTGTTGAGCGTGTTTCCGGCGCCGTTCAGATTGCCCGCGCCCTGCAGCTCGAGCCGCTCGACATTGTTGGCAAGCGTCCAGTTGACGAAGGAACGCACCGTATCGGTGCCGCCGCCGGCATTCTCGACGGTGCTGTCCCCCGCCAAATCGACAACGAATATGTCATTTCCGGCGCCACCAACCATATAGTCGTTGCCAGCGCCGCCGTTGAGGAGATTGTTGCCAGAATTGCCGACCAGCGTGTTGTTGAGCGTGTTTCCGGCGCCGTTCAGATTGCCCGCCCCCTGAAGCTCGAGCCGCTCGACATTGCCGCCGAGAGTCCAGTTGACATAGCTGCGAACGGTGTCGGTCCCGCCGTCGGTATTCTCGACCGTACTGTCCCCCGCCAAATCGACAACGAATATGTCATTCCCGGCGCCGCCGACCATGTAGTCGTTGCCGGCGCCGCCATTCAGGAGGTTGTTGCCCGCATTGCCGACCAGCGTATTGTTGAGCGTGTTTCCGGCACCGTTCAGATTGCCCGCCCCCTGAAGCTCGAGCCGCTCGACATTGCCGCCGAGAGTCCAGTTGACATAGCTGCGAACGGTGTCGGTCCCGCCGTCGGCTTCCTCGACTATAATGTCGCCGGCGTTGTCGACGTAGTAGATGTCGTTGCCGCCGAGACCTCGCATCGTGTCAGACCCGCCGCCGCCATTGATGACGTTGGCGCCGGCATTGCCGATGATCTGCTGGCTGAACGTGTTGCCGGTCAGGCTAATTGCATCCGCTCCAACCTCGTTGGTGGTGACTAAAAGTTCCACTTCCGTGCCCACCGCAAGTGCGTAGCTGATCGAGGTTAGCACCCGGTCCGAGCCGCCTCCCGCGCCTTCGAAAATTTGGTCTCCAGCATGGTCGATATAATAACTGTCGTTCCCGGCGCCTCCGGTCAATTGGTCAGCACCGCTGGCGCCGTCGAGCCTGTCCGCCCCGCCACCACCATTCAGCGTGTCGTTACCTTGCCCTCCCCGAAGAACATCCCCATTGGCTGTGCCAGTAATCACATAAGCGCTCGCAGACGAAGAACCGAACACATTTACAGAATACATCCCATTCACTTTTGTAGAAAAGTCTACGGTGCCCCCGTCATTCAATCTGATTTCCATTTGACCGGCCGCAAAATATACAGGGACAATCGAAGTGAAGGAATTTATCTGAGATGCGGTGGCAGCCGAAAGGTAACCTCCGAATAGATTTAGTATTTCCACGTTTACTAAGACCAGAGAACTGTCAAACGCCGAGACTTCGACTGTGTCCGTTCCCACGCCTCCATCGACTGTACCGCCAGTGCGTAATATGAAGCGGTCGTCTCCCGCGCCGCCATTTCGTATGTCCGCGCCCCCGGAGTCGCGAATCACGTCGGAACCTTCGCCCCCGTTCAGCGTGTCGTTATAATTCGATCCACTGAGTACGTCGTCATTTTCGGTACCGATAATTGTAACGCCGGCACTAGAGTAATTGGCGTCAACGTCAATGGAAGAGCCTGTTTCGATGCGCGTCGAAAAATCAATCGTGCCGCCATCCCCCGCTATATAGAAACTGAGTTGCGGGAGGGCCGTCACGGAGTTGATGATCGAAGCGAAGGAGGAAAGTTGCGATATGGTGGCAAAAATCCTGTAGTCGCTCGATGCTTCCTTGAAATCTAGAATTTCCACATTGCTAGGCGGTGTGGACGGATTTGAGCAAGATGAAGCCGGCAGCGAGAGCGACAAAGGATGCGAAGTTGCGCTTTGTTTTCTCGCAGCGCAGGGCGATGCGTTTGAAGCGTTTGATTTTTCCGACGGCCTGCTCGATGCGGGCACGGCCCTTGTAGAGCGTTTTGGCGAAGAAGGCCGGCCTGTCCTTTTCATTGACCTTGTGCGGGATAACGGGAATAGCGCCGCGCTCCCGCGCCGCTTGCCGATTGGCCTTGCTGGCGTAACCCTTGTCGCCGATTGCCGCGCGCGGATCGACATCCGGGCCGAGCCCGAGCAGGATGGGGAAGTGCGGTGCATCGCCTTTCTCGCCTCCGGTCAGATCGAAGGCGATAGGATGGCCGTCGAAATCTGTCTTCAGATGGATTTTGGTCGAGAAGCCGCCGCGCGAACGGCCGAGCGCCTGGTCCTTCTGCCCCCTTTTGCACCGGCTGCCGAGACATGGGCACGGACGACAGTCGAGTCGAACATCTGCACCAGATGCGCAGACGAGCTGAGCGCGGCGAGGTGGTCGAAGAAGGTCTCGAAGACGCAGGCTTTGCTCAGCCGGTCGAACCGCTTCCACACGCTGTTCCATTTACCGAAACGTTCCGGCAGCGCGCGCCAGGTGATGTTGTGAACCGAGAAATAGTGCAGGGCTTCCAGAACCAGCCGGTCGTTCCGGCCCTTCGCCCCGCGCCGCGGTAGCGAAGCGCGGAACACCTCCAGCGCGTTCGCCCAATCCGTATCCGTCATCTTCGTAGACATCACCGACCTCCAAATCAGTCGGCAATCCATGAATCAGATTGAATCCGTTCGCGGAATACTCAATCGGAGACCTGAGTCAATTCGTCCACACCGTCTAAATGCCATTGAGCCGAGCGAACGCTCATCATGCAAGGTGACGCTATCGGTGCCTGCCCCCCCATCGATCGAGCCCCCGTTAACGAAGAGACCGGCGCCAATAATGAAATTGTCGTTTCCCCCGCCCCCATCGAGCGTATCGTTCCCGCCAGTCACGCCGTTGAAGACGCCATCGAACGTGTCATCACCCTCCGTGCCGGTCAGAACATCGTTGCCCGCTGTCAAATTGTAAGTCGCCATAAGTCCCCCTGCTCATTGCGCCAGCGCAACGGCCTTCTGGATTTCACCATCTGGTATTTACGATGCCGGCGTGCGGAGGCACCCGACGCGCTCCTCGAACTGCTACTGAATGGAGTGCGTCAATCCTGCAGGATGACATGCCGGTCGGAACCCACTCCCCCGAGGAGAAGGTTTTCCAATCTTTCCCCTGCGTGTCAATCCACTACGCTGGGTTGAGTTACGGAATTTGCTGTGCGACCAACGGGCGCCGTAGGCCGCACATCCTCAGCTGTGCGCGAAGATGTCTTCCTCGTCCCATCCGAGAAGATCGAGCTTGGAGCGCGTCGGCAGGAAGCGGAAGCAGGCCTCGGCTTCCTCGGTGCGGTTTTCCCGCGCGAGCCTTGCCGCCAGCACGTCGCGCAGCCGGTGGAGGTAGAGCACATCCGACGCCGCATATTCGAGCTGCTCCTGAGACAGCGTCTCGGCGGCCCAGTCGGAGGATTGCTGCGCCTTGGAGAGGTTCACGCCGATCAGTTCGGCGCAGATATCCTTGAGCCCGTGGCGGTCGGTATAGGTGCGGGTCAGGCGCGAGGCGATCTTGGTGCAGAACACCGGCTCGGCCATGGCGCCGAAGGCATGGTAGAGCACGGCAATGTCAAAACGGCCGTAGTGGAAAAGTTTCGTGATTTTCGCATCCCGCAGGAGGGCGACCAGATTGGGCGCCTGGGTCTGGCCGGGCGCGATCTGGATCACGTCGGCCGTGCCGTCGCCCGGTGAGATCTGCACGACGCAAAGGCGGTCGCGGTGTGGCTTGAGGCCCAGCGTCTCGGTGTCGATGGCGACGGCGTCGACCTCGTAATGCGTGAGGTCAGGCAGGTCGTTTCTATGGAAGCGGATGGTCATGAGGGCCTCACCGGGTCAGCGCGTCGAGGATGCGGGCCCAGGAGCGCTGGCCCTTGTGGAAGGAGGACAGGTCGTATTTCTCGTTGGGCGAGTGGATGCGGTCGTCGACGAGCGCAAAGCCGGCGAGCAGCGATTCCATGCCGAGATATTTCTGGAAATCGCCGACGATCGGGATGGAGCCGCCCATGGCGATCATCACCGCCGGCTTTCCCCATTCGTCGGACAGCGCCGCCTTGGCCTTTGTCAGGAACGGCGCATCGTAGGAAAGCTGGATCGCCGGCGAGCCGCCATGCTCATGGAACTCGACGGAACAGTCGGCGGGAATGCGCTCGCGGACGAAGGCGCGCAGCGCTTCGCGAATCTTCTTCGGATCCTGCTTGTGGACCAGGCGGCAGGAGATTTTTGCCGATGCCTGCGAGGCGATGACCGTCTTGAAGCCCTTGCCGGTGTAGCCGCCGGTGATGCCGTTGAACTCACAGGTCGGCCTGGCCCAGGTGAGTTCGAGCACCGAGCGGCCCTTCTCGCCGGACGGGATCGACAGGCCGACCTCGCCGAGGAAGCTTTCGGCGGTTTCGCCCAGCGCTTCCCAGGATTTCAGGATCTGCGACGGCGTCTCCTCGACGCCTTCGTAGAAGCCGGGGATGGTGACGCGGCCAGTCTCGTCGTGCATGTCGGCCAGTACTTTGGCCAGGATGCGGATCGGGTTGGCCGCCGCACCGCCGAACTCGCCCGAATGCAGGTCGCGGTCGGCCGCATGGACCGTGATCTCCTCGCCGACAAGGCCGCGCAGGCCGATGCAGAGCGCAGGCGTCTCGCGGTCCCACATCGAGGTGTCGCAGACCATGGCGAAATCAGCCTTCAGCTCCGCCGCATTGGCTTCCAGGAACGGTTTTAGCGAGAAGGAGCCCGATTCCTCCTCGCCCTCGAACAGGATGGAGACCTTGCAGGGCAACTTGCCGTGGACTTGCTTGTATGCGCGGCACGCCTCGACGAAGAGCATCAGCTGGCCCTTGTCGTCGGAGGAGCCGCGGCCGGTGATGATTTTGCGGCCGCCGCCGATATCCTTCAGCGCCGGGTCAAAGGGGTCGCTCTCCCAAAGCTCGAGTGGATCAACGGGCTGGACATCATAATGGCCGTAGAAAAGCAAGTGCGGCGCATCCGGCGTCGGCCCGTCGTGATGCGCGACCACCATGGGGTGGCCGGGCGTGGCGCGGACGCTGGCGTCGAAGCCAATCGAGGTCAGCTCCGCGACCAGCCATTCGGCGGCGCGGCGGCATTCGGAGGCATAGGCCGGATCGGTGGAGATCGACTTGATGCGGAGCAGGCCGAACAGGCGCTCCACACTCTGGTCGAGGTTCTGGTCGAGACGGTCGAGGACGGGTGGAAGAGCCAGCATTTCAAAGCCTTTCGAATCTGCGGCGCACCCTAATGGGTCGCAACGGCCGCGAAAAGCCCGGAAAGATTGGTGCAGCCCTTGCCGGCGGGCAAAAAAAATGCCGCCGTGGCGGAGGGGGAGACCACGGCGGCGGTACTTCAAAATGGAGCGGCAGCCCGGAGAGGGGGGATTAGGCTGCCGCTGTGTCCGGGCTAGGCGGGGGACGGGCCATACTCCGGACTCGGCAAAAAACGCCGATGACAATCATTTGGAAACCGGAAAGTGGTGATTCAAGGGCAACAACATTACAGTTTTGTAACAAACGCGTGATCGATCCGGAATGTCAGTTGGCCAGCGCCGGACGGCTGCTTCCGGATGTTTGGAAGTGGACAGGGTTTGCCCTCCACGCTATCGCTTTCGCCATGAAAAAAGGCGATCACCTCTTCCTCGTAGACGGCTCCGGCTACATCTTTCGAGCCTACCACGCACTCCCTCCATTGAACCGCAAATCGGACGGGCTGCCGATCGGCGCCGTGCTGGGCTTCTGCAACATGGTCTGGAAGCTCACCCAGGACGCGCGCAACACCGATGTAGGCATCGTGCCGACGCATTTTGCCGTGATCTTCGATTATTCCTCCAAAACCTTCCGCAACGAACTCTATGCCGAATACAAGGCGAACCGCACGGCGCCGCCGGAAGACCTCATCCCGCAATTCGGCCTGATCCGCCAGGCCACGCGGGCCTTCAACTTGCCCTGCATCGAGATGGACGGCTTCGAGGCGGACGACCTGATCGCCACCTATGCGCGGCTGGCTTGCGACGTGGGCGCCGACACGACCATCATCTCCTCCGACAAGGATCTGATGCAACTGGTCGGCCCGACCGTGTCGATGTACGACCCGATGAAGGACCGCCAGATCGGCGTTCCCGAAGTGATAGAGAAATGGGGCGTGCCGCCCGAAAAGATGATCGACCTACAGGCGCTGACCGGCGATTCGATCGACAATGTGCCGGGCGTGCCGGGCATTGGACCCAAGACGGCGGCCCAGCTGATCGAGCAGTTCGGCGACCTCGACACGCTGCTCGCTCGCGCAAGCGAAATCAAACAGGACAAGCGCCGCCAGTCGATCATCGACAATGCCGAGAAGGCGCGGATTTCGCGCGAGCTGGTGCGGCTGAAGAACGACGTGCCCCTGGTCGACGGCCTGGACGATTTCGCGCTGCAGCCGCCGAACGGGCCGAAGCTGATTTCGTTTCTCAAGGCGCTGGAATTCTCCTCGCTCACTCGCCGCGTCGCCGAGGCCACCGGGGCGGAACCGAACGAGATCGAGGCGACTCGAATCACCGTGCAGACCGGCGCGGAGGCGCACGGGCCGGATCTGGATGCCTTGGTTTCTGGATCTCTTGAGGGAGAAGCGCGTGCGCAGCGGCCAGAGGGCACGCAACCTTCGGTGACCCCCTCGAGGGCGGAGGGTGCAACTCCAGCCACGCTTGCCAAATCGCGCGCCGAGGCCGCCGTCGCGGCCAAGATCGATCGCTCGAAATACGAATGCATCCGCGATATCGCCACCCTGCAGGCCTGGGTCGCCGAGGCGCGCGAGGCGGGCACCGTCGCCTTCCGCACCGAAACCACCTCGCTTGACCCGATGCTGGCCGAACTGGTCGGCTTTTCGCTCGCCATCCGGCCGGGACGCGCTGCCTATGTGCCGATCGCGCATCGCTCCAGCGAAGGCGACCTGCTCGGCGGCGGCCGGTCGCCGAACCAGGTCTCCTTCGACGAGGCTCTGGCGGCAATCGGGCCGCTGCTCATCGACCCGTCGGTGCTCAAGATCGGCCACAACGTCAAATATGACTGGCTGCTGCTGCACCGGTTGGGCCTAGATATCGCGCCGTTCGACGACACGATGCTGATTTCCTATGTGCTCGATGCCGGGAACGGCAGCCATGCTTTCGAAACATTGGCGGAGCGCTGGCTGGGCCATGCCGTGATTCCGTTCAAGGATGTGGTCGGCTCCGGCCGTAACCTCGTCACCTTCGATTTCGTCGAGATCGAGCGGGCGACGACCTATGCGACGGAAGGCTCCGATCTCGCTATGCGGCTGTGGCGCGTGCTGAAGCCGCGTCTCGTCGCCAACGGCCTTACATCGGTCTATGAGCGGCTGGAGCGGCCGCTGGTACCCGTATTGGCGCGGATGGAAGGGCGCGGCATCTCGGTCGACCGCCAGATGCTCAGCCGGCTTTCGGGCGAGCTGGCGCAGCGCGCGGCAGCCCTCGAGGACGAGATCTACACGGTCGCCGGCGAGCGCTTCACCATCGGTTCGCCGAAACAGCTCGGCGACATATTGTTCGGCCGCATGGGCCTTCCCGGAGGCTCGAAGACCAAATCGGGCCAATGGTCGACCACAGCCCAGATCCTCGAGGAACTGGCCGCCGAAGGCTACGAACTGCCGCGCAAGATCGTCGACTGGCGGCAGCTGACGAAGCTGAAGTCGACCTATACCGACGCCCTGCCCGACTATATCCACCCCGAAACCAAGCGCGTCCACACCTCCTACGCCCTCGCCTCGACCCCGACCGGACGCATCTCCTCGTCCGAGCCCAATCTGCAGAACATCCCTATCCGCACGGCAGAAGGCCGCCGGATCAGGACGGCCTTCATCGCCGAGAAGGGCAACAAGCTGATCTCGGCAGACTACAGCCAGATCGAGCTTCGGGTGCTCGCCCACATAGCTGATATCCCGCAACTCACGCAGGCTTTTGCCGACGGTGTCGATATCCATGCGATGACGGCGTCCGAGATGTTCGGCGTGCCGGTCGAGGGCATGCCTTCGGAGGTACGCCGCCGCGCCAAGGCGATCAATTTCGGCATCATTTACGGCATCTCGGCCTTCGGCCTCGCCAACCAGCTGTCGATCCCCCGCGAGGAGGCCGGCGATTACATCAAACGCTATTTCGAACGCTTTCCCGGCATTCGCGACTATATGGAGCAGACGAAGGCCTCCTGCCGCGACAAGGGCTATGTGGAGACAATCTTCGGCCGGCGGGCGCACTACCCCGAAATCCGCTCGTCAAACCCGCAGCACCGCGCCTTCAACGAACGTGCCGCGATCAACGCGCCGATCCAGGGCTCGGCAGCCGACATCATCCGCCGGGCAATGATCCGCATGGACGCCGCGCTCGCCGAGGCGAAGCTTTCGGCGCGCATGCTGCTTCAGGTGCATGACGAGCTGGTTTTCGAGGCGCCGGAGGAAGAGGTCGAGGCGACGCTGCCGGTGGTGCGCGAAGTGATGGCCGGCGCGGCGATGCCGGCGGTCAATCTGGCCGTGCCGCTACAAGTGGATGCAAGGGCGGCCGACAATTGGGACGAGGCGCATTAGGATTCAGGTGAGGCCGGCCTGCAAATGGCGGCTTTCTCCGCTTCCGGTGCTCACGGACCCAAATGTCCGCTGCGCTCCGGTTCTCGAAATCCACCATTTTTGGTCGCTACGCGCCCTCTTCGATTCCGGCTCGGCCTGACCTGAATCTCAACACACCCTCGGGCGTGAATAGGCTAAGCCGCCACGGCCGCACAAGCCGCACACGTCCCGCGGAATTCGATGACCGCTTTCTTGGCGGCGAAGCCGGTCGAACCGACCCAGGCGTCGAGGCTCTTTCCCACCTTCTCGTCTGAAAACTCGGCCACCTGGCCGCATTTGTCGCAAATGGCGAAAGCGATCATGCGATGGCTGTGGTCGTGCGGCTCGGAACAGGCGACGAAGGCGTTCATGCTTTCGAGGCGGTGCACGAAGCCGGCATTCATCAGCCCGTCGAGCGCGCGATAGACCTGCAGAGGCGCGCGAAAGCCGTTGTCGCGCAACTGGTCGAGCAGCGTATAGGCGCTGAGCGGCCCGGTCGCAGCCTCGAGCTTTTCGAGCACCCGCAACTGGTTTTTCGTCAACGTGTCCCTGCCTGCCATGATGTTTCGGTTCCTTCGGCGCGCCGGCGAATTTTCGCACGGTACGCAAGCGATGTCATTTCTCTCCAGCAAATAGCGATTGACGGCCGGTTTTGCCAGCGGGCGTTGACGCGACACCCGCTGCAGACGCGGCAAACGTTCCGCCGCGAGTGTCAAGCCGCCGCCTTCGCCTTGCCGAGCCGCTTGATGGCCGGCTTCAGCGGCCTTTCACCGTCATTGTAATCCTTCCAGGCGGCGGTCTTGGCGAGCAGCGCCGGCGCGGTGCGCAGCGTGTAGCGCTTGGGGTCGAGGCCCGGCTTCACCACCTCCCAGTTCAGCGGCATCGAGACGGTGGCGCCGGGCCGGGCGCGCGGCGATAGCGGCGCGACAGCCGTCGCCATGCGGTCGTTGCGGAGGTAGTCGAGGAAGATGCGGCCGGTGCGCAGCTTCTTGGCCATGTTGACGAGATAGCGGTCGGGGCTGTCGCGCGCCATCTGCTTGCAGACCTCCTGCGCGAAGGCTTTTGCTTCCTTCCAGTCGGGCACGCCCCTGGCCGGCGCCTTCAGCGGCGTCACCACATGCAGGCCCTTGCCGCCGGTGGTCTTGCAGAATGAGACCATGCCGAGCGCGTCCAGCCGCTCGCGCAGCTCGCGGGCCGCCTCGATGATGGCGGCAAATTCGACTTCCGGTCCCGGATCGAGGTCGAAAACCAGCCGGCCCGGCACTTCCGGCTTTCCGGGTTCGCAATTCCACGGATGCAGTTCTAGCGCGCCGATCTGCGCGACGGCCGCGAGACCCTCGACGCGATCGATCTGCAAATAGGGCTTCTTGTCACCGAAGACCGGCACCAGTTCGAGCAGTTTCGACGTGCCGGGCATTGCATGGCGCTGAAAGAACTGCTCGCCGCCGATGCCGTCCGGCGCGCGGATTATCGAGCATGGACGGCCCCTTATGTGCTCTATCAGCCAGGGCCCGACCGCCTCGAAATACTCTGCGAGGTCAAGCTTGGTGACCGGCTCGCCGTCGCCGGCATCGGGCCACATCTCCTTGTCCGGGTTCGATATCGCGACGCCCATGACCATCGGCTTTCCTCCCTTGCCACGGATTCTGGCAGGCTTTGCGGCTTCCTTGACAGCGGCCTCAGGTTCGGTGACTTGCGTCTGCTCGACGGGCACCGGCGTTTCCGCCCTCACCTCGCGCGCGGGCTTGTCCTCGCGCAATCCCTTGAACGCCGCCTGCCTGATCTGGCCGCCTTCGGTCCATCCAGCGAACTGGATCTCGGCGACCAGTTCGGGCCTGGTCCAGTTGATGTTCGGGGCCTTGGCGGGCGCATTGGCGCCGGTGAAGGGAGATTTGGTCGTCTTCACCGCCTTCAGCTTCGGCAGCAGCTTTTCGACCTTGTCGCGGCCGAAGCCGGTTCCGACGCGGCCGACATGGACGAAATGCCCGTCGTGAAAGACGCCGGCGAGCAGCGAGCGGAACTTGCCGTTGGTCGTCGTCCAGCCGCCGATCACGATTTCCTGACCCTCTCGACTTTTCGCCTTGGTCCAACTCGCGGTCCGCCCGGATTCGTAAGGCGCGCTCGCTTTCTTGGAGATGATGCCTTCCAGGCCGAGACTGCTCGCCGAACGCAGCACCGCCTCGCCATCGCCTTCGAAATGCTCGACGAAGCGGATATGCGGCACGTCATCCGCGCCGTCGGCCAGCAGTTCCTGAAGCCTCGCCTTGCGCTCGGTAAGCGGCAGCGGCCGCAGGTCGTCAGACCCGTCGAACAACAGATCGAAGGCGAAAAACACCAGGTCGCCGGTATCCTGCTCGGACAAAGCGGCCTGAAGCGCGCTGAAATCCGGCCTGCCGGAGCTATCCAGCGCGACGATCTCGCCGTCGATGATGCAATTGGGAAGCGCATCTCCTTCGGCGGCGATCACGCCGAATTTGCCGCTCCAATCGAGGCCCTTCCGCGTCTTCAGCACCGCGCGGCCGTCTTCGACGCGCGATTGCATGCGATAGCCGTCGAACTTGATCTCGTGAAGCCAGTCGGACCCGCTCGGCGCGCGGCTCACGGTTTCGCAAAGTTGCGGCGCAATGAAATCGGGCATGCCGGCCGACTTGCCGCGCTTGCGTGCGACCGGCTTTCGCAGTTCCTGCCTGGGCGAGAGCTTTTCGCCATCGCTCCTGTTGGAGTTCCAGACCGCATCGGGGCTCGTCGCCTCGCCGCCGGCCAGCATGAAGGGTGTCGGCCCTTTACCCTTGCCCTTGGCGATCTCCGCCAAGGTGCGGCCCGAGGCGACCGAACGATCTTCCTTCAAGATGGCCTCGCCGTCACCTTCGCGCGCGAAAGCGTCGCGGTGCTTGATGAGCAGCCAGTTGGTGCGCTTGCCGCCGTCGCGATCGTTCTTCATCCGCACCAGGACCCAGCTGCCATGCAGGCGTTTGCCTTCGAGCGTGAACTTCAGGTCGCCGGATTCCAGCGCCTTCTCCGGCGTCTTGCGCCCTTCGACGCTCCAGTAGCCGCGGTCCCAGAGTTGCACCGTTCCGCCGCCATACTGGCCCTTGGGGATAGTTCCTTCGAAATCGCCATAGGCGAGCGGGTGATCTTCCGTCTCGACTGCCAGGCGCTTGTCATGCGGATCGAGCGAGGGGCCGCGGGTCACCGCCCAGGACTTGAAGACGCCGCCTAGTTCGAGGCGCAGATCGTAATGCAGGCGCGTCGCGGCGTGCTTCTGGATGACGAAGCGGAGACGCGGAGACGGCGACGCTTCCGTCTCGTCGCTCGGCTCGGCGGTCTTGGTGAAGTCGCGTTTCGACCGGTATTTCGAAAGCTTCGTCTCTGCCATCAGGCTCTCCGCAGCGGCTGTCTTCCTGCCGCATGAACTTGACCGAAAAGTCTGCAACTTTTCGCTGCGCGGACCTTCGGTTCGGGATCATGCTCGAACGCACGCGGCCCAGTTTGGTTTCTGGCGTCGATTTGCGCAATGCCGCCATGCAAGCACGAGACAGCCGAAGGAACATAAGTCGAGCCCCGCTGTTCGGCGCCGACGAGATGCGGCCGATCGTCTTCCTCCCCAACTGGCAACGCGTCGCGACCGGCGGCGTCTCGTCGCCCGCCCGGATGCGGCACGCGCCGGGCATGGAACTTTCCCCGCGAAACCGGCTTCTGTATGGTGGGGCGATAAATTGCGCCCTGTGGACAGGATGGATTCCAAAGGAAATGTTTTATGAGAATTGCGCATGTCGCGCCGCTATTTGAAAGCGTGCCTCCGCGTTATTATGGCGGAACCGAACGCATCATCACATACCTCGTCGACGGATTGGTGGAACTCGGACACGAGGTGACGTTGTTTGCCAGCGGCGATTCCAGGACCACCGCGACGCTCGTGCCCGTCAGAGACCAGGCGCTGCGACTCGATCCCTATCCGTTGAAATCGCAAATCGCTGCGCACCTCGCTATGCTGGACGAAGTTCGCCGGCGGGCCGACGAATTCGACATCATCCATTTTCACCTCAGCCACTTTCTGCATTTCCCGTCCTTCCAGGACATGCCCGAACGGACGGTGACGACGCCGCACGGACGGCTCGACTACAAGGATCTTTCCAGCGCCTACCGGCGCTGGCCACGCTTTCCGATGATCTCGATCTCGCACCGCCAGCGCCAGCCGCTGCCAGAGGCCAACTGGGTCGGAACGGTTCACCACGGCCTGCCGCTCGATCTCTACAAGCCGATCCCGCGACGCGAGGCTGAGGGCGGCGGATATCTTGCCTTTCTCGGCAGGCTTTCGCGCGACAAGCGGCCTGACCGGGCCATCGAGATCGCCCGCCGATCCGGCATGAAACTCAGGATCGCGGCCAAGGTCGGGGAGGACGACCGGGCCTATTTCCACGATGAGATCGAGCATCTTATCGACGGCGTTTCGGTCGAATATCTGGGCGAGATCGGCGAGGACCAGAAGGCCGATTTCCTCGGCAATGCCGCAGCGTTGCTTTTTCCGATCGACTGGCCCGAACCGTTCGGGCTGGTGGTGATCGAGGCCATGGCCTTCGGCACGCCGGTGGTCGCCTGGAACTGCGGTGCGATGCACGAGATCATCGACGAAGGCGTGACCGGCCATGTCGTCGATTCCATCGACGAGGCGGTCGCTGCGGTCGGGAGAACCATAAAGTTCGACCGGAATCTGGTGCGGGCGGCGTTCGAGAAGCGCTTCTCGGCAATGCGGATGGCCCGCGACTATGCCGCCATCTACGGGCAACTGCTCGACACAGCGTCTCACGGACGTAGAATTGGGGCGATGGCAGCCCTTTGATTCCCTCTATGGCAAACCGCTGCGAAGCAATCTGCCTCACGGCGCGGACGAAACTGGTTGAACAGCAATGACGATACTCGACGAGCGAAAACTGGATCCGGCCGTCGCTCTGGCGGGGCTCGACGATACCGCCCCGCGCGAGCCGCATAGGCAGTTTGCACTGAAGCATGGCGATTGCTTCGTCGTGGCGGACGCCTATGGCGATATACGCGGCAGCGGCGACGGCCTGTTCCGCGACGACACGCGGGTTTTGTCGCATTTCCGGCTGCTGGTCGGCGAGCGGGTTCCTTCGCTGCTGGGCGCTTCGCTTAGCCAGGACAACATGATTTTCACCGCCAATCTGACCAATCTGCCGCTTACGACGCTTGACGGCGGCGCCACCCCACAGGGCGTCATTTACATCGAGCGCTCGCGCCTCCTGTGGGAGGACCGGATGTTCGAGCGCATCAAGCTCTCTAACTACAGCGAACGCGAGGCGCTGGTGCCTCTGACGCTGCGCTTCGCCGCCGATTTCCGCGACATGTTCGAAGTGCGCGGCTCGATCCGCAGCAGGCGCGGCCGGGCCTACGACGTGGAAACGACGGAAGACAGCGTCAGCATGCGCTACGAGGGGCTCGACAAACTCGACCGCCACTCGACCATCGCGTTTTCGGTGCGGCCTGACCGCATCCTTGCCGACCGCGCCGATTTCACAATGCGCCTGTCGAAACGTGGCAGCGAAACGCTGTTCATCGAGGTGGGCGCCGACAGGCCTGCCCCGCCGAGCCGCGAAAGATATCGGGCGGCGGCGGCGCGGGCGCGCTTCGGTATGCGCGCCAAGCGACGCCACGGCGCAACTGTGTTCAGTTCCGGCCGCGTGTTCAATGACTGGCTGTCTCGGGCGAGGGCAGACATTGCGCTGCTCACCACCGACCTGCCGACCGGACCCTACCCCTATGCGGGCATCCCCTGGTTCTCGACCGCCTTCGGCCGCGACGGCGTGATCTCGGCGCTGCAGATGCTGTGGCTCAATCCGGGGCTGGCGCGGGGCGTGCTGTCGTTTCTGGCGCAGCACCAGGCGACGGAAACCTCGCCCTTCAGCGACTCGCAACCGGGCAAGATCATGCACGAAACCCGCAAAGGCGAGATGGCGGTGCTGCGCGAACTGCCGTTCGGGCGCTACTACGGCGGGGTCGATACGACGCCGCTCTACATCTACCTGGCCTGCGCCTACGCGACGCGCACCGGCGACATGGAATTCATCAACTCCCTCTGGCCTTCGCTTTGCGCTGCCGCAGGCTGGATGGAGGAGGCCAGCCAGCAAAACGGCAGCGGATTTGTCGCCTACCAGAGAGCCGCTGAATCCGGGCTGTCCAACCAGGGCTGGAAGGATAGCTTCGATTCCGTCTTTCATGCCGACGGCACGATTCCGAAAGGCCCGATCGCGCTCGTGGAAGTGCAGGGCTACGTCTATGCCGCCTATCGAGGCCTCGCCGAACTCGCTTTGCTGCGCGAGGACGCCGGCAGGGCGGTGCACTGGACCGAATGCGCAGAAACCATGCGAAAAAACGTGGAAGAACATTTCTGGATGGATGACCGGGAGTTCTATGCCCTGGCGCTCGACGGCGACGGGCGTCCCTGCGAGGTCAGGACGTCGAATGCCGGACACCTGCTTTTCGTCGGCCTGCCATCGCCGGAGCGGGCACAGCGGGTCGGCGACCAACTGCTGTCGGCGTCGTTCCATTCAGGCTGGGGCGTGCGCACGCTCGCCGACGATGAGATCCTCTTCAACCCGATGTCCTATCACAACGGCTCGATCTGGCCGCACGACACCGCTATATGCGCAGCCGGGCTGGCGCGCTACGGGGTCCGCGACAGCCTGGTCAGGCTGCTGAGCGGCACTTTCGAGGCGGCGGTGCATTTCAACATGCGGCTGCCGGAGCTGTTTTGCGGCTTCACCCGCCAGCCCGGTGAAGCACCGATCGCCTATCCCGTCGCCTGCCTGCCGCAGGCGTGGTCGTCGGGATCGGTGTTCATGCTGATGCAGGCCTGCCTCGGCCTGGAGATCGACGGGCTGAAAGGCGAAATCCAGGTTACCCGGCCGCGCCTGCCGATCGGCATCGACCATCTCACCATACGCCGGCTGAGCGTCGGCGCGGCCGAGGTGGACCTGTCGTTCCAGCGCGTCGGCGACCGCGTGGTGGCTTATCTGGACACGCGCCATGAGGGGCTGGCGCCGCTGATCGTGCGTTCCTGACCAGGAGATCGCGAAGGGCGATTTTTTCCGGAACGGATCGATGCCCCGGGAGTTCCCCTCCAGACAGGATGCGGCGGGCCGGCTTTGGCCGATTGGCCGGCGTAACCGGTTTTCCCGCATGAGGATAAACCCTACCCGATGTTATTTACGTCAAGCGTACTTCGTAACCGATCATGACAGATATCGATCCCAGTCTTCTGCAAACATATCCTGGCGGAATGTGGGGCCTGCTTGCGACCAGCCTTCTGCTTTCCGGGCTGGCCGTCGCCATTTCGGCGGCCATGCTAATGAGATGGCGCTCGGCCGCCGGCGCGGACGAGCCGCTTTTCCAGAACACCGGCCCGATGGCGGAAACGGCGCGCCAGTTGCTGCGTGAATTCGAAAAGAACAGCGGAGCGGTCGACGACCCGCTCGTCTCATGGACGCCCGACACGCTGCGCCGTATCTTGCGGACGGAATTGCCGGGCGCGCAGGTCATCGTGGTCTCGAACCGCGAACCCTATATCCACAATCTGAAGGACGGTAAGGTCGATCTCATCGTGCCGGCGAGTGGGCTGGTTTCCGCGCTGGAGCCGGTGACCCGCGCCTGCGCCGGCACCTGGATCGCGCATGGCGGCGGTTCGGCCGACAAGATCACTGTCGACGAGCACGATCACGTGCAGGTGCCGCCGGGCAAGCCGGCCTATACGCTGCGCAGGGTGTGGCTGAGCGAAGAGGAACAGCAGGGTCATTACTCCGGCTTCTCCAATGACGGGCTTTGGCCCCTCTGCCATATCGCTTTCACGCGGCCGCTGTTCCGCGCCTCGGACTGGGAGACCTACGAGGCGGTGAACCAGAAATTCGCCGACGTCGTCGTCGAGGAGGCGCGCAACGAACGGCCGATCGTGCTGATTCAGGATTATCACTTCGCGCTGTTGCCGCGCATGATCCGGCGGCGGCTGCCGGAGGCGATCATCATCACCTTCTGGCACATACCATGGCCGAATTCGGAAGTGTTCAGCATCTGCCCATGGCGGGAGCAGATCCTCGACGGCCTGCTCGGCAGCTCGATTGTCGGTTTCCACATCCAATTCCATTGCAACAATTTCATGGAAAGCGTCGATCGCTTCCTGGAAAGCCGGATCGAGCGCGAGCACTCCTCGATCTCCTATGGCGGCCAGACGACCCTGGTGCATTCCTACCCGATCTCGATCGAGTGGCCACCCGCGGCGCTCGAAGCGCAGCCGCCGGTCGAGGAGTGCCGGCGCAAGATCTTCGAGCGGTACGGCCTGTCGGATGACATGAAGCTGTTCGTCGGGGTCGAGCGCATGGACTATACAAAGGGCATCGTCGACCGCTTCCAGGCGATCGACGAACTGTTCACCAATCATCCCGAATGGATCGGCCGGCTGGTGTTCCTGCAGATCGCGGCGCCGAGCCGCGGCACACTGCCGGCCTACCAGCACCTTCACCAGGAATGCGTCGGCTTCGTCGACGCTTTCAACCAGCGGTATGGAACCGACGGCTACAAACCGATCATCATGCTGGCGGAACACCATACCCAAGAGGACATCTACAATGTCTATCGCGCCGCCGACGCCTGCGTGGTCAGCAGCCTGCATGACGGCATGAATCTGGTGGCCAAGGAGTTCGTAGCGTCAAGGGACGACGAGCAGGGCGTGCTTATCCTCAGCACCTTCGCCGGCGCGGCGCGCGAACTGCTCGAGGCGGTGATCGTCAATCCATACGACGCTACCGCCATGGGCGAGGCCATGATGCGCGCCCTGACGATGCCGGCGGAGGAACAGCGCCAGCGCATGCTGCGGATGCGGGAGATCGTTCGCGACAACAACATCTATCGCTGGGCCGGAAGCATGCTCCAGGACGCCGCACGGCTGCGCAAGCGCAACAGCATTCAGAAAGTGACCGAAAATCCGAAGCAGCAGAATCTGGGAGACAATATCGTACGCATGTTCGACAAGCGCAAAAGCCTGATTCGCGACAAGACGACGGCCTGAGCGACGTCCAACGCAAAGTTAACCTCCAGCCCTGGGCTGGAGGTTAACCGTCGGGATGGATCAGCCTGCCGGTTCTAGCGCCTGAACATTCGGCCGATAGCGATCAGGATGCACGCGCCGATGAAGCCTGCGATCAGATAACCGATCCAGCCGCCCAGGCTCACGCCCACGAGGCCAAGGAGGGCATTCGCCACGACCGCCCCCACGATGCCGAGAACGATGTTCATGAGCAGCCCGAGATTGCTCTTCATGAACTGCTCGGCCAGCCATCCCGCCACGCCACCGATTATGATGGCAGCTATCCAACCAACGCCTGCGTCTTCCATGTCGCTCTCCTCTCTCAAAAATCCAAAGGCATAATGCACTGTTTCGGGCACGGCGGGAATGCCGCCTGCCTACTCCGTTCATGGCCGGGCAATTGCCGGCTCTCCGTCGATGCCCGGTTGTATTCCTGCAACAAATGCAATTGGCGACGGAAGCGTTCCATCACGGCCGGATGCAGGCTGAGTTTGTGATCAAACCCACAGATAAACCAGCGAAAGGCGAGTAGCTATTGGATCGGCAAAATTCGGAACCGCCGGCGCGGGAAAGCCGTTTCATGAGAGCAGACCAGACGACGAGCCGGACAATGCATCTGGAACCAAAACAGCCATTCGGCGTCTTCGAAGCCATCCTGTCCGCTTCGGTCATGGCGGTGGCGGTCTTCCTGTCGTTCTATTTTCTGAGCGATATCAGGCAGCCCGAAACGGTGCGGCTGACCTATCTGGGCCTGGAAAGCAAAACCCGGCCGGAAAAAGCCGCATCAACCGCGAAGGCGCAGCTTTGCCTCGATAGCGATCTGCCGTGCCTGCCTTCCTCGCTTGACGGCGCGCTGCTTGCCGAACGCCCGTCCGAATAGATCGTACTCTATGATTTGTTAAGGAGCGCCAGATTGGCGTCGACGATTGCGGGGTCGGCCATGCCCGCTCTGGCTTCCAGAAGCAGGGCCTGCGCCTTCTTCCTGTTGCCACGCAGGAGTTGCGAATAGCCCATATTGTTTACGATCCGCGCCTTGCGGCCGGCGACCTTGAGAAGCTGGTCATAGGCGCGGTCCGCGAAGTCGAACCGACCGAGTTGGTCGTAGGATGCGGCGAGGCCCATCCACGCCTCTGCATTGTCGGCGCTGAGCTCGACGGCCTTGCGGAAGTGCTTTTCGGCGAGACCGTAATTGGCTTCGCGGAACTGCGCCTTGCCTGCGGTAAGATCGGCCGCGCCTATATCCGGCGCGACCGGCGCGATCGCCGTCGTCTCGGTCTTGTCGATCTTGCTCGACGTGCAGCCCGACGCGACCGCAAGCGCGATGGCGGCCATGGCCGCGAAATGGATGTGACGCATCTGCCCCGTCCCGTAGAGCCCGGTTTTCCGGGTCGTTACCCAGGACCGACACTACAGCCTAGCCGTTAAAATCAAAGTGCCAGAACGTCGTTAAAATTAGGAGACTCTAATAGGAAGCGTTAACCAGAGCCGCGTTCACTCGCCCGTCATCGACATCTTCACGATGACCGGGATGATCGCCACCATCAGCACGACCGGCAGGATACAGACGGTGACCGGCACCGACATCTTGGCCGGCAGGGCATGCGCCTTCTCCTCGGCCATCGACATGCGCTTGTGGCGCATTTCGTCTGAAAACACGCGCAGCGCCCCCGACAGGCTGGTGCCGAGTTCCTTCGACTGCTGCAGCAATGTGGCGAAGGAGCGCACTTCCTCAAGGCTCAGGCGATCGGAAAGCGACTTCAGCGCATCGTCGAGGCTGCGTCCCGCCCGCAATTCCAGCGAGACGAGCGTGAGGTTCTGGCTGAGCGACGGATAGGTAAGGAAAAGTTCCTTGGCAACGCGCTCGATGCCCGCTTCCATGCTCATGCCGGCATCGGAACAGACGATCATAAGATCCATGAAATCAGGAAAGCCGTTGCGGTATTCGCGCATTTTGACGCTGATCTGCCGCGAAAGCGCCAGGCCGGGGAAGAAGTAGCCGGCGCCGCCGGCCATGATGACGAACGCCCAGCGGCTCATCGCGGAAGAGTTGCCGCCCATCCATTGGTCTGCCAGAAACGCGCCGATTGCGCCGACAGCGAAGCCGACGAACCGTATGAGAAAGAACTTGCCGACCGCGGACGGATCCATGTGACCGGCCCGGATCAGCCGCATGCGCAGCCGCGCGACGTTTTCGGGATCGCTCTTGGCATAGAAATCATGCGCGGTCTTCATCGCCTTTTCGCGGACGACGCCGGGGGATTTCTTCTTCGGCGTGGCGTCCGCGGCCGCGACCGGGATGTCAGCCTCCACCTTCAACCGGCGCTTCACGTCGCTGCGGCCGCCACGATGGGCAAGCAGCGGCCACACAACCGCTGCGCCTCCGAGGACCAGAAGCAGCAGCGCAACCGGCGCCAACGAGGTCGGCCGAAGCGCTGCGAGAAATACGATCAGGGTTTCCATCAGAATTTGAAATTCGACATCTTGAACATCATGGCGTTGCCGATCATCAGCCAGGCGAACGACCCGCCGAGCAGATACCAGGTCATCGGCTCACCCCAGATGTCGTTGTAGAACTGCGGCATAAGCACTTGAATGCCGGTCATAAGCAGCGCCGGAACAGCGGTCAGGATGTAGGCGGACATGCGACCTTCGGTGGAGATGGCGCGGACCTTGCGCTTGAGCTTGCCGCGCTCGCGGATCACGGAGGAGAGCCCGTCGAGAATCTCGCGCAGATTTCCGCCCGAACTGCTCTGGATCGATACCGCGGTGACGAAAAGCGGCAGATCCTCGTGTCCTACGCGCTCGAACAGCGAATGCAGGGCTGTAACGAGGTCCGAGCCGTAGGTCACCTCGTCGGCGACGACGCCGAACTCGGTTCCGATCGGGTCGGGCATTTCGCGGGCCACCATGGAAATGGCGACGGGAACGGGATGACCGGCCTTGAGGCTGCGCGTGATCAGTTCGAGCGCTTCAGGAAGCTGCCGACCGAACATCTTGTGGCGGCGGTTTCGCAGGAAGCGCAGCGTCATCACAGGAATGAGGAGGCCGAGAACCGGGAGAGCTGCGAGCCCGAAAAGGACGGGAAGCCCCTTCCAGATCGCCACAAAGACCGGCAACGCGGCGACGCCGCTGGTGATGGCGAAGAACTTCGGCAGCGGCGTTATCAGGCCGGACTGGGTCCGCAGCGCGCGGAAGCGATCGAGCGAAAACATAGGCGCGCTTTCCAGGCCGCGCTCCTTGCGAAGCTGGATCAACACCTGTTCCTGACTGAGCTTCTTCTCCTGCAGCTTGACGCGGCGGTTGATCGCGGCGCGCCGATCCTTGCTACCGGCATAGAGCAGATAGAACGCCTCAGCGATGATGATGCCGGTGAGGGCGGCACCGGCATAGATCAGGTAGATGGCGCTGAAACCGTCGAACATCACAGCTATTCCAGCGGCCGGCCGGGCTCGAAATACTTGCCCGGAAACTCGATGCCCATCGCCCTCATATCCTCGAGGAACCGTGGGCGGATGCCGGTTGCCTCGAAATGGCCGAGGATCTTTCCGTCCGCCTCCATTCCGGTGCGCACGAAGCGGAAGATCTCCTGCATCTGGATGACGTCGCCTTCCATGCCGGTGACTTCGGCGACGCTCGTCACTTTGCGCTTGCCGTCGGAAAGGCGGGTCAGCTGCACGATGATGTCCAGCGCGCTGGCGATCTGGCTGCGGATCGACTGCACCGTCATCGGCATGCCGGTCATGCCGAGCATCTGCTCCAGGCGGCTGATGGCGTCGCGCGGCGTATTGGCGTGGATGGTCGCCATCGAACCTTCATGGCCGGTGTTCATAGCCTGCAGCATGTCGAACGCCTCTTCGCCGCGGCACTCGCCGAGAATGACGCGGTCGGGCCGCATGCGCAGCGCGTTCTTGACCAGATCGCGCTGCTTCAATTCGCCATGGCCCTCGATGTTGGCGGGCCGCGTCTCCATGCGAGCCACGTGCGGCTGCTGCAACTGAAGCTCGGCAGCGTCCTCGATGGTGATCAGCCGCTCGTCCTCGGGGATGAAGGCCGACAATGCGTTCAGCATGGTTGTCTTGCCGGTGCCGGTGCCGCCTGAGATGATCGTCGTTTTGCGGGCATGAACGGCGGCGGCGAGCACTTCGGCCATGTTCTGGGTGATGGCGCCGAATTCGACCAGCTTGTGCAGGCCGAGCTTGTTCTTCGAGAATTTGCGGATCGAAACCAGCGGTCCGTCGACGCCGACGGGACGGATCGCGGCGTTGAAGCGCGAGCCGTCGAGCATGCGCGCATCAACCATGGGCTGGGATTCGTCGACGCGCCGCCCGACCGCCGCGACGATCTTATTGATGATGCGCAACAGATGCGCCTCGTCCTTGAACGGGATGTGCACCTGCTCGAGCTTGCCGCGCCGCTCGACGAAGCAATTCTCGTGGCCGTTGATGAGGATGTCGTTGATGGTCGGATCCTTTAATAGCGGCTCCAACGGACCGAGGCCGACCATCTCATCGACGATGTCGTCGACCAGGGCGTCGAGTTCGGCGACATTGATCGCCAACCGCTCCTGGCGGGTCTTCTCCGACACGAATTCGTGTACCTGTCGGCGCATCTCGTCGCGTGGCAGCCGCTCCAGCGCCACCAGATTGATCTCCTCGATCAGCATGCGGTGAATGCGCACGCGCGCGTCGAGCACCTTGGTCGGCTTGGCCGGCCCGACCTCGGCCTTGGGTGGTGCAGGCTTGCGCGTCGTCGGGATCACCACCGCCATTTGCTGGCCGGCGGCCGGCTCCGGCGGGCGCTCGGGCCTTACATCGCGTTTCTGGAGGGTCGAGAAGCGGCTGGTCATCCGGCTTTCCTCAGAAGTCCCTTACCGAGGCCGAACAACGAGCGCGATTTCTTCGCCACGACCACAGCTTCCTCAGGCAGGATGATCCGCTTCAAATCGTTGACGACATTGGCGTTGGGGTCGATCTCGTGCAGTGGCACGCCGCGATCAACCGCCTCGCGCACCAGCCGGTAATTGTTGGAGATGCCGCCGACGAAATGCTCGCCGAGTATTTCCTGCACGTCCGCCTGCTTGATGCCGCTGTCGAACATGCGCTGCTCGAAGCGGTTGACGATGACGTTCGGCTTCACTTCCTTGCCTGCGGTCTCGTAGACCGCCTGGATCAGGCGCTGCGTGTGGCGCAGGCACGGAACCGTCATCTCGGCGACGATGTAGAGCTTGTTGGAGCCGAGCAGCACCGTCTCCGTCCAAGGGAACCAGGTGCGTGGCATGTCGATGACGACATTGTCGAAATAGGCCGAGACGAGGTCGAGCATACGCACGACGACATCGGTGTTGAACGAACGCATCTCCGACGGCCGCGTCGGCGCCGCCAGCACGCACAGCCCGCTCGAATGCTTCGACAACATGACGTCGAGAAGCTGGCGGTCGAGGCGTTCGGGCTGGTTCTCGATCTCGTTGATGTCGAATCGGGGCTCGAGATCAAGATACTCGGCGCAGGAGCCCTGCTGGAAATTCAGATCGACGACGCAGGTGGAGGCGCCGCGGGTCATCGAATTGTGCAGTTGGAACGCCGTCTGGAGGGTCAGCGTCGTCGTGCCGACGCCCCCGGCTGCCGGCATGAAGGTGTAGATCTGCGACTCGGCGTTCTCCTCGCGGCCCGGCCCCTGCAACGCGCGAATGCAGGAGCGGACCAGATCGGCCGTGGTGATCGGCTTGACGAGGAAGTCGGCGATCTGGAGCTGCACCAGAATGCGCACCGCCGCGGCATTGAATTCCTGGGTGACGACGATGATCGGGGCGCGGCCTTCCAGCCGGCGCGTGATGCGCTGCAGCGCGTCGATTTCGTCGAGCCTCGCCGCGTCCATGTCGATAATAACCGCGCCGCAGTCGGCTTCCTGGATTTCTGCGCGCAGGTCGCCGACATTCTTCTCGACCACAACCAGCTCGATCTTCTCGGACGAGGCGAACGCCGCCTTGGTGTCCTGCAGGAACGCCTTGTCGGTCGAGACCAGGAGGATGCGCTTGCTGCTTTTTGTAGCGGCCATTTCGCTGCTCCGTTCCTAGTTGTCGCCGTCGATCGAACTGTCGACCCGCTCCGCCGCGACGGCGGCCGCTTCGTCAGTCCTGTACTGGCCGGGGTCGGCAGGCACGATCAGAGTGGTGTCTTCGACGCCGCGCGGCCAAGGGTCGACCATCTGCATGACCGTATTGGCCGCCAGGGCGTTGCCAGCGCCGACGGTCAGGCCGTCCATGCGCGCCGTTTCCTCCGTGGCGCAGCCGGTGGAGAGAGCGATGCTTGCAAACAGGGCTGTGGTCGAGAGCTTGCGCATAATCATTCCTTCGGCAGATCGAGGAAGTGGCCGACGGAGGCGATGGGAGCGGCCGGCGTAAGAGCGTTTTGCGGAGCGCCGGCTTTCACTTCCTCCACATTGCCCAGAAAGTAATCGACGTTGCTTGCCGCCATCGTGCCGTCGGTAGGGACCAGCGGCTTCTTTGTCGGATCGATCGGCTTGACCAGGAAAGGCGTGACGATGATTACCAGATCGGTTTCACGGCGCTGATAGGCCCTGGAGCTGAAAAGCGGCCCCAGGATCGGCAGCTTGCCGAGACCCGGCACGCGCTGCTGCACCATGTCATTCTCGCTTTGCAGCAGGCCGGCCATCATGAAGCTCTGGCCGCTCTTCAGATCGATCGAGGTGCGCGCCCGACGGACAACAAAGCCGGGAATGGAGATATTGCCGATATTATAGGAAGCCGAGCTGTCGACCGACGAAACCTCGGGCTCGATATCGAGGGCGATCAGGCCGTCGCTCAAAACTGTCGGCGTGAAATCGAGGCTGACGCCAAATTTCTTGTAGTCGACAGTGATCTTGCCGTCCTCTTCCGAAATCGGGATCGGAAACTCGCCGCCGGCGAGGAAGCTGGCTTTCTCGCCGGAGCGCGCAATCAGGTTGGGCTCGGCGAGGCGGCGGGCGACGCCGCGATCCTCGAGCGCCTTGATGGCGACGTCTATCGAAACGCCGTTGGTGAGCAGCGTGCCGAGCAACTGCGCCGCCGCCGGCGAGTTGGTGGCCGACGGGGTCGAGTTGAAGGCAATACCGCCGTCGGAGCCCAGATAGCGGACGCCGATCTTGGTGCCGAGTTCCTGGCCGACCTGCCGGTTGATCTCGACGAATCGGACATTGAGCTGAACCTGCTGCGACGACGAGATGTCGACCGAGTTGATCACCTCCTCCTCGCCGGAAAAGCGCGTCGCGATGCGCGTCGCCTTGTCGACGGCGACCGCATCCTCGGCCGAACCCGACAGGACCACGCGGCCATTGGCCGAGCTGACCTTGATATCGGCGCCGGGCACGCTGTCGCGGATGGTGCTGGCCAGCCGGTCGGTGTCGAGCGTTACCTCGATGTCCATGGTGCCGACGAGCTGCTTGTTCTCGTCGAACAGAGCGATGCCGGTCGTGCCGAGACTGTTGCCAAGCACATAGAAGGAGCGGTCGGTCAGCGGATTGACGTTGGCGATCTCGGGATCGCCGATAACGATCTCGTAGAATGGCACATCGGTCTTGACGGTCTTGGGTTTGCCCTTGGCAAGCCTGATCGACGCGTTCTTGGAGGAGGTGATGTGAACGACATCATTGCCAGCCTGCGCGCCGTGCGGCGCAACCAGCATCGAGCCGGCGATCGCAACCGCCAGAAGCGCCATCGCCGCGGCACGCGCCCGACGCAGTCTTATATTCCCCATCCACCCCAACATTGCCCTGTCCCCAACCGGCGCCCCTGCCGGCATTCTCATTCGTCAGGCGATACGACCTGATAGCTTTGCGGCTCGGTGCCGCGCGTCACGATGACCGTCGTGAATTTCGGCCCTTCCGGCTCCTCGGCGGCCGCCTCGAACAGCGCGCCCGCGGCTTCCGCCACCCCGGCGGCCACCGAACCGCCAAAGGCCGAGATGGTCGTCACGCCGTCGAGCGATGCGCCGCCCTGGCTGGACGATCTAAGCGATAGCGACAGTGTGCCTACGGTCCTTGCCAGCGCGACCTTCTGCGCACCCTCGCCATCGACCTCGATGGTGACGGATTCCACGATCTGCGGGCTGGTCTGGCGTGTGTCGGCGCCCTGGCCGACCGTCAGCACCTTGGCGTTTTCGACCACGATTTCGGTGGTGATGGTCGAGCCGGCCGCGCCCTCGGCGTTCTTCTGGACCTCGGTGATGGCGCCTGCGTCGCGCGTCAGCACGACATCGACACGGTCGCCCGGCGTCACGAACCCGCCGACGCCCGCAATCTCGTCAGTGCGGATGGTCACGGCGCGCATGCCCGGCGAAAGAAGGTTGGAAAGCGTCGCGCGGCCATTGGGGCCGGACAGCTTGGCCAGAAGCAGCGGCTCGTTGATTTCGATCGGCGACAGCACGACGCGGCTGCCTTCGGCCAGAAGCGCGTCGATGGTGCTGAACGATCCTTGCGGCAGCGCCTCCTGCGGCCATGGAATCTCGCGCAACTGAGCACGGTCGACCGGCATGCCGAAACGCAGCGGCTCGGTGGCGACGACGATGGTGTTGAATTCGACTTCCGGAGCGGCCGGCAATGGCGCCGCCGCTTCCGTGGTGCGAGCGCTAGCCTCGCTCTTGATCCACAGATCGGCGGCAAAGATCGAAACCGCGCCGAAGACGGCGGCGATGCCGATCATGGTAATTGCCTTGCCCCTCACGCCGTCAACCCCTTCGCGCCCTTTTGTCGAGCGGAAGCTAGGTGGCAATCCTGAATAATTAGAAACCTGGAATGTTCGGTTTCGATCTATGTTGGGTTTTGGTTACCGCGGCATGAAGCAGGCAGGCAGCAATCGAGCGATTTCCAAAACAAGCTTTTTAGGCTTTTGTGGGAGTGTCCCCGCGATATGGGGGCGAATTCCATGTTCCGCAGGTTTCTGCAGGATACCAGGGGCAATTATGCGCTGGCGACGGGCCTTGCGCTAATTCCGCTGATGGGCGGACTGGCGCTAGCCGTCGACTTCGCAGAGATGAACCGCCAGCAGCAGGCGACGCTCAACGCGCTGGACGCAGCCGGTATTGCGACCGCGCGCCATATCGACAGCGGCGTCAGCGATGCGGCGTTGATCGCCTACGCCACCGATTTCTTCCATGCCAATCTGGGTTCGATCGATCCGGCCGACACGACGCTAAGCGTCACGCTGCCCAATAGCCAGGCGGGCGGCGGGACGCTCAAGCTTTCAGCTCGCCTCAACTACCAGCCCTATTTCTTTCCGGCCTTCGCTAAGCTCATCGGCAAGTCGGGCGACGACCAAATAAGCTTCAGCGCCAAAAGCGAAATCCGGCTGAAGAACACGCTCGAAGTGGCGCTAGTGCTTGACAATTCGGGGTCGATGCAAGAGCTCGGCACCGGCTCCGGCCAGAAGCGGATCGACCTTCTAAAGTCGGCGGCTAAGCAGCTCGTCGACACGTTGGCCAAGCAGGCTCTGCTGATCAAGCAGGTCGAAAAGCCGGTTCAGTTCGCGCTGGTGCCGTTTGCCGCGTCGGTCAATGTCGGCCCGCAGAATGCCGGCGCATCCTGGATGGACATTGAAGGGCTTTCGCCGGTGCATCACGAGAATTTCGACTGGTCGACGCTCTCGGATCCCGCCAAGACCGCAGAAAAAATCGACGGAGTGTGGAAAAAGAAGGGAACCGGCTGGGGCGCCGAAGACGGCGAAATCCTCTCGCGGCAGTCGCTCTACAAGGACATGAAGGTCGTCAACTACGACGAGACCATCAGCACCTACGCGAGCTGGCAGGGGTGCGTTGAAGCCCGCCCCTACCCTTACAATGTAAACGACGCGCCTGCATCGGGCGGAACCCTGAATACCGGCATCGGCGTCGGCGATCCCGCGACGATGTTCGTTCCGATGTTTGCGCCCGACGAACCCGGTGACCGATGGGCGACGGACGCTCATCCCGATCCCGATGGATTTTCGGCAATCAACAACTGGTGGAACGACGGCATCGAAGACGGAACCGGAACCAAGCGCCAGCGCCATATGGCGAAATATTTCGACGTCAGGCCCTATGGCGCGACCTCGCCCAAGGGCACCGGTCCGAACTACGGCTGTACGACCAACCCGATCACGCCATTGACCGATGTCGGCGTGCCGGAAGGACTTTCGTCGATCAACGCAGCCATCGACCTGATGGCGCCGAACGGGGGAACCAACGTGCCTGAAGGCATGGCCTGGGGCTGGCGCGCGGTTTCCGGAGGCGAGCCGTTTGCGCAAGGCCGCCCCAACAGCGAAAGGGGCAACGACAAGATCGTTATCGTGCTGACCGATGGCGCCAACACCTACTACACCCCATCCTCGCTCGGCTATTCCGACCCTGCCGGCAGCAAATCCATCTATTCGTCCTACGGTTATCTCCAGCCGGGCTACAACGGCTCGAGCGTCGGCCGGCTGTTCCTCGGCACCAGCAGTGCTGTCGGGCAGTTCGATTATTCGAACAGCAACTACACCAAGGCGCTCAACGAGCAGATGGCGACGCTCTGCAACAACGCCAAATCCGGCGGGATAATAGTGATGACCGTGGCGCTGGATCTCAACTCGGGCACCACCAGCGGCAGCAACGCGATCGATGCGCTGCGCAAATGCTCGTCCGATTCGCGGTTCCGCAACGATCCCTCAGACCCGTCCAAGCCGGCGAAACTGTTCTGGAATACCACCGGTGGCAACCTCGCCGAGACCTTCAAGGACATCGCCAACGAATTGTCCAATTTGCGCATCGTCAGCTGACGAGCGTCTGGCAGGTTGGCAACAGGCCGTCACATCTGGTCGTTGTAGGGTCGCTTGGTTTCGCCGACGAGCCTCGCCAGCTCCGAAAATTGCGGGACATCACCCGCCGCCTGGCTGTTGTTGGCGATCTGGAGCAGACGGATGGGAAAGCAGACGGCGTCGCGGTTCGCCGGGCGAAGATCTTCGGTCAGCCGGTCCTCGCCGGCAGCATTCGCTTCCGCCCGGCGAAGCGCCATGTCGATTTCCTCGACCGTAAGCAGGCCCTTGCCTACAAGCGCGCTGTTGATGGACGCGATGGCCAGATAGAGGCCCTCAAGCTGCAGATTCGCGGTGTTCATTGGTGATGCTCCAGAAGTTGCCACGGCGGCATTGCCCGGCCCTTTCCGAAACAATGGACCGGGAGGAAGGTTCCGCCGGGCCACCGGACCGGAACCAATCGGGCGCCCGCCTGTTGACGAGAGCTAGTGCTGATCCGAACCAAGGGGATCAAGCTCGACGGAGGCGGCATGAAGATCGACATACTCGCCATCGGACTTCTTGCCATGCTGGCAGGCTGCGGCGAAACCGATCCGAACGCGCCTGGATCGCAGGAGCCCGTCCCGGCGCCCGAAGTCGATACTGACCCAACGCCGGACACCGGAAGAGGCGGCCAGCAGCAGACCGACGCTCCCGCCACAACCACCAACAGCGCGCCGGCAGCCGACTGAACCCAGGCTCATTCCCCGCGCGCTGCTACCGCAACACGATCCATGTCGGCGCATGGTCGCTTGCGCCTTCCCTGCCGCGCACAGCCTTGTCGACTCCGGCGTCTATAAGCTTGCCGGCGAGTTCGCCGCTCAAAAGCAAATGGTCCAGCCGCAGGCCGGCATCGCGCGACCAGCGGCCGCGCTTGTAGTCCCAGAACGTGTAGACCGTTTCGGAGGGGTGTCGCGCCCGGATCGCGTCGGTCCAGCCCTGGGCGAGGAGGGCGCGGAAAGCGGCGCGGCTTTCCGGCTGAACCAGCGCGTTATCGCGGTACGAAGTGGTCGGATAGATGTCGGCTTCGGTGGGAACGACGTTGAAGTCTCCGGCCAGCACCACCGGCAGGCCGGTTTCGTATAGCTCGCTGGCTCTCGCCTGCAGCCGCTCCATCCAGGCCAGCTTGTAGTTAAAGCGCGAGCCGGGCTGCGGGTTACCGTTCGGAGCGTAGAGCGAGGTCACGATCACACCCTTGACCGCGGCCTCGACGTATCGGCTTTCGCCGTCTCCATCGTCTCCCGGCAAGCCGCGCGCCGTTTCCACCGGTTCGGCGCCGCGCGCCAGTATGGCGACACCGTGCCAGGATTTTTGCCCCTGCCATATCGCGCCATATCCGGCGCGCGCGAGCGCCGCCGCCGGAAATCGCCGATCGGCGCATTTCAGTTCCTGCAAGGCGACAACGTCCGGCTCTGCTTCTTCCAGCCATTGCAGCAGGTGAGGCAGGCGGCCATTGATGCCGTTGATGTTGAACGTCGCGATCTTCATCCCGCCCTGACGGCGTCAGGCGGATTTGCGCTTCGGCTCGGCCCTGGCGGCAGGCTTCCTGGCCGGAGCCTTTACGCCTTCCTTCTCCAGGCTCTTGCGCAGAACATCGGCGAGGTTGATGACGTTCTCCTTCGGCGCAGGGGCTGCCTTGGGCAACTTCTTGCCGGCGCGCTTGGCGTTGATCAACTCGATCAGAGCATTCTCGTAACGGTCCTCGAATTTCGACGGATCGAATGCCGTCACCTTCTTCTCGATGATCAGCGAGGCGATCTCGGCCATGTCGGGGTCGACCTTGCGGTCGCCGATGTCGTCGAACACGGTGTCGGCGACGACGACCTCGTTGTGGTTGCGCAGCGTCGTCATGATCATGCCGTCGCCAAGCGGCTCGATGACCACCGGGCGCTCGCGCTGATAGAGCACTATGGAGGCCGTACCGACCCGCTTCTTGCGCTTCATCGCTTCGCGGACGACGGCGAAAGCCTCGGTCGAGGCCCGGTCGGCGGGATAGAGATAATACGGTTTTTCGAGGTAGAGCGACTGGACCGAAGCCTTGTCGACGAAGCCTTCGATGTCGAGCGTATGCTCCGACGTCACCTTCAGGCTCTTGATCTCCTCCGGCTCGATGAGCACGAAATCGCCATTGTCCAGTTCGTAACCCTTGACCTGGTCTTCCCGTTCGACCGGCTTTCCGGTCTCCTCGTCGACGTAGCGGGCCTTCACCGGCAATCTCGACTTGCGATTGAGGGTGCGGAAATGCACCTTCTCGGCTTCGCTAGTCGCCCCGGTCAGCTTGACGCCGCAGGTGACGGTGCCAAGTTTCAGAAAGCCCTTCCATACCGCCCGTGCTACCATAATACATCTCCACGGCGTCCAAGCCCTTGACTATACAAGTGAAGGCGAACGGCCGGAAGCCTGATTCGTTCCTGGGTTCTGAGGCGTCGAGGAGGATGCGCGGTCGCGCCGATGGATCGGCCGCCGGCTCAGTGCGCGATCTCGTCCTCCACCAGGACATGGGCGCGCCTTGCCGCCGATATGAAGGCTTCGCGCGCCATTTCGGGCGCGCAGGCGCCGGAAAGCGATTTGAGGCAGGCGCTCATCGCGTTCTCGAATGCAACGCCCGACTTATCCGGCCAGAAGCCGCTGGTCAGGCATTGCGTGGCCTGCTCCGGGCCGACGACCGAGGTGATGCCGGCCTGCCGGCCCAGAACCACCTTAACCGGCTTTTCAAAAACGCTCTGCAGCATCGTGGCCTCTCACGCGGATCTGGATTGCGTTGCGGGTGCGCCGGTCCGGCGCGGGTTTATATCTTGTGAAACGGGGCGGGCGGGCGGGCCCGCCTTTGCGCCGAGAAGGCCGGCCTCGCGCGCTGCAGTGCGGAATGCGCGGCGCGCCTCCGACACCGGCCGCAGCCCGTCGAGCGCGTCCCGGCAGGCGCGCATCGCCGCGCGGTAGGCCGGCAGGGTGCTGATCGGCCATTGTGTTTGAAGGCACTCGATCGCTTCCCAAACGGTGGCAACCCGCCTTGTATGGGCTTCGGTGAGGCGCAGTTCGAGCGGCGAGGGAAAGCGTTTGTCGTCCATCACTTCCTCCGGTTTCTTATCGGTCGTCTTTTGAGCAAGCGGGTGCGGGCAGCGCTGGCTGAGCCTTCAAACTGTCGTGACGCGAAAAGGTTCCACTCAGCTGGAAGCCACAGCGGCAGGTATGATCCGGTGCGCTGCGGCCTATGAACGTTTGCTGCTTTCTTCATCATAGAGCCGGCGTGTGGCGGCATCGCGCTCGCGCTTTTCGCGAGGCGACAGGCGGCGGCGCGCCAGAAGGGCGTAAGCAATGATGGCGCCCAGGATCACCGGGCCGAGCACCGTGGCGAACATCCAGATCGGTTGCGTGTCGAACATCGGCGTCTCCTTCACAACCAAAACCATCCGCCAGCCCGTTCGTTCCGCTTCGTGGCGATGCGGGCGACAAATCCCCATGGCGGATTCGGAACAAGTGACCCGGTCGTCGGTTGGCTTACCGGAGAACCGAGCGGGAGCGCGCCATGCGCAAGAATGAGGCCTCCCGTGGTCGCGACGGCGAGCTTCCGCCGGCTCCGGCGAGCGGGCTCCCGGTTCAGAGTGGCCAGGGGCGCTCTACGGATTGCGCTATGTGAGCC
>NZ_JAAKZF010000089.1 GCF_011045125.1 Allomesorhizobium camelthorni | reverse complement strand
GTCATGCCGAGATTCCTGACCGTCTCGCTGATCGAGCTTCCGTCGGCGGAAACCGCCGCCACTACAGAGCGTTGGTCCGGCGTCAAGCCTGCCAGAGCATGGCGGGATGGGGCTGAGCCGCTTTGAAAGATCGTCAGCATTTCTCTTGAACAAGGGATATGAGGTCGGTGAGGCTGGAGAAGATCACCGAGACACGGTCGCCGGCCATGCCGGCGCCAAGGATCACCGCAACGCCCTTTGGCGGGCCGGTCTCCACGCTGTCGATTTTCAGCCGGATGTTCTTTTCCCAATAAGGCGTCTCCTGGCCGTCGTCCGTCCTGATGAAGTAGCTGTCGCCGCAATGTCGGATGGCGGTAACACGCGCCTGCGGCGGCACATCGCGGATCGGCTCCGGCGCCCCCGCGCGAAGCCAGGCGGCCGGGATGAGGCCGTCGGCCGCAGCTTTCCCTCCACCGCCCGGTTTTCCCGCGATCTCAAGAAACGCAATGAGATCGGCGCGCGCCTGGGGATTGGCAATCCCCTGGAACACCATATAGGTGCCGGGGATCATCGCCGCGGGGTCTTTCAGCCAGCCGTCGAGCGCGGCCGCGTTCCAGATGAAATCCGCCGTCTTCAACCCGTCCGAATAGCGCACGAAACCTTCGGCCGTCCCGGCCTTCCGCTCGAAGACATTGCCCAGACTCGGGCCGCTGAGGTGCAGCTCCGGTTCCAGCGCATGGCAGGCGACACATGCACGATAATGTTGCGCCCCGCGTGTCGGGTCGCCGTCGGCGAGTGCATCGGATGTTGCGCCAAGGCCGGCGATAGCCGTCGCCACGAAAACGGTTGCTTTCATTGTCCGCTCCTCCCTTTAGGCGACGCCGATGATAAGCGCCTGCCCGCACTTAAACGCTTTGTCGGTCCCCGGTTTGCCGGCCCTCCCTCTCAATTCTGTTCGTTCAACCTTGTCGCTGCTGACCGTACTCCCAACGCGATGCCCTCTAGAGGGCAAATAGACAAGAATAATCCAACTGCTAGGTGTTCAGTCCCGGCATTTGATGGATCGGATCGATGATGAATCGATCTGGCTCTGAAGTCCATCGTTTGCAGACGAACTCGTATGGCGTGAGGCCCTTGAGCGTCTTGATCCGCCGGCCGAAATTGTAGGCGTCGATGAAGTCCTGAAGGTGCTGGAGCAGCTGTTCGTGGCTGTCGTAGTGGAAGCGTTTGACAGTCGCGTCCTTGATGGTGCGGTTCATGCGCTCGACCTGGCCGTTCGTCCACGGGTGATTGATCTTGGTGAACCTGTGCTCGATGCCGTTCTCGCGGCATCGCATGTCGAACATGTGGGTCATGTATCGCGCTGTTGGTCCGTTGGCGTAGCGGGGCGGATAGCGGAACTGGATGCCATTATCGGTGAGCACGGTGTGGATCTTGTAGGGCAGGGCCTCGATCAGGGCGACGAGGAAGGCCGAGGCGGTGACCCGGTTGGCCTTCTCGACCAATTGGGCAAAGGCGAATTTGGAGGTCCGATCGATGGACACGAAGAGATGGAGCTTGCCCTCGGCCGTCTGCACCTCGGCAATGTCGATGTGGAAGTAGCCGATCGGGTAGCTCTTGAACTTCTTCTTCGGCTGCTTGTCGCCTTCGACGTCGGGCAATCTGGAGATGCCGTGCCGTTGCAGGCAGCGATGCAGGGATGAACGGTCAGGTGCGGAATGGTCGGCTGAAGCGCATAGAGACAGTCGTCCAGCGGCAGCAGCGTATGCCTGCGGAAGGCGACGATGATCGCCTCGTCTTCCAGCGACAGGACCGTAGAATGGGCCTCCTTCGGCCCGGTCGGCAGATCAGCGACCGAAGACCGCTCCCGCCATTTGGCGACGGTCTTCTGGTTGATGCCGTAACGCTTGGCCAGCGCTCTCAGGCTCTCTTGATGGCGTGGACGGCGCCCGCAACGGCATCACCCTCGTGAGAGGTGTGCCAAGATGGCTGCTGTCGAGCACTCATCTGAAGGAGCACCGCCATGGGCAAGACTACCACCGATCTCGATACTGTAGCCGCCACCGGCCTTGATCTGGCCAAGCATGTTTTCCAAGTCGACGCCGCCGGCCGTGTCGTCGTGACCCGGGTGCTGCGGCGCAAACATGTGCTGGCATTTTTCGAGCGTCTGCCGTCGTGCCTGGTCGGCATGGAAGCATGCGGCTCGGCCCACCATTGGGCCCGCGAGTTGATGAAACTTGGCCATGACGTCCGGCTGATGCCGCCGGCCTATGTAAAGGCCTATGTCCGTCGCCAGAAGAATGACGCCGCGGATGCAGCTGCCATTTGCGAGGCTGTGACACGACCCTCCATGCGTTTTGTGCCGGTGCGATCGGTCGAGAACCAGGCAGCGCTTATGCACCACAAGGTGCGCGAACTTCTGGTGGCACAGCGTACGCAACTGCTCAATGCCCTGCGCAGTCATCTCGCCGAGATCGGGACCATCGCGGCGCAGGGACCGAACAACGCACGCGCTTTGGCAGTTCTTATCGTGGAAGGTAACGACATGATCCCGGCGATCGTGCGCTCGGCGCTGTTGCCTCTGGTGCGTCGGATGAATGAACTCGATCAGGAGATCGCGCAAAGCGATCGGACCATTCTGGTTCTAGCCAAAGCCGATGAGACAGCGCGCCGCCTGATAAGCGTTCCCGGCATCGGTCCCGTCACCGCCTCTGCCCTTGCCGCAAGCATCCAGGATGTCTCGGCGTTCTCGGGCCCGCGTGAGTTCGCTGCCTTCCTCGGGCTCACCCCGCGGCAGAGTTCATCTGGCGGCGAGGAGCGGCTGGGCCGCGTATCCAACATGGGCAACCGATATCTGCGCAAGCTACTCGTCGTCGGCGCCCACGCGGTTCTCTTCCACCGCACACGCTGCAGCGATACATTGAGACAATGGGCCGATCGCTTGATGGAGACCAAGCGCTTCAAGCTTGTCGCTGTAGCAACCGCCAACAAGCTCGCCCGCATCGTCTTCGCACTCATGCGCGACGAGACACACTATGCCGGCACGCCGGCGTAACAGCATCAGCGGCTGAGGCTGCGGAGCGGAAAATCGAGGGTGACAGTGACGTGATGGGAACAGACGGAGACAGATCCCCAAAGCCTGCAGCATAGTCGGAGCTTCGAGCTCGTTCTCTTGATCAGGCCAAAGGATCAGCGGACACCATCAGGGCCAGCGGTCACAGCAACAGGCCGGAGACATGAGCGCATCCGCGATCGTCCCAACACCGAAAAGAAGCCCTTGATCGGCGGGCGCCGTCCAGACATGACCGACATGTCTGTGGTTTGAGCGAAGGACAAGGTCAGCCCTGCGGTCACGAAAACCACGAGGAGCAGAGCGAAGGTCAGCCTCCAAGACGAGCATATCCTCATGCCCCAAAGCGGACCCTGAAATGCCGGCCGTGCAGGCCAAAACGCCAAACCGCGGCGTCTGGCCCGCTCCATAGTTTGATCGCACTTGGCCATTCGCGCTGAAGGTGCGGTTGCTCGGCGCCGACAAGCGCCGAAGAACCTTAACTCTGCTATTCCGCCGCGAGCCTGAGTTCGACCGGTGCCGGCTGTGGCTGGCTCTCGTGCACGGTCCGCTCCGGCAGGCGCCAGCCCTTCACGAGGCCGTACACAGCGGGGATGACGATCAGAGTCAAAAGCGTCGACGAGATCATCCCGCCGATCATCGGGACAGCGATTCGCTGCATCACCTCCGATCCTGTTCCTGTGCTCCAGAGGATCGGCACAAGGCCTGCCATGATAGCGACAACCGTCATCATTTTCGGCCTTACCCGTTCGACTGCACCGTACATGATCGCGGCGCGAAGGTCCGACCTGGCGAGCGACCGCTTCTGCACCGCGCAATTCGCTTTCGTGCTGGCAAATGCCTGCTCAAGATAGATCAGCATGATGACGCCGGTCTCCGCCGCGACGCCTGCCAGCGCAATGAAACCGACGGCGACAGCGACCGACATGTTGAAGCCCAGCCACCACATCAGCCAGATGCCACCAACCAGCGCGAACGGCAGCGACAGCATGACGATGAGCGTTTCCGTCAGCGCCTGGAAATTGAGATAGAGCAGCAGAAATATGAGCGCGAGCGTCAGCGGCACGACGATCTTCAAGCGCGCTGCGGCCCGTTCGAGATATTCGAACTGGCCGCTCCAGGCGACCGAAAAGCCCTGCGGCATTTCCACTTCCCCGGCGACCGCCCGTTGCGCCTCGGCGACATAGCCACCAAGATCCCGCCCAGCGATATCGACGAAGATATAGACCGCGAGTTGGCCGTTCTCGGTGCGGATGGAAGTCGCCCCGCGCGTCAGCTCGACCTTGGCTACTTCGCCAAGCGGGACCGAACCGCCGCCCGGAAGCGCAACCTGGACGTCGCTGGCGATCGAGTGCGGATCGCTGCGCATCGCTCTCGGGTAGCGGATCGCAACCCCGTAGCGCTCGCGGCCCTCGACCATCGAAGTAACCACCTCAGCTCCCAGTGCCGATGAGATGACATCCTGGACGTCGGCGATAGAAAGGCCGTACCGGCCGAGGGCGATACGATCCGGAACGATGTCGAGATAGTAGCCGCCGATGACGCGTTCGGCATAAGCGCTCGACGTGCCGGGCACGGCTCGGAGAACGGCCTCGATCTGCCGCGCCACGGTTTCCATTTGGGCAAGGTCGGTCCCGAATACCTTGACACCGACCGGCGTCCGGATGCCGGTCGACAACATGTCGATGCGCGCCCGGATCGGCATCGTCCAGGCGTTCGACACGCCCGGGAACTGAAGCGCCGCATCCATCTCGTTCTTCAGGCTTTCGACCGTGACGCCGGGACGCCATTCGGATTTCGGCTTCAGATTGATGATCGTCTCGAACATTCCGGTCGGGGCTGGGTCGGTGGCGGTCTGCGCCCTCCCCGCCTTGCCGAAAACGGATTCCACTTCCGGAAAGGACTTGATGATCCGGTCCTGCATCTGCATCAGCTCGGCGGCCTTGGTGATCGACAGGCCAGGAAGCGTGGTCGGCATGTACATCAGCGTGCCCTCGTCGAGATTCGGCATGAACTCGCTGCCGATCTGCCGAGCCGGCCAATAGGTTGCCGCCAGCGCGACGATCGCCAACAGGATCGTCAAGGTCTTTGCCTTCAGAACGCCCGCTATCAGCGGCCGGTAGATCCAGATCAGAAAACGGTTGATCGGATTGCGATGCTCGGGAATGATCCTTCCGCGCACGAAGATGACCATCAACGCCGGCACAAGCGTCACCGACAGGATCGCGGCGGCAGCCATCGCGAAGGTTTTCGTGAACGCCAGCGGGCCAAACAGGCGTCCTTCCTGTGCTTCCAGCGTGAAGATCGGCAGGAACGACACGGTGATGATCAAAAGGCTGAAGAACAGCGCCGGCCCAACCTCGCTTGCCGCATCGATCAGGATTTCGATGCGAGGTTTTCCGGGCGGCGCCCTTTCCAAGTGTTTATGGGCGTTTTCGATCATGACGATCGCCGCATCGATCATGGCGCCGATGGCGATCGCGATGCCACCAAGACTCATGATGTTCGAGCCGAGGCCGAGAAGCTTCATGGCGGCAAACGCCATCAGGATGCCGACCGGCAGCATGATGATCGCGACCAACGCACTTCGCACATGCAACAGGAAGACGATCGTGACCAGCGCCACGACGATACTTTCTTCGACCAGCGTCGATTTGAGGGTCTCGATCGCGGATTCGATCAGCTTCGAGCGATCATAGACTGGGATGATCTCGGTACCTTCCGGCAGGCTGCCGGAGATCTCCGCGATCTTTTCCTTGGCATTTTCTATGACGGTCAAGGCGTTCGCGCCAAATCGCTGCAGGACGATGCCGCTCGCGACTTCTCCCTCCCCGTTCAACTCGGCGATGCCACGCCGCTCGTCGGGACTGATCTCGACGCGAGCCACGTCGCCGAGCCGCAACGGGACGCCGCGCTCGGTCTTCAAGACGATGTTCTCAAGATCGGCCACGCCTTTCAGATAGCCGCGGCCGCGCACCATGAATTCGAATTCCGACAACTCGATCGTGCGGCCGCCGACATCCATGTTGCTGCGCTTCACCGCGTCGCTGATCTCTCCGATCGTGATGCCTTGTGCTCTCAATCGCGAGGGATCGACGACAATCGAATATTGCTTGACGAAGCCGCCGACGCTGGCGACCTCGGCGACGCCCTCGGCTTTCGAGACTGCGAAGCGAACCACCCAGTCCTGCAGCGACCGCAGTTCGGCGAGCGACAGTTCCTTGGCGACGACGGCGTACTGGTAGACCCAGCCGACGCCGGTGGCATCCGGACCGAGGCTCGGCGTTACCCCTTCGGGCAGTCGCGTTGCCGCGGCACTGAGATATTCAAGCACACGGCTGCGCGCCCAATAGGGGTCCGTGCCGTCCTCGAAGATAACGTAGACGAAGGACACCCCGAAGAACGAAAAACCGCGCACCACTTTCGACCGTGGAACGGTCAGCATGGAGGTCGTCAGTGGATAGGTCACCTGGTCTTCCACCACCTGCGGTGCCTGTCCCGGATAATCGGTCAGCACGATGACCTGAACGTCCGACAGATCCGGGATAGCGTCGAGGGGCAGCGTTCGCAGCGCGTAGACGCCGGCGCCCACCGTCAATGCGGTCGCGACGAAGATCAGAACGAGATTGCGCGCCGACCAGGCGATGAGCTTGGCGATCATGGCTTCGCCTCCGCCGGTGTCAGCGCGCTCAGCGCGGCTTTGAGATTGCTTTCCGCGTCGATCAGGAAGTTGGCGGAAGTAACCACTTGCTCGCCTTCTTCGACGCCTTCGCTTATTTCGGTCATGCCCTGGCCGCGCATGCCGACCTTGACCTCGCGCGGTTCGAAGCTGCCTTCGCCCTTGTCGATGATGACGACCTGGCGCTCGCCGGTATCGATGACGGCGCTGTCCGGAACGGTGACGACCGGCTCGCCCTTGCCTGCGGCGATTTCTACGTCCGCGTACATGTCGGCCAGCAGGAAACGCTCTGCATTGGGGACTTCGATGCGAACGCGCGTCGTCCGGGTCTGTGTATCAACCTGGGGGTAAATCAGTCCGACCTTGCCCTTGAGAACCATACCGGGCTTGCTGCGGATGCGGATCGTCGCCTCGGCGCCGACACGGATCGAGCCCAGTTCATACTCCGGAACGTCCGCCACCACCCAGACGGTGGAAATGTCGGCGATGCGGAACAAGGCCTCCCCGGGCTCCGCCTTCATGCCGTCGACCGCCATGCGCTCCAGCACCACGCCGCCGCGAGGCGCCGTCATGGTCACAGTAATCGGCACCTTGCGGGTTTTCCTGATTTCGGCAACCGCCTCAGCGGGAACACCAAGGTTTTCAAGACGCTGCAGACTGCCGCCGGCTGCTGCGCCGCCCGGGCCGTTGTTCAAATCCGTGGCATACTGCGCGCCGGCCGCGGTAATTTCCGGCGAATAGAAGCGGACAAGAGGCTGGCCTTCGGCAATGACTTCGCCCGTGGTCACCTGCGCGACCTCTTCCACGAAGGCTTCGGTACGTGTCGAAACGACGCTGATCCGCCGCTCGTCGAGCTGCACGGTTCCAGGCACGCGCACCGGGCGAACGACAACGCTGCGTGTCGCCGCCCCGGTCTTGACCCCTGTTCGCTGTAGCTTGCCTGTCGAGACCTTGACGGTCGAGCCGTCGTCTTCCTCGCCTTCGTAGACGGGAATATAATCCATCCCCATGGAGTCCTTCTTCGGGACGGGCGAGGTGTCGGCCAGGCCCATGGGATTGCGGTAATAGAGGACGCGTTTCTCCCCGGCGGTGTTGACCGCCTCCGCGGACGCTGTTGCCGCGGCGGAGTCAAAGCTCACGTCCTCGCTCGCATGGACGGCTTTGAAATCGCGGCCATCTTCCGTCTGCCGTGGGTTCGCCGAATAGACCGGCTCACCATCGGGATGCCGGAAGTAGATGACCGGCCCGGTCGCTTTAGACAGAGTGGTCCGTTCCTGCGACCAAGCCGCGATGAACGATTCCAGGCTGGGCGCCGCGTAGCCGAGGAGCCCAGCCCAATATCCTCCAGTCCCTGCCGCCGCGAGGGCGACAAGGACGAAGGATGCCGTGGCAATCCGTTTCATGGCACAGCCTTGAAAACGAGCTTGCTTTCCACAGTGTCCGGCTCGCCCTGAACTTTGGCTGCGACCGAAAACTGCCAGCCGCCCGGCATCATCAGGTTGGTCTTGAAGCGATAGACGCCGGGTTGGTTCGAAGGCATCGCCTCGACCGACGTCGTCATCGCCTCCATGCCGTCCGGCGCCATGTCCATGCGCGTGGCGAAGATGACGGCATCGGCGACGGGCCCGCCGTTTCTCTTGTCGACGAGCCGCACCGCCACCGTGGCGCTTTCGCCTTGCTTGACCTCGGTCTCGACGAGTTCGAACGCGTAGTCGGCGCTACCGGCTTTCGCGGAACCGAAAGCGGTCGCAACAGTGATTGCGGCCAGCACCCCGGCAAGGGCGCGCCAATTGAGCTGAATTCCCATGATTTCCAATTTCCTTGTGTTGCTGCCGGGACGTTGCCGGCGCATGCCATCACGTGGCGAAAAGCCACACTTCAACCCCGCGCGAATCCCCGCACGGCAAGGGCGGCGTCGAGACGCCGCGGATGATGGCTCAGGCGTTTGGAGGTCTGGGATGGGGCTCGTGGTGAAGCGAAGCGCCGGGAAAATATTCATGCGGCGGAAGCTTGCTTCTGATGATCGGGGGACCGGCAAGTGAATCGTCGACGGACGCCACGCCGGAAGGGAAGGCCGTCATGCACAGCGCAACCAGCGAACAGTCCTTGTCACATTCCGGCACCGCTGGCAGGCTATCCGGGCACGGCATGCCGTCGGCCATTTGCATCGGCATGGGTGCCGCCATCGACGGCCCGGTCATGAACGGCGCGAACGACCCGAGCAGGAGCCCGAGAACCGCAAAAAACGCCAGCAGTCGACCGATGGGTGGCAGCAGGATCATCATGGAAAGTCTGCCATAGCGCACCCCGATTGAAAAGACGATCACCAAAATGTCACAGCGCCGCGATCGACAAGGCCTGTGCGACACCAACGATCTTGACCAACTGGACGCCTCGAACTACCGGCATTTCCAAGGGCTGCTGGTACAGAAATGAAGTTGCGAACGGCCTGACGCGGCGGTGGCTTGGATCCCGGTCATTGGGGTTGATGCTGGTTGCCGATTTCGGCTCGCGGCAGCGTTTTTCCGCCGCTTTCTCCTTCACGCAGGCACACTTCGCCCCTCATGCCAGACATAGCGGGTGAGGTTGTGGGCAAGGTTTGTCATACCGATCTTCGTCCTGGCCCGCGCGATGCCGATGGTGCGCACGAACATGTCCATGCGGGCTTTCTGCTGTGCGAAGACATGCCCGACGAGGGCGCAGATTTTTGAACGCCGGCCATCGGCCCATGCCATCACCTCGCTTATCGGCCGGCCTCTCCGCTTCTTATGGTGTAAGTCGGAGAAGTAGCCGTGCTTCTCCCGCCACCCCTCATTCCTCTTCGAGCGATAGACGGTGTCGGCCCACACCGTCGAGCCGGTCTTGTCCAGCACGTTGCAAAGCTGCGCCCCGTCATAGGCGGAGGCACTGGTGACGTTCCAGCCGCGGATGAAGACGTGCCGGCGATCGATCGAGTCATGGTTCTTATAGCCGAAGGCGGGAACGGCTATCTCGCGCCGCTTCCAATCGGGCGAAGTGGACTACACCGGCAGCATCTCCAAATGCGGTGACCGGCGATACGAACACTGCTCTATGAGGTGGCGAATGTCATGCTCACGCGTTACCGAGGGGCGCTGAAGCTGAAGGATTGGGGGTTGGCGATCGCCAAGCGCTCCACCATGCGCAAGGCGCGGATCGCGCTTGCTCGCCGGCGTCATCGAGGGCGTCAACCAAGGGTCCGACAGCGAGCGTGCTGGAGATCACCAGCATGCCCATTTCGGAAAGGGTGGCTCGCCCCGCAAGCCCCGCTCGCACACCGCCCGCGCGGCCCCGCGGAGTAGCTGGCGATTGCCGCCAGTCTCCAGAACCATTCCTCCAAGAAGTGGTCTGTCAGGTTCTTGAGGCCAGGCTGGACGCCCCAATTGTATTCGCCGACCACGAATACGAAAGCGTCCGCGCTGCGTATCCTGCAGGCCAGAGCTTCCATGGAGGCTGGCGCCTCGCCGACGGGGTGCTCCTTGTACATGCAGTCGATGATCGGCAGGCCGACGGTCTTCGCGTCCACCAGTTCGGCGGTATCGCCCCTCGCCTGCAAGCCCTTGGTGATGAAGTTCGTGAGCCTTATTCCTTTCCGGTCGGTGCGGTACGAACCGTAGAGCGTGAGGATGTCGAGAGGCATCCGGCATGGGTCCTTTTGGGTCGAGAGGGGCGTCTTGCCGGCGTCGCGGCACAGGAGCGCGATCAGCGCAGCCTACACGGTCGGACTGACGCAGGGGCATGCGCATCAGGCATGCTATTGATAACGCGCGGTAATCACCACAGGCCATATTCTTGTTATACAAGAGGTACTTAGTGCCGCCAACATGGATTGAAGCCAATGTCACGTACCGTTGCTGAAGTGCTTGTCGACGTCCTCGAACAAGTTGGCGTGACGCAGATCTTCGGACTGATCGGCGACTCCCTGAACCCTCTCGGCGATGCGGTCCGGCGGAGCGGGATCGAGTGGGTCGGCGTGAGGCACGAGGAGGGTGCGGCGCTGGCTGCCGCGGGCCAAGCCAAGCTCACCGGCCGCCTCGCCGTGTGCGCCGGCACGACAGGTCCAGGCAGCACGCATCTCGTGGCGGGCCTTTACGAGGCTTCGCGAGACCACGCCCCGGTGCTCGCTTTCGGGAGAGATGCCGCGACGGCTCAAGGGCATCGACTACCATCAGGCGACCGAGCCGGATCTTCTTTTCAGGGATGTCTCGCTCTACACGCAGACGATCACGACGGCGGCGCAGGCGCCGGGGGTGATCCACCAGGCGATCGCGTCGGCTTATGCCGGGCCGGGCGTCGCCCACCTCACGCTTCCCCCAGGATGTGCTCGCCGGCAAGGCCGAGCACTCCGTCCGGAGCGTGGCGACGCTTCGCCCGCGTGGCGTGACGACGCCAGACGAGGCGGATAACGAAGAGGCGGCCCGCCGCATCGACGAGGCCGAGAAGATCGTTGTCTTGTGCGGGGCCGGCTGTCGCGGCTCGGTCGAACTGCTTGTCGACCTATCGGACCGCCTGAGAGCGCCACTGTTTCACACCATGCGCGGCAAGGACCTGATGCCCTACGCAGACGCGCACTGGATGGGCGGCCTCGGCATGATCGGGAGCAAGCCCGCCTATGATGCGGTGCAGGAATGCGACCTGCTCCTGATGGTCGGGACCGATTATCCGTACAGCAATTTCCTTCCGTCTAAAGGCAACGTGATCCAGGTGGACGAGAGAGCGTCTGCAATCGGACGAAGGACGGAGACGGCACTCGGTGTCGTAGGCTCCGTCCGCCCGGCGCTCGCCGCCCTCAACAAGAGGGTCTCGCCAAAGTCGGATACGGCCTTCTTCTACAAGGTTGGCCACGCGCGGCGCGAATGGGACGAGATGCTCGACAAGCAGGGCGACGTGATGCGTAGCCGCGACAAGATCCACCCGCAGGCGGTCGCGCGCATGGTCAGCGACCTGGCAAAGGAGGACGCCGTCTTCGTATTCGACACCGGCCTCAACACCCTCTGGTCGGGCAATTGGATACGGCAGAGCGGCCAACAGCGAATTCTCGGGTCCTTCAACAACGCCGCGGTCGGCACAGCGCTTGGACAGGCGAACGGCGTTCAGGCGCTCGACCGAAGGCGTCAGGTCATCGCGCTGACGGGTGATGGCGGCTTCAACATGCTGATGGGCGAATTCCTGACCGCCGTTCATCACCGGTTGCCGGTCAAGGTGGTGATTTTCGATAACAAGGCCTTCGGGCTGATCACGCTCGAAGCTGAAAGCCTCGGCATCCTCCCGTTTCGCAAGGCGATCGAGTTCCCGAACCCGGACTATGCAGCGCTAGCGCGAGCGTGCGGCGCGCAGGGTTTCAGCGTCCACAACCCGGCACTGCTGGAGGCGACGCTCATCGAAGCCTTCGCGTGCCCAGGGCCTGCGATCGTCGACTGCGTCGTCGTCGCAGACGAGATGCCGAACCTGCCGCATGTCGAGCTGGACCAGGTCGGCCGGTACGCGGTCGCGCGGATCAAGGAGGCAGTTGCCGCGGTGACCGGCGGCTGAAGTGCGCGGACGCCGAGAGGCAACAAGGCGGTGTCTTCAGTCCAAAGCCGAGGCGGTCCGCTATCGCCCCGCCCGACCAGAATTTGTGGTGCGGGTCTTTCGATCTTCTTGCCGGCAACCCCGTGTTCCCGCGCTGATCGGGGGGCACGCAACACACACACACACACGCTAGATCGATTGGAAGCTACCGTGAGCAATCTAGATTCCGAACAGGGTTTCACGACGCAGGGGGTTGCAACCGCAGTCGTTGAGGGCCTCTCTCCGGACGGCGTATTCGAAGTCGACCTCTTCGTCATCGGCGGTGGCTCCGGCGGGATACGCGCGGCGCGGGTCGTCGCCGGCCATGGCGCCAAGGTCATGCTGGCGGAGGAATACCGCCTCGGCGGCACATGTGTCATCCGCGGCTGCGTGCCCAAGAAGCTCTTCGTGTACGCGGGCCGGTTCAGCGACAGCTTCGAGGATGCTGCGGATTTTGGATGGAAACTCGCCATTCCACATTTCGATCGGCCATCCCTCGTCGCGGCAAAGGACCGCGAGATCACGCGGTTGGAGGGGCTCTACGGCGATGGCCAGGACCGCGCTGGCGTCGAGGCCGTGCGATCACGCGCAGTCCTTGTGGACGCACACACGGTTCGGTTCCTCGCCGACGGCCGGCTCGTGCGAGCGCGCACAATCCTGATCGCGACGGGAGCGCGGCCCGAGCTGCCCCAGTTCGACGGCATCGAGCTCGGCATCACCTCCGACGGGGCGTTCGACCTCAAGGTGTTCCCCAAGCGCTTCGTCATCGGCGGGGCCGGATACATCGCGATGGAGTTCGCCGGTCTCTTTTCGGCGTTGGGAAGCGACGTGACTGTCGTGTGCCGCGGGAGAAACGTGCTTCGCGGCTTCGATGAGGACATTCGGCAGACGATCGCCTCGTCGTACACGAATCGCGGCGTCAAGCTGATGTTGTGCGACACGATACGACGCCTGGAGCGGCGAAGCACGGGTAGGTCCGACACCCCTCCAGGCGGCACCATAGACGTCACGACGGAGCAGGGAGCCAGGCTCGTCACCGACCAGGTTCTGCTTGCCTTCGGCAGGACACCGAACACGACCTCCCTCGGACTAGACCGCGCCGGCGTCAAGATGGACGCGAAGGGCGCGATCATGGTGGACGCGAGCTCGCGAACCAAAATTCCGAACATCTACGCCGTCGGCGACGTCTCGAACCGAATCAATCTGGCCCCGGTAGCCGTGCGCGAGGGCCACGCCTTCGCTGACAGCGTGTTTGGTAGGAAGTCCCGGCAAGTCGACTATTCCAATATTCCGACCGCCGTGTATTCGAGCCCGGAGATCGGCACGGTCGGCCTCACGGAGCTCGAGGCACGCATGCAGTTTCCCGCCATCGATGTCTATAAGACTCGCTTTCGGCCGGCCGCGGTCACCGGCGATTGCGAGTCATCGCTCCTGAAGCTGGTGGTCGACTGCGAGACCGACAGGATTCTAGGCATTCACATCTTCGCGGAGGATGCGAGCGAAATGATCCAGGTGCTGGCCATTGCCGTGGGCAGTGGCGCGACGATGAAGGACTTCATGTCGGTCATGGCCGCGCATCATACACTCGGGGAGGAGATCGTCACGATGCATGTGCCGACCGTAGCTATGACCGCCGCGATGCGGCGGCGCCGATCAACGTCGCCGTGGATTGAACCGGCGGCTGCCTCTGTCCAGAAAGGAATATCTAATGATCCGTTTTTTCTTTCACCCCACTCCCAATCCGGCGAAGGTCGCGCTCTTCCTCGAGGAGTCTGGCCTTCTCTACGAAATGGTTCCCGTCGACACCAGCAAGGGCGAGCAACACCAACACTGGTTCAGGAACGTGAACCCGAACGGCAAGGTGCCGGCCATCGTCGACACGGAGGGCTCAGGCGGCGAGACCCGGGTGTTCGATTCGAGCGCAATCCTGCTGTACCTTGCAGAGAAGACCGGCCGGTTCCTCGGCAGGCCGGAAGGCCGGCCCGAGCTGCTCTCGTGGCTTTTCTTCCTCGGCACGGGCCTTGGCCCGTTTTCGGGGCAGGCCGTGCATTTTCAGTATGCTGCGCCGGAAGGCCTTGACTACGCGGTTAACAGGTATCGGCGCGAAGCCGAGCGGCACTACGAGGTGCTCGATCACCACCTCGCCGGACGCGACTACATTGTCGGCTCGGACTACACTATCGTCGACATGTCCGCGTGGGGTTGGATCGACCGTGCGTCCCGCGTGATGAAGGGGGAAGACGAGCCGCTTCGGAAATTCCCGCACATCAAGCAGTGGTTCGCGCAGATCGACGCCCGGCCGGCCGTTTCGCGTACGCGAGCGGTCGGGAAAGAGCACGACTTCAAGAAGGTCAACGACGAAGAAACCAAACGCGCGCTGTTTCCGTCCAATTACGCGACGTGAGACGATCGCCCGCGAAGTTTCCGTGGCGGCGCTCTGTCAGGGGGTGGGCTGTCACGAGATGCCCCCTGCTCGAAAAGGTTCGCCCCGTGAGACCCGCGGCCCTTTGCTGGGTGTCGCGACAAGATGACCGCGCGCAGGCGATCGTGCTGTTCGGGGACATGATCTCGTCAGCCGACTTACCCCCTCGAGGCTAACGCGCGGCATCCTCGCGGACACTGCGCTTTACGCAGACTTGCTCCTTCCGGCAGACCGCGTCGGCGTGAACGTCATCGGAGGACGCTGACGGGGTCCCCGGGAATGGAAACGATAACACCGTGGCATTTCCCAACACCGGTCGCGGCGTCTATCGTCGAAGTGATAACGTCGAATGGGCCTAGTCGGGACCGTGAATGCACGGCTCAAGAGCCTGGCAACTTGGAGTGTCGAATGGAATTGGAAGTCAGCGACATCGTGGAGGCCGTCTCCGAATTGGTGAAGCGCGGCTATGATCGTGAGTACCGGATCAAGAACGGGCGGCTCCGTGACCTGGCCACCGGCACGCCGATCGCGGCAAGCGATATCCACGTTGACGCGGCGCTTAGATTCGAGAGTGGGTCGGACGCAGGAGACGGCTCGAACGTCTACGCCATCTCGGATCGCGCAACTCCTGGGAAGGGACTGCTGATCGACGCCTTCGATACGCTCGACCGGCACTGCTCGCGTGAACTCTTCGAGCGTCTCGCAGCCGGACGGCAAACGAAGCGGGTCGCGCAGCCCGATGTGCCCAGTCGGTACGACCTCCGTAAAATCTACAAGAGCGAATTCGAGCGGGACCCCGAGCGGTTCGTGCTTCGCATCGACTTTCCGGACTTCCCGCCTTGCCCGTTTGGGCAGTCCTTCTCGGTCCTGGGGTTCGATACCGCAGAGCAGCAATATGTGTGGCTCGTTACGAGCATCTTGCGCGACTCCAGGCTAGCCCGGGTTCCCTACCAGGAAGCGGACACTCCAGATAACGCCTGATTTTTAGCATTTGCTCGTGGAGGTAAGAATGAACAAAGAGATCATCAGAGAAACGATGCTTTCACTCGAGGCAGACGCACTCGAAAGCGCGACTGAAAAATACTTCGAATACGTCGCCAGCGCGAAGCTCGACAGGAGCGAGCCGATCGAGGATGACGAACAGGCGCAGGCGGAGATGGCGAGCGACCTCTCCGAGGCGCTTGACGACACTGTCCACGACCACTCCGAAAAGATCGACAAGCTGCATGCGATCGACTTCGGCCCGAAGTCGAGTGTCGAAGAGGGCGCACTCGTGAAGCTGAACGGGCGCCACTTCATCATCGCAGTCTCGACGGGCCAGTTCTCCTGCGACGGTCACGATGTCATGGGCATATCCACCATGGCCCCGATCTACGCGGAGATGGAGGGTTTGCACGCTGGCGATAGTTTCGAGTTCAAGGGACGCAGCTTCGTCGTCGAGGGTGTCGCCTAGGCGACGCTTGACTTCTCGCGGTCGAGGAGGGTGCGCTTGCGCTTTGATCCCCCTCGATATCCCGACAGCGCGCCGTCCTTCTTGATGTCCGGTGACAGGCTGGGCGATCACGACCGGCCTTTTCGAGTTTACCAAGATCTTGGAGCCAGGCTCCGTTGAGATCGCCGACGCGGCCTGCTTGCTACGTGGTATGGCGATGTAACTCCAAGAGGAACCCCTTGCCGGCATCGAGAGGATAGCTGCCAAGCCGAGGTTCCGCCGCATGGTCACCGGACAGAAGACCCAATCGGAAAACGAAGGAGACGACCCATGAACAGCGCAACCGCCGCCCGTGCCGCCTTTCGGACGATGCACGATGATTTCTTCACGCTGCCGAACGCCGTCAGCGTGTGGGAGGCTCGAAAATTAAATGAGTTGGGCTTCAAAGCCATCGCATCGACAAGCCACGGTCTCTCGCTCACACTTGGAAAGAACGATTACAGCGCGACGATCGATGAGACGCTTGAAAATCTGCGGGTGCTCGTCGCCGCGAGCAACCTTCCGGTGAATGCCGACTTCGAAGCGGGCTTCGCCGTCGACGCGCAAGGAGTCGCTGCGAACGTCAGGCGCGCTGCGGAGACGGGCATCTGCGGCCTGTCGATCGAAGACCGCACGGGCGACGCGCTATATGATCTGCCGGTCGCAGTCGAGCGGCTGAAGTCCGCCCGCGCGTCGCTTGACGGGATCGACAAGGCGTTCGTCCTCGTCGGGCGAACCGAGAGTTATCTCGTGGGCTATCCCGACCTGGGAGCGACGATCGAAAGGTTAAAGGCATACTCAGACGCCGGCGCCGACGTGCTCTATGCGCCGGGCGTGTCGAAGCCCGACGAGATCAAGGCGATTGTCGAGGCTATCGCACCGAAGCCGGTCAACGTCGTTCTGATCAGCCCGCGGATGACGGTCGACGATATGCGCGCGCTTGGGGTTCGGCGCGTGAGCGTTGGCGGCTTCCTGCAGACGGCGGCCTGGGCGACCTTCGAATCTGCCGCGAAATCCCTGAGCCAGGGCGGAGGTCTGCCGGCCGAGAGTTTCGGCTAAGCCAGTACCCTTTCTTCGTCGGATATGCGGAGGTGGAGGAGCATCCCTTGCCATCGCGGGATGGGTTATACTGCGCCGGCGAGCGCGAAGCGCTTACGGGGCGGAGCTGGCTTCCTGATCCGCTGGGTTGGCTGAGGACCGCGCTCTGCCCCACTTGTCTGGCATCGCTAACGAGTGGAGCAAGCGCATGGGGAGCACCCGGGCCGCCGCAGCACATTTAGGCATCAGTCTCCTCCGTAGTTCGCAAACTTCGACACGAATAGGCGAATTAATCCGCCAATGACGCTGGTTCAACGCTCCATGTTGCTGGGCATGATAGGTGGCAGTGTCCCCGGTGCGGTAATCGACGGCACGAGAGACGCTTAGTCCGGATCGATATACGGGATCGAGAGTTCCTCCAGATCATCCTCATAGCTGGCCGGAGCGCTTGCGTTGTGGCCGGCAGTAGTGGTGTCCAAGCGTGTGTGAATATCCGCACTGATGCCGAGAATTTTTCCAACAGGGCATTGGTTTGCGGCCTCGACCAAGAATGCGCGCTGTTGCGGGTTGAGCTCTTCTCCCAGCACGAGGGTACGCTCGAATGAATTCTTCTCGCCCTGGGCGCCGTGTTGGAAGCTGACGCCCACCTCCAACCGCTCCAGCGGAATCTTCTGGCGCCGAGCCTGGAACCGAACGCTCATTGCGGTGCATGCAGCTAGAGATGCGCTCAGAAGGTCGTAAGGATTGGGACCGGGAGATATGTGGCCGACGCCATCTGGACCACCGACATTGAACTCGGATGCGCCAACGTGGCCAACCAGGGTGCCATGATTGGTGGGTTCGCTTGCGACGACAACCTCTCGAAGCTTGGGTGCCTTGTCCTGCGGTGCCATAGGGCGTCCTTTCATACTGTTCAGCACGTCACGCAACTCGGCGTCTTTAGCCGCCATATCGTTCGGTTTTGATCACCGCGGCGTCCAACCCTGCCAATAGTGCGCCATCGGCCGCGGCATTGACGAAGGGATTCGATCCGCAGACGAATACATGCGCGGGCATGCGAGGGAGCCGGGCAACCACCTCGGCGACCATTGCGCTATCGATGCGTCGCGCAAAGTCAGTCGGGCGCTCTGGGGTCTCTCGAGTAATCGCCAGCGCGAGCTTGAACTGCGGGTCTGCCGTCTCCAACGCGAGAAGCTCACCGCCAAATAGGACGTCGTGCTTTGTCCGGGATGACAGGAGGAGTGCCGTCGGCACGGTCTGCGCAAGATCGCGCCGGTGTCGGAGCATCGCCATCAGCGGTGCGACGCCAGACCCCGCGCCGATCAACAGAACCGGTGCGGTTGCATGTTCGGGCCACAGGAAGTGGCCGCCGAGCGGGCCACGCAACTCAATCTCGTCGCCCACAACTGCAATGTCATGGAAAAACGGAGAGACTTCACCGTCCGGGAGGCGTTCGATGGCAAGCTCGATGATGTCTGAGGCATTCGGTGAGGAGGCGATCGAATAACCGCGCATTGCCACGTAGCCGCCTGGAGCAGTCAGTCGTACATCGACGTGTTGACCGGCGATATGGGCGAATGGCTCGCTGAGCCGCAAGAAGTAGCTGTTGATGCTTGGCGTCTGCTGAATGATCTCGGCGATGGTGCATGCCTGCCAAGACGCTGATCGCGCGCTACCATCAGTCATTGGTGTACCGCTGCTCACGCCACGGATCCCCATATTTGTGATATCCGCGCAATTCCCAGAAGCCTGGCTCGTCGCGTTCGGTAAATTGGAGCCCGTTTATCCATTTGGCGGACTTCCAGAAGTACAGGTGTGGCACGAGGAGCCGTGCTGGGCCACCATGGTCGCGCGGAAGCGGCTGTCCGTCGTAGTTCAGAGCGACCATGGCCTTTCCGGTCGTCAAATCTGCCAGCGGGACGTTTGAAGAATAGCCATCGAAGCAGTGTGCTAGCATGAAATCAGTGGGAGGCTCCACCCCAGCATCGGCAAGGATGTCGTCGACGATCACGCCTTCCCAGGCGGTGTTGAGTTTCGACCAAGTTGTGACGCAATGAATGTCTCTCGTCATCTTGGTCTTGGGCAGCGCGTTGAATTCACTCCAGTTCCAGACCTTAACAGGCCTCGGCCCGATCTTGAGGGTAAACTTCCAGTCAGCTGTCTCGACGCGCGGCGTCGGCCCCGCTGTCAGGACAGGCGTA
>NZ_JAAKZF010000088.1 GCF_011045125.1 Allomesorhizobium camelthorni | reverse complement strand
AGGTTGGCAAAGAGCTCGGTATGGCGCTGTCACGTTATCTGAGGTTGGACGTGAAGGGACCGCTGACAGGGATATCAGGCGAGGGCTCGGGTCACAGCTTTCCATTCCGCCATAGCATTGAGGCGATGGATATGGATCTGAAATGCGGAGCGTTTTGAGCGGACTGGGACGAAGAGATTACGGAAGGCTGAGAAGATCGAGACGAAGCGCTGCAGGCTTCCTGGCGAACGGAAGCCCTGCCTCGTCCGCTCCCGCTTTCGCAGCGGCACGTGGGAATTCTCGGCCCTGTTGTTGAGGCCCTTGTGCGCGCGGTGCTCGACATCCGGCATGACCTGCCGTTTCGCCGCTCCATAGGAACGCAGTTTGTCGGTGATGATGCGCTTTGGTGCGAGGCCCTGTTTCTTCAGCAGCCTGGTGAGTAGGCGCTTGGCGGCCTTGGTATTGCGGCGGTTCTGGACGATCTCATCGAGAACATATCCATCCTGGTCGACAGCCCGCCACAACCAGTGTTTCTTACCGGCTATGGTGATGAGGACTTCGTCCAGGTGCCAAACATCATTGGGGCTGGGCCGCTTGCTGCGCAGTCGGCGAACGTACTCGGGGCCGAACTTCTTCCCCCAACGGCGGATCGTTTCATAGGAGACGACGATGCCGCGCTCCAGCAGCATTTCCTCGACCAGGCGCAGGCTCAAAGGGAACCGGTAGTATAGCCACACCGCATGGGCGATGATCTCGGCGGGAAAGCGGTGGCGTTTGTAGCTGATGGGCGCGTCGTTCATGAACCGGCGTCTACCCCAGCGCCTCTCACAAGAAGTTACCGTGACAAAGCCCTTCTGAAGCATTGAACGCAGTTTTCGAACATATCGAGGCGAACCGCTCCCCGTTCCTCGACCGTCTGATCGATTACGCTCGGCATCCAAGCATCAGTGCCGAGAGTGTCGGTATCGCCGAAGTTGGCGCGCTGCTGGTCGAGATACTCACCGGGATCGCGCTCGAGACCAGCCTGGTGCCGACCGAAGGGCGCCCGGTGGTGGTCGCGCGCTGGGAGAAGGCGCCGGGTGAACCGACGGCACTGCTCTACGGGCATTACGACGTGCAGCCGCCTGACCCGATCGAAAAGTGGCTCTCGCCCCCGTTTGAAGCCTCCATACGAGATGGCCGCCTCTATGCGCGCGGCGTCGGCGACAACAAGGGTCAGCATTTCGCACAGATCCTGGCAATTGAGTCCCACCTCAAGGTGCATGGCGCGCTGCCGTGCAACGTCATCTTGTTATTGGAAGGTGAAGAGGAGATTGGCAGCCTGCACATTGCCGATTTCGTGCATGCCAACAAGGAGATCCTAAGAGCCGATCTTGCCGTCACCGCCGATGCCCGCGTCATGCGAGCGGCGCACCTGTGATCAAGTTCGGATCGCGTAGCGAGCTGTCCTTTGAGCTCCGTTGTCGCCATGCTAGCCGCGATTTGCATTCGGGAAACCTCGGTGGCGTCGTGCCCAATCCGATCTGGACGTTGGTGCACCTCCTCAGCACCATGAAGAATGCCGACGGTGAAATCACTATTGACCGCTTCCACGATGATATTGAGCCTCCGTTAAAGGAGGATTTGGCTGCGGTCGAGCGCTTGCCACTCGACATCGCGGCATTAATGCGAAATCTCGATCTTGCGCGACTTGACGCGCCGAAGGAAAGGCCTTTCTACGAGCGTCTCTGCTTCCGGCCCACACTGACGATCAATGGCTTTCACTGCGCCGTGCTTTGGCGCGCTGCGCAAGGGCAGGAGCCTCTGCTGGTCCCGTCGGGCTTAGGCAGCCTGCCTAGCTATGTTTTCACCAAGATCCTTGGCTTTCCTGCTTTCGAAACGCCATACGCGAACCATGACGAAGCAAACCACGCGCCGAATGAAAATCTGGAACTCAGCTGCTTCCACAGCGGCATCCGCACAGGCGCTGCGCTATTGTACGAGCTTGGTCTGTTGCAACTTTCTGAGCGCGAGGCCTAGCGAAGTGCGATCCGCATCGAGAGGCCGTTAGGCTAGAGGAACAGGAAGGTTCACCTGCAGGAATCCCCATCACGAGAACTGCGAGCTGGCGGACCAAGTATCGTTTGGTTCCGAAGACAAGCAGTTGTCGTGCGAAAGGGAGGACTCAGCCAAAGAGTCTTTTACTATTAGAACGATCCAGGAAGGTGGTGCAGCAATGCCAAAAATCAACGCCGGGCGGTTGCTCTCGGATCTTAGACGTTTTGCGCAATTCGGCGCGTACCGGACTGGTGTTCATCGCCCAACCTATTCGAAGGAAGACATGGACAGCCGTCGCTGGCTCGCGCAGCAATACGAAGCCTTGGGTCTTCAGGCCCATATCGACGGGGTGGGCAATGTGTTCGGCATGCCGCGCTCGGACCGACGATCACTGTTGATCGGGTCGCACGCAGAGTCCCAGAACCATGCCGGATGGCTCGACGGGGCGCTTGGCGTTATCTACGGCCTTGAGATCGCTCGGGCATTCGCAGAAACGCCGGACTGCACCGGTCTGCCCCTCGCCCCGGTCGCGTGGGCGGATGAAGAAAGTCACTACGTACCCTTGCTCGGAAGTCGTTCGTTCGTTGGTGACATCGACGAGGCGGAGATCGACCGCGCGGTGAATGTCGATCACGGGCTGCCACTCAGGGACGCGCTCTGTGAGGCCGGCCTAGCCGGCGTTCCTCGATCTCTGGTCGACCCGGATCGCCACGTCGGCTATCTGGAAGCACACATAGAACAGGGTGACGCGCTGGAAGCCTCGAGCAAGCGGATCGGTGTTGTTACCAGCATCGTAGGAATCTGGCAGTACTCAATCGTCTTCCACGGCATCCAGAACCACGCCGGTACGACGCGCATGGCTATCCGAAAGGATGCGGGCGTCGCTGCAGCTACGCTGGCCATGGCGATTGCCGAGCGCTTTCCTGAAGTAGCCGGCCCGCGTTCTGTCTGGACCACAGGCCGCATCACACTGGAGCCGGGGGCCCGCAACATAATTCCGGGGAAGGCAGAGATGCTTTTCCAGTTCCGCGATTCAGAGATACCGGTGCTTGAGCGCCTCGATGCGGTGTTAAGGGAGCTGGTTGAAGAGACCTCGATCAAAACCGGTTGCCGCGCCGACATTGAACGGACCGGTACCGGCAAACCATGGCATATGGATCCGGCCTTCCAGGCAGCGATAGAGAACGCGGCCGCGCGCCATGCACCGGGGGCCTACGTGAGGATGCCAAGCGGCGCCAGCCACGACGCACAGGTTGTGGCCCGCAAACTGAGGGCCGCGATGGTTTTCGTGCCAAGCATCGGCGGTATTAGCCACCATTGGACGGAAAACACAGAGGATACCGATCTGGTGCTCGGCTGCCAGGTGCTGGCTGATGCCGCGGAGATGACCTGCGTGGCGAAAGCGGGTAGCGATTGCGATCTAACAAACTCGATGAGACAACAAGCGTGCCGACCAGCCCGACCCGTCTTGTGAGTGTAGTTATAGCCCTCGTTGGGGATCGCTCTCTAGTCAGGCGTCGCGAGCGAACCCTCATGCCGAGAGCTGAGACCTGTCCCACGGCCGTGACGGCGGGCGGTCCCGTGTCTGGGGACGCACGACGCGGGCATACACCGGCATGTGCGTTATCGCGGTAGCGACAATCATGCAGGCGAGGCTGGGTCCCGGATGCGCGATGATGCCTGAAGACTTTCAAATCACGCCGCTTTGTGCGGTAGGCGTTTCAAAAGCCGATGCATTTTGACGTAAGCCTGCCTCCGCCATGCCTTATCTTTCTATGGAATAAAAGCGGGCCGCCCGAAGGGGAGGCCGCTCAATGAAAGGGAGGAACCAGTCATGAAAGATATCGTAGACCCTTTGAGCCGCCGGGCCTTTCTCAAAACTGGCGCGACGCTTGCCGGGGGCATCGTTGCTGCCGGCATGCCACTCTCGCAAGCCATCTGGGCTGCCGAGGGCAAGGTGCTGAAGGCGCGTTCCACTATTGACCCCAAGACGTTTGACCCCGGCTTCTACAATTACTCCCACGAAGTAGATGTGATGGACTGCATCTATTCTAAGCTTACGCGCTACAAGCCTGGCTCCGAATGGGGCTGGGAGCTGGAAGCGGCAGAGAAGATCGAGCAGGTTGACCCCACCCATATCCGCTTCCGTCTTAAGAAGGGCATCAAGTTCACCGGAGGCCACGGAGAGTTGACTGCTAGGGACGTCAAATTCTCGTTCGAGCGCGTGATCAAGAACAATTCGCCGGTTAAGGTTGATTGGGGTTCACTCGATCATGTCGATGTCGAAGATGACTATACAGGCGTGATTGTGCTCAAGTCCCCGTTTGTGCCGCTTTGGATGGTCTCGCTCCCCTTTGCGGTTGGGCATATCGTTTCCGAAGATGCGGTGATAAAGGCAACCAAGGACGGCGGTACCTTTGGCACGAAACCGCCTGCTTTCTCCGGGCCGTATGTGCTCGCAGACTGGAAGCCGAAGCAGTATGTGGTCTTGGCGCGCAATCCGGAGTGGTCGGGCCCGAAGCCGGGCTTTGACGAAATCCGCATCCTGCCGATCGAGGACGCCAAGGCGGCGGAACGCGCCTATCAGGCCGGCGACGTCGATTTCACTTCTATCAGTCTGGATTCGCTTGCAACTTTCAAGAACAATCCGCCCGTCGACACGAAGGTCGAGGAATACCAAACGCTCAATTTCAACTGGCTCGGTATGAACCTGGATCACCCGAAGCTAAAGGACGTAAATGTACGGAAGGCGATCCAATGGGCGATCAACGTGCCGCAGATCCTGGATGCCGCTTATTCGGGTCAAGCAGCCCCGGCAACAGGGATCATTCCTCCAGGTATTGTCGGGCACCGCGACAAGGGGCTTGTGCCACCGGAAGGCGACGTCGAGAAGGCCAAGGAGTTTCTAAAGAAAGCCGGCGTGGCCGATCTGGCCCTTGCGATTGACTGCACGAACGATAGTACGTATTCGACTATAGCCCAGACAGTTCAGGCTCAATTGTCTCAGATCGGCATTTCCCTTGAGATCAATCTTCAAGATCCCGGCTCGTTCTGGACGCTCGGCATGGAATCGGAAGGCGAGCGCTGGAAAGATCTGCAGCTTATCTTAACTGATTACGGCGCGTTGCCGGATCCGTATTATATGACGTCCTGGTTCGTGCAAGCTCAAGTCGGTATCTGGAACTGGGAGCGCTTCCGCAGCGAACGCTATGATCAGCTGGCCGGAGAGGCGGTGACGATAGACGACCCGAATGTGCGGGCGAAGCTGTACCATGAGATGCAGGATCTTATGGAGGATTCCGGCGCCTATCGGTTCCTGACTCATCGGGGAGAGCCGATCGTGTATCGTGCCACAAGAATGCAGGCCGTCACCCGCCCCGACGGTTACCCACTGTACCCCGACTTCATGGCCGTTTAGAGAGGTCGGGAGCGTGTGGCTCTATCTTCTCAAAAGGATTGCCCTCGCGATCGCAATTATTGCGATCGCGGTGGCGCTTCTGTTCCTGATGATCAGGGCAGTACCCGGCGATCCTGCGGCGGTTCTGCTCGGACCACGGGCAACTCCAGAAATGAACGCGCAACTCCACGAGCAGATGGGGCTAGACAAGCCGTTCATCGTGCAGATCGCGACCTTCTTCGGTGGGCTGCTCCACGGCGATCTCGGCTTTGATGTATTCAGCCAGAGACCTGTCGCCGACATTATCTTCGAGCAATTGCCGTTTACATTAGAACTGATCCTGGTCTCGATCTTCTGGGCGGTCGTGACAGCCGTGCCGCTCGGCTGCTACTCGGCCATGCGGCGCAACTCCTTGGTAGATCAGGTGGCCGGTGTCGTGACGGTCGCCGCGATCGCAATTCCTTCCTTCGTCGTGGCGGTCTACGCGCTGCTGATTTTCGCCGTGACCTTACGCTGGTTGCCAGCGATCGGAGCCGGCAATGGCTTCTGGGATGGACTTATCCATCTCATCCTCCCAAGCTTCGCTATAGGGATTGGCTGGGTTGGCTACATTTCCCGGCTGGTACGGGCATCCATGCTTGAGATCCTTGGCGAAAATCACGTGCGCATGGCTCGCTCTTTCGGGATCTCGGAATGGCGCGTCGTTGCGCGCTACGCGCTGCCGCTCGCGATCCTGCCGACCGTGACCATACTCGGCGTAGGCATAGCTTGGCTGCTTTCCTCCGCGGTCTTTATCGAAGTGGTCTTTGCGAGACCTGGCATCGGCGCGTTGATTGTGAACGCGGTCAATTCGCGGAACTATCCGATTGTGATGGGCACCGTACTCGTCACCACGTTCCTTATCGTTGCTGCCACGACCATCTCGGATCTTGTCAACGCATTCCTCGATCCGCGAACCCGGGAAAAGCTCTGACATGGTGGGTGTGGAAGTCATGCGTCCCAAACTCAGCGATGCCACTGATACCGGCGCTTTTCGCACTTTTTTGGGGCAATTTCGCAAAAACCGCCTGGGCATGCTCGGAGCAGTGCTTGTCATACTCATAGCAGCTATTGCGATCTTCGCTCCGCTGATGATCACGCATGATCCGATCCGGATCATGGTCGGGCCGCGTCTGGCCGCACCCTCACTGGATTTTCTACTGGGTACGGACCAATTGGGCCGCGACACGTTTTCTCGCACCATCATGGGCGGCCGCATCCCGCTCCTCGTTGCTTTCGCCTCTCTCGGCAGTTCACTGGCAGTTGGCCTAGTACTGGGTTTGATTGCAGGGTTCGGTCCGCGCTGGCTCGACAATTTGCTCCTGCTTTTATTCGATACGATCCGGTCGTTTCCAAGTATCATTTTCGCACTAGCCATGATCGCGCTTCTGGGACCAAGCCTGGCGAGTGTCATCCTAGTGATCGCAATAACGTCCATGCCCATTTACGCGCGTGTCGTGCGCACCCAGACAGAAGCGTTGCGTAGTAGTGAGTACATCGCCGTAGAGCGCAGCATGGGGGCCGGCACAACGCGCATTCTGGCCGTGCACGTACTGCCCAATGTCTTCGGCCCGCTTCTCATTCTGGTGAGCATGGACGTTCCGGCCGTCATCGCCATAGAAGCGGGTCTCAGCTTTCTGGGCATGGGCGTGCGCCCACCAACGCCCGATTGGGGAGCGATCCTCAACGATGGCTATAGCTACATTAATCAGACGCCCTGGCTTGTCATCGCCGGCGGTATTCCCATCGTTCTCGCAACGCTCGGCTTCACGTTCTTGGGCGAGGCGCTGCGCGACATATTCGATCCCAAATTGCGGAAAGACCTATGAGACACGACGATCCGAGACCGCCGCTCTCATCCAGTCGCCCGCTTCTTGAGATCCGTGACCTAAATCTCGATTTCGGAACACCGCGTGGGCGTATTCATGCCCTGCGTAACGTTTCGCTCGATGTCCCGGCCGGACAGGTGGTTGGCATCGTCGGGGAAAGCGGATCTGGGAAGTCGACGCTCGCCTATACAGTGATGGGCCTGCTTCCAGAAAGTGCAGATGTGAAAGCCGGCAGCATCCTGTTCGAAGGTAAAGACCTGCTCAAAATGCCCGCTCCAGCGCGTCGGAGCCTGCTCGGCGATCGTCTCTCCATGATCTTTCAGGATCCGATGACCGCACTCAATCCGGTGCGGACCATCGAGAGCCAGATGATCGATATCCAGCACCACGAACAAGGAAGCCGCAGCGAAAAGCGCACTCGTGCCCTCGAAATGCTTCACCGGGTCGGAATTCCCGATCCCCAAAGCCGTATCGGCGCCTATCCGCATCAATTCTCTGGCGGCATGCGTCAGCGCGTTTGCATTGCCATGGCGCTTCTTGTGAAACCGGCGCTCCTCGTCGCCGACGAGCCAACCACCGCGCTCGATGCAACGCTGGAAGTGCAGATCATTCATTTGCTCAAGGATTTGCAAAAAGAAATTGGCTGCTCGATTCTCTTCGTCTCCCACCACCTCGGCGCGGTGGCTGAGTTGTGCGACCGAGTCGCCGTCATGTTTGCGGGGGAAGTGGTGGAGGAGGGGGCGGTCCGGGACATCTTCCACAATCCTGCTCATCCCTACACGCGCGCGCTGCTTGAGTGCGATCCCGGACGGATCAAGAAAAGCACGCGCACTTTGCCGACCATTCCGGGCGAGGTGCCCAGTCTGCTCGGCAGCAAGGAAGGATGTATCTTTCGCACCCGGTGTCCCCAGGCATTCAATCGCTGTCTGCAAGAGAACCCGGTCGAGTACCGCATCGGCGTGGACCACGTCGCCCGATGCCATCTCCTCGACGAAGAGCGGTTGGTTTCGGCATGAGCGCGCTGCTTCGGGTTGAGGACCTGCGGGTCCGCTTCCGCACCATGGGTCCGCTGAAGGCGCTCGCAACAGGGACGAAAGCCCCTTTCATCGACGCGGTATGCGGTGTGTCCTTTGAAATCCGCAAGGGCGAGACACTCGCCCTTGTCGGTGAAAGCGGCTCAGGCAAATCCACCATCGCGCGCACGATCATCGGCTTGCAGCGGGCTGTGAGCGGCAGCATCAGCTTCGACGGACAGGAAATTGAGGAGCTCAGCGGGGCTGAACGCAAGCCCTATTTACGGCGCATGGCGATGATGTTCCAGGATCCGATCGGCTCACTCTCGCCGAGGCTGACCGTTCGGTCGCTCCTCACAGAGCCTTTTCGCATCCATGGATTAAAGCGTCGCGATGCCGGAGGCGAAGCGGAGCGCCTGCTTCGAATGGTCGGCTTGCCGGCGGATTTTGCTCGCCGCTATCCCCATCAGCTTTCCGGTGGTCAGGCCAGGCGCGTTGGTATCGGGCGTGCTCTTGCACTGAATCCGGACTTGATAATTGCCGATGAGCCGACCGCAGGCCTCGACGTCTCAGTGCAGGGCGAGGTGCTCAATCTTCTCGCGCGGATTCAGGACGAACTCGGCATGGCGATCCTCATTATTACGCACAATCTTAACGTGGTGCGCCACATGACCGATCGGATGGCGATCATGTATCTCGGCCGCTTTATTGAGGTCGGCTCGACCGAGCGTATCTTTGAACACCCGCGTCATCCCTACACCGAGGCGCTGCTTGCGGCCAATCCTGAGCCTGACCCGGATGCGGTGCTCAATAGGATCGAGCTCAAGGGTGAGGTGCCTAGCCCGATGAGTCGGCCGTCCGGCTGCGAGTTTCACACCCGCTGTCGCTATTCGCAGGACATCTGTAGCCGCGTCTTCCCCGAACCTACAGCAAGCCGGGAAGACGCGCATCACAGCTTCAAATGCCATTTCCCGCTGGAGCGCGAAACAGCGATGCCGATTGAGCAGAGACGGCTGTCTGTAGCTGGGCCAACGCTGAAATGACTAGTCATCCATCGCTCCTCCCAGACCATGAGAAGAAAATAGAAGAAACAAAGGTCGCTGAAGTGAGACTGAGTGAATATATAGAGTACGATGCCATCGGTTTAAGCCGCGCTCGTGTGCGCGGGCAAAGTGGCACCCGCGATCGATGCGCCTGCCTCGCGAGGCGTACGATGAGTTCAATCCGCGCATCAACGTTGTATCGAGTTCTACGAAGATGCTCCGTTCGTCGCCCCCGTGCGCACGGGGCTTTTCGATGGCGTGCCATTCCTTCGCACGAATCTCGGAGCTACCGAAGCCAGGGAGCCAGCCGGCGCGCCGCTCGACGGCGAGGCTCCGATGGCGGGCGGTTCTATTCGCAACCAACGCAATATACTGCGGCCTGTCTGCTTGAACCCCTCACCCGGCCGCATCATCGGCGGCTAGAAACCGAAGATTCCGGCGTTAGTGCTGAATCGGCTATCAGGTCGCTGAAAGATACGCACCGTGCACTCTTCATAAGTCCCTGAACAGCCCCTACTCGGAAAGGCCCACCGCATGACACTCTCCTCGATCGCCAATCCCGACCTCGTCACCCTGTTCGACAACAAGCCGCGCTGGAACCTGCCCGACTTCCGCCGCAGTTACTTCCACAACCTCCACACCACGATGCGCTATGGTTTGTCGATACGCGCCCCCCGAATCTTGCCACTCAGGAAGGAGGTCGACTGGACCATTGGCGAACGGCCCGAGGTCGCTCGCTTTCTCGCCATGCCTCATTTTTCGGCCTTCGTCGTGGTGCGCGACGAGCGCATCCTCTACGAGGTCTATGCGCCCGACTTCAGGCCCGACAGGCCACATGCCATCATGTCTATCACCAAGACGACGCTCAACCTGATGCTTGGTCGCGCGGTGGCTGATGGCCTCGTCGATCTCGACGCGCGAGTAGGCACCTATCTGCCGGAGATCGGTACGGGCTACGCCGAGGCGACCGTCAAGGCCGTCGCCGACATGAATGTCGTCAACGACTTCAACGAAGACTACAGCGACCCCAACTCGTCGGCCTACCAATGGGAATCGGCCTATGGATGGCGCTTGCCGCTGGACGGTCAGAAGGAAGGGACGACCCGCTCCTTCATCTGCGGCATCACCGGGGGTGACCTTGAGAATCGCACCGGACAGGCGCTGTATAAGTCGCCCAACAGCGATGTGCTCGGCTGGATCATCGAGCGCGTCAGCGGACGGGCTCTTCGCGACTGGTTGATCGAGATCGTCGAGGCGGCTGGCCTTGAGGGATGCTTCCATATCACCTGCGACCGCGAGGGTGTGCCGCAGGTCGACGGCGGCGCCTGCCTCTCCGCTCGCGACCTTGCGCGCTACGGCCTGCTCTTCGCGCGCAAGGGCGAGGGTGTCGACGGACACCGCGTCGGCGACGCCGCCTTTATGGAAGATACCCGCCGCAATCCCGGCCCTCCCTGGTCGAATCCGCGCGACTCGGTGTTCTATAGCCGCCAGATGAGGACCAACGGCACCTGGCTCGCCCACGGCGGGTGGGGCGGCCAGTACATGCTCGCGAACCCCGACACCGGAACCGTCGTCGTCTACTTCGGCGTGCTCGAGAACAGGAGCGCCTACGACGGTGACTTTAGCGGTCAGCTGGTGCAAATGATGGCCAAGCTCGCTGCACAATGATGAACTGGTCGCCGGCCGCTTCCGTTGGGGGAACTCAGTCGCCGGGCATGGGCTCTCCCGCCCCTGAGTCTATCGGCTCTGCTTGCCGGCAGGTGCGGCTGCGCTTGCGGCAGCGACGGCCCTCTGCTGTCCGATGTCGCCCTCGCGCAGCAGACTGGCGGGAACGCCGCGCGTTGGCGCTCTGAGGAACCGGATACGCTCGACCTACACAAGACCAAGCTATCGGTTTCCTCGACGTCGATGGACCTGATCTATCAGCCCCTGAGTCGCATGAGCCAGCAGGGTGAGGTGGTGCCTAGCCTGGGCGAAGGCTGGGAGGTTTGCAACGAGAACCTCACCTTGAAGTTAAAGGCCGGCATCACTTTCCATGATGACACGCCCCGCGAGGCCGAAGCCGTCGCTTGGACCGTTTACATCCTCGAGGCCGCCTCGCCGAACGCATTCTTCCTCGGGCCGCTCGAACAGGCCGAAGCGATCGACCCGCTCACCGTCGCCCAGCATTTCAGGCAACCTCTCGTCCCGGTCTGGGTCGGCCTTACGCCGCTCCCTTCCGCTTCGTCTCGTGGTCGCTCGATCGCGCGCGGCTGAAACACTAGTAGGCGGGCCACGCCCTCGCTGCCGATGCTGTCGAGTTCTTCCTCTAGCCCGAGGATCGGAAGCGCCTCGCCGTTTGAAACCGGCGAGATAAACGCCATCTATGTTGGCTCCTCGGCGCCGCTGGACAGCGTCCGCCGGTTGCGCGGCAACCCGCGCGGTGCTGCTCAAAGGCCCAGCGCAGAGGATGCGAGCGCTCGTCTTCAACCAAAAGCATGCGCCTTTCGACAATCCCAAGGTTAGGCCGTCGCCCGCAGCCATCGACCAGAAGCGGCTGATCTGGCTTCGATAGGTCCAAGTGCGCTCAAAAGCTGGCTACATTTCAAACCGCACCGCTTGGTGTAATCCGCATTTCAGCAGGCGACAAAGTTTGGCGCAAATCCCTCTCTCTTATGCATCATCCTTCAGAGGAACGTTGGGCTAAGAACTCTGATCTGCGATTGGACGAAATGAAGATTTGACGTTCGATCATTATCCCCGCTCAAAGCGGCTTCAATTGACCCCGCTGCCCTTTTCCTACCAGAACGTGGCTGGAAAGACCATCCAAGCGGTTCGGCGGAATTCGTCCAAACAGGGCTTATGCAACATGAAAAGTATTGAAATGCTCGGAACTTTGCAATGCGAGGGCAACCGAGTGGCGCCGCTACCTCCATGAAAATCCAGAGCTCGACTATCGGTTACACAACACAGCAAGGTTTGTGACCTAAAAACTGGCTTCGTTCGGTATCAATCACATCGAAACGGGGATCGCTGAAACCGGTATCGTCGCATTAATCCAAGGCGAGGGCGGAGAGGGGCCGACCATCGGATTAAGGGCGAATATGATGCCGATCTTGGTTCAGGGGCCGGTGCTGCCATTGCCCTCACGCCGCCGATGTGAGGCAAGGGCGCTTTCCGGCGGCCGAACATCTCTATGCGGATGTGTCGAAGGCCGGAAACATTGCATGAGTGTGCCGATTGTTCGCACTGTTGCCGAACTTCGCCCCATTGCTGCGGAATGGCGCCGTTCTGGCGCCCGTATCGCCGTCGTGCGAACATGGGGGCGCTGCACGAAGGGCATTTGAGCCTTATGAGTGCAGCGCTTCAGAAGGCCGATCGGGTAATCGTGACAATGTTCGTCAATCCGAAACAGTTCAACAGCGCCTCCGATCTTGCCGCCTATCCGCGCACCGAAAGCCAAGATGCCGCAAAGCTTCGCGCCGCTCGCACGCATCTGCTCTATGCGAAAAGGATTTACAGCATCTTCAGCTTGTGAGGCGGATGGCCCGGGACCGACAAGGATCCGACCGCCTCCCATGTCGGAACCTTATCGAGCTATCTGGTCAAGATCGCCCGATTGGGCGGCTATCTCGCGCGTGCCAGCGACCCGCCGTCGGGCAACACCGTCATGTGGCGCGGCCTTACGCGCCTCACCGACATCAAGCTTGGCGCAACCATCGGACCCGAACGTATGGGTAATTGAAAGCCGGTGACGGCCACCTTGCTGAGGTAAGCTGAAGGCTGCAAGTCCTAGTGCAAGCACCAGGAGTAGCCCTGTGACGAAGCCTCAGATTGAAGTGATCACGTCGGTTGAGCGGCGCCGGCCTCGAGCTCGGGTAAGGCTATGATGAGATCGCCAACGACACCGTAGTTGTCGACCCTTGTAGTTCGGCGCGCCATGGACCCTGCGCCACCTTGCTCATGTCCTCGAGGCGAACGTGCCCAACGTGCGGAGGATCTGGTTGGCGTTGTGGATCACCTGCTTGCCGAGAACGAGAGGTTGTGGTTGCGCACCGCGCGCCTGAATTGGTCGACTAGCTCAAGATGCTCGCAATCCAGCGCTACGATGTGGCGGAGCCTGTTGCGGTGGCCAAGATCCTGAAGCGTGGCCAACAGGTCACCCCCAGTGCTATATGGCACCGGCGACGCCGAACCTGGTCACGAGACGTCGAGACCTTGACGGATTCGTCGATCAGCCCCATGTCGGAAAGTTCGAACCGTGGAACACGACGTAGCTTTCGACGGGTTGCGCTGAAGCCATCACTTAGGGCCGCTTTTTGGCACCCTCATTTCGCGCGCAGCATCGGATTGATCTTTTTCGCTGGCGGGACTGTGCGATCTAAAGCAAAGCGATGACCTGCTGCTGCTGTTCAGGCCGCCGCGCGGCCGCGACGCTATGCGCGGCGCGCCCTGCCGGTGTACCTCCCCACCGGCAGGGCACTTTCTTAAAGTGCAGTATGAGGGTGATTGGAGCGCGTTCGCGACCAGGGATTTTAGCAAAACAGCATGAACTGCATATCCGGATGTGCATCGAAGTTCGACATCTCCGCCACGTAATCGCTACGTGGCGCGTTGCCCTCCAGGAAAGGTGCTGACAAGGACAGACATGCAAGCTCTCTTCGAGAGATTGTTGGAACAGCTTTGGGAAAGCGTCGATGAGGCCGATTTTCGCGGCGCTATGGCTGATATCGCCTCAGAACTCGATCTACTTGCCTTTGCCTACCTATCCTTGCCAATGGAATCCAAGGGCAAGCCCACGCTGATCTCGAATTATCCGGCGCCCTGGACCGCGCGCTATCTTGACAATCGGTATCAGAGTGTCGACCCAGTCATTGTGCGTGCACGCTGCGGCGGATGCCCGTTTCGATGGGGATCTGATCTGAAGAGTGTTGAGCCATCAGGGGCTCAGAATAGGGTGTTCGAAGAAGCGGCGCAGTTCGGCATCTGCAGTGGTGTGACGATCCCGATCATCGATCGCCGGGGCAATGTTGCGGCGATGACCTTTGCCGCTGACGGGCCGGATCCTGCGTTTTTCCGCGTCACGGAACGCTATGAACAAGGTCTTCGGCTCATTGCGACCTGTTTTCATATGTTCGTTCGCGGCAAACTTTCGGGCGATCGAATGGTGGACGGTGTCTCGCTGACGCCGCGCGAATACGAGTGCCTGCAATGGGCCGCGCGCGGCAAGTCTGATTGGGAGATCGGCTGCATCGTGGGGATCACGCGGCGCACGGCCGCGTTTCATCTGGGCAACACCCGCAGGAAGCTTGGCGTGACAACCACCAAGCAGGCAATTGCGCGTCTCGCCGCTTCGGGTTTTTCGGTTCACTGACAAGTTAGCCCTGCGCAACTGCACAGGTTCCCATAGCGTGAAGCTTCGCCTCCAATGGCGGGGAAATTTCCCCGGCGAGGAGGCCTTGTAATGATCCAGCTTATTGCGCCCGGCTGCTATGAGGACTTTGCCGGCGACCTACATGCAATGCATCGCCTGCGCTACCGCGTCTTCAAGGAACGTCTCGAGTGGGACGTGCGATTCGATGGCGGCTACGAGGTCGATTCCTTTGACGCGCTCAGACCGCACTACCTGTTGCTGCGCGGTTTCGACGGTTCTGTCGATGGTTGCGTGCGCCTTCTGCCCTCCACAGGGCGGACAATGCTTCGCGACACTTTTCCCGTGCTGCTGGAGGAAAAGACTACGCCTGAGGATGTTAGCGTCTGGGAAGCAGCGGCTTCGCGCTCGACATTCCCTCATCCGCACCCAAGGGAGCGGGCGGTATTGCGATGGGTACCTATGAGCTCTTTGCCGGCATGATCGAGTTCGGCTTGTCGCGCCAGCTCAGCCACATCGTGACCGTCACCGGTTTGGGCATGGAGCGCATCCTTCGCCGCGCGGGCTGGCCGGTTGAGCGGATCGGAGAGCCGCACACGATCGGCGTCACCCGCGCGCTGGCCGGATCGCAGGTGTGGGCAGGGGTAGCACCGTCGTGCCGACAACTCTTGCGACAGATGCTGATCCGCCGGACTGGTGGGAGGGAAGATCGTATGACTAAACCGCTCATTTGACGCTGCGCGGCTGGGCCTGGGAGTTCCTAAGGCGCAACCCGGCATTCCAGCGTGATCTGCTCGCTGCGCTCCAGGAGGCAAACAATTTGTCGCCTGGAGCCCTCATCGAGGTGATCGCGTCGGATGGCGACCTGTCGCGCTGGGGTGTCTTGTTTCGCTGAGGCTTACGGGCGCAGTGCGGCCGTGTTCTGATGTCTGCGCCGGTGCGCACATGTCCTGCCGGTCATTACGGAACAGCTGTCTGCATCGTCGCTTCGTTCTTCGTGCCCTCGAGGGCTCGCTCGCCGCAGCATCACATCGCGAGATCGCTGAATCGACGATTGGTGAAACGCGCGTCCACGCCGACTGGATGGATCCTTGCGATCACTTGTGCGACCGCATCCGCCGCGCCGTCACTCGGGGCCACACGCTAATGAATGGCGGATAAGGGGACTTCCTTGTCTGAAAAGCGTAGCAGTCCGCGCTATGCGTCAGCCGGCGAACAGTTCCTTGTAGCCGGTCGTTACCATCCAGTTTGCCCGGTCGATATGGCTGCGAAGAACCTTGCGGGCGCGGACCGGTTCGAGGGCCGAGTCGATGCCGAGAATGAGATCGGCCATCTCCTCTTCACTGGCATTGTCGGCGCAGGCATCCAGGATCCGCAGGTAAATCGTGAAATGCTCCCTGTCATAGGCCGTGAGGCTCTCCGACCAGGGGACTTCGTCGGCGACACGCGTCATCCCGTCAGTTACGTGCATTAGTTTTTGCCTTCACGTTTTTATGGTTCCATCCTCGCCCGCCGTTTGTAGAGAATACTCCGTGGTGAAATGCTCGACAAGAAGCTGGCCTCTCATTCATGGAGATTCGAGAGGTCTTTGCCCGCAATCTGCGCCGGCACCGACAGAAAAAGAAGCTATCACAGGAGGCGCTGGCACATGAGGCCGGCGTCGACCGCACCTACATCAGCGCTCTGGAGCGGGGCGTTTACGGCGCCAGCATCGATATGGTCGACAAGCTCGCCAAGGTTCTCGGAGTTGAACCGGCAGCCTTGTTGGATCCGCGACCTGAAATAGATCCGCGATGATGCGCGCGGGCAAATCGACGACATGGTTCTCGAATCCACCTCCGAGGCTCTTTGCGTTGTTAGACCGGCGCACGCGCGCCTGACGGCGCGCGCCGGGTGAACCGAGCCCGCTTTCCTTCGCAGGCGGTCTCGGACATCCGGCTTCGCCCCCTGGCGCGGGCAGCCTCTCGGCTATTAATGGCCGCCGGCAGTTCGGCCGGCGCGGTCTGTCTGTTGGCATTTCCCGGCGGCGCGGGGTGGACGGCACTCCCTTCTAGGTCCGCCGCGACATTCCCCAACCCTCCTTCCGCTCCGGGTCCTCCTCTTCTCCCGGTCCTTCGGATGCGGTCCGCCTTCGACGGCGGGCCCTTCATGTCGGCCATATTCCGGCTCAACATCCTGATCCTGTGGGGCGGTCATCGAGCGCGGTTACCCCAGCCAGAACCGGCTAATGGAATGAAAAGTTGCATCTCAGCGGCTGCGGCATGTGATTGCGTGCGCTCACTCTCCGCTCAGCCAGCATTGGCTGAGCGGAGATACCAAACGAGGTGGCTTTTTGCGGCTCGTGCGAAATGCTTGATCGTGACCTCCCGTGGGTCGAAGCGTGTCGCCGAAGCGAAGGGCGCCTTTGGCCAAGGCGCCCTTCGTCCTGATCAAACTCAATGCTAGGATTTTGCCCGAGTTCCGGTTAGACGGGAGCGCGGGATGTGGAATACTAGCAAGGCTGGCGTGACGAAGAAATTGCGAAGGTGCGGCGCGGCAATCGAAGTGAGAGCGCAGCGTCAATCAGGGGTTCTTCCGCACATTTGGTGCAAGGGCGAGAACTTCTCGTCTGCCCCTCTGCTGCGGGTGGTTCAGGCGGCTGCCAGTAGCCTGTTTCTCAGCAGTGGATATCCAGAGCGCCCATACATCTGGCGCTTGATCGTCTTGAGCCGGTTGATCTGTCCTTCGACCGGGCTGGTGCTCCAGGGCTGGGTGATCGCCGCCCGGACGGCCTCGATGTCGCGGCCGATGCCTGCTGCAAGCGAAGCCAGTTCGCTGTCCGTGGCATCCTTGAGCCATTGCTCGAGGCCGGCATCATCGTCGCCGCGGATCAGGGCGGCGAAGCGCCGGGCGAGTTCGCCCGCCACTGCAAGCTCCGGCGCGGCTTCGTAGAGATGGTGCAAGAACCGCCCGGTTGGCTCATCGAGCGATGTCGGGTCTTCGCTCAGGAGCCATGCACAGTTCCGGCGCGATGGCGGCCGCCACCGCGAATTTGGTGGAGCGGTCGATGACCGCTCCTTGCGGGCGGCGGTCCATCTATAGACGGTCGCCTTGCTGCCTTCAAAGCCGCGGCGCTTGATTTCGGTCCACAGCTGCGACCCGTTGCGCTGGCCTTCCTGCCAGCGCAGTTCGAGATAGTCCTGGAAAGAATCCAGGACCGATCGCGTGGGTGGCCGCCGGTGCTCGGGCTCACCGCCCGCGGCAAGCCAGCGCTCGACCGTCCTCACGCTCATGCCCATCCGTGGCGCGATCTGGCGCGGCGCCATGCCGGAGGCGCGCAATTGCAGGATTTCCGCGTAGAGTTCACTGCGCTGGTGTCGCCTCGAGCGGCGCAGGCCATCAAGTTGCGTGCAACTCTCTACCGATGATGCCGGCTCGGCGTCGTCATCATCACTCATCTCCTCCATCATCGCCTTTCCGGCGGCACCAACGGCTTTGCGATGGCGGCCGACGGCCAGGCGCAACGCTTCACCCAGGTTCTGGAGCAGATGCCAGCGGTCGGCGACCTGCGTTGCATCGGGCGCACCACGACGGGCGCCCTCAGCATAGACGCCGGCACGATCGCGCGCGATGACCTCGATGCCCGGATGGTGTTCCAGCCATGATGCGACCGTGTCGGCGCTTCGATCCGGCAACAGATCGAGGACGCGGTTGCGCTCCAGATCGCAGATGATCGTTCCATAGCGCTGCCCCTTGCGCCAGGCCCAGTCGTCGATGCCGACCACACGCGGCGCTTGCGGCGGCTCGAACCCGGCCGCGCGGATCATCCGCAACAGGGTGTCGCCGCTCGCCGGCATGGCGAGCCTGTCCGACAGGCGTGAGCCCGGCTCGCCACCCACCGCGAAGCCGATCGCCAGCTGGCTTTCGCCGAGCCGAACCGTGCGTCGAGCCTTCGGTTGAACCGTCTCAGGAAGCCTCTCGGTGAAGATCCGTCGCGGGCATTGTGGATCGGCGCATCGAAACCGCCGTGCGTGAAGCTGGATTTCGACAATCCGCCCCTGCCACGGCAGATCGGTCAACCGGCGCATGTAGTGAGTGTGGACGCGGCGGGTTCGGTGACCGCAACACGGACAGCACGATTCCATCGCCTTCGGCCGGGCAACAAGCACCACCCTGTCAGCCTGCGGGAGTATTTGGACGATCGAAAGCTCGGGCGAAATCAGCGAGCGGAAGGCATGGAGCACGGGCAAATCACGGCGTCGACTGCGATTCCGACTCTATGGACTTATTCGCACCGTCCGTGAATCCCGCAACCTGCACCAAATGTGCGGAAGAACCCAATCAGGATGAGAATGCCGGCGGCTTGTGACGCAGGGAGGGCGTAGCCCGACCGGAGTTTCAAGTCGCCGGCGGCGTTCCTTTCGGAGCGTTGTCTGGTGTTCGCGGCCGACTGGGTATGCCGGTGGTTTTTCCGTTGGAGGAATCACTTTGTGCCCGGCCGCCACGTAACCGATCACCAGATGAGGCTTTTCATGAAGTTCCGGCAGACCCATACGACGGCCCGCGCGGCGGCGAAGGCGTCGATCAGCACGGCCACGGTCTATCGCATCGAGAAGGATTCGAGGCTGCTCTCGCAGAGGAAGGTTCCGCGACAACGGCGCCGCCCCGATCCGCTCGCCGACATTTTTGACGCCGAGATCGTTCCGCTGTTGCGGGCCGCGCCCAGCATCCGGCCGGTCACCATCTTCGAGGAGATGCTGCGGCGTCATCCCGAGCTGGGCAACGCCATTCGCCGCACGATCGAGCGTCGCGTCCGATCCTGGCGCGCTGTCCATGGCGAGGAACAGGAAGTCATCTTCCGGCAAGCGCACGAACCCGGCCGCCTCGGCCTGTCGGATTTCACCGATATGGGCAGCGCCGGCGTCACCATCGCCGGACAGCCGCTCGATCACCGTCTCTACCAATTTCCGGCGCGCCTATTCCGGCTTCGAGCATGCCCATGTCGTGCTCGGCGGCGAGAGCTTCGTTGCGCTCGCTGAAGGCCTGCAGAACGCACCTTCGATGGAGCCGTTCTCGTGCGCGATGCCGGCATTGTTGCGGGTCGCTGTCATGCCGTAATGGCCGCACAGTTCCGCCGATTGCCCGACATGCGGCCTTGCAGGAACGGTTCGCGCCCGATCCCTCCTGGACGACCTCGCCTATGTCACCAAGGACCAGGCCGAGACCAGCGTGCTGTTCGAGCTCATCAGCGCCCGTTACGAGCGGCGCTCCATGC
>NZ_JAAKZF010000087.1 GCF_011045125.1 Allomesorhizobium camelthorni | reverse complement strand
TGCCAAGGCGCCGTTCGCCGGGCCGCAGGCGGTGCTCGCCTATCTGTCCCGCTACACGCACCGGGTCGCGATCTCGAACCGTCGTCTGATCGCCTTCGACGAGAGCGGCGTCACCTTCCGCTATAAGGACTATCGTCGTGACGGCGCCGACCGACAGCAGGTCATGACGCTTGGCCCCGACGAGTTCATCCGCCGCTTCCTGCTCCATGTCCTGCCGCATGGCTTCCATCGCATCCGACACTACGGCCTGCTCGCCGGCTCCGCCCGCAAGGCCCACCTCGCGCTCGCCCGCGAACTTCTCGACGTCGCCGCGCCACCTGATGACGCCACCCCGGACGAACCGGACGACTTCAGGCCACCATGCCCCTGCTGTGGCGGACGCATGATCGTCATCGAGGTGTTCGAATGCTGGAGGCAGCCGCGCGGACCGCCGAACCAGACCACGACTAACCCGGAGAACTCCCCATGATCCGGCATGGCATGGTCCCACCTTCAGCCGCAGGCACTCAGCCTCCGGCAACGGAAGGGGTCGCGTCCGGCCGCGCGCCGAGCCGACAATACCGCGCTACAGGAAGCGAGGCGGCCCGTCCGCATTCATCCCGGCACCTCTCGACGGCCGTCGCGCCATCCCCGACATCGCCCGAAAATCGAAATCCCCATAGCCATCGCCTGTGGCCCACGGGTTCCTTCCTCGGGGGCTTTCGTACGCCTGCCGGCGCCCGAAACCCTTCACGCAAGCGGTCGGCCTGCTGTTGGCGATTTGACGCGAGAAGCAGACATAGCGAGACTGGGGACATGGACACTTTTCTTCCCGGCGCGTAACTTGCTCCCCAAGGGCGCCAGTTCTTCCGCCAGGCTCGAGCGAGCTTAATGATCGGCCGAATGCCCTTGACAAAATAGCGATCGCCCGCTCAATTCGATGCATTCACCAGGGGAGTCCCGGCAAGGGGCTGAGATACTGCTGGCTTTTGCGGCGCAGTGACCCGTTGAACCTGATCCAGTTCATACTGGCGTAGGGACGGTGCAAGCGCTTTGGGGCTCCATGCCCGAAAACCTGTAAAGCAGGCAGGCCAGAGCGTCTTTTCATCCTTCCGGCACAGAACTGGGTCTCCAATGCATGAGCAAAGGAGCCTCAAATGAATGCCATCACCCCCGCCGTTTCGACGGGACCGCTGCCCGCCTCGCAGAAAGTCCACAAACCCGGCCTGATCCACCCGCAGATCAGGGTGCCGATGCGGGAAATCGCCGTCCATCCGACGGCCGGCGAACCGCCTGTCACCGTCTATGATCCGTCCGGCCCCTATACCGATCCGACTGTCGAAACGAGCATCGAGAAGGGCCTTGCCCGGCTTCGGCACGGATGGATCAAGGCGCGCGGCGATGTCGAATTCCAGGAAGGCCGCAATGTCAGGCCGGAGGATAACGGGTTCGCATCAGGCGAACGGCTGACGCCGGAGTTTCCCGTCCGCCATCGGCCGCTGAAGGCCAAAGCGGGCAAGGCGGTGACGCAGTTCGCCTATGCGCGCGCTGGCATAATCACGCCCGAAATGGAATTCGTCGCCATCCGCGAGAATCTCGGCCGCGAGATCGTACACGGCAGCGTGCTGCGCGACGGCGAAGCCTTCGGCGCCGCGATCCCCGACTTCGTCACGCCGGAATTCGTCCGCGACGAGGTGGCGCGCGGGCGGGCGATCATTCCGGCCAACATCAACCACCCCGAGAGCGAGCCGATGATCATCGGCCGCAATTTCCTGGTGAAGATCAATGCCAATATCGGCAATTCCGCGGTCACCTCGTCGATGGCCGAAGAGGTCGAAAAAATGGTCTGGGCGATCCGCTGGGGAGCCGACACCGTCATGGACCTGTCGACCGGCCGCAACATTCACAACATCCGAGAATGGATCATCCGCAATTCGCCGGTTCCGATCGGCACCGTGCCGCTCTACCAGGCGCTCGAAAAGGTCGGAGGGATCGCCGAGGACCTGACTTGGGAAGTCTACCGCGACACGCTGATCGAACAGGCCGAGCAGGGCGTCGACTATTTCACGATCCATGCCGGCGTGCGGCTGCACTACATCCCGCTGACGGTTGACCGGGTCACCGGCATCGTGTCGCGCGGCGGCTCCATCATGGCAAAGTGGTGCCTGCATCATCACCGCGAAAGCTTCCTCTACGAGCATTTCGAGGACATCTGCGACATCGCCAGAGCCTACGACGTGTCCTTCTCGCTCGGCGACGGCCTTCGTCCAGGCTCGATCGCCGACGCCAACGACGCGGCGCAATTCGCCGAACTGGAAACGCTTGGCGAGCTGACCAATATCGCCTGGGCCAAGGATTGCCAGGTCATGATCGAAGGGCCGGGCCATGTTCCCATGCACAAGATCAAGCAGAACATGGACAAACAGCTCGAAATCTGCGGCGAGGCGCCCTTCTACACGCTTGGACCGCTGACGACGGACATTGCGCCGGGCTACGACCACATCACGTCCGGCATAGGGGCTGCGATGATCGGCTGGTTCGGCACGGCCATGCTCTGCTACGTCACGCCCAAGGAGCATCTCGGCCTGCCCGACCGCAACGACGTCAAGACCGGCGTCATTACCTATAAGATCGCCGCGCATGCCGCCGATCTCGCCAAGGGGCATCCGGCGGCGAAGCTCCGCGACGATGCGCTGTCGCGGGCGCGGTTCGAGTTTCGCTGGGAGGACCAGTTCAACCTGTCGCTCGACCCCGAAACAGCGCGTTCCTTCCACGACCAGACCCTGCCGAAGGAGGCGCATAAGCTGGCGCATTTCTGTTCCATGTGCGGCCCGAAATTCTGCTCGATGCGCATCTCCCACGACATTCGAGCAGAGGCGCAGAAAGAGGGCATGGCGGCGATGGCGGCAAAATACCGCGAGAATGGCGATCTCTATATGCCGGTGAACGAGACCAGTGAAGCGCCGCCCGCGCCGAAGGCGCCGTCATGAGGGTGCTGGTCAAGGGAGCCGGCGTCGCTGGCCTCACCGCGGCCTTCGAACTCGCCGCCCGCGGGGCGGCGGTGACCGTCGTTGAGACCCGGCACAGCCTTGGCGACAACGCATCGTGGATGGCCGGCGGTATGCTGGCGCCATGGTGCGAGCGCGAAAGCGCCGAGCAGCCGGTGCTGGATCTCGGACGCGACGCCGCCGGCTGGTGGGATGCAGTGCTGCCGGGTCAGGTCACGCGAGCCGGAACGCTTGTTGTGGCTACGCCGCGGGATGTGGGCGAACTTGACCGCTTTGCAAGCCGCACGTCGGGCTACCGGCGGGTCGACGAGGACGAAATCGCGCTCCTGGAACCCGATCTCGCCGGCCGTTTTCGTCGCGGGCTGTTCTTCCCGGGCGAAGCCCATCTCGATCCACGCCGTGCAATGGCGGCACTGCAGGACAAGCTCGCCGAAAGAGGCGTTGAATTCCGCTTCGGCGTCGACGCCCGGCACATGGCGGGCTTCGAACGCGAGATCGACTGCACGGGAATGGCGGCCGGCGATGACGAGCTTCGCGGCGTTCGCGGCGAAATGCTGATCCTGCACGCACCCGATATCTCGCTGTCGCGCCCGGTCAGGCTGCTGCACCCGCGCTTTCCGCTCTATCTGGCGCCGCGCGCCAACCACCATTTCATGGCGGGCGCAACGATGATCGAGAGCCTGTCTGCGGGACCGATCACGGCGCGGTCGATGATGGAACTTCTGAATGCCGCCTATTCCGTTCATCCGGCCTTCGGCGAGGCCGCGATCGTTGAGACCGGCGTCGGTGTTCGCCCGGCCTTTCCCGACAATCTGCCACGCGTCGAAAGTCAAGGCAGGACCGTGGCGATCAACGGGCTCTACCGCCACGGCTTTCTTCTTGCCCCCGCCATGGCGCGACAGGCGGCCGACCTTGTTTTCGATTCTGACAAACCAGCGGAGCATGCTGATGAAACTCATTGTCAACGGCGAAGCGCATGAGGTTGCCGCCGCCACGCTGGCGGAGTTGCTTGCCGCCCTCGACTATGAGGGCAATTGGCTCGCAACGGCCGTGAATAGCGATGTCGTGCATACGGCCGAACGGGCGCAGTTCAAGCTGAACGACGGCGACCGGATCGAAATCCTCGCACCCATGCAAGGGGGATAGCATCATGCTCGACGTTTATGGAACAAAGCTTCCATCGCGCCTGCTTCTCGGCACCGCGCAATACCCCTCGCCCGCTATCCTTGCCGACGCGGTCAAGGCATCTTGCGCGTCTGTGGTGACCGTCTCTTTGCGTCGCGAAATGGCAGGCGGCAGAGGTGGGGAGAAATTTTGGTCGCTGATCCAATCGCTACGGCTACGCGTCCTGCCCAACACCGCCGGTTGCCACTCCGTCAAGGAAGCCGTCACGACCGCGAAGATGGCGCGCGAGGTTTTCGGCACGAACTGGATCAAGCTCGAAGTGATCGGCAATCACGATACGCTGCAGCCGGACGTCTTTGGCTTGGTCGAGGCCGCGCGGATCCTGCGCGAAGACGGTTTTGCCGTATTTCCCTATACGACGGACGATCTTGTCGTCGCGGAGCGGCTACTTGCGGCCGGCTGCCAGGTCTTGATGCCATGGTGCGCGCCGATTGGTTCGGCGCTTGGACCGGTAAACGTCACGGCTCTCCGTTCGATGCGCGGCCATTTCCCGGAGGTACCGCTGATCGTGGATGCGGGGCTTGGCCGCCCATCGCATGCGGCGCGCGTGATGGAACTCGGCTTCGACGCCGTGCTTCTAAATACGGCGGTGGCCAAGGCCGCCGACCCTGTCGGTATGGCGCGGGCGTTCGGCAAGGCGGTCGATGCCGGCCGGGAAGCCTATCGCTCGGGACTGCTCGAGCCGCGCGATGTCGCGGTCCCATCGACGCCTACGATCGGCCGGGCAGTCTTCCAATGAAACTCGATCCTTTTTACCTGATCGTCGACAGCGCCGCCTGGATCGAAAGGCTGGCGCCGCTCGGCGTCAGGCTGGTGCAGCTTCGCATTAAGGATCTGAACGAGTCGGGGCTGCGCGCGGAGATCCGAAAAGCCAAGGCCTTGTGCGCCCGACACCAATGCCAGCTCATCGTCAATGATCATTGGCGGCTGGCGATCGAGGAAGGCTGCGACTTCATCCACCTTGGCCAGGAAGACATGCAGGCGGCGGACCTTTCCCGGATAAGGGCCGCAGGTCTTCGTCTCGGCCTCAGCACGCATGACGATGCCGAACTGGAAACGGCCCTTGCCGCCAGACCGGACTACATCGCGCTCGGCCCGATCTATCCGACCATACTGAAAAAGATGAAATGGGCGCCGCAGGGGCTCGAACGAATTGGCGAATGGAAGCGTCGGGTTGCGCCGACGCCGCTGGTTGCGATTGGCGGCCTCAACCCCGACCGCGTTGAAGGCGTCTTTACGGCCGGCGCCGACAGCGCCGCTGTGGTGACCGACATAACATTGAATGCCGATCCGGAGGCGCGAACACGCGAATGGATCGAAAAGACGGAGCGATGGCGTTGAGCCGGAAACCGCATGTGCTGGTCGTCGGCGGATCCGACTCCAGCGGCGGCGCCGGCATTGGCCGCGACATCGGGACAATTTCGGCTCTTGGCGTGCGCACCTGCATAGCCGTCACAGCAGTGACGGTGCAGACGCATGAAGCCGTCCTGGAATCCCATCATTTGCCGCCCGGCCTGGTCGCTGATCAGATGCGCGCCGCGCTACAGGCCAATAAGGTGGCGGCCATCAAGATCGGCATGCTCGCGACGGAGCAGATCATCGCTGCCGTTGCGGCTGTGCTGCGCGAAAATCGGCAGATACCGGCAGTGCTCGACCCGGTGCTGGCCTCCTCTTCCGGCGGACCGCTTCTGGAGGCAGACGCGATCGGCACGCTGACACGAGATCTCATGCCGCTCTGCCGTCTCGTCACACCCAATCTCGTCGAGCTGGCGGTCCTTGCCGGCTCGCGACCGGCGGTAGACGACTGCGAGATGTTGCGCCAAGGACAACGACTATTGGACGCTGGGTCGCAAGCCTTGCTGATCAAGGGCGGCCATGCAACGGGACCTCGATCCACGGATATCCTGGTGCGGCCGCGTCAACAGCCAATCCGCTTCGATGCGTCCCGCCTTGCCGGCTCGATGCGCGGGACCGGCTGCATGCTGGCCAGCGCGATTGCCGCGCATCTGGCGAATGGGACGTCGCTTGAAGACACAGTGCGCAAAGGCAAGCTGTTTGTTTTTGAGAGCTTTCAGAAAATCGAGGCGGCATGACCAAGGTTTTTTCCTCGGGGTCCAAGAACCGATCCTCGTCATGCTCACATTGTGGTAAGCTCGGCCTTGCCTTTCAGCCTGTTCGCGCTTGAACGTTCACTGCAATCCCGCATGAGAAGATTGGGGTGAACAACAGACGGGCCATCAGTTGGCCCCCGGCATTGCCGCATCCTGCTTATTCCGCTGCTTCGACCAGTGCTGCCGGAGCGACGCGGGCGGCGCAGTATTTGAACTCCGGAATCTTGCCGTAGGGGTCGAGCATCGGATTGGTCAGCTTGTTGGCCGGACTTTCGTTGAAGCAGAACGGCATGAAGATCATGCCGTCGGCAAACTTCCCGGTCGGCCCTCAGGATCGCCTCGACCGTGCCGCGGCGAGTCTCCACGGCGACCATGTCGCCCTGCGAGAGACCGCGTCTGGCGATCTCGCGCGGGTTCATCGCCGCTATGCCGTGCGGCTCGATGGCGTCGAGGACGCCCGCCCGGCGCGTCATTGAGCCGGTGTGCCAATGTTCGAGCAGGCGTCCGGTGGTGAGCACCAGCGGAAACTCCTCATCAGGCACCTCATCGGGCGGCACCAGATCGGCCGGCACGATGCGGCCGCGTCCGTCCGCGGTCGGGAATCCGGGCGAGAAGATGATCTCGTTGCCGGGCTTGTCGGGGCCGTCGGCCGGATAGATCACCGATTCCTCGCGTTCGATGCGATCCCAGGAGATGTGCTTGAGCGAAGGCATGACGCTGGCCATCTCGGAATATACGTCGGACACGTGCCGGTAGCTCCAGGCCAGACCGATGCGTCCCCATGCCCCAGAAGATGATCGAACGCTCGGCGGTGGCGTAGGCGCGGGCGACATCGCGCAGCACCGAGGCCTCGATGCCGCAGACTTCGGCCATCGCCTTGGGCGAGAAATCCTTGACCTTGGCTTTCAGCGCCTCGAATCCGGAAGCGTTGGCCTGGATATACTGCTCGTCGTAGAGATTTTCCTCGATGATGACGTGGATCAGTGCGTTCAGCATGGCGACGTCGCTGCCCGCCTTGAAGAGGCGTGGCAGAGCCGCGTGCAATGGTCGACATTGTTGGTTCCAAAACCCTGGCGCACCAGCTTTTGGAACAGGTAGGCTTCTTCGTTCAAGCCCTTTGCCGAGCCGAAGCCGGCCAGCGCTTGCCCACCACGGGTGTCGAGGATACGCTTCAACCCGCCGGCAGCACGCTCCATTGCCTCTTCCCAGGTCGCCTCGCGAAACACGGTCAGCGGATCGACGCCGCGCATGTCGGCATCCCCGGATTTCGGCGCATCGTCGCGCCGGATCAGCGGCTTGGTCAGGCGCTCTGGCGACATGGCGTAGTCAAAGCCGAAACGGCCCTTGACGCAGAGACGGTTCTCGTTGGCATAGCCGTTGCGGCCATCGACCTGAACGATCCGGTTGTCCTTGACGGCAACGCTGGTCTGGCAGCCGACGCCGCAGAACGGGCACAGAGTGTCGACGACCTTATCGAATTCCTGGATGACCCGAGTCTTGCCGGCCTCATCCATCAGCGACTTTTCACAAAGCGCGCCGGTCGGGCATGCCTGGACGCATTCGCCGCAAGTCACGCAGGTCGACAGCCCCATCGGATCGTGCATGTCGAAAACGGGAACCGCGTGGTTGCCGCGCTCGGCCATGCCGATGACGTCGTTAACTTGCACTTCGCGGCAGGCGCGGACGCAGCGCTGTCTGCCTGCGAAAACACCACGATCGCATGCGAGCCGACAAAGGCGCCCTGTTTGGCGAGTTCACCGCCGAAATCGAGCGGTATGTCGCCCATCGACGCCGGGAGGATACCGCCGGAGGCGCCACCTGGCAAATAGGCTTTGAATTCATGCCCTTCGGACATGCCGCCGCAATAGTCCTCGATCAGCTCGCGCATGATGACGCCGGCCGACGCCAGCTTGACGCCGGTATTTTTCACCCGGCCGGAGACCGACCACGACCTTATCCCGGGATGGCCGGGCTTGCCCTGCGCGGAAAACCATTCCGGGCCTTTTTCGACGATGTCGCGGATCCACCACAGCGTCTCGACATTGTGGTTGAGCGTCGGACGCCCGAACAGGCCGACCTCGGCGATGTAGGGCGGACGGTGGCGCGGCAGGCCGCGCTTGCCTTCGATGCTCTCCAGCATGGCGCTTTCCTCGCCGCAGATATAGGCGCCGGCCCCGCGCCTGAGTTCGATGAAGCCCGGCTTGACGATGCCGGCCGTCTCCAGCGCCGCGCGCAATATCGCGAGCACCGCGGGATATTCGTCGCGCATATAAAAGTAGATGCGCTCGGCCTCGACCGCATGCGCAGCGATCAACGCCCCCTCGAAGGTGCGGTGCGGATCCTTTTCGAGATAGATGCGGTCCTTGAACGTGCCGGGCTCGCCTTCGTCACCGTTGATCGACATCAGCCGCAGGCCGGGATAGGAGCGGACGAATCCCCATTTCTTGCCGGCAGGGAAGCCGGCGCCGCCGAGACCCCGCAAGCCGGCGTTCTGCATGGTGTCGATGATAGCATCGATGGCGATCTCACCAGCTTTCACCTTCCGGAGAAGCTGATACCCGCCAGCCGCCAAATAGGCTTCAAGGCCGACATAGTCGGGCACGAAAACGTTGGTGTCGCCCGAGCGCGCCAGCTCGATCAGAGTTTGGCTGCTGGCGTGATCGACCTCGCGGTCACCGATGCGTGCCGCCGGCGCGGTGGCGCAGCGGCCCATGCAAGGCGCGCGCACCACGCGTATCGCCTGCGGATCGACGCTTGCAGAGAGTTCACCGATCAGGTCCTCGGCGCCCGCCAGCATGCAGCTTATGGAATCGCAGACGCGGATCGTCAGCGGCGCGGGCTTCGCCTCGCCTTCCTTGACGATATCGAAATGGTCGTAGAACGACGCGACCTCATAGACTTCGGTTTGCGACAGTCGCATCTCCTCGGCCAAGGCACGCAGATGGGCGGCCGTCAGGCATCCATAGTTGTCCTGGATCAGGTATAGGAATTCGATCAGCAGGTCGCGGCGGCGGGCGCGAGCGCCCAGAAGGTCCCGGACCTCGGCCAGCGCAACATCATCCAGCCCCACCCCTTTTGCCCGCGATCGGAAGCGGTTCGACCGGTTGAACATGGTAGGCATCTTCGAGCATCACATTCATCCCACCGTCAGCACGATCTTGCCGATATGGGCGTTGGACTCCATCAACGCATGGGCATCAGCTGCAGCGACAAGGGGGAAGCGTGCATGGATGAGCGGCCGGCATTTGCCTTTCGCCAGAAGCGGCCAGATCTTCGATTCGAGTTCGGCGGCAATGCGCGCCTTGGCTTCCACGGCTTGCGCCCGAAGCGTCGAACCAGTGTGAGTCAGCCGCTTCATCATCAGGCGTATATAGTCCACCTCGACGCGAGAGCCCTGAAGGAAGGCGATGTTGACGATGCGTCCGTCAATGGCGGCGGCCTGATAGTTCTTCTCGATATAGGCGCCGCCGACCATATCGAGAATGACATCGGCGCCGCGGCCGCCGGTTGCCTCCTTCACGGCGACCGCCCAGTCACCGTTGCGGTAGTTGACCGCCACGTCGGCGCCCAGCGCCCGGCAGGCGTCGCATTTGTCATCTGTCCCCGCCGTGACGATAACGCGTGCGCCAAAGGCCTTGGCGAGCATGATCGCCGTGGTGCCGATCCCCGAAGCGCCGCCGTGCACGAGCAAGGTTTCTCCCGCTATCAGGCGACCGCGCTCGAAGACATTGTGCCAGACGGTGAAAAAGGTTTCCGGAACGGCGGCGGCTTCTTCCATCGGCATGCCATCGGGAACCGGAAGCGCGTTGCTTTCATCGACCACGGCGAATTCGGCATAACCACCGCCAGGCGTCAGCGCGCATACCCTGTCTCCCGGCTTCCAGCGCTTGACCCCGCTTCCGGCCGCCACCACCTCGCCCGCCACCTCAAGGCCGAGGAGATCGGACGCCCCCTTGGGAGGCGGATAGAGCCCCGCGCGCTGCAGGACATCAGGACGGTTCACTCCAGCCGCCGTAACGCGGATCAGGATTTCCCTCTCGCCGGGCGAAGGCACAGCCCTCCGCTCCGCGCGCAGCACCTGCGGCCCACCGGGCACGGTAATTGTAATCGCGATCATGCTATCGGGAAGGCTGGTCAGGTCCCTTCTCCGCATCTTAAGTACGGTGGACAAGGATCACTCATCGCCGCGTTGGTATGGCGCGGTCGGAGGAGGTCTCGGTCCAAATGCCCTCGCTGTGCTTTTCGACGTAGGCTGCAAGACCTAGCGTATGGTCGCGGCAGAGCCGCTCGGCCAGTTCCGTGTCGCGCTTTTCCAACGCGTCGATGATCGCCAAGTGATCCTTGATGGACTGGCTCGCGCGGTCGTTGCGGCCGATGGTGATCTTGCGGATGCCCCGGACATGCAAGAGGATGTCCTCCGTCATCTCCTGCAGGATCTTCGAGCCGGTCATCTTGATCAACGTCTGGTGAAACTGGATGTTGGCTTCCGAATATTCACTGAGATAGTCCGCCGGTTTGTGACCGTCATGGAACTTCTCGAAAATCTTGCGAAGCTGCTCGATTTCCTTACGGCTTGCGTTGAGCGAAATCAGTCGCGCCGCCATCCCTTCGAGAGCCGCCCAAACCTGGATCATTTCGATCACTTCGCGCTTAGTCTTACGCAGCACCACGATGCCGCGGCGAGGTATCGACTTAACAAAGCCCTGCTGCTCAAGCATCGCGATAGCCTCGCGGATTGGCGTCCGGCTCACTCCGAGGCGCTCCGCGAGTTGACGCTCGTCGAGCCACGTGTCCTCGGTCGTGCCATAAATATCCATATTGGCAATCGCTTCCTTTAGCGTCGCGTAGATGCGTGTCTTGAAATTGGGCTCGGCGGCCAACGGCCCCAACACGAGTTCGGGAGTCGCTTCTTCGGCAAGGGGCCAACGCGATTGGCTTCTCCCACTCATGTCAAGGCACCTCTCGTTTGAGTCGGACTGGCATGTATAATGCCATATTGTTGAGGTATGGTCATTCTCAAGGATGAAACGAGTTGTCCAGCGCTATTTGAGGACAAGAATGGCTATTCGCTTGCCTCGCCAACTAAGCGGTCAGCCGGCCCTGGAAAGGATCGGCTGACGCGCCGGAACCCCCAAGCAGTTCGGCCAGCGTTACGCCGAGACGGGCAGGTGTGGGCGCGATGCGGATTCCGGCCGCCTCCATGGCAGCAATCTTGTCTTCCGCGCCGCCCTTGCCGCCGGAAATGATCGCGCCGGCATGGCCCATTCGGCGTCCAGGCGGGGCGGTGCGGCCGGCGATAAAGCCGACCGTCGGCTTGGAGCGACCGCGCCTGGCCTCGTCACGCAGGAACTGCGCGGCCTCTTCCTCGGCCGAGCCGCCGATCTCGCCGATCATGACAACGGATTCGGTGGCGGGATCGGCAAGGAACAGTTCGAGCACTTCGATGAATTCCGTTCCCTTTATCGGATCGCCGCCAATGCCAACCGCCGTGGTCTGGCCAAAGCCCTGTTGCGAGGTCTGGAAGACCGCCTCGTAGGTGAGCGTGCCAGAGCGCGAGACGATGCCGACGGAGCCCTGTTTGAAGATTGAGCCGGGCATGATGCCGATCTTGCATTCGCCCGCAGTGATTAGGCCCGGGCAGTTCGGGCCGATCAGCCTCGATTTCGAGCCAGAGAGCGCGCGCTTCACCTTCTGCATGTCGAGCACGGGGATGCCCTCGGTGATGCAGACGATGAGCGGAATTTCGGCCTGGATCGCTTCGCAGATCGCGTCGGCCGCACCGAAGGGCGGCACATAAATGACTGTTGCATCCGCGCCGGTTGCTTCGCGCGCCTCCGTCACCGTGTCGAAGACCGGGAGCCCGAGATGGCTTGAGCCGCCCTTCCCCGGCGCGACGCCGCCGACCATCTTCGTACCGTACTTGATGGCCTGCTCGCTGTGGAAGGTGCCGGTCTTGCCGGTGAAGCCCTGGCAAAGGACGCGGGTGTTTCTGTCGATGAGAATGGACATCAGTTAAGCTCTCCGACGGAATTCACGATTTTCTGGGCGGCGTCATCGAGATCGTCGGCGGGAATGACGTTGAGCCCACTCTGCTTGAGGATCTGCTTGCCGAGTTCGACATTGGTACCTTCGAGCCGCACCACCAGCGGCACTTTGAGGCCAACTTCTTTCACCGCCGTCACCACGCCTTCCGCGATTACGTCGCAGCGCATGATCCCGCCGAATATGTTGACGAGGATGCCCTTCACATTGGGATCGGCGGTGATGATCTTGAAGGCGGCCGCCACCTTCTCGGCCGTCGCGCCGCCGCCGACATCGAGAAAGTTCGCCGGCTCGGCGCCGTAGAACTTGATGATGTCCATGGTGGCCATTGCGAGGCCCGCGCCGTTCACCATGCAGCCGATATTGCCATCGAGCGTGACATAGGAGAGGTCGTATTTGGAGGCCTCGATCTCCTTGGCATCTTCCTCTGTCTCGTCGCGCAGGGCGGCAATGTCGGGATGACGCGCCAGCGCGTTGGAATCGAAGCCAACCTTGGCGTCTAAGCAGCGCAATTTTCCGTCCTTCGAGACAATCAGCGGATTTATCTCCAGCATTTCCATGTCATTGGCGGTGAAGGCAGCGTACAGGCGTTCGGCCAGCGCCTGCGCCTGTTTGGCCAGGTCGCCGTCAAGCCGGAGCGCCTTGGCCACTGCGCGACCGTGATGCGGCATGATGCCAGTGGCTGGATCGACCGAGAATGTGACGATTTTCTCAGGCGTGTCGTGTGCGACCTGCTCGATGTCCATGCCACCCTCGGTGGACACCACAAAGGAGACGCGGCTGGTGACCCGGTCGATGAGAAGCGACAGATAGAACTCCTTCTCGATGTCGGAGCCTTCCTCGACATAGATGCGGTTGACCTGCTTGCCGGCCGGACCGGTCTGGAGGGTCACTAGCGTGTTGCCAAGCATCTCGGCCGCGTCGGCGCGGATGTCCACAAAGGATTTGGCAAGCCGAACGCCGCCCTTGGCGTCGGCGGAAAGTTCCTTGAACTTGCCCTTGCCGCGCCCGCCGGCATGAATCTGCGCCTTCACGACATAGACGGGGCCGGGAAGCTTGCCCGCGGCCTCGGCGGCTTCCTCTATGGTCGTGGCGGCAAAGCCTTGCGGAACCGGTACGCCGAAGGACCGCAAGACCTCCTTGGCCTGGTATTCATGGATGTTCATCGAGGAAAACCCTGAAAGATTTGCACATTTCTGGATGGCCCCGGCGCGACGCGCCGGGGGAACTATGATGCGCTGGGATCCGGCTTCAGATCAAAGCAGGCCTGCGCCGCGCGCCCATTTGTATTTCGCGCCGAGCACCTCGACAGGAAGCTCGGTCGAATAGGCGTAGGCCGGGATGCCGTGCTGATACAGATACTCGGCGGCTTCCTCGACTTCGACGTCGCCGGCGAGCGATGCAACCATCGGCTTTTCGATTCCCTTGGCCGCCATCTCCTGCTTCACCTCGACCATCAGTTTCGCAAAGACCATCGGCGGCGTCACAATCGTGTGCCAGTAGCCGAGGATCAGTGCGTGAATGCGGTCGTCCTCAAGCCCCAGCTTGACGGTGTTCTTGTAGGTCTGCGGGGGCTCGCCGCCGGTGATGTCGACGGGGTTGCCGGCCGCACCGAAGGGCGGAATAAATTTGCGGAATGCGGTATCCAGGTCTGCCGGCATCGACATCAGGCTCAGACCGTTGTCCACGCAGGAATCCGACAGCAGCACGCCCGAACCGCCCGCACCCGTGATGATGACGACATTCTCGCCCTTCGGCGTCGGCAGCACCGGTATACCACGCGCGAACTCAAGCAATTGCCGCAGCGAGCGGGCGCGAATGACGCCGGACTGCTTGAAGACGTCCTCGTAGATCTTGTCATTACCCGCCAAGGCCCCGGTATGGGAGGAAGCCGCTTTGGCGCCGGCTGACGTTCGGCCCGCCTTCAGGACGACGACGGGCTTCTTCTTGGACACGCGCTTGGCCGCCTCGGCAAAGGCGCGGCCATCCTTCAGGTCCTCGCAGTGCTGGGCGATGATGCTGGTATGTTCGTCCTGTTCGAAGAAGGCGAGCAGATCGTCCTCGTCTATGTCCGACTTGTTGCCGAGGCCGACGATTGCCGAAACGCCCATCTTCGCCGAGCGAGAGAAGCCGATGATCGCCATGCCGATGCCGCCCGACTGCGACGACAGCGCCGCCGAACCCTTCACGTCATAAGCCGTGCAGAAAGTGGCGCAGAGGTTGGCGGGCGTGTAGTAGAAGCCGTAAATATTCGGTCCCATCAGGCGGACATTGTACTTGCGGCCGATCTGGACGATCTCTTCCTGCAGTTCCGGCGCGCCGGCTTCCGCAAAACCGGACGGAATCAGCACCGCGCCCGGAATGCCCTTTTCGCCGCATTCGGTGAGAGCGCCGGCGACGAACTTGGCCGGAATGGCGAAGATCGCCGTATCGATCGCGCCGGCCACATCCTTGACGCTGCGATAGGCCTTGTAGCCGAGGATCTCGTCGGCCTTGGGGTGGATCGGATAGATCTCGCCCTTGTAGCCGCCGTTGATCAGGTTCTTCATCACTGAATTGCCGATCTTGCCGTCCTCGGCGGAGGCGCCGATCACGGCAACGGCCTTCGGCCGCATGATACGGTTCATTGCCTTGACGATATCGCCTTGGCTGGGACGCGGTCGCGGCGCCGGCTGATTGTAGTCGACGACGATGCGCACGTCTGCGGCAATGGCGCCGCTCTTGGTCGCGAACACCGGATTGAGGTCGAGTTCGGAAATTTCCGGATAGTCATTCACGAGCTGCGAAACGCTCACAATCATATCGGCGAGCGCATCGCGGTCGACTGGATCGCCGCCGCGAACGCCCTTCAGCATCTCGGCAGCCTGAATGCCGTCGAGCATCGAAAGCGCATCGTCGCGCGTTGCCGGCGCAAGGCGGAAGGTGATGTCCTTCAAGACTTCGACCAGCACACCGCCAAGACCGAAAGCGACAAGTTTGCCGAAGGAGCCGTCGGTGACGGCGCCGATGATGACTTCCTGGCCACCGGCCAACATCTGCTGGACCTGCACGCCGGTGATCTGGGCGTTGGCCTTGTAGGCCTTCGCATTGGCGATAATCTTGTCATAGGCGGCCCGTGCCTCCTCGGCCGACTTGACGCCGACGAGGACGCCGCCGGCCTCGGTCTTGTGCAGGATGTTCGGCGAAACGATCTTCATGACCACCGGGAAGCCCATGCCGGACGCCAGCTTGACGGCTTCCTCCGCGTTGCCAGCGACACCTTCCTGCGGAACCTTGATGCCATAGGCATCGCACAGCAGTTTGCCTTCCGGCGCCGTGAGCGCCTGGCGCCCCTCGGCCTTCACCTTATCCAGCACGTTACGGACAGCGGTTCTGTCGAGCATGATATCCTCCATGATGATCGCCTGTGACAGGCGTTATCGTCGATTCTGAGCTACCGGCAGCGCTTCGACCGAAGCCGTGTCGTTGCTTGGCATTTTGTATACCAGGAGAAAGGCTGTCAAGCCTTTCCTGTTCAGGGCGTTTGGCCGGCGGCTGCCGTCGCGGCGCGGCGGCGCAGCACCAGGCCGAAAGCCATCACGCCAATGCAAGTCAGATAGGGAAGCGCCACGGGAAGCCACGTCACCTGCGCGGCGATCCATGGGCCGACAATCGGGTCATGCGCTGCGAGCCCGCCGGCAATCCAGCCGAGGAGCCCCGATCCGGCGACCGCAAGCAATGGAACGCGATCCAACAGCCACAACATCATGGCGCTGCCCACGACCATCAGCGGGATGGAGATGGCAATGCCCAGCGTAAGCAGCAGGACGCTGCCGTGAGCCGCGGCGGCGACCGCTAAAACATTGTCCAGGCTCATCACCGCATCGGCGATGGCGACGATGCGGACCGCCTCCCACAGGGTGGCAGCCTCATGCTTTCCAGAGGCCGACGAGGCGGCATCCTGTTCCGGGACGACGAGCTTGATCGCGACCCACACCAGCAGCAGCGCGCCCACAAATTTGAGGAGTGGAACCTCGAGCACGTAGACGATCGCGGCGGCGAAGGCGATGCGCAAGGCGATCGCCGCTCCCGTGCCGAGCAGGATGCCCCATTTCCGTTGGTTTGTCGGCAACGAGCGGCAGGCGAGCGCGATGACCAGGGCATTGTCGCCCGACAGCACGATATCGATGCCGATGATCTGCAGTAGCCCTGCCCCGAAGGCTGGCGTGCCGAACTCCATGGCTCAGGCTCCGCCCGGCGAGAGGCGTCCACCGCCCCCGCGCATCTTGTCGAGCAGGAGGGTAATGAGCGGCCAAAACAGCATGGCCATAGCCAGGGCGCAGATCGAGCCTACCAGCCAGTTGGACCAAAAGATGGACATATCTCCTTGCGAGATCAGCATTGATTGCCGGAACGAGCTTTCCGCCATGTCGCCCAATACGAGCGCGAGCACCAGCGGCGCCAGCGGGTAATGCAGCTTCTTGAATACGTAGCCGACGATGCCGAAGAACAGCATGATGACAACGTCGAGGAAGGCATTGTGGACGGTATAGGCGCCGATACAGCAAAGCACGATGATCACTGGCGCGATGATCGAGAAGGGAATGCGCAGGATCGACGCCCAGAGGGGCACAGTCGTCAAGACGATCAGGAAGCCGACAACGTTGGAAAGGTACATCGAGGCGATGAGACCCCAAACGAAATCCTTTTGCTCGATGAACAGCATGGGACCGGGCTGCAGGCCCCAGATAAGCAGGCCGCCCAGCATTACCGCCGCGGTGGGCGAACCGGGGATGCCGAGCGTCAGCATCGGGAGCAGCGCACTTGTGCCGGCGGCATGGGCCGCCGTCTCAGGCGCCACCACTCCTTCAATTTCGCCCTTGCCAAAATTGCCAGGGTTTTTCGAAAAGCGGCGGGCAAGACCATAGCTCATGAATGAAGCCGGCGTTGCGCCACCCGGAGTGATGCCAAGCCAGCAGCCCACGGCCGCTGACCGGAGATAGGTAACCCAGAAGCGCGGCAAGCGAATCCAGGTATTCATAACCGAACGCAGCGTGATGGTCGTGCTCTTGCCCCGAAACGACAGTCCTTCCTCCATGGTGAGCAGGATCTCGCCGATACCAAAGAGACCGATGACTGCGATCAGGAAGTCGAAGCCACGCATGAGCTCGACCGTGCCGAAGGTCATGCGCAGTTGTCCGGTAACCGAGTCCAGTCCCACGGCCGCCAGCGCAAAGCCGAGCGTCATGGCGGCCAGCACCTTGAACGGCGACTCGCGACCCATGCCAACGAAACTGCAGAACGTGAGAAGTTGCACGGCGAAGAACTCGGCTGGCCCGAAGCGCAGCGCGAAGCCGGCCACCACCGGCGCGAGGAAGGTGATCACCACGACGGCGAGCAGCGCGCCGATAAAGGATGAGGTAAAGGCGGCGGTCAGCGCCTCGTCGGCCTTGCCCTGCTGGGCCATCGGATGGCCATCGAAAGTAGTGGCTACCGACCACGGCTCCCCGGGAATGTTGAAGAGGACGGAGGTGATCGCGCCACCGAACAGCGCACCCCAGTAGATCGAGGAGAGCATGATGATCGCGGCAGTGGGCGACATCGAGAAGGTGAGCGGCAAAAGGATTGCGACGCCGTTTGCGCCACCAAGTCCCGGCAACACGCCGATCAGCACGCCGAGCACAACGCCAACACACATGTAGACGATATTCATGGGGTCGGCGAGAACGCCAAAGCCGTGAATGAGCGAAACGAATGCATCCATGGGATTTCGTCCTCGAATCTTGGTCTAGAGGGTCCCGAATTTTCAGAAGCCGAGCGCAGCCTCGATCGGGCCTTTGGGTAGCGGGATCAGAAACGCAATCTCGAACAGCCAGAAGAGAATGAGGGGGATTGCGATTGCGACGGGCGCAGCCTTGCGGATCGAATATCTGCCCAGCCACATCATGAAGAAACAGATGTAGAGAGCGGAGGCGATGTAGATGCCAACATAGTACATCACAATGAGATATATGGCCGTTGGCGCGAGCACCTTCGCCACCAGCAGAAGGGCCGGCTTGGTCACGAAATTGGAAAGATCGGCCGTGCGGCTGAACAGGTTGATGGCGAAAGTCGCCGCGCTGGCCCCAAACAGGATCAGGCCGATGAAGAAGGGAAAGTAGCCGGCCTGCGGTCCGTCAAAGGCCCAGCCTGCACCCACGCGGACGCTGTCGTACATGACGATCGCAGCGACCAGCATCAAGAGGCCGGCAACGACGAGTTCCATCGTTTTCATTGTAACCGTGAGCCCAGCCTCGCCGACCGGGGCGGTCTCTTCCCCTTCGCCGGCTAACTTTTCGGGAACGAGGTTTTGCTCGCGCTCCATGAACATCCGTGCCTCTCCTATGGAAGTGCTGTTGCGATGTCGGGCGGGCGGTCCGAGGCCTTGCCGGCCCCGGACCGTTGTGCCTTCAGTTCGCGGCGAGAAAACCCGCTTTGGTCATCAGGTCCTTGTGGACCACGGCGGCATCAGCGACCCACTTTTTGTACTCGTCGCCGCTCAGGAAGGTCTGGGTAAACGCACCCTTCGCCATGAAGTCCTTCCATTCCTGGGTTTCGCGCACCTTTTGGAACAGATTGACATAGTAGTCGACGACTTCCTGGCTGACGCCCGGCGACATGAAGATGCCGCGCAGCATCTGATATTCAATCTCTACGCCGGCTTCCTTGCAGGTCGGAATATCCTGCCATTTCGCTGTGCCCTGCGCCTCGATGCGCGAAGCGGCGAAGACGCAAAGCGGCCGTACGTTGCCGGCTTGCCAGAACGAAACCGCCTCAATCGGATTGTTGACCGTCGAATCGATATGTCCGCCGACGAGTTGCTTGGCAACGTCGCCGCCGCCCTTGAATGGTACATAGGTGAGCTTCTTGCCGGCGACCTGCTCGATCGCCACGGTGACGATCTGATCTTCCTGCTTGGAACCGGTGCCGGCCATCTTGAACTGGCTGTCGGCGCCCGCTTTCACAGCATCGACATATTCCTTGGCGGTCTGGTAGGGCGCGCTCGCGTTCACCCACAAGACGAAGTTGTCGAGCGCCAGCATGGAGACAGGCGTCAGATCTTCCCAGCTGAACGGCACGCCGGTGGCGAGGGGTGTCGTGAACAGGTTGGATAGGGTGATGATGATCTTGTGCTCGTTGCCTTCGGACTCCTTCACATCCATGAAGCCTTCGGCCCCGGCTCCACCGGACTTGTTGATGACCACCATCGACTGGTCCATGAGCTGGTGCTTCTGAATCACGCCCTGGATCATACGGGCCATCTGATCGGCGCCGCCGCCGGTTCCAGCCGGAATGATGAATTCGACGGTTTTGCTGGGCTTCCACTCAGCCCAGGACGGCGCTACGGCCGCGAGACTCGTTAGTGCAGTTGTCAGTGCCGCTACTGCCAGCGATTTCGCAAGTTTCATGTCGTTTCTCCTCCCAGATGAGCGACGCGACTCCCTTGATTTATTCCGCGCGCTCGTTTGACACTGCAGTCGCCCGACCCGCAATCCAAGCAGATCCGAGCTTGCTCCCTGCCTGCTGTCTGTCTCTACAATCTCCCTTTTCTGGTATAACGAATGCCAGTCGTAACAAAGGCCCGCCTATGCGTCAAGCTGAAAACCTCAGGTCGTCTCGGTTTGACTTATGGCATTTATTATGCCAGAAACGGGAGCGCTTGATGGGCAGGGATTCGAGCGAGACGTCCGTATTTCAAAGATAAGCCGAGCGCCAAGGTGCCAACAAAGACGGCTGCGTTTAAGGAGGAGCAACACGCATGACCATCGTCGCGAAAGTCGAGCAGGCTACGTCAGCCGCCGACGAGGAGCGGGAACTGACGGATGGCTTTCATCTCGTCATCGACGCTCTCAAGCTCAACGGCGTTAAAACAATCTACGGTGTGCCCGGCATCCCGATCACGGACTTTGGCCGCATGGCGCAGGCTGAAGGTATCCGCGTCATCTCATTCCGGCACGAGCAGCATGCC
>NZ_JAAKZF010000086.1 GCF_011045125.1 Allomesorhizobium camelthorni | reverse complement strand
CTGTCGGCCGCCGGGGTGCTGAAGCCCGAACTGTTGAAGCACATGGCGGAAAAGCCGCTGATCCTGGCGCTCGCCAATCCGAACCCCGAGATCATGCCTGAGGAGGCCCGCGCGGCGCGGCCGGACGCGATGATTTGCACCGGGCGTTCGGATTTTCCCAACCAGGTCAATAACGTACTCTGCTTTCCTTACATCTTTCGCGGGGCGCTGGATTGCGGCGCGAGCGCCATCAACGAGGCGATGAAAATGGCGGCGGTGAAGGCCATCGCAGCCTTGGCGCGGGAGGAACCGTCCGACGTCGCGGCCCGCGCCTATTCCGGCGAGACGCCGACCTTCGGCCCGGATTTCCTGATCCCCTCGCCCTTCGACCCCCGGCTGATCCTCAGGATCGCGCCTGCGGTGGCCAAGGCGGCGTGCGAGACCGGCGTCGCCACACGGCCGATCACCGACTTCCCTGCCTATATCGATCGGCTCAACCGCTTTGTCTTCCGCTCCGGCCTGGTGATGAAGCCGGTGTTCTCGACGGCCAAGACGGCAGCATCGAAGCGGGTGATCTATGCCGACGGCGAGGACGAGCGGGTTCTTCGCGCCGCCCAGGTGGTGATCGAGGAAGGCATCGCCGAGCCTATCCTGATCGGCCGGCCGCATGTCGTCGACGTGCGGCTGAAGCGCTACGGGCTGCGCATCAGGTCGGGAACGGATTTCGAACTGGTCAACCCAGAGGACGACCCGCGCTACCGCCACTATGTCGACCTCCTGATCGAATTGGGCGGCCGCCGCGGGGTGACGCAGGAAGCCGCTCGCACCCTGGTGCGCACGAATACAACCGTGATCGCAGCGCTCGCGCTGAAGCGGGGCGACGCGCATGCGATGATCTGCGGGCTGGAAGGCCGGTTCGAGCGCCATCTGCGCAACGTCACACTGATCATCGGACCCCGCGAAGGCGCCCGCGACCGCGATCTCTCCGCGCTTTCGATGCTTATTTCGACGCGCGGCGCAACCTTCTTCACCGATACCTATGTGAGCGTGGATCCGACGGCGGAAGAGATCGCCGAAATGACGGTGCTGGCGGCCGAGGAAATCAGCCGCTTCGGCATCGAACCGAAGGCAGCGCTGCTGTCGCACTCGAATTTCGGCTCGCGCGATTCGCCGAGCGCGCTGAAGATGCGGGAGGCGGCGGAGATCCTGAAGAAGATCGCCCCGGACCTGCAGAGCGATGGCGAAATGCATGCCGATTCGGCGTTGTCGGAGATATTGCGCCAGCGCGTCTTCCCGCATTCGGCGCTGAAGGGCGAAGCCAACCTGCTGGTATTCCCGAACCTCGACTCGGCCAATATAGCGCTTACCACCGTCAAGGAGATGATGGACGCACTGCATGTCGGGCCGATCCTGCTCGGCACGGACAAGCCGGCGCACATCCTGACGCCGTCGGTCACATCGCGCGGCATCGTCAATATGACTGCCCTGGCGGTCGTCGAAGCCTCCCAGAAAGCTGTCGCGACGCTAAGGACGGGTTGAGCGGCGGGCCCGGAAATGGCCAGACGCCGAAGAAGCAGCTAACCTTCCGCATCGGGATTCGCGTGAGTGGCGAACGGCAATGGGGGAGGGATCGGCACGGATGGCGGCGGGCGGACGAACGCTGAGACGAGCCACGGCGCTGGGAGCCGTCGCGCTCGCCATTGCGACAGCCGCGCCGGCTTTCGCTGAGAGCCGGCTATGCCGACAACTTGAAGCCGAGCTTGCCGCGGCGGCAAATCCAGGCGGGTCCGCCGCCCTCCAAAAATATGACAACGCCATCGCCCGGCAGCGCGATGAACTGGTCAAGGCGCGGCATCAGGCGCGCGGGCAAAGATGTGGATTCTCACTGCTCGGCAACGGCGTAAAGCAATGCGCTACGCTGAATGCGACGATCGAGAAGATGGCGCTCAATCTCGAGGCGCTGCAGCGCAAGCGCGGGCAATTGGCCAGTAACGGCGGAGAAAAATCGCGGGCGCGCCTGCTTGCGTCACTCGACGCCAATGGCTGCCGCGACGATGCGGTTGCCGAGCGACGCCTACCGCCGGCAATCGACGATGGAGAGGATGCACCAGACCGGTCGACCGGTTTTGATGCCGTGCAACCTCTCGACGGGGATCTCGAAGAGCGCATCCGCCGCGTGCTCAATGGCGGCCACGGGCAGGATCTGCATGAATTGGGCAGAAGCTACAGGACGACCTGCGTGCGTACCTGCGACGGCTATTTCTTCCCGATGTCCTATGCGGCCTCGCTCGCTGACTTCGAGCGCGACCAGAAGGAATGCGATGCGCGCTGCCCGGGAACCGAGATGCAGGTCTTCTTCCATGAAGCTGACCCGAACCGGGCTCTTGCGCCCGGAGCCGACGAGTCTGCGGCGATGATCTCGACCGTTACCGGAGCCCGCTATCTAGAACTGCCGTCGGCCTACCTCTACAAAAGCGTTGATGCTCCGCGCCCGAAAGGCTGCGGCTGCAATCCCGCCAGGGATTTCGAGGTGCTTGCGGGCAAGCCGCCTGCGGGCGATGAAGCTCCCGCCGAAAGCGGATCGTTTGTCACGCCGTCCGAACCAAAGCGGGAGGCTCCTGCCCCAAAGGCTGTGGACGTCGGCGAAACAAAGCCGGAGGCAGTCGCGGTCGAACCCGACGCAGACCGCAAGGTCAGGGTCGTCGGGCCAAGGTTCCTTCCCGACCCAGAAGCGGCAATAGATCTGCGAGCTCCGGACCGGCCGCAAGCCCGGTGAGCGCGAGCCTGAGCGGCATGAACAACGCCTTGCCCTTGCGTCCCGTTTCCTTCCTCACCGCATCCGTCCAGTCCTTCCAGGTCGAAGCGTCCCAGGGTTCTTCGGGAAGGATATCGAACGCTGCACGGACATAGTCCTTATCCTCGTCGGAAAGCTCGGCAAGTTCCTGCGGACCGAATTTGAGGATTTTCCACCAAGCCACTGCATCCGATAGCTTTTCCACATTGCCACGCACTGCGTGCCAGAACGGTTCGGCCTTTTCCCCGGAAATGCCGAGCGCGGAAAGCCGGTCCTGCACCTCCGAAAACGGCGTTTCGTGGAGCAGCGCGCGATTGAGCACAATCAGCTCGTCCGGGTCGAATTTGGATGCCGATTTCGACGTTGCCGCGGGGTCGAAGCGTTCGGCGAGTTCCGCCATGCTGGCGACGGCCGAAACATTCTCCGAGGTGCCGATCAGCACGGCGAGCGAGACCACCGCCATCGGCTCCAGCCCGGATTCTCGCAAGCCGGCGATCGAAAGCGCGCCGCTGCGCTTCGATAGCCCCTCGCCCGAGCTGGTAGTCAAGAGATTATGGTGGCCGAAGGCCGGCGGCTCTGCGCCGAGCGCCCGGAACAGCGCAATCTGCACGCCGGTATTGGTGACATGATCGTCGCCGCGAATGACATGGGTGACGCCCATATCGATGTCGTCGACGACAGAGGGCAGCGTGTAGAGATAGGTGCCGTCCTCGCGAACCAGGACCGGATCGGACAGCGAGGCGAGATCGACGGTTTCTTCGCCGCGCACCACGTCTGTCCAGACGACGTCTGTGCGATGCGGCTCGAACGGGTCGGCATCGAAGTTGGGCAGCAGGAAGCGCCAATGCGGCCGACGCCCGTCCGCCTCGAAAGCCGCCTTCTCGTCGGCGGTGAGCTTCAGCGCTTCGCGGCCATAGACCGGCGGCAGGCCGCGCGTGCGCCTTACCTTGCGGCGCAGGTCGAGCTCTTCCGGCGTCTCGTAGCAGGCGTAGAGAACGCCCGCTTCCTTCAGCCTCTCGACCGCGGCGTCGTAGTTTTCGATGCGCCGCGACTGGTACTGGGTAGAGTCGGGAAAGATGCCCAGCCAGTGCAGGTCGTAGAGGATCGCGTCGGCATATTCCTGCCTGGAGCGCGCGAAATCCGTGTCGTCGAAGCGCTGGATGAAGCGCCCGCCATGCTTCATGGCGAAGAGCCAGTTGAACAGCGCGGTCCGGGCATTGCCGATATGGATGTGGCCCGTCGGCGACGGGGCGAAACGAACTGTGACAGTCATGGTTTGCGGGGTTAGCGGAAGGATATGGCCTTGGCAAGACTAGGGGGCGGCAGGCGAGAGGTTCCGCCCGGGCATGCCCTAATCTCGAGCATAGCTCCTGTCTTCCTTCGTCATTCCGGGGCCGCGCAGCGGAACCCGGAATCCAGACGCTGACTTCAGTCCAGTTATCTGACACCCCGATCGCATCGGATGCGCATTCCGTTTCCTTTGCCGACGCTCTGGATTCCGGGTTCCGCTCCGCGGCCCCGGAATGACGAGCTTCACTTCCACTTTGCCTTCAGAGCCCTTGGCGTGCGGGTTCCCACATTCCAGATGATGCCTACTGAAGACTTGCATCTTGCAGCGGCCGCTCATACGTCCATAATGAATATAGGATTTAATCCTATCGCGATTTGGAATTTCGGGCGTATTGGAGCGGCCATGCGATCCACTCAACAATTGAGCATTACGTTGCCGGTAGAGATGGCCAGACTGATCAAGGAAAGGGTCGCGTCTGGCGCCTATGCGTCCGAAAGCGAAGTCATCCGCGAAGGCCTTCGCGCCCTGCAGGAACGGGAAGGCGCGGTCGAGAAATGGTTGCGGGAAGAAGTCGCCCCAGCCTATGACAGGCATAAGGCAAATCCGGAACGGGCCAAGCCGCTCGCAGAAGTAGCGAGCCGCGTTCAGCACCATATGGATTCCGCTGCCAAGAAAGTCCGCTAGCCTGCGTTTCGAGGTGCGGCTTACCGACGAGGCGGAAGCCGACCTGCGCGACATTTTCGATTTCGTAAGCAGCCAAGCGTCAGTCGCGCGAGCCCAAGCCTATGTGAACCGCATCATCGGGTTCCTCGCGGGACTTGATGTGTTTCCCGAAAGGGGAACTATCCGTGAGGATATCAAGCCCGGACTGCGCATTATCGGCTTCGAACGCAGCGCGTGCATCGCCTTCTTGGTAGAGGGCGATAGTGTAGTCATCCTGAGAGTTCTTTATGCAGGCCGGCAGGTGGAATTCGGCGCGTAACTGCCTATCCCGCCCCGCCCCTCTTCTCAGATCATGCCCTTGGTCAGTTCCAGCGCCTGGCGCTCGAACAGCCGGCGGTAGATGCCGCCGGAGAGCCGGATCAGTTGGTCGTGATCGCCCTCCTCGGCGATGCGGCCGCGATCGAAGACGAGCAGGCGGTCGAGCGCGCGCACGGTGGACAGCCGGTGCGCGATGACCAGCGTCGTGCGTCCGACCATCAGCCGCTCCATCGCCTGCTGGATCAGCACCTCCGATTCCGAATCCAAGCTCGACGTCGCCTCGTCCAGGATGAGGATCGGTGCATCGGCGAGGAACGCCCGCGCGATCGCGACGCGCTGGCGCTCGCCGCCTGACAGCTTCACGCCGCGCTCGCCGACGAGCGTACCGTAGCCTTTCGGCAGGCTCGCGATGAAATCGTGGGCGCTGGCGAGCCTCGCCGCTTCCTCGATCTCGGCCTGCGAGGCGCCGGGCCGCGCATAGGCGATGTTCTCGGCCAGCGACCGATGGAACAGCACCGGCTCCTGTTGCACGATGGCGATCTGCTGACGCAGCGACGCCTGGGTGACTTGGGCGATGTCCTGGCCGTCGATCAGGATGCGGCCGGAGCTCAGGTCGTAGAGCCGCTGGATGAGCTTGACGAATGTCGTCTTGCCCGAGCCCGAATGCCCGACCAGCCCGACCCGCTCGCCGGCCTCGATAGTGACCGAGAAATCCTGATAGAGCGGCAGGGGATGCGTACCATAGTGGAACGTCACCTTGTCGAATTCGATGCGCCCGCGCTCGATCTCGATCGGCTTCGCGCCCGGCCTATCCTCGATGCCGAGCGGCTGGCGCTGGATATCGACCAGTTCCTCCATGTCATTGACCGAGCGCTGCACGTTGCGCACATGCATGCCGACATCGCGCAGGTAGCCCTGCAGCACGAAGAACGAGGTCAGCACGAAGGTGATGTCGCCGGCGCTCGCCTCGCCGCGCGACCACAGGACGAGGGCAAAGCCGATCACCGCCACACGCAGGACAAGCAGCGTCGACCCCTGGGTCGTGCCGTTGATGGTTCCGCGCACCCAGGTCCGCCGCGTGCGGTCGCGCCATTTGCCGGTGATCGCAGCGAGCCGGCCGTCTTCCCGATGCTCGGCCCCGAAAGCCTTGACCACGGCGTTGCAGCTCACGGCGTCGGCCAGCGCGCCGCCGAGTTTCGTGTCCCAGCGGTTGGCGAGGCTCGCCGCCGGCGCGACAAAGCCGAGCGACAGCGCGATCGTCAGCGCCACATAGACCAGCGAGCCGACCGCGATGATGACGCCCATCGTCGGCCAGTACCAGCCGAGCAGCAGCGTCGAGCCGACAAGCATGACGAGCGAGGGAAACAGCGCCACCAGGATCGTGTCGTTCAAGAGGTCGAGCGCCCACATGCCGCGCGTCACCTTGCGCACGGTCGAGCCCGCGAAGCTGTTGGCGTGCCAGTCGGTGGAAAACCGCTGGACGCGGTGGAACGCGTCGGCGGCGATGTCCGCCATCATGATCAGCGTCAGGTCGATGATGCCCATGAAGGCGACATGGCGCATCACGATGGCCCCGAGCGCAAGCGCGATCAGCATGAAGAAGGCCGCGGTCGCGGCGTTCCAGGCGACGATGTCGGTCGCAGCACCGCTGGCGACGGCGTCGACCAGCCGGCCTGAATAGAGCGGCGTCAGCACGTCGGCCAGAGTGGAGACGAGCACCGCCACCATGATCACGGCGAGGCGGATCGGCTGATGCCGCCAATGGCCGGCGGTGAAACCCAGAACGCTGCGGAACGCGCCGCCGCGCAGATTGAAACGAAGACGAGTCATGGTCCTTTCGGGCGCAAAACTGCCCGATCCCGGAAAAAGTGGAAATGAAACACCGCGGGAGCACGAAATCGTCGCTCAATGCGGGGTCGAACCGATTTGGCAGCCGGGCTCAGGTGAGGCGGCGACCGGGGCAGGCGAAAACGGGTTCGTGATGCCCGAAAGGTTGGAACCTTCGGGGCGGCGTTTGGAACCTAGGCTTCGCGGCCCGGCATCAACGTGTCAAATCCTGCCATTCGTACCCTCCCAAACGGGATCAGCGGGAGAAATGCTTATAATGAAGGCCAGCAGCTTCGCCAACCCGCCGCGTCGTGAAAAGCGAAAGTGGCGCAATCAGCGAGGCATTCCTGCAACAGTGGGTTGCGCCGTCAGACCGCGAGGGGTTGCGTTGCACGCGCCCTGACGCGGCGTGAAACCTGCAGCATCACCAGCGAAATGGCGAAGCAGTAGATGCCCATCGCGATGATCTGGCCGGGATAGCTGACGCCGAGGTCGATCAGCAGTCCGGTGAGGCCCGGTCCCATGGCGCTGGCGAAGACCATTATCGCCACCGCCAGCGCGCGGATCGAGCCCAGATGCCTGGTGCCGTAGATTTCCGGCCAAAGCGCGCCGAACAGCGTCGAGGCGAAGCCCCACGACACGCCGAGCAAGGCCATGAAGGCGAAGGCGCTCCACTGGCCGTCGAAGAAGCCGAGGATCAGGCACGCGGCTCCCAGCGGAATGAGAAAGGCCGGCAGCAGGGCCACCGCCGAAAAGCGGTCGATGAGCTGGCCGGAGATCAGCGCGAATGTGGCGGTCATGACGGCCATCAGGGTGAAGGTGCCGGCGAAGACCTCGAGCGACCAGCCGCGCAGTTCGACCAGATAGACCTGGTGGAAGAAAATGACGGTGCCGATGAAGGAAGGCGCCATGACGCCGAGGAACAGCAGGTAGAAGACCGGATCGCGCAGCGCTTCGGCCCGGGTCCAGTCGCGGGCGTCGGAAACACGCGCGACAGGGTCGGAGGCGCGGGGCGCACGTTCGACCGCAATCAGCGAGACGATCACCGGTAGCGCCACCAGAACAAGCGCCGCGGCAGCCATCAGCCAGGTGTTGCGCCAGCCAACGGCGACGGCGACCGCCACGAAGATCAGCGGGAAAATCGCCTCGCCGGTATTGTGGCCGAGGGTCACGACCGAAACCGCGCGGCCCCGCTGCGCCGAGAACCAGCGCCCCATGGCTGTGAAGGAGGTGTGGGTCAGCATGCCCTGCCCGAACAGGCGCAGAAGATAGATGGTGAAAGCGAGCAGGAGGACGTTGGTTGAAAACGCCATCGAGACGGCGGCCAAGGCCAGCATCGGGATGATGAACAGCGCGACGTGCTTCACGCTGTAGCGGTCGACGATCTGGCCGAGGCGCGGCAGGGTCAGCGCGCTGCCCAGCGTCGCGGCCATGTAGAGCGTTCCGAAGCCGCCATGCGAAAGCCCGTATTCCTCGCGGATATTGCCTGCCGAAAGCGAGATGAAGAACGTCTGCCCGAAGGACGAGAACAGGGTCAGCAGGAAGCCGCCGGCGAGCCAGCGCGCATTGTCGCGGAGGAAGGCGAGGAAGGTCATGGCAGCCTTTCGCTGAGGGTTCGGTCGTGGCCGCCCAAGAATTGCATTTTGCGGCGGCGGTGCGTCCTACCCGCGGTCCCGGAACCGGTTGGTGATCGGGTAGCGGCGGTCGCGACCGAAATTCTTCCTGGTGATCTTCACACCCGGGGCGGCCTGCCTGCGCTTGTATTCGGCGACGTAGAGCAGGTGTTCGATGCGATGCACGGTTTTGCGGGAATGGCCGCGCGCCACGATCGCGTCGACGCCCATCTCGCCCTCGACCAGGCACTCGAGGATGTCATCGAGCACCGGATAGGGCGGCAAGGAATCCTGGTCGGTCTGGTTCTCACGCAACTCGGCGGACGGCGCCTTGTCGATGATGTTCTTCGGGATGACCTCGCCGGACGGCCCGAGCGCGCCGGGCGGAACATGGCCGTTGCGCCAGCGCGACAGGGCGTAGACCTGCATCTTGTAAAGGTCTTTGATGGGATTGAAACCGCCATTCATGTCGCCGTAGAGCGTGGCGTAGCCGACCGACATTTCCGACTTGTTGCCGGTGGTGACCACCATCGAGCCGAACTTGTTGGAGATCGCCATCAGTATGGTGCCGCGCGCGCGGCTCTGCAGGTTCTCCTCGGTGATGCCCTCACCGGTGCCCTCGAAAAGCTGGGTGAGCGCGTGCGAGAAGCCGTCGACCGGCTCGAAGATCGGCACGATATCGTAGCGGCAGCCGAGCGCGCGGGCGCAATCCTCGGCATCCTTCAGCGAATCCGCCGAAGTATAGCGATAGGGCATCATCACCGCCCTCACCCGCTCCTCCCCCAGGGCGTCGACCGCAAGTGCCGCGCAGATCGCCGAGTCGATGCCGCCGGACAGGCCGAGCACGACATTCTTGAAGCCGTTCTTGTTGACGTAGTCACGCAGGCCGAGCATGCAGGCGCGATAATCCGCCTCTTCCTTTTCCGGGATTTTCGACATCGGGCCGTCGGCGCAGACCCAGCCGTGGTCCCTGTTTTGCGCGCCTTCGGCGTCGCGGCCGCCTCGGCGCCATTTGGTGACGGCGACCGTTTCCTCGAACTGGCTCATCTGGAAGGCGAGCGTCCTGTCGGCGTTGATGGCGAAGCTCGCCCCGTCGAAAACCAGCTCGTCCTGGCCGCCAAGCTGGTTGGCGTAGATCATCGGCAGGCCGCATTCGATGACCTGCCGGATCACGACCTGGTGGCGGACATCGACCTTGTCCCGGTAATAGGGCGAGCCGTTCGGCACCAGGAGGATTTCCGCTCCGCTTTCGGAGAGCGTCTCGCAGACTGCGACATCGCCCCAGACGTCCTCGCAGATCGGAATCCCGAGGCGCACGCCGCGGAAATTGACCGGCCCCTGAATTTCGGGACCGGCCTGGAAGACGCGTTTTTCGTCGAACTCGCCGTAGTTCGGCAGGTCGAGCTTATAGCGTTCGGCAAGAATTTTGCCGCCATCGGCGAAAATGATCGAGTTATGTGTGCCGCTCTTGCGCTTCAGCGGCGTGCCGATGATGACGCCCGGCCCGCCATCTGCGGTGTCAGCCGCGAAATCGTTCACCGCGCGCTCGCAGGCGGCGAGAAAGGCCGGTTTAAGGACCAGGTCTTCCGGCGGATAGCCGGCGATGAAGAGCTCCGTAAAGAGCACCAGGTCGGCGCCGTGGCGGGCGGCATCCGCCCTCGCCTCGCGCGCCTTGGCGAGATTGCCGGCGACATCGCCGACAATCGGATTGAGCTGGGCTACCGCGATGCGGAGGGTGTCTGGCGCTGGTTTGGTCATGCTGACGGGTTTAGCGTGGCGGCAAATCCGCGGCAATGCCGTTCGATTGAGCCACTGCCGGGCCGCGCGTCTGGCAGCGCGCGAACGCTACTCGCCGGTATATTCGCGGATCGCCTCGGGTGAACGGTTTTCGCCGATCGACATTGCAAGAATCTTTGAAAGATGAGCGTAGGGCAGCCCGGTCTGGCGCGCCCATGCATTCATCTGCATCTGGATTCTGGCCAGGTCGCGTTTGGAGGTCGGGTTTTCGGCGATGTCCAGCCCGGCGTCACGCAGCGCGGCCACCATATCCTGCGAGATGATGAACGTGTCCCAACCCAGCCAGCGCAGAAAATACTGGCCGGTATTGCCGCCGAGCCGGCTGCCATGCTTGCCGAGGAACGCCGTCAGGCCAATCTGGTCGTCCTTCGGCCACTGGGCGAGGAACTTGCCGAAGCTGCCATGCTCCTGCGACATGCGCTCGACGAAGGCAGCGTTGTCGCGAACCGACCTGATCTTCTGCGGGTTGCGCACGATACGCTTGTCCGACGCCAGATCGTGCCAGAAGTCTTCCGGCTGAAACAGCAGGCGCTTCGGCTCAAAGCCGAGGAACGCCTCCTCGAAGCCGGGCCATTTCTGCTCGATCACCCGCCAGACGAAACCGGCGGCAAAGACGCGCTCGGCCATGATCGACAGAACCCGGTCGTCGGTGACCTTGGCCAGCGCCGCATTGTCGGGCACCGGACCGAGCAGCGACGCCAGCACCGCATCGCCGCCCTTGCGGCTGGCTGCGCGGGCGCGGATCTTCTCGAAGGACAGCATGACTCAAGATCTCCGTTCGGGCGGCGGAGCTTACGACAGCCGCCATGCCTACGCCAATCTCCCGTCCGCTCAACCGATGCCGAGCCCGCTGTCGCCCCTGTCGAGCATCAGCGGAATGATCAGGTCTTCCTCATCGGCCAGATGCCGGGTCAGCATGGCAACAAGCCGCGCATTCTCGTCGGCATAGGCGTCCGCGGCGAAGCGCTGCCTGTCCTCGTTCTCGGAAAGCGCGCGGAGGAAAGCGTTCGCGGCCTCCGCGTTGCGTTCGAGCCCTTCGTGGATGGTGTGATGATCGGCATCGAGAATGTCGAAGCCGCGTTTCAGCCGGCTTTCGGCTTTGGCGAACACCGGAAAATAGTGCTGATCCTCGACATTGTGGTGGCCGTCGAGTTCGCCAAGGAAGAAGTTGAGGCGCGGCGCAAACTGCCGCGCGAATTCAGGCGCGGTGCGCCGGCCCTCGCGATAGTCGCCGATGATCGTGGTCAAAACGCCGCCGAGTTCGCGGAACATGTCATGCCGCTGCAGCCAGAACGAGGCCATGCCGGCAAGGTTGGGATGTGCCTGCCAGTCTTCGCGCGGATATTTTTCGACCAGCCAGCGCAGATCCTGCGGCAGGCCGGGCCGGCTTTCAAGTTCGATAGCGATGTCGGTCATGACTGCGGCGGGTTCCGATTGCACCGAGCATATAGGTAGCCCGGATCAAAGCGGAAGGCCGGTGAACCGCTCGATGATGGCGATGCCCCAGACGCCGCCGGCAAGGACGATCGAGATCAGCACGGCCAGAGACCCGCAATCCTTGGCGAGCTGGATGTCGATGTTGAACTCGCGCGACACCGCATCGCACGCCGCTTCGATGCCGGTGTTGAGCACTTCAACCATGATCAGGAGCAGGACCGCACCGATAAGCAGCGCGTAGCCGTGCCAGGACGTCGCCACGAACCAGGCGAGCGGGATGGCGAGCGCGAGCAGCAGGATTTCCTGCTGGAAGGCCGTCTCGTGGCGGATAAGTTGGCGAAAGGCGCGCACCGAATTGCGGAAGGCGCTGATCAGGCGTTGCATTGCGAAGGATCCCTCTCCGATTCGCGGGAGCGGATCATTTAGCCAAGTTCAGCCGGCTGGAACAGATGGCAATCGCCTTGCTGGAAATCTGCGCTGTGCGGCGCGATGCGTTCAGTCCTGCGGCAGGCCGTCGTCGATCGAATAGTAGTCGCCCTTGTCGGCCACGAATATGTGGCCCACCGCCGAAAGCCCGGTCGGCTTGTCGAATGCGCCCGCCAGGATGGAGGTCTCGTCGAGGCCGTTGCGCTTCCAGAACATAGCGGAGCCGCACGACCGGCAGAATCCGCGTTTCGCCTCGGGCGATGCGGCATACCAGGTGATCTCCTCCCCGCCCTCGACGACTAGGTCGGCGTCGGCGGCCTTGGCCGCGGCGTAGAAATGCCCGCTCTGCTTGCGGCATTGCAAGCAGTGGCAATAGAGGACGCCGCGCAACAGCCTTTTCGCCGTGAAGCGAACTGCGCCGCAAAGGCACGAACCGCTATGCAGGTCGGTCATCCAGTTTGCTCCCTCAGCCTTTATCGCCCGGCCCACTTTTCCGGACCCGCAGGATGGCGGCGTTCGTCCGGCCGCGATCCCACGATTGCGACATTCGGCCCAGGCGCAGCGCCACCGCAATTGCACCCGCCGGGCAACTCGCCGCCGTATGCTTCGCAATTAAGGAAACTTTAGCGTAAATGCATGTAAGTAGCTCCCGGCAGGAGCGCTGATCGGGGGCGCGTTTTTGCCGGCGCCGAATACTGGCGGCTCCCGACCGGTAACGATTTGCATCGGCGCGCCTCCTGGGCGACGCCGGTTTCGTGTTCTCAACGGGTAAGTGAAGCAAATATGCAGCCTGCCATCGCCCCGACCGAGGACGTCCACAACGACATCGTTACCGGCGTCGTCACGACGATGAGGCAGATGGGCGTGGCGGGGCTGCCCCGCAATTACGAGATTTTCTACGAGGCCTTGACGGGATCGAACCACAATCTCAGCCTCGATGTGGTCGGGCTGGGCAACCGGCCGACGCAGGACGACCTCGACCGGATAGGCCGCAAATATTTCGCCCAGAACCACGATCAGGGCGTCGTCGCACAGGCGCGCGAAGTGATCGCCAAGGAGCTGGAAGACATTGCCGGCATCCTGCGCAACGAGCGCAGCCATATCGAAAAGTACGGACAGATTCTCGGCGAGACGTCCGACGGCCTGAGCAACCGCTCGCTGGTGACCAAGGATCTTCTCCAGAAGATCGTCGGCGTCATGTCGGTGGCGACGAACTCGACGATCGATCACGGAAAACAGGTCGCAAGCGCCTTGCGCGACAAGTCGGCCGAACTGGAAAGCGTGAAGTCGAAGCTCGAGGAATATAAGAGGCTGGCCGATACGGACCCGCTCACGCATATCTGGAACCGCCGCGCCTTCGACACGCGGATCGCCAAGATCTACAACAGCAATTCGGGCATATTGTTCAATGCCCTGATCCTTGCCGACATTGATCGCTTCAAGGAAATCAACGACCGCTACGGCCATCCGGTGGGCGACAAGATCATACAGGCCATCGCCGACATCTTCAGGACCAGCATCCGGCAGGACATGTTCGTGGCGCGAACCGGCGGCGAGGAATTCGCGCTGATCGTCGAGGGCGTCAGCGAACAGGCGACGTTCGAATTTGCCGAGCGCATCCGCTTGTTGATCGAGCAGACGCGGTTTTCCAGCCAGAGCGTCAATTACGGGCCGATCACGATCTCGATGGGCATCTGCATGGCGTCCGAAGCGGAAAGCGCTGAGGACCTCTACGCCAAGGCCGACCGGGCGCTCTACCGGTCCAAGGTCAACGGCCGCAACCGGGTGACCAAATTTGCCGCGACCCAGGACCGCCCGCTGAAGAGCTGGCTGCTCTACAGGAAGGATTGAGCGGTCGGATGCAAAAGGCGCTGGTTCAGCCAGCGCCTTGATGCAAAGGACCGAACTCAGCCGTTGACGACCTTCTTTTCCGTCGCGCCGGAGTTCTTCTTCAACAGTTCCGACACCAGAAAAGCCAGTTCGATCGCCTGGTCGGCGTTGAGCCGCGGGTCGCAATGGGTGTGGTAGCGATCCTGCAACTCCTCCGCCGTGATGGCGCGCGCGCCGCCCGTGCATTCGGTGACGTTGTTGCCGGTCATCTCGATGTGGATGCCGCCCGGATGCGTGCCTTCGGCGCGGTGCACTTCGAAGAAGCTCTGCACCTCGCGCAGGATACGGTCGAAAGGCCGCGTCTTGTAGCCTGCCGCCGTGATCGTGTTGCCGTGCATGGGATCGCACGACCAGACGACGTTGCGGCCTTCCTTCTTCACCGCGCGGATGAGTCTCGGCAGGTGCTCGCCGACCTTGTCAGCACCGAAGCGCGCAATCAGCGTCAGCCGACCCGGCTCGTTCTCGGGATTGAGAAGGTCGATGAGCTCAAGCAAGCCGTCGGCGGTCAGCGACGGGCCGCATTTCAGGCCGAGCGGGTTCTTGATGCCGCGGCAGTACTCGATATGCGCGTGGTCCGGCTGACGGGTGCGGTCGCCGATCCAGATCATGTGGCCCGAAGTCGCATACCAGTCTCCTGACGTGGAATCGATGCGGGTCAGCGCCTCCTCGTAGCCGAGCAGCAACGCTTCGTGGCTGGTGTAGAAATCGGTCTCGCGCAGCGCATAATTGGTCTCGGACGTGATGCCGACCGCACTCATGAAGTCCATGGTCTCGGTAATGCGGTTGGCCAGCGCCTCGTAGCGCTCGCCCTGCGGGCTGTCGGCGACGAAGCCGAGCATCCAGCTGTGCACGTTCTCCAGGCTGGCGTAGCCGCCCTGCGCGAAGGCGCGCAGAAGATTCAGCGTCGCCGCCGACTGGCGGTAGGCCATTTCCTGGCGCGCCGGATCGGGCGTGCGCGACTTCTCGTCGAACGCGGTGCCGTTGACGATGTCGCCGCGATAGGTGAGCAGCGAGACGCCGTCCTTGGTCTCGAATTCCGAGGAGCGCGGCTTGGCGAACTGGCCGGCGATGCGGCCGACCTTCACCACCGGCTGAGAACCGGCGAATGTCAGCACCACCGACATCTGCAGGAACACGCGGAAGAAATCGCGGATATTGTCGGCGCCGTGCTCGGCGAAGCTCTCGGCGCAGTCGCCACCCTGGAGAAGGAATGCGTCACCGGCAGCGACGGATGCAAGCTGCTTCTTCAGCTTGCGCGCCTCACCTGCAAAAACCAGCGGCGGAAAGGTTGCGAGACGGGCCTCGGTTTCGGCAAGCGCAGCCTGGTCCGGATAGGCCGGGACCTGCTGTATAGGCTTCACTCTCCAGGAATTCGGGGACCATTTCGTCATTGCCGTATCCAACGCTCGTTTAACCAGGGGCGGTTTCGCCCCCGCAATTGCCCGTTTTTCGGGAACGCGGCTCTATACAGGAAGCCGTAAGCCTATTCTAGACCGGAGTTGGGCGGAAATCGAAGCGGCATTTGCGCCGACCATCAGCCTAACCCACCCGCTCGCCGTTCTTCACGAGATAGGACGGCTTGTACATCGTCACAAGTTCCTCGGCCGCAGTCGGATGCACCGCCATGGTACGGTCGAAATCGTCCTTGGTGAGCCCGGCCTTGAGCGAGATGCCGAGAAGCTGCGCCATTTCGCCAGCGTCCGGGCCGAGGATGTGCGCGCCCAGCACAAGCCGAGTCTGGGCATCGACGATCAGCTTCATCAGCATCTTCTCGTCGCGGCCGGACAGCGTGTGGCGCATTGGCCGGAACGTCGCGCGATAAACTTCGATGTGGTGGAAGCGCCGGGCCGCCTCGTCTTCAGAGAGGCCGACCGTGCCGATCTCGGGCTGCGAGAACACCGCAGTCGCGACGCAGTCGTGGTCGGGCGCGACCGGATTGTGCTTGAAGGCGGTCTCGACGAAACACATCGCCTCGTGGATGGCCACCGGGGTCAACTGGACTCGGTTGGTCACATCGCCGATCGCCCAGATGTTCTCGACATTGCTGCGCGAATAGTCGTCGACCAGGATCTCGCCGATCTTGCCCCTCTCGACGCCGGCGGCTTGGAGGCCGAGATCCTCGGTGTTCGGGATGCGGCCGAGCGCCAGCATTACCTGGTCGGCGACCAGCACCTCGCCACCCTGCAGATAAGCATCGAGCCGTCCGTCGCCGCGCCTCTCGATCGCGCTGAATATTTCATGGCAGATGATGCGGATGCCTTTCTTCTCCATCGTCTCGTGCAGCATGCGCCGCAAATCCATGTCGAAACGGCCGAGTATCTCCTTGCCGCGGTAGATCAGCGTGGTGTGGACGCCGAGACCGTGGAAAATGTTGGCGAATTCGACTGCGATATAGCCGCCGCCGGCGATCACGATCGCCTTGGGCAGTTCGGGCAGGTCGAAGGCCTCGTTGGAGAAGATGCAGTGCTCGTGGCCGGGCAGCGCCAGATGGGGGTTCGGCCTGCCGCCGGTGGCGATCATGATCTGGCCGGCGGTAACCGTCCGGTTCTCGTTTTCGAGCAGGATCGTGTGCCTGTCGACCAGCACCGCGCGGGTCTGGAACGCCTCCCCGCCGGCGCTTTCGACGCCCTGCCGATAGAGCCCCTCCAGGCGCGCGATTTCGCGGTCCTTGTTGGCGACGAGCGTGCGCCAATCGAACCGCGCCGGCTCGACGGTCCAGCCGTAACCTGCGGCATCCTCGAAGTGTTCGGGAAATTGCGAGGCGTAGACGAACAGCTTTTTCGGCACGCAGCCGCGGATGACGCAGGTTCCGCCGAAGCGGTATTCCTCGGCGATGCCGACGCGCTTGCCGAGAGCCGCCGAAAGCCGCGCGGCGCGCACCCCGCCGGAGCCGCCGCCGATGACGAAAAGGTCGTAGTCGTATTGAGCCATCTGGTCGCCCCCTTCGCCCCACTGTTACGAGGCAGCCCGGCAAAAGAAAAGCCCGGCGATCGGCCGGGCTTTTCAACAAGTATTGTTCGAGCGAAATGCGCTCAGTTCGCCGCGGCGGGCGCTTCGCCTTCGGGAGCCGGAGCGGCGCCTTCGGTGGCCGGCGCGGCCTTGGCGCGGCGATCTGCCTCTTCCTTGAGCGACTTGCCCACCACCTCCGCGAGATCGCGCACGATGCCGCGCTGCCAGATGTCGGCGGCCTTGGTGACCTCGCGGGTCACGATCGGGCCATCGGCCAAAAGCTTCTTGCCGGCCGGCGAATTGTAGAAGGCGGCGATGGCGTTCAAATCCTCGACGGGGAACACCCGCGCGTAGGCGAGACCGGCTTCCTTTTCGAGGTCGGCGCGGCGGCCGGCCATTTCGAGCGCCTTCTGGTCGACGGTCGCCGTGATGAGTTCCTGCAGGTCCGGATTCTTCTCGATCAGCGTCGACTTCAGCGCGGCGGCAGCCGCGGGAAGGATGCCGTCGAACATGTCGGTGGCGTTGATCGCATCCACCGCCTCGCGCGCAGCCTGAAGGTGGGCGTCGGAAATCTCCTGCGCGAAGACCGGAGAGGCGGTTGCAACAATGACCGAAGCCGCCAGTGCGGTGGACAGGCGACGAACGCGGTGGACCAGCGTCATGATAGGTAGAACTCCTGTTTAGCTTGCCGCATGAACCGTCCGGATGCCGTCGGCGCCGGCGATGATCGCGGCGTCGGCGAGGCCCAGAAACAGGCCATGCTCGACGACGCCCGGAACGGCATGAAGACCATTTGATAGCGCTCTTGGATCGGGAATGCGGCCAAAAGATGCGTCGATAATAAAATGACCGCCGTCTGTAACAAACGGCTCGCCATTCGTCATCCTCAATGTCAGCGGGCCTGAAAGCCCGGCCGCATCGGCCGCGCGAGCGATCGCCAGCCTGGTCGCGCGGAGACCGAACCTGTTCACCTCGATCGGCAGCGGGAACCGCCCCAGCACGTCCACGAGCTTCGATTCGTCCGCAATCACGATCATGCGCGCCGAGGCGGCGGCGACGATCTTTTCGCGCAGCAATGCTCCGCCGCCGCCCTTGATCAGAGCAAGCTGGCCATCGACCTCGTCGGCGCCGTCTATGGTGAGGTCAAGTCCGGGCGTTTCGTCGAGCGTCGATAGCGGGACGCCGAGTTCGCGGCAGAGCGCCGCCGTGCGCTCCGAAGTCGGCACGCCGACGATGTTCATGCCGGCAGCGACCTTTTCGGCGAGCAGGCGCACGAATTCTTCGGCGGTCGAGCCGGTGCCGATGCCGAGCCGCATCCCGTCCGCCACATGGCCGAGGGCCGCGCGCGCAGCCTCGATTTTCAACGCCCTTGCATCCATGCCTGTTCGCCGCCTCAAAATTGCGTCGGGCGCTCCTATCATCTTTGCTGGACAGGGCAAAGGTCTTGTGCACGGAGGCGGGAACAGGTTGCGCCGGGGCGGCTCGCAAGCTATCGCCTTCATTATCGCCCCGCCAACCCGTCGGTCGCCGAGACTTCTGATGCGCAAGCCCATCATCGTATTCGACCTCGACGGAACGCTGATCGATACGGCGCCCGACCTGCTCGACAGCCTCGATCATTGCCTGGGCGCGGGCGGCGTCGCCCACACTGACACGGCGGGCTTCACCCAATATGTCGGGTATGGCGCCCGCGTCATGATCGAACGCGCCTATGCCGCGCAGCAAAAGGCGCTGACGGTCGACGAGCACGACCGTCTGTTTGTGCTTTTCCTCGAGCACTACGGCGCCAACATCCCTGGCAAGTCACGCCCCTACCCCGAGGTTCCGGCAGCACTCGACCGCTTCGAGAGCGCTGGGTTCAAATTGGCGATCTGCACCAACAAAACCGAGGCCTTTTCGCGCAAGCTTATCGGCGCGCTCGGCATGACGCATCATTTTGCAGCCATATGCGGAGCCGACACCTTCTCGTTCCGCAAGCCCGATCCGCGGCATCTTCTCGAGACCATCGCCAAGGCCGGCGGCGACCCTGGCCGGGCGGTGATGGTCGGCGATTCGCGGACCGACATAGACACGGCCAAGGCCGCCGGCATTCCGGTGGTGGCCGTCGATTTCGGCTATACGGACAGGCATGTGCGGGAATTCGAGCCGTCCGTGGTCATCTCGCATTTCGACGAACTGACGCTCGACCTTGCCGGGCGGCTGATAGAGACGGCCAACGCCTGACTGCTTCGCTGTCTTCTTGGTCGAGGGACCGACGCGCTGACACCCGGCGGATTCCCGGTGACGCCCCGCAGTTCCTCCGCAGGCGATGCATGACGGATTTGTTGCTGCGGCGATTGACTTCCGGGTTTCCCCTCCCTTATATCGCCGCCTGTTCCGGGGTTTTGACCCCGGCGGGCGATTAGCTCAGCGGGAGAGCACACCCTTCACACGGGTGGGGTCGCAGGTTCAATCCCTGCATCGCCCACCATTTTCCGCAAATCCCGTACGCGGTTTCAGCATTTGTTCTTGGATCTCGATCGAAACATTGCCGATAACCTCGCGACGCAGACGGCGGAGCGGTGCCCCATGGCCCGCTGCCACGCGGCGTAAAGCCCCATGCCGCCGGCGCGGAGATCGCCCAGTGTCTCGACGCTGCCCTTCCATGCTTCCGCTCATCCATCGCGCGACACGGCACGCGCTGGATCTTGATGACGACAGCCGGCATACGAAGCCCCACGGCCTCGCTGCCGCCTGGAACGAGGCCCCTTACATCTAGCGGGGGCCGCGATCGCCCGGCTTCGCACCGGGCGCATGAGCGAATCCACGTCGATGGGCTGCCTCAGAGGATGAAGTCGGTGCCCGTCATGAAGTTCGTGCCGGCGACCAGTATCTGCATGTCGGCGGTGGAGTCGCCGTTCAGATCGGCGTCGATGATGACGTTGCCGCTGTAGTTGGTATAGCGAAGCTGGCCGGCCACGCCGGAGAATGCCGCGCTGCCGATGAAGGAGAACGCCTGGTTGCCGCCGGCGAGCGTGTTGGCGTCGATGGTCGCAAGATCGATATGATCGAAGCCGTGGCTGAAGCCGCCGACAATGGAGTCGCGAAGCGCCGGTCCGGCCGGACTGTCGGAAACGGCATCGAAATCGAAAGTATCGTTTCCCGTACCCCCGTTGAGCGTATCCTTGCCTGCACCGCCGATCAGGCGGTCATTGCCGGCGCCACCGTTCAGCGTGTCATTGCCGGCGCCGCCCACAACGTAGTCGTTGCCGTCGCCGCCGCTGAGTACGTTGTTGCCGGAATTGCCGACCAGCGTGTTATTCAAGCTGTTGCCGGTTCCGTTGAGGTTCGAGGAGGCTTGCATTTCCAGCCGCTCGACATTGGCGGCCAGCGTCCAGTTGATGTAGGAGCGCACGGTGTCTGTACCTTCGCCGGCATTCTCGACGGTGGTGTCGCCTGCAGCCGCAACTATATAGATGTCGTCGCCGGCGCCGCCGCGCATAGAATCAGCCCCTCCCCGACCATCGAGCAAGTCGTTGCCCCCGTCGCCACGCAGCTCATTGTCGACAGCATTTCCAACAAGTGTGTCGCTAAAATTGGTTCCACGGACATTCTCGATATTGGACAACGTGTCCCGGCTGCCAAAGCCATCGATGGCAACGCCTGACGTAAGGTTTACCGATACGCCAAGATTTCCGCCGTGATTGGCATCCCGGTGATAGCGGATTGTGTCGATGCCGGCGCCGCCGTCGATGTTGTCGCGGCCACCCAGCCCCATGAACTGCTCGTCACCGGCAGATCCGGTCATAACGTCGGCAAACTGCGTTCCACGAAACGACTCGATGCTGGTGAAAGTTTCGCTGTTGCCCCAAGGATCGACTGCTGTTTGCATTACCGCATTGATCGTCACGCCACGCAATGCTGTCGGATCGTCATATGCGTCTGAGAACGAAATCTGATCGGAGCCGTTGCCCCCGTTGTAAGTGTCGACTCCGGAACCTCCAACGAGATAGTCGTCGCCGTCCCCTCCGTTGAGTATGTCGTTGCCGGCGTGACCGAACATGTCGTCCCAGCCAGCAGATCCGTTGAGGACATCGTCACCATTCATCAGCCAGCGGGACAGCCCCCAGGCGTCGAAGCTCTCCATTGCATCGTGAGCATCTTCGAATGACAAATCGAGGCCCGTAAGCGATTGCACCAATGTGGCCCCGTCGTTCTGGAGAAGCTGGAGCGACGTCAATGTGCCGCCTGTGGCCCGGCCTTCGGCATCGTAGGTGAAACCTGTTCCGATTAGCTTGAGTTTGAGGCCATTCGCCAGTTGCACAACCTCTTCCGTAGCACTTTGCGACATAACGGACGAGCCATCGAGGTCGATCAACTCACCAAAACTTGGATTGAAATCTAAACCTGGGATCGGAGGAGTGTACTCTTCGGGATAGACCTCTCCAGGAAAAAATATG
>NZ_JAAKZF010000085.1 GCF_011045125.1 Allomesorhizobium camelthorni | reverse complement strand
CTCGCTCTCCGCCCAGGCGCGCTACGCCGCAGGCACCCGCGAGATTCTGGAATGCTGGTTCGAAGGCAGGCCAATCCGCGAGGAATATCTGATCGTCAACGCCGGCAAGCTCGCCGGCGCCGGCGCGCATTCCTACAGCGCGGGAGACGCCACGCGCGGTTCGGAAGAAGCGGCACGCTTCAAGGCCAAGGCGTGACCCGCTGCGGGCAATGCAAGCGCGACGGGATGGTTCGACTACGTGCCGTGGGGCATGGCGAACATCTGTCCGTGGATCTCGACAGCTGTCGCTTTGCACTTAACGAGGGTCTCCCTCAAAGTGCGAAGCGTGTACGAGCGAGTAAGGTGAGGGATTGACGCCGTGATGAGCGGCCTGCTGGTCTGCCCTGACGCGCGGCTGATGCTCTCTCGTTGAAGTGTGGCGCAAAAATATCCGAAACGGGTCCGGAAGCGGAACCCCCCTCCGGTACCAATGCGCCAGATTTTCACCACTAGATTAGTGGTCAGTAGGCGTGCCGTCCACATGATCTGAACTGCCGGGTCGAGACAGCAATATGAGCCGACGAGTATAAGCCATGGCTGCCATGAACCATCGCGTCGTCACCGTGTTCGGTGGAACCGGGTTTCTCGGCCACCGCGTTGTTCGGTATCTTCGCAATGGCAAGTTTTTCGTTCGGATCGCATCAAGACATCCCGGGCGGGGCAAGAAGTTGTTTGGTTCTGACGATCCGCAACTTCAATCAGTCGAAGCCAATATCCACGATGGGCGGTCGATCGCCAATGCACTTGCTGGCGCTTACGGTGTGGTAAATGCGGTCAGTCTTTATGTCGAGCACGGACAGGAGACCTTTCATTCCGTGCATGTCGAGTCGGCCCAGCGGGTAGCGACTCAAGCACACCGAGCCGGCGTCGAACGGCTCGCTCACGTTTCAGGAATCGGTTCCAATGCCGCCTCGCCGTCACTCTATATCCGCAAGCGCGGCGAAGGCGAACTGGCGGTTCGTGCGGCGTTCCCCGAGACATTTCTTATCCGCCCGGCAGTCATGTTCGGACCGGATGACGCGTTTCTCACCACCATTCTCAAACTTCTCCGCCGGCTTCCAATCTACCCAATGTTCGGTCGCGGCCGGACGAGATTGCAGCCGGCCTATGTGGACGATGTGGCGGAAGCGATCGCAAGAACGCTGCTGGGGACGGAAACGCATGCGATCACATATGAGTGCGGCGGTCCTCGTGTCTACTCTTACAAGGAATTTCTCAGAGCCGTTTCGCACCAAGCCGGTCTTAGACCCATATTGATTCCAGCGCCATTTGCCGCTTGGCACGCACTGGCATGGGCCTCGGAAATGCTCCCGAATCCGCCCGTCACTAGGAATCAGGTGGAACTGATGCAGGTCGACAACGTGTCATCGCCGCAGATGCCCGGATTTGGCGAACTTGGAATTTCGCCGCACTCTGTCGAGGAGATACTCCAGCAGATGTTATGGAGTCGCTGATCAAAGAGCTGCCTCGGTTTGAGAAGCATGATCGGTGTTGGCGATTTCACATTAACTCGTCGTCAGCGATTTGCGGCATAACCGCCATCGGCTACAAGCGCGCCACCGTTTTCCCGCCGCAGATCATCGCCCATGCACGTCCCCACTTGCGAAAGGCAGAGCCGGTCCAAACATAGGGGTCACGAGCGGGTCATATGAAGCTCGGATAGAGCCTACAACAATAAAAACTGCCCGACCGTCCGATACCCGGCATTTGACGGAACACTTCACATCTACTTGCCATACCATGCGCTTGCCGATGTCGTGGCAGAGGTTTTCGAGCGGGATATCGCCGATATCGAGCTCCATGACATTCTGGGCGGCCAACCGATGAATTTCGACAAGATTTCGGCCTGGGCTCCGGAGTGGTTAAGCGCCCAAGTTAGCCATAGGAGCAAATAGTTGCAATCGCAACTTCTTTGCCACCGTCTCGCCCGCCTTGACTGGTTCAACGTTATGCAGCATAATAATTATGCTACATAACTATTGGGAGGTACTTATGCAGAATGGACGGTTCTCCAACTTGGCGGGCTTCGCTGCCCTGGTTCTGGCGGCGAGCAACCAGCCGATGGCTGCTTGGGCCGACGAAGACACACGTTGGCTCACGCCGACCATGATCAACGCCCGTGCACATATGTTCGATCCGGCGCTTAACTATCTGACCTTCCAGCACATGGACCAGATGTTCGCGACGCGGACGGTCGCAGCTGGCGGCGACATATGGCAACTGCCTGCCAAGCTGATTTCGATTGAAGGCGACTACACGCTCGGAGAACGGACTGTGGGCCTCGAGGAGGCGCTCGAAGCCACCGCCGCCAATGCCTTGGTCGTCGTGAAGGACGGCAACATTGTCTTCGAATCCTATCGGAACGGAAGCGACGAGAACACCCGCTTCTTAACGTTCTCAGTGGCGAAGTCCTACGTCTCGACTCTGATTGGCCTGGCGCTCGCGGACGGGGCCATAAAGAGCCTCGATGACCAGGTGATCGACTACCTGCCGGAAACAAAGGGAAGCGGTTACGAAGGCGCGACCATCCGTGACCTGTTGCGGATGCGTTCGGGCGTGGATTGGCTTGAGGTATACGAGTTCGGCGGCGATACCCAGCTCACCACTGTGCATGACAATTCCCTCGTCGCTTACAAGTACCGTTGGTGCGACTATGCCGCCAACGAATCGAAGCCCGGGCCCAACAAGCCGGGCGTGGTGTTCAACTACGCCACACTCGATACAAGTGTGCTCGGCTGCATTCTCGAACGGGCCGTCGGGAAGACCGGGGCCGAGTATATGTCTGAAAAGCTCTGGAAACCGGCGGGCATGGAGACCGACGCCTACTGGATCATGGACGGGCCGGACTCGGTCGGCCGCGAGTTCTACGGTGCCGGTCTCAGTGCCACCGCTCGCGACCATGCCCGGTTCGGCCTTATGTTCCTTAACGGCGGCGTGGCCAACGGCAAGCAGGTGGTGCCCGCCGACTGGGTCAAGGAAGCCACCGTTCCCGATGACGGCTACGAACCGACGGGACCGGGCGAGGATTTCGGATACCAGTACCAGTGGTGGACCTTCCCGGATACCGATGCCTATGCGGCCATGGGACTGCACCACCAGTTCATCTACATCGACCCGGCCAGCAATGTCGTAATCGTAAAGGCGAGCCACACCGATCAACCCGTGGGCCGCGACGAGGAAAACATCGAGTTCTTCAAGCAGATCATCGCGCGCGTGTCCGAATGAGCTATGTCTTCCCGGAGGACCGGAGGGACGATGGACAACCAGGGCGACGGGCATGCTCGAGCTCGGACGCCTTTCTGGTTCGCGTCACGATGGTTCTCGAAAGTCGAAATTTTTGGCTCGCTCTGAACTGAACCAGACGCCAGGGCACGCCGCCGATCCGTTTCCCATGAGTACGGCTTAAAATTGTTATAGTGCATAACTAAATGGGAGGAGCATATGAACACGGAGCAGGGTTTACGCCTTCGCCCCGTTCGCATGGGCACGATGCGCGCCGAGTCCATCAAGCGACCGGATGGCACGATCTGCATACGGGCGCTCGATCCACTTGGACCGCACCCGCGCACCATGACCGACCGCCTGGAAGAATGGGCGGCAAACACTCCCGACGCCATTTTCATCGCCGACCGCGGCATGGAGGAGGCCTGGCGCAGGGTCACCTATGCCGAGGCCAATCGGGCCATCCGCAGTCTCGCCCAGGCGATGCTCGATGCGAGGCTTTCTGTAGAGCACCCGCTTCTGATCCTTTCCGGCAATGAGATCGAGCACGCGCTCATAGGCTATGCCGCAATGCTCGTGGGCATCCCGCACGCGCCGATCTCGCCCGCCTATTCGCTTGTTTCGAAGGACCACGCCAAGCTCAGGCATATCGTAGGCCTCCTCGAACCGGGCATGATCTATGTGAACGACGGCGCAAAATTCGCCTCCGCCATAGACGCTGCGGTCGATCCTTCTGTTCCGCTGGTTGTTCGCAAGAACCCGCCCGCCGGCCGTACCGTCCGGCTCTTCGACGATCTCGCCGCGACCGTTCCCACCGACGCGATCGGCGCCGCCAATGCAGCGGTCGGACCCGACACCATCGCCAAGTTCCTTTTCACCTCCGGTTCGACCGGAATGCCGAAGGGCGTGATCACCACACAGCGTATGCTTACCTGTAATCAGGAGATGATACGCACGGCGCTTGCCTTTCTCGCCGACGAGCCGCCGGTTATGCTTGACTGGATGCCGTGGAATCACGTCGCCGGGGGCAGCCACAATCTCGGTATCGCGCTCTACAATGGCGGCAGTTTCTACATCGACGACGGTATGGCGACGCCTGAGGGCATCAAGCGCACCGTGCGCAATCTCGAGGAGATTTCGCCCACACTCTATTTCAACGTGCCTAAAGGCTACGAGCTGCTGGTCGAACACCTGGCCGCAAACGATGCGCTTCGCAACAATTTTTTCCGGCGCCTCAAGCTTATGCAGTATGCCGGCGCAAGCCTGTCCCAGCACACGTGGGACGGGCTCGATCGGGCGGCCCGTGCGGCGACCGGCGAACGTATCATGATCATCACCGGCTACGGCTCGACCGAAACCGCGCCCTTCGCCTTCACCACCACATGGGCGGTCGATCGTGCCGGGCTTGTCGGGCTGCCGGCTGCGGGGCTGGAGGTCAAGCTCGTGCCGAACGGCGAAAAACTGGAACTGCGCTTGCGCGGCCCGAATGTCACGCCTGGCTATTGGAAGCAACCGGACAAGACCGCCGAATCCTACGACGAGGAAGGTTACTACAAGATCGGCGATGCCTTGAAGTTCGCCGATCCGGACGATATTGGGCGCGGCTTCGTCTTCGATGGACGCGTCACCGAAGATTTCAAGCTCTCGACAGGGACCTGGGTCAATGTGAGCGGCGTTCGGCTGGGAGCGATCGCCGCCTGCGCACCGCTCGTTCGCGATATCGTGCTGACCGGGCTCGACCGCAACCATATCGGTGCGCTGATCTTTCCCGATCTTGACGCCTGTCGGAACGTGGCCGGCCACGAGAGCGGCGCCGACGCAGAAGTGGTGGTGGCGCACCCGGCAGTCCGCGCCGCCTTTCAGGCCAGACTCGACGCGCTGGCGTCGAAGGCGACAGGCAGCGCCAGCCACATCGCCCGCGCGATCCTGCTGACCACGCCGCCTTCGATTGACGCCGGCGAAGTCACCGACAAGGGTTCGATCAACCAGAGAGCGGTGATGGCCGCGCGCGCTGGGCTGGCCGAGGACCTCTATGCCGAACCTGTCCCCCACCACGTCATGACCTTCGAACGAAAGGCCCGTTGAGTGACCGCCAAGGAAAAGGGCCTGAGGGCCACCTTCGAGGACGCCTATCTGATAGACGGCGTTCGCACCCCCTTTGTCGACTATCGCGGGGCGCTTTCGGCCGTTTCCCCGATCGATCTCGGAATCAAGGCCGCCCGTGCGGCGATTGCCAAGGCCAGCGTCGATCCCGCGGATATAGGCACGACCATTGCCGGCTCCATGGCCCAGGCCTCCTTCGACGCCTATGTCACTCCGCGCCACATCGGGCTTTACACTGGCGTACCGACCGAGCGCCCGGCGCACTTGGTCCAGCGCATCTGCGGCACCGGACTCGAGGTGCTGGTGCAGGCGGCCGACGCCGTCTCGCTCGGCCGCGTCGATCTCGCGCTCGGAGTGGGTACTGAGTCGATGAGCCGCAACCCGGTCGCCGCCTATACGCACCGCAACGGCTTCGCCATGGGCGCGGTCGAGTTCAAGGATTTCCTCTGGGAGGCGCTTTTCGACCCGGCCGCCTGCGTCAACATGGGCGATACTGCGGAAAACCTCGCCAAACAGTACGGCATCACCCGCGAGGAGGTGGACCGCTTCGCCGCCCGCAGTTTCTCGCGCGCGCTTGAAGCGCGCCAAGCCGGGTTTTTTGCCGACGAAATTGTTTCGGTCGTCTCCGAGAGTTTCGAGGTCGAGGGGCTGCAGCCGCGCGGCGTGATGCTCCCGAGGAGTGTCGAGAAGATCGACGCCGACAGTCACCTCCGCCTGTCGCCGTACGAAGTGCTCGCCAGGCTCCGCCCCGCCTTCGGCGGCGTGCAGACAGGCGGCAACTCCTCGGCCATCGTCGATGGTGCAGCCGCGATGCTGGTCGGCTCTTCGGACTACGTCAGATCCATGGACAAGGCGCCGCTCGCCCGCCTTCTTGCCGGCGTCTCGATCGGCGTGCCGCCGCACATCATGGGCATCGGTCCCGTACCGGCCATCCGTGCCGTGCTGGATACGGCCGGCCTGACACTGGACCAGATCGACCGCATCGAGATCAACGAGGCGTTCGGCGCGCAAGTTCTCGCGTGCGTGCGCGAACTCCGGCTCGACGAGGCGAAGCTCAACGTCAATGGCGGCGCCATCGCCATTGGCCACCCGCTGGGCGCGACCGGCGTTCGGCTGGCCCTGACACTGGCTCGCGAATTGAAACGCTCAAAGCTCCGTTACGGCGTCGCCTCGGCTTGCATCGGCGGCGGGCAGGGCATCGCGCTGCTCATCGAAAATCCAGCGGCCTGAGCAACGCATCCACGCCGGGCGAAACGGATAGAGGAGAACGCCGTCATGCTGGTCAACACGCATGAGGTCGAGATCGAATTCGGCGACTGCGACCCGGCAGGCATCGTGTTTTATCCGAACTATTTCCGAATGTTCGATGCCGCGACCGCACGCCTTTTCGAGGCCGCGCTTGGGATGAAGAAGATCGCCTGGACCAGGCGTTTCGGAATTGTCGGCATCCCGATGGTTGATACCGGCGCCAAGTTCCTCAAGCCGGCGCGGTTCGGGGATGTGGTGAGGATCGAGAGCGCCGTCGCGGCGTTCAGGCGCTCGAGCTTCGACGTCGAGCACAGGCTTTTCAACGGCGGTGAACTCGCCGTCGAAGGCCGTGAAACCCGCGTCTGGGTCGGCAAGGACGAGACGGACCCGCATAGACTCAGGTCGCAGCCGATCCCCGACGAGGTGATCGCGGCGTTTTCGTTAGTCGGCCAGCAGGTCGAGTAGCGCCATCAACTGGTCCCGCGCCTTCTGCCCGCCGAGTTTCGCCACGCATTCGGCCTCGAATTCGGCCTGTGCCGCATTGGCTTTGCCGACGAATTTCTCTCCGGATGGCGTCAGGAACAGCGCATTGGAGCGGCGGTCGCCCGCCGGCTGGCGGCGTTCGGTTAGGCCGCGCTTTTCGAGCCCATTGATCAGGGCGACGAAGTTGGCCCGCTTGATCCCCAACGCTTCGGCAATCTCGGTCTGCTTGCTGCCTGGATTGGCCGCGATGAGCGCCAGAACCGAATATTCCGCTGGCCGCAGGTCGTACTCCGCGAAACGAGTGATGAATTGCTGGAAGATGCGGAGCTGTGTCCGGCGCAACCGGTATCCGATGATGTCGTTGACGGAACTGGGGTCGAAGCGCTGGCGCCGTGTTTTCGCGGGCCTCGTCTGGTCGGGATTGTCCATCGTTACTCTTTGCCAGTTGCGGCATTCCTTATCGCCAAGTCCCTAATGCCGAGCAAGGGAGCGGCGATGGGCTTGCACATATTGTGCAACCGCACTATAGCGTCCACAATTGTTATATGATAGAACATTTTGCAAGTGGGATGGAGCATCGAATGCCGACTCCGGCTGACACGAAAGGGAGCATGGCGAGCATGGCGGAGGCGGTTCTTGACGTGCGGCGCGAGGGTCCGCTGGCTTACCTGACGTTCGACCGTCCGGCCAAGCGCAACGCCGTCAACGATGCCATGATCGAGGCCCTGCGCAGGTTTTTCGCGGATGTGCCGGATAGTGTCAGGGCGGTCGTGCTGTCAGGCAATGGCGGGCACTTCTGTTCCGGACTCGATTTGAGCGAGCAGGTCGAACGCGCGCCGCAGGAGGTGATGCGGCATTCCCGCAACTGGCATTCGGTGATGGGGCTGATCCAGTTCGGCGGCGTGCCGGTGATCGCGGCCATGAGCGGCGCAGTCATGGGCGGAGGACTGGAGATTGCGGCGGCCTGCCATGTGCGCGTTGCCGAGGAGGGCACGCTGTTTCGCATGCCAGAAGGGCAGCGGGGTATCTTCGTCGGCGGCGGCGCGACAGTTCGTGTGGGCGCGATAATCGGGGCCGACAGGCTCACTGAGATGATGCTGACGGGCCGCACCTACTCGGCCGAAGAGGGCTATCGCCTGGGCCTCGCACATTACGTTGCGCCGCCCGGCAAAGGCCTCGCCAAAGCTGTCGAACTGGCCTTGCAAGTGGCGCAGAACTCCAGCGCGGTCAACTATCTGATCATTCAATCGATCGCGCGGATCTCCAACATGTCTACCGAAGACGGTCTCTATGCCGAAAGCCTTGCGGCTGCCCTGAGCCAGACCGGGCCCGATGCGGAGGAGGGGCTCAAGGCCTTTCTTGAAAAGCGCAAGCCGAGATTTGCTTAGACACGCAAGCCGGGCGGTTTGGAGTTGGACAGGTCGCATTTCGTTTGACGCGCCGTGAAAGGCACCATCGATCCTTGGGAGGGGAACCGCAAGAATGGACGATACGAAGCTGGGCCGGTTTGTGCACCGGCTCGCCAGATATGTGGCCATTGCCGGCGGCTTGGTGCTGACAGCGATCGTCGCCATCACCGTGCTGAGCGTTGTCGGCCGCGCCTTTATCTGGGCCGGGCTCAGTGGCATCGCCGGGGACTATGAACTCGTGGAGGCCGGCGTAGGCTTCGCCATCTTCGCTTTCTTGCCCTGGACGCACCTGACCCGCGGCCATGCGGTCGTTTCCATCTTCACCGACTTTCTCAGCGCGCGCGCCAACGCCTGGATCATGGTCGTGTCCGACGCTCTGATGCTGGCGATCGCGGCCTTCATCGCCTGGCGGCATTTGCTCGGCACGGTCGACAAGTTCAACTATGGCGAGACGACGCTGCTTCTGCGCATGCCTCTCTGGTGGGCCTATGCCGCGGGGCTGGTCGGCGCCGTCGCGTTGGTGATCGCCGCCGCCTATGTCCTGGCGCGCAGCGTTCGCGACGCCCTTTCCGACAACCCTCCCCACCCGACCCAGGGAATGGTCCATTGACCAACATCGAGCTCGGATTCTGGTCCTTTCCGGTTATTCTGGCGCTGATTTTCCTGCGCATTCCAATCGGGCTGGTCATGCTGGCCGTCGGCATCGGCGGTTCATGGCTCATCACCGGTTCCCTCAACCCGGTGATGGCTCAGTTCAAGAACCTGACGCACGGCACCTTCGCCAACTACTCGCTCTCGGTCGTTCCGCTGTTCCTCCTGATGGGCCAATTCGCCTCGCTCGGCGGCATGTCGGCCGCACTGTTCAAGGCGGCGGCCACCTGGCTCGGCCACCGCAAGGGCGGCGTCGCGATGGCCGCGGTCGGCGCCTGCGCCGGGTTCGGCGCCATCTGCGGGTCGTCTCTTGCGACGGCCGCGACGATGGGACAGGTCACGCTGCCCGAACTCAGGAAGTACGGCTATTCCGGTGCGCTGGCCACCGCGACGCTCGCCGCCGGCGGCACGCTTGGCATCCTCATTCCGCCGTCGGTTATCCTGGTGATCTATGCGATCCTGACCGAGCAAAACATCGCCAAGCTCTTCGTTGCCGCGTTCGTGCCGGGCATCCTCGCGGCCATCGGCTACATGATCGCCATCGCCATCTACGTGCGCGTAAACCCCGACGCGGCAGGCCATCGCGAGCGGACTCCCTACCGGGAGCGCTTCGAAGCGCTGGCCGGCGTGTGGCCGGTCATGATTGTCTTTGTCGCGGTCATCGGCGGCATCTACACCGGCGTCTTCACTCCCACCGAGGCGGCCGCGATCGGGGCCGCCGGCACCGGCATCATCTCGCTTCTCAATCGCGGGCTGACGCGCGAGAACTTCATCGAGGCCATCCTTTCGACGGCTTCATCCACGGCCATGATCTTCCTGATCGTCCTGGGCGCCGGGGCGCTGAACGGGTTCCTTGCCATGTCGCAATTGCCCCAGTTCGCCGCCGATTTCGTCACCGCCCAGGGCTACAATCCCTGGATGGTGCTCGTGGCGATCCTGATCCTCTACCTTATTCTCGGCTGTGTGATGGACTCGCTTTCGATGATCCTTCTGACGGTGCCGATCATCTTCCCGATGGTCACGGCGCTTGATTTCGGCCTTCCGCCCGAGGAATTTGCCATCTGGTTCGGCATCATCGTCCTCATCGTCGTGGAGGTGGGCCTGATCACGCCGCCTGTGGGGATGAACCTTTTCGTCATAAATTCGATGGCGAAGGGGGTTTCGCTCGGCCAGACCTACCGGGGCGTCGTTCCGTTCGTTGCAAGCGACCTCATTCGCACGGCGATACTGATGGCATTTCCGATCATCAGCCTGTTTCTCGTCCGCCTGCTCTATTAGAAAGAGGTAAGTTTGGCGCGGCGCAACAGAATAAGACTCCACCAAAACGGAGCATTCCTCGAGTTCAAAGCACGGGAAGCGTGCAAGAAAGGGAGAGAGACTATGAACAGGTTAGGCGTGATGCTCGGCAGCGTGCTTGCCGCCGTGATTTTCTCGAGCGCAGCGATCGCGCAGGAGGTGACGCTGCGCGTCCATCAGATGCTGCCGGCGCAGGCGACCATTCCCGCCAAGGCAATCACACCCTGGGCCAAGGCCGTCGAGGAACAGTCGGGCGGCCGGCTCAAATTCGAACTTTATCCCGCCATGCAGCTCGGCGGCACGCCGCCGGCGCTGTATGACCAGGCCAAGGACGGAGTGGTCGACGTCATCTGGACGGTGCTCGGCTACACGCCCGGGCGGTTCCCGAAGTCGGAAGTCTTCGAACTGCCCTTCCTCATGACGACCGGCGAAGCAAGCTCGGTGGCGTTCCAGAAATATGTCGAGGAAAACGCCATGGACGAGTTCGCCGGCGTTCATTTGATCGCCGTGCACACCCACGGTCCCGGCCTGTTCCACACCGCGACGCCAGTGACCAAGCTCGAGGATCTGAAGGGCATGAAGATCCGTGGAGGTTCGCGCGTGATTTCCGACATGCTTGGCCGGCTCGGGGCCGAACCGGTCGGCATGCCGGTGCCGCAGGTCACCGAGGCGCTTTCCAAGGGCGTCATCAACGGCACGACCATTCCCTGGGAGGTGACTCCCGCTCTGAAAGTCGCCGAACTGGTCAAGAACCACACGGGCTTTGCGGGCGATAACGGGCTCTACACGCAGACATTCGCGATCGTCATGAACCAGGGCACGTATGACGCGCTGCCCGACGACTTGAAGGCCGTGATCGACGCCAATTCCGGGGTCGAGGTGGCCCGCGCCTTCGGCAAGGCGATGGACGAGGGCGATGTGCGGGGCCTCAAGATCGCGACCGATCTCGGCAACAACATCGTCACTCTGGACGAGGCCGAAACCGAGCGCTGGAAGGCAGCTGCGCGGCCAACCGTCGACCAGTGGTTCGCCGACATGCAGGCGAAAGGCGTCGACGGCAAGGCTCTCTATGAAAAAGCCAAGGCGCTGATCGCGGCCGAATCGGGGATGTAGCAACCGAATGGCGACCGGGGGCGCTCCCGCGCCCTCGATTGCCTGTGCGAGGACTTGCGCCGCGCGTCCTTCGGACGCGCAAGGACGCTCTAAGATTTTTGAACTTGACGCATGATCCTTTCCGAAAACCGATTCCGGTTTTCGGGGTCATGCACTAAGGCCTGTATCCAACGTCGATGACTGCTTGCCGCCCGCGAGCCGCAGGCGCACATGCTGTGAACCAGCATCGACCGCTGCCCCTAGGGTCGACTGCCATCAAGTGTATGAGGTTGCTGGCAAATCATTGCGCCGGGTGGGGTCATCGTCGACGCCGATCGTGACCACACTCGCTTTCAAGAATGCCTCTGCAAATCAAAGCCTACGCCCACATGTCGAGGCGTCAACTTTCGGCGCCGGTTCACAGATTGAAATTTCAATGATTCATCGTGCCGATCGGCGCGAGAGCCACCCGATTGACAGTCCGCTGAATGGCGTAACCGCGCCTTCCAGGAAGGGGAAATTAGGAGGTTTTTGCCAACCTGCCCGAGTCAAGAGTCGCATAAGATTGCAGTCTGGAACTCGTCCGCGGTCGTCTACCCAGTTCCTCATCAATTGCAGCCTACCCGAACGTGACCGATGCTGTGGAAAACGCGATTGCGATCCCTGTCTGCCTGTCCGGAGGCATAACGGCGGTCGGTTGAATGACGCTTGCATCTTGGCTATTGGAGAGAGTTCTGCGGATTGGCCTCCATCATGTCGGCGCCGGCGCCATGGGCGTCGTCAGCCGCACCAATCGCCGCAAGTTTTGCGTGATGGGCGGCCATTGGGAACTCGTCACGGGCTCCGCTTAGGCCGGGTAATCTCATGCGTTCGAAGCGGAGCGTGGTCTTCAGGTGTGCGAAGAGCATCTCGACCTTCCTGCGCTCGCTGCGCGACGGTTCGAACTCGGGTGTATCCGCCATTTGACGCGCGTGGTCGCGAGCCTCTTCATGGACGCGGCGCAGCACATCACATACCGGCGTCTTTGGACAGCAGCGGGGCTTGAGTTCACAACGCTGGCAGTCTCGTTTGCTGGCCCGGTACTTCCGGTTTCCACCGCTGACATTGTCGGCGCCGGACCGCGAAGTAGCGGCGATACTGCATGAGCAGCTTATGCGCCGGCGTCATCGACGGAAGCGCTCGATTCATATCTTGCGTCGATTCATGCAGGGCCGCCGCTTGAAGCAGCGGACGAGATACAGGCGTTTGGCTCCATCCGCTGACCCGGAGCAGCGAGCCGGGCTGTTTGGCTGTCGAGCGCTCCGAATTAAGCCTTCTGGAAAGGCAGAAAACGCGAGCGCAGGCTCGCGGCCTGAATCGACGCCATCGTGGCAGAAAAATTGCAACTTCGTCGAGAATAATCCTGGTTCGTCCACGTTCTCCCTCCCGCATCGCCCCCTAGGCGCCTACTCGGGAGACCACAATGGAAATTCTTGACTCCGAACGCATGGCGAAGGCCAAGCGGGCTTTCACGACCCGCCGTATTCCCGCCGAGCGCATGCGGATGTTGCTTTCGCCTCCCGCCGAACCGAAGGCAGGGGACCTGGTGCTCGCGCGGATCGAGGCGCTCGGTCACCACAAGTCGGTCGAGCTGCCCTCGGGACGCAAGGCGGCACTTGCTGCAACGGACGAAATCGTCCTGACCTACGGCAACCGCTACGCCCCCGATCAGTTCGAGGCGATCGTGCCGCCAGATCTCGGGCCGTGCCACATGGTCGCGGCAGGCGGAGTGGCCTCGCGGGCGACGGCATGGCACGACAAGACCATATTTCCGACCGCGATCCTGCCGCTCGGTCTGGTCACCGACTCGTGCGGCCGCGTTCTGAACGTTGCGGACTTTGCGGTCGCGCCGCAGCCGGCGCGGCTCACGCCGCCGGCAATCGTTATCTACGGAACGTCGATGAATTCGGGCAAGACGACGACAGCTGCAAGCCTCGTGCGCGGGCTCGCCAAGGCAGGTTTTGCGGTTGGTGCGGCAAAGGTGACCGGAACCGGCGCCGGCAATGACCTCTGGTCCATGATGGATGCCGGAGCATGCACCGCGCTTGATTTCACAGATGCCGGCTTTGCCACGACCTATCTTGCACCGATCGACGCCCTTGTAGAGGGCGCGCAGCATTTGCTGCATTCTCTTGTCGCCGCCGGGGCGGAGATCGCGGTTCTGGAGGTTGCGGATGGCCTATTCCAGCCCGAGACAGCCGCGCTCGCAAAGAGCCCGGAATTCCAGAAGCTGACCCGCGGCGTGCTGTTCGCCGCCGGAGATGCGATGGGGGCGGTGGCGGGCTGCGAACGGCTGCGCGAGCTTGGGTACGAGGTGCTTGGGCTCAGCGGACTTCTGACGCGTTCACCGCTGGCGTGCCGAGAAGCAGGCGCGGCCAATGCCCCTGTCTATGGCGTCGAGGAACTCACCGATCCCGCGACCGCAGCAAGCATTGTCGCCGGGATTTTGAACCCGCGCCTGATGTTGATCGCCGGAGGTGCGTAATGCGTCTACCAGCAATCCTGACCGGCGTGCGACTGGCCGCCCTTGCGGTTCTCATTGCCATCGGCTTTGCCCAGGCCGCCACGTCGCTCGCTCTTGTCGCCATCGTCGGTGCGGCGGTTTCCGGGGAGGGGCCGGCGCTCGGTCAGGGCTGGCTGATCGTGACGGCTAGCCTTTCGCTCGGCATCGCGCTCTTCGCACTCAGGGTGATGCAGCGCCGACGGGGGGCAGCTTTTGCACTGGACTACGTGCGCGAGGTCCGCGGGCTGCTGGTCGAGCAACTCTTCGCGTTGCCGCCGGCAGCCGGCCAGACCGGTCTCGGCCTCATAATGACCCGCCTCATCACCGACCTCTCCGCCATCAGATCCTGGCTAGCCGACGGCGTCGCCTCTCTCTTTGTTGCCGGTCCCTCTGTCGTTCTCATCGTTCTTGGCGCCTTCTGGCTTGCCCCACAGGTTGCGCCGTTCCTACTTTCCGGCGTTTTTGTCTGGTCGATCATCTGTCTTATTGCCTTGCCGTTCCTACATCGGGCCATTCGCGAAAGCCGGCGGCGGCGGGGACGGATTGCCGGCCGTCTCGGGGACATCGTTGTCGCCCGAGCAGCTTATGCCCATTTCGGGAAAAGCGGACCGACCACACGCAAGATCGACCGGATGTCGGAAGCTCTGAACAGTTGGCTTGTTCGCCGGGCGGGGTGGTCGGGTGCTGCGCGCGCGTCCAGCGACTTCGTCATGCCCGTCATCGTCGCTTTCCTCGCGGCCTTTGCGTTTTCGGGCCGCCCGGCGATGCTCGTTGGCGATCTCAGCACGCTCTTGCTCCTCGCCGGTCTGACGGTTGGGCAGCTTGCCGACCTCGCTCGCGCCGCCGACTATCGGCTTGCCTATATCGAGTCCCGCCGCCGGATCGCCTCCATCCTTGCGAGGCCGGTCCTTGCGGATCCTGTGAATCCTATTCCCCTGCCGCGCTCGGCGGCAGGCCGGCGGCTGCACATCGAATTTCATTGCCCACACGGCAAGCCGCCAAATGTGCTGGAGGCCGCGCCCGGCGCCTCGATCCTGCTTCGCGGTGATACGCCCGAAGCACGCAGCGCATTCTTTTCCAACATAGCGGGTTTTGAGGAAAACAGCGGCCTTGCGATTTTCCTCGATGACATCTCCGTAAATAAGATTTCGCGACGCGACCGGCGCCGGGCAATCACCCTTTTGTCGCCGGCGATCCCGTTGGTGCGGGGAACGATGGTCGAGAATATAGCCCTTGGAGCGCCCTCAGCGACGTTGCAGCAAGAGATAATCGCCACGGCGTCGGTGTGCGGCCTGGCTGTCGATGGAGCTTCGGAAAGCAGCCAGAGGCGACTGAAGCCTGCTCACGTCAGTGCAATGCAGGCCGCCCGGATCCGTGCCGCGCGAGCGCTGGTCCGATCAGCAGCCGTGCTTCTTATCGATGACATCGATGTCTGCAAGGACCGGGACTTGCTTGCGGCCGTTCTTGCTCGCGCGCGGGCCGGACAAACGATAGTGATCGTCTCGTGTGAAGCAGCCATCGCGGGCATAGAGTTCGATGATACCTGGCTTCTCGATGGTGAAGGGTCATCAAGAGGCAACCCCCGCGACAGGCCATTACCGTCTGGTCAGTTCGTGTGACGCACAAAAGCTGCGCCGGCCTCGCAAACCGTGGCGGAAGGTCGCCGAGGTCCTACCCCGGCTTGGAAGAGACGGCGCTTGTCGCTTTCCTCCTGCGGGCCGAGTCACGGTCCGTTCGGAAAGGGGAGGAAGCTGTATTGGCGTTTTCCACGACGGCCGAGAACATAATCCTCGGCAAAATAAGCTATGCAACACGCCTGCTTGATGCGGCCGCTTATGCAACTACGGCACAAAGACACTGCCGAGGTAGTCGTCTAACTCCGTGCCAGGCGGCCAAGGGGCGCGCGACAGGGTGACAATATCGGCGCACAATTCTCACCAATTTCTAACCTAAATCTCCCGCAACCTTAATTGCCGGTCCCGTATGTTCGGTCCGTGCTAGAAAGGCGTCGAGCGGGTATTCCGCCGACTCCGAGCCGACCGTGATGGCCTTATCCGGCCATGTGCGCATACTTGGATTTTCGAGGACCCGATCGTCGGGTTCTCAACGCCGATGGACATCGATGGGCATCAGATCTCGCATTCTTCTTTTTCAGCTCATCGTCGTGGCGTCGGTCTTGATGATGGCCGCTATCGTCTATCTCACCATCCGCTCGACGACCTATTACATGGAGCGCGTTCAGTGGGCCAACCACCAGTTGGAGGCTGTCACGGCGCTCACCGTCAACGCCAACCGATATTCCGAGCAGATCGCCGAGTTCCTGTTGATCGGCGAACCGGAGCGCCCCGACTACGACAGCGCCAGCGCCGAACTCGAGGCCGGGTTCGATGCGCTCGAGAAGCTGACCAGGGGCGAGGCCGAGTTCCTGGTGGGCAGCAGCGAACAGGAGGACGACGGCGACGAAATCTTCCGCATCACGCGGATGCGCGCGCTCTATGGAGAAATCAGCAAGGCGACCGCCAGGGCAATCGATCTGCGCAACCAGGGGCGGCAGGAAGACGCGGTCATGATCTTTCGCCGCGACATCGAGAACCGTTTCGACGCCGAGTTCGAAAATATCCTGGAAGCCGCGAGGCGCGATGAAGCGGAAGAGGTCGCGCGGGCGGAGTTGCAGGCCGAAGCATTGTGGCGGCGTCTGACGTGGATCACAGCGGGGCTTGCACTGGCTGCCGTGATCCTCTGCTTTGTCGCTGCTTTCCTCCTCGCCCGATCGCTGATGCGCCCGATTGGCCTTCTGACCCAAGGCGCCGAGGCGATCGGCCGGGGTGAACTCGACCACCGGATCGGCTACGACAGCAGCGACGAACTCGGCGTGCTTGCGCGACGCTTCAACGCGATGGCTGCCAATCAGGAAGACCAGCGCAAGCGGCTGCTCGAGGCGCGAGCGGATCTCGAGCGGCAAGTCACCACGCGTACAGCCGAACTCGCCGCGGCGAACCAGCGGCTGACCGATCTCGACCGGTTGCGGGTTCAGTTTCTCGCCGACATCAGTCATGAACTGCGCACCCCGCTGACCGCTCTTCGCGGCGAGGCGGAGATCCCGCTGCGCCACGGTTCGAAGCCCGAGGCAGTCTACCGCGACGCGCTCGAACGGATCGTAACGCAAAGCCTGGAGATGAGCCGGCTCGTCGACGATCTGGTTTTCCTGTCCCGCTCGGAAACCGATACGATCCGCTTCGAGCCGCGCCGAACGGACCTCGTGACCATCGTCGCCGATGCGGTTCACGACGGCGAAATTCTTGCACGCGCCAACGCTATTGCGATCAAGGCGGACTACAGGACTGAGCCGATCTGGGTCACGGCTGACGCGCAGCAGCTTAAGCAGGCGCTCGTCATACTTCTGGACAACGCCATAAAATACTCTCCACGCGGCCGTCCGGTGAACTTGAGCATGACCGTTTTGGACGGACATGCCCGGATTACCATACGCGACAAAGGGCTGGGCATTCCCGCCGAGGAAATACCAAAGGTATTCGAGCGGTTTTACCGCGGCCGAAGCCTAAGGACCTCACGCCAGCCAGGTAGCGGGCTTGGTCTGGCGATCGCGAAATGGCTTGTCGAGAAGCATCAGGGCGAGCTCACGCTCACTAGCGAGGTCGGGTCCTTTACGGAGGTCGTGGTCCGCATTCCATGCGCCGACGCAAACGAAGCTTCGGCTGGCAATTTCGGTGCCGGCGCGACCGCTTCGAGGAGAAGGCCTCGTGTGAAAACCAGCGCGGCATAAACAGAGGGAAGTTGCTCCTGCTCGCGACAGGATCCCGAAAGAAGGTGAGGTCAATGCCAAGAATTCTGCTGGTGGAGGATGACGACCGTATCGTGGGCTTTATCAAGCGGGGGCTCGAAGCGGAGGGTTACCTAGTCGACCTTGCAAACAATGGCGAGGATGCATTGGCGATGGTGCGCGAGACGTCCTATTCGCTGATCGTTCTCGACCGCCTGCTCCCCGGAATCGACGGCCTCGATGTGTGCCGGATAATGCAACGCGAACGGCGCGAGTATCTCGTCCTGATGCTCACCGCAAAAGACAGCCTGCAGGACAAGGTCGAGGGGCTGAAGGGTGGCGCAGACGACTATCTCACCAAGCCGTTCGCCTTCGACGAACTGATTGCTCGCATCGAAGCTCTGCTTCGACGCGGACCCGGCGCGATCTCGGATCCGGTGCTGATGGTCGGCGACCTAACGCTTGACCCCGTCGCCAAAAAGGTTCGGCGCGGCGGGCGCGAGATCAGCCTGACAGCCAAGGAGTTCAGGCTTCTCGCCTATCTGATGTCCCATCCCGGCGCCGTGATTAGCAGAACCCGGTTGCTCAACAATGTCTGGGACCTGAGCTTCGACCCCGAAACAAAGGTGGTCGATGTCTACATACGCTACCTCCGCCGCAAGATCGACGGCGCGGAGGAACACCCGCTTATCAAGACCGTGCGCGGCTTCGGTTACGTCATATCGGCTTGAATGGCGCGGAATCTGGCATTGCATTGGCCCTCAACCAACCAAAGATGCTGACGGTGTACGCCGCCGCAACAAACCACCGGAATCAAACTTTTGAACCAGGTAAGAGCGGGTAGATAGGAAGGTTAAAATTTGGAGAGAAATCGAACTGGCTAGAATTATTTCTCCATCTCCACGTTATCTTCAGTGGTCGCAGGGATCGACCAAGTCCACCGCACCTGAGCGGTGATGGCAGACAGGAGATAGCGTTATGAAAATTCATCAAATTGGTTCGATGCTCGCATTTGCAATCACGGCCGCGTCTGGTGCTGCGCTGGTTGGCGGCGCGCAGGCGGCCGCGGCGCCTGATGCAACCGCTGCCGGCGGTATCAAGAGCATCCTTCGTGCTCCGCGGACAGAAGGCCCGACATTGCCTGGAATGGCTCAAGTTCCTGAGGAGAAGTTGCAGCAGTTCGCCGGCAACAGCTCATCGAATTCGAGTTCCAATGGTTCATCCAATTCGAGCTCGAACAGTTCGTCGAACTCGAGCTCCAACAGCTCCTCCAATTCGAACTCCAACAGTTCTTCGAACTCGAACTCGAACAGCTCCTCCAATTCGAGTTCCAACAGCTCGTCGAACTCGAATTCCAACGGCTCGTCGGATCGGGGTTCCAACAGCTCATCGAACTCCAGTTCCAATCGGTCGGCCCGGACGCTGTTTGACCTCCTGCGTTAGCGCTGGGGACCGCCAGGAAAACGAGGGGCCGGCTCTGCGGCCCCTCGTTGCACGGGCGACCCACGGTGAGCAAACCAGTTTTCCGGCGATCAGTCCCTAGCTCCAGATGACAGCCATGCTGACACGTTTCAACAAGCCCTCGCCCAAGATCAGCTTTCTTTGCCAGCCCTCCGATACCGGCGTCATCGCCGAACCGCGGCCGGCCAAGTCGGCGTTGCCCGATTGGTTCCGCAAGATCGCGCCTATCGATCTGGAGCATGTCGGCGCGCGCGACAACGGCATCACGATCAAGCGCTGCATGCCGTTTCTGGACGCGCTCTCTACCGGTTGGATACTGCCGCTCGCCGCGGAGGTGCGGCTGGAGATCAAGGATGGCGGGGAAACCGTCGATTACGGCTGGGAGTTCGACCGCACGATGGTCAGCAACCACAGCCCGCACCAGATCACGGGCCATCCCAGCACGCCGCGGCCGCCTTGCAAATTCCACAATTACTGGGCGATCCGAACGGCGCCGGGGTGGAGCTGCCTGTTCGTGCCTCCGCTCAACCGGCCCAACGGCGTCTTCGAGGCTGTCGCCGGCATCGTCGACACCGACAGCTATTCGGCACACATCCACTTCCCCTTCTTCCCGATCGGCCCAGACGGCTTGCACATCATCGAGAAGGGCACGCCGCTGGTGCAGGTTTTCCCGTTTCGCCGCGCCGACGCCGCGATCGAAGGCGAGGTGCGCGCCGAAACAATGGAAGAGGCAAGCGAGCGGGAACGCGTCTATCGCAACACAATCGCCGGCTCGGGCTGGTATCGAAAGTTCGCGCGTGCGAAGCGCTGAGCCTGGGTGCCTGCGAACGGCATTGTCAGAAGGGGCTGTTCTCACCCAAATCTAACCGGGCGCTTGCAAAAATCTAAACTGGGGCTTCCCAAAATCTTGCCGGGCTCCTACGAAGCGTTAGCCAGCTGCGGCTAATATTGGTGTCATGGAACTGTACTTTGGAGCCAGTCCGCAGGATGAGGCATTTTCAGGCCAGGCGACGGTCAAGTAAAGCGGGAACCGGCGATCTAAAGGGGCAAGACACCGTGCGTTCTGCTGGGCATTGGATGCGCTTTTATGGAACTCCTTGCATGCACAGCTCCCGGACACTTCGACGTGACCGATGAACCGGAGGAGATCGGAAGGCAACTCGTCGCCATTCTTCCGAACCTGCGCCGTTTCGCGATTTCTCTCTGCCGTTCCCGCGATGTTGCCGACGACCTCGTACAGGCGGCCTGCGAGCGCGCGCTTGCCGGTCGTTTTGAAGCTGGAACCCGCTTCGACGCCTGGATGTTACGGATACTGCGCAATTTGTGGATCGACCACATCAGAAAGCAGAGTACGGCGGGCCAGCAGGAAGACATTGACCAGCGTCAGGACATTGTCGGGGCTTCAGGCGAACGTGATGTCGAAGCCCGCCTTACTCTGAACCGTGTTGCGCTGGCGGTCACCGAACTGCCGGACGATCAGCGCGAAGTCATGCTCCTGGTCTGCGTTGAGGATCTTTCGTACAAGGCCGCCGCCGATGTACTCGGGATACCGATCGGAACGGTGATGAGCCGGCTGGCGCGCGCCAGAAAAAATCTCGCCGAGGCAACCGGTATGGAATAACTTGTGAACTCTCGCGTTTCACAGATCATGAAAGGCGGAAAAATGATCTCACGCGAGTTTGACGATGAAACGCTCGTGGCCTTTGCCGACGGTGAGCTCGACGAGGAGACCGCTGCGGCCGTCGAGAAAGCCATCGAAACGAATGAAGGCCTCGCCAGGCGGGTCGCATTATTCCTCCAAACCCGCGTTGAGGTCAAAGAGGCGCTGAGGCCGCTCGTCGAGGAACCCGTTCCTGAAAGGCTTAGCCAGTCCGTGCTGCGGATGATCGACGAGGCCAAACGTCGCAGCGTTCCTTCCGACGATAGCGAGGCGCCGCCGCGTGTTGTTGCGCTCAAAGCAAATGACAGCCGCGAGCCGTCGCCGCAGCGGTCGTGGATCATGCCCCTGGCGGCATCACTGGTTGCGATCGCGTGCGGTATCGGCGGATATCTCGTCGGCATTGGCAACCAAGATCCACAGAATGGCCTCGAGGTCGCGGGACTGAATAGTTCGGCACTTGCGGAGGCGTTGCGCCGGATTCCGTCCGGAGAGGAAACCGTCCTGGCGGGTTCCAACGACAGGATCCGTGTGGTCGCTTCGTTTCGGGATGAAAGTGGCGCCTTTTGCCGCGAATTCGAAGTCGATCCCGCCAACCGCTCCACCCTCATTTCTGTGGCGTGCCTATCAGCCGATGCCTGGGCAGTAAACTTTGCCGTCGTCGCCCCTGCGAGCGATGGCGGGTATGCACCAGCCTCGTCCATGGAGGCCCTCGATGCCTACCTCGCGGTATCCGGCGCGCATGACCCTTTGTCCAGAGAAGACGAGGCAGCCGCATTGAGGTCGTTGGGCCAAGAACAAGAGTAGTGGCCGGAAGCCACTTGCCCTGGCGATATACTCGGCGCTCCAGGTGA
>NZ_JAAKZF010000084.1 GCF_011045125.1 Allomesorhizobium camelthorni | reverse complement strand
TCATCCATGACCTCCGAATCATGGTCACCCATGGATTCAGAGATCGATAAAACCCGCAACTGTAATGCTAGGCGGTGAACTTCACCGCATTCGACAGAAGGTTGATGACGATCTGCTTGATCGCGCCGGTCGGCGACGTTCGTCATCGATTCGGCGATCTGGGTCTCGACGGTAGTGGACTTTTCCGCCGCCTGCAGCGACACGCACGGTCTCGCGGATCAGCGGGCAGAGGTCGATCTCCTCGCGCTCCATGGATGATATCGTCGACCTTGCCGAACGACAGCATGGTGTCGCAGGGGCTTGTAGCCGAGCATGTCATACATGGAGCGCGACCAGTACATCTTGCCCCGCACCATGTCCCAGTCCCACAGGCCGCAGCGGCCGCGCACAAGCGCCAGGTCGATGCGCTGATGTGCCTCGAGATAGATGCGGTCGGCGGCCTGGGTGCGCGCGGCCCGCGTGAAATAGGCGTAGAGGATAATGATCAGCACGCCGGCGGTCAGGATGAACAGCGTAACGTTCAGCGACACCGTCTTGCGCCATTCGGCAAACACCGCATCACGTGCGATCAGCGCCGCAGCGGCGCCCTCGCGATCCGCGGTGAGGTCGAGGGCTGCGTACCAGTCGCGGCCGTCGATGCGCACTTCCATGATCCCGGCGCGCTCGCCGAACATGAAAAGCGGCTGTCCGCCGATCATGATGGCGTCCAGCATCTTGCCTTCCCACCCGGTCGAAGCATGGGCAAGGGTTCGCCTGATGCCGTGCACGTTTCGCCGCACTGCAGCCCTTGGTCTGTACCGATGGGGCAGAATCAGGCCAGCATGCGCTCGATGACATCGCACGCCATCTTGATCCGACCGGCTCCGCGCCGGCGCTGGCCGCCGAGAACCGTCGCGCTCTCCTCGACAGCGACCAGATTGGCTGAAGGATCCCATCCCCACCTTGTCAGACGAAGGTCACTGCAGCTTCCGCCTGCAGGATCCGGCCGAGCGCCTCGCTATCGATATCACTCTCCCGCAGGCGGCGGGCGCCGCCAAGCTCGATGGTCACCATGCTGCTCTTCTTGCGCGTCCGGAGATCGGCGGTGGGTGCGCTGGCGATTGCGGCGCTGGCAGCGCCTCGACGACTTGCACCGGAATGAGTTGCGGCACGGACGGCGCGGAGATCTGACAGAGTTCCTTGCGCCACCGGAAAAGCTGGCTCACATGAATGCCAGCCGATCGCGCGATGTCGGAAACACTGGCCCCAGGCTCAAACGTCGCCGCGACCAGCCGCTCCTGCTCCTCCCGAGACCAGCGCCGGCGCCGCTAGATCGACGTGATCACTTCAATCTGATGCTTCGTCACAGGGCTACTCCTAGTGCTTGCACTAGGACTTGCAGCCTGCAGCCTACCTCAGCAAGACGGCCGTGACTGTGGGGATACGATGGCTACAATCACCTACGTCTTCACCATCGACCACGTCGCGAAAAAGCTTGGAGAGGATTCTGAGCTCCTTCAGGCGATCGTCAGCAACGAGGACAACCTCTCCTACGGCAGTATCATCAGCGTCTACGATGGCACGGACGAGGCAATCACCGCTCTCACTGACGATGGGATTGACGAGCTGAGACAAATGCTCGCCCATGCTCGTCGTTCGACCGACGAATGGAACGACTTCCTCGACAGCTTTGTCGACGACGAAGAGCTCATCGCGCGCATAAAAGCAAAATCACCACGGTAACAATCGGCCGGTTACAGCAGACCTATGGTAAGGTTGCTGCGGGTCCTGATTTGACCCGCAGCAACCCGGTCGAGCCGGGCCAGAACATCGCACCGTGTCGCTGACTGACGCGCGCGTTTGCCGCTCGCGATCCAGGCAATCGCCGTCGAAATCCCGATCCCGAACCGTGCCGCCGCCGACATCCCGTTAGGCGCACCACCACAGATTATCGCAGAGCCCTGGCCTTGACACCTGGGGCGACCGTCACCGGCGGTGCCGCGGCGTGCTGATCGGATCATCCGTTGTCGCTGAGCCTCTCGCCGACGGTTCAGTGGATCTCCCGGGTCCGCCATCCCTTCAAAAATTGCGGCCCCGCGACACCTTTTGTCGGGTTTGTCAGGTCCGCGCCACAGGCTTGGTGAGCCGATCTGTTGTTTGCCGCAGGCTAAAGAGCTGAACAGCAAGCATAAACTTCTGTCGCCGGCTCGATCCGCCAGATTGGCACGATCTTTGAACCCTTCAGGGTGAGACGACTGCAGCAGCCGACCGGCTCTCCTGTCGCGGGTCCCCGCGATCGACACAACCAAGCAAGGAACCCACCATGGCGAAGAACGCCCCGATTGCGGGCGCGAGCGATGGGTCGGCCGTAGATCGGCTGGTCGCCATCGACCTTGCTCGCGGCCTGGCTGTCTTCGGCATGTATGCCGCCCATGTCGGTCCCAACCCCCTCGAAGGAGGACTTGTCGGGAATCTGATGGAACTAACCCATGGGCGGTCGTCCGCCCTGTTTACCGTATTGGCCGGTTTTTCAATCCTCCTGATTACCGGTCGCAAGGCGCCGAAGTCGGGGGTAGCCGGTAGACAGGCCATTGCCAGAGTCGCAATTCGTGCCCTTGTTTTGCTGGCGCTTGGACCAATCCTGACCTACCTCGATACGCCGGTCCAGGTCATCCTGGCATACTACGGAATCTGCTTCTTGTTGGTCCTGCCGCTCTATCGGCTCAGCGCACAGCAGCTCGGCTTGCTCGCTGCGGCGACCGCATTAGTTCTCCCGCAAGTGCGCTCCCACCTTGTGTTTGGCTCCGAGAGCTCGTACTTCGACCCGGTTATCAAGCTCATGGTCAGCGGCGATCATCCCGCGATAACCTGGGTTCCTTTCGTGATCGCAGGCATGGCCATTGCGCGCCTTGACCTTAGCACGCAAGCAATGCATTGGCGCCTTGGTCTAGCCGGGGTCGCGCTGGCCGTGTTGGGCCATGGGGGATCCTTGCTCGCGCTGCGTTTGCTGCCTGGTGTACCCGCCGCTTTGCAGGAATCCGCCTGGTGGTCGGACGTTGGCTACCTTCCCTGGTCGCCATGGATTGCCGCACCTCATAGCAAGACGACGTTCTCGATCCTGGGCAGCACCGGTTGCGCAATGATTGTCTTGGCGGCTTGCTGGCTCGCTATGGATGCGCTCCCGCATCTGCGAAAGCTGGTCTGGCCAATAATCACGGTCGGCTCGATGCCTTTGACGGCCTATGTCCTGCACATTGTGGGAATAGCCTATCTCCTGCACATTGTGGGAATAGATTTGTTTGGAGGAGGCTCGCGCCTGTCCATGCTCTTTGGCTTCATCGTGGTTGTAAGCACTTTCGCGGTGCTTTGGCTGCGCGTCTTCCAGCGAGGACCGATGGAAGCGCTGATGGGTCGGATCGCAGATCTCGCGCGTCACATCCCCTGAGCACCACGTCGCCCCGGCCTCCGGATCACATTACTGAAAAGCTGGGTTTTATCCGAAGCTTGTTCGCGGCAGGGGAGGGGACTTCCTACAACCCTGCCCGCCTTTGTGAGATTGATGCGAAAACGGTCGCGCCGGCGCTGATAGTTTCGCATCGGCATTGTCAACTTAACTCGCGGTCAGTCGTTATCGGCCCGCCCCACCGGACAGGTGAGGCGAGGCGGTTTGGCAAATCAGAAGGAGTCCTTCGGCAGCGGCGGCGCATCCGGCGCCCTGTCCAGAAGCCGTGTCAGATCGCCCCGCTTTGCCGTACCGGCACGCGCCTTGAGAAATTCGCTGGCCGTCTCCACCGCACCGATCTTCTGCACGACCGCCCCCGTTGCGGCTGCGGAACGCCGCCACGATCATTCGTACTCTCTACGCGACCTCCGGCGCGGAGACGTCCGCCGCCTGTCCGCGCGCACTGCTCCGCGGGAGTGAATCACGCGATCAACTGTCGCTTTGCTAACGCCGGCGTCTCGTGCAATGTCTACTATTCTCGAGCGCTTCATTGCTCGCCTCGCAAAATCACACAACCAGGGTTAGGACCTATTAATTCGCTTGAGTTGATGGTGAGTGGCTGATTCATTGTCGGCAGAGGTGCCACGATGGATGATTTGCTCATGTTATCGCCCGGAGCAGATGCGGCGGATCGAGCCGTATTTCCCGCTGTCGCACGGCGTGCCTCGGCTAGATGATCGGCGGGTGCTCAGCGGGATCCTGTTCGTCATCCGCAATGGGTTGCGCTGGAGGGATGCTCCGGTGAGGGCCTGGTTCTCACATTCAGTGACAAATTCCAAGCAGCGTCATCAGCGTTGCTTCGCCGAGCTTGTCCATAGGTATCTCTCTCGCTGCCGCAACTGGCCCCGACATGATAGAGGCTTCGCAATTCCCGCACGACTGGCGAAACAGGGTAAACGCAACGCAACTCCAGATTGATCCAGGTCAGGTTTACGTCAGATGCAGGGGATATGTTCGATGCCAGAGCGCGCACAATTGTGCGAAAAATGACGATCCGCGCTGCCGGTTGTGGCGGTCACGGGTGGTCGGCGCAGCGCAAGGAGCTCCGCTCTGCGGTGTCGAAACAACGCGGTCGAGGCGGCCGCGGCGGCGCCGTGTGTGCCAAGCGTTGTAATCGGCGCATTCTCGCCTATGGGAGACGGATTTTGACGGGAGTTGACCGGCGTTTGAATGCGCCCAGCGGATCAGGCACGCACTGGTCCCGTGCTGAATCAGATCATCGCGGTGGACAAGAAGGCTCGAGGTTCAGTTCTCTCGTGCAGGGCTTGCGCTCTGAAAATCGAGAGTTAGGGGCGTCCTCCGCTCAAAGGCCACCTTCGGCCGGCGATGTCCGGCGCCGCACGTCAGCCGATCCCTCCGTTAATACGCGTGAGGGCCAGCCCGGTTTTCGCGACTTGCCGCATCGGGGCGCGACGAATCGGGAAGAAAGTTCGTCGCGTTCCGGTGCCGAGGGCCGCAGTGCCGATCAGTCCAGAAGTTCACAACAAATTGCTCCTTCCTTGCGCAGGCAATCCGCATCCGGCCTGGATCGCAGACCAAAGAGGCGGCGCCTGGATGATGTCGCCACGCAGAACGTGCAAAGTGCAATCTCAGAAGAACAATCTAACGACGCTCTACACGCGATTTGTTTCGCCCGTGACATCGTGGGGTTCTCACGTGCAGTGGTGGAGCATGACAGACGGCTGCAGGGGGCGGGCGACGAGGTCCATGCAGCCTTTCTGCAAAAGGCCGCCGCCCAGTTCAAAAGTCAATTTGTCACACGCTTCGAGGACGATATCCGCCGCGGGAAATCATGGGGCTACGCCACCGCATGCAACGCGGTGAGTCGCGAGGCCGGAGGTCAGGAAGGTGTCGAAGCTTGCAAGGCGATCGCAGCTCGGGTGTCGCAGCTTCCTGGTGCGTTAATGCGCGAAGTCGATCCCAAAGCCCTTTCGCTCTTTGCGGCATCATTTGGTCGGCATCCGCAGTCGAGGACATGCCGCAACGGAACGATCAGAATCGCCGAATTTTGCCGCGATGAAGGCAGGGCACTTGGGGCGCTGAATAGTCAAAGTCTGTCGTTGCTGGTGAACGGTTTCAGCAAGTGGACGCAGCGGCCGGAAACGCGTGAGGGCACGCAAGCCGTCGCCAGTGAGGTCCGTCGTCGGGCCGACCGCCGTTTCCGGCTCTCTGATTTTAAGCAGCAGGAGCTGGCGAACCTTGTGAACGGCTTCAGCAAGTGGCCTGAAGAGGAGTGGTCTCGCCAAGCCACCGGAGCGATTGCCGGTGAGGTCCTTCGCCGCACCCGCCGTGACCCCGGGCTCTCTGCTTTCAATCACCAGGACTTGGCTAACCTGGTGAACGGTTTCGGCAAATGCCCGCAAGAGGAGGTCTGTTGCCAAGCCACAGTTGTGATCGCGGGCGAGGTCCTGCGCCGCGACCGCCGTGCCCGGCTGTCTGAATTCACTCACCAGGAACTGGCGAACCTGGTGCACGGTTTCAGCAAATGGCCGGAAGAGGCGGCGTCTCGCGAAGCAGCAGGCGCGATGGCCGGCGAGGTCCTCCGTCGTGACCGCCGTGCCCGGCTCTCTGATCCTACTCCGCAGGAGCTGGCGAACCTTGTGAACGGTTTCAGCAAGTGGCCGGAAGAGGAGTGGTCTCGCCAAGCCACCGGGGCGATTGCCGATGAGGTCGGTCGCCGCGCTGCCCGCGGCGGGTTCGGGCTCTCTGCTTTCAATCACCAGGACCTGGCGAACTTGGTGAACGGTTTCAGCAAATGGCCGGAAGGGGCGGTCTATCGCCAAGCCACAGTCGATATCGCCGCAGAACTCTCTCGCCGCGCCGGCGGGCAAGGGCTCTCTCATTTTACTCCGCAGGAGCTGGCGAACCTGGTGAACGGGTTCGGCAAATGCCCGGAAGATGCGGACTATCATGACGCCACAGTCGCGATCGCCAGTGAGGTCACTCGCCGCCGCGCCCAACTCTCGGATTTCAATCACCAGGACTTGGTGAACCTGGTGAACGGTTTCAGCAAGTGGCCACAACAGGCGAACTGTCGCGATGCGACCCTCGCGATCGCCGGCGAGGTCTTTCGCCGCGCCGACCAGTTCTCTGATCTTACTCAGCAGGCGCTGGCGACATTGGTGAACGGTTTCAGCAAGTGGCCGCAAGAGGCGGCGTCTCGCCAAGCCACAATCGCGATCGCCGGTGAGGTCACTCGCCGCGCCGCGCGCGACGAGGTCGGGCTCTCTGATTTTAATCACCAGGATTTGGGGAACCTGGTGAACGGTTTCAGCAAGTGGCCGCAAGAGGCGGCGTCTCAGCAAGCCGCAGTCGCGATAGCCAGCGAGGTCCTTCGCCGCGCTGACCGGCTCTCTGGGGTTGCTCCGCACGAATTGGCAAACCTGGTGAACGGCTTCAGCAAGTGGCCGGAAGCGGCGGCGTCTGGCCAAGCCACGGGCGCGATCGCCAGCGAGGTCCTTCGCCGCGGCGCCCGACTCGGTAACTTTACGCACCAGCACCTGGCCAATCTGGTAAACGGTTTCAGCAAGTGGCCGGACGGGGCGGACTGTCGCGGCGCCGTGGTTGCCATCGCCGGCGAGGTCTTTCGCCGCGCCGACCAGTTCTCTCACCTCACTCAGCAGGCGCTGGCGACATTGGTGAACGGGTTCAGCAAGTGGCCGCAAGAGGCGGCGTCTCGCCAAGCCACAGTCGCGATCGCCGGTGAGGTCACTGGCCGCGCCGCGCGCGACGAGGTCGGGCTCTCTGATTTTAATCACCAGGACTTGGTGCACTTGGTGAACGGTTTCAGCAAGTGGCCCCAAGAGGCGGCATCTCGCCAAGCCACCGGCGCGATCGCGCATGAGGTCCTTCGCCACGGCGCCCGGCTCGGTACCTTTACTCACCAGCACCTGGCTAATCTGGTGAACGGTTTCAGCAAATGGCCGAACGGGGCGGATTGTCGCGAGGCAACAGTCGCAATCGCGGACGAAATCTGTCGGCGCCAGCTCTCCGGTTTTGCTCCGCACGAATTGGCGAACTTGGTCAACGGTTTCAGCAAGTGGCCGCAAGCGGCGGCATCTCGCCACGCCACCGGCGCGATCGCCAGCGAGGTCCTTCGCCGCGGCGCCCGGCTCTCCAACTTTAAACACCAGCACCTGGCTAATTTGGTGAACGGTTTCAGCAAGTGGCCGAACGGGGCGGATTGTCGCGAGGCGACAGTCGCAATCGCCAACGAGGTCCGTCGCCGCCAGCTCTTTGACTTTGGCCCGCAGGGGCTGGCGAACATGGTGAACGGTTTCAGCAAATGGCCGGAAGCGCCGGACTGTCGCAACGCCACGGTCGCAATCGCCAACGAGGTCCGTCGCCAGGGCGCCCGGCTCTCTGATTTTACCCACCAGCACTTGGCCAATCTGGTGAATGGTTTCAGCAAATGGCCGGAAGCGCCGGACTGTCGCGACGCCACGGTCGCAATCGGACGGGAGGTTCTTGGCCGTGTTATCCGGCTCCCTGCTTTTACTTCGCAGGAGCTGGCTAACCTGGTGAACGGTTTCAGCAAGTGGCCAGATCAGGCGGAGTCTCAGCAAGCCTCAGTGGCGATCGCGCATGAGGTCCTTCGCCGCGCCTCCCGGCTCTCTGGAGTTGATCCGCAGGAGCTGGCAAATCTGGTTAACGGTTTCAGCAAGTGGCCGGAAGCGCCGGACTGTCGCGACGCCACGTTTGCGATCGCGGGTGAGGTCCTTCGCCGCGGCGCCCCGCTCTCTGAATTCACCCACCAGCACTTGGCTAATCTGGTGAATGGTTTCAGCAAATGGCCGGAAGCGCCGTACTGTCGCGACGCCACGTTTGCGATCGCGGGTGACGTCTTTCGCCGCGCCGAACTCTCTAGTTTTTCCCCGCAGGGACTGGCGAACCTGTTGAACGGCTTCAGCAAGTGGCCGGACGGGGAGGACTGTCGCAATGCCGCGATCGCAATCGCCGGGGAAGCCCGTCAGCGCCAGCTCTCCGATTTCGCTCCGCAGGTCGTGGCGACCTTGATGAACGGCTTCACCAAGTGGCCGGAAGAGGCGGAGTGCCGGCAGTCCACGATGGACATCGCGCGCGGATTGGGTGCTCGAGGGCAACGATTCGGTGTGTTCACCACGCCTGAGCTGAGTATCCTCGCCAATGCTCTATCGCGAATGATCATGAGGGCAGAGGACAGTGGAGACATCACGGACGCCGCTCTGCCGAAGGATCGGTTGCACAAGCTCGCCCACTACCTGCACTATGATAGTGATCGCCTGGGGCAGGCTGACGTTCTGCACATCACAACCGTTTTCAAGGCACTGGGCAAGGCTCGGCTGTCTGATGATCTCGGTCTGCTCGCACCGACAGGCTTGAATCGTCTCTCGGAATTGCGTCAAACCCCTGATTTTACGACCCAGAACGATCTGGAAACCATGGGCAATCTGTGTGCTGCTCTGCTGCCGCTGGCGCGCAGCCCACAGAAGCCGCTGCGCTGGCACCGCACGCAGGCCCTCACCCTGCTCAACGACCTCCAACCCGTCGTCGAGCAGAAGATCGAGGCGCATCTGAACGCAAGCGATGCCGAGCGGACCCGTGGGCCGCTTGCGAGCCGCTGCCCCGCTTTATCCATCTATCAGACACTCAAGGCCCGTGCGGTCCTGGAGAGATTGTTCCGGCCACCGTATGTCGAGGGCAAAAGGTCCGACTTGCGGGTGAGGCAGCAAGAGCTGGAGTGCAAGACCAAGGAGATCCTGGACAGCACGCGCGGCCTCATTGAAAGCGACCTTTCCAGCATGAGCTGGAACCTGATCGCGCAGATCGAGGCGGACAGTCCGGTGGATGCGCTGGACTTGTTCATGGAGCAGGATGCGGCGGCGATCCAGGCACAACACCCTGCGTCGGTCTTCGATGTGCATCAGGTCTTGCGAACCATGGATCACGAGCCCAGACCGCCGCAGGGTGATGCAGGACTGATGCAGTTGCCGGTGGTGGATATGCAGGGGCGGCCGGTGGCCACGGAGCCGGAGAGACGGTATTCGATCTTTCATCGCCTGACCGCGGGAGCCTTGCCAGTCGTTGCGGTGCAGCTGCCAGGAACCCCGAGCGCCTTCATGCTGGCGCGTACGGTGAACGTCAACGGTGTGCCATACCGCATGGACCTGTTCGGCGGCAGCAAGTTAAAGCCGCCGCGATTGACCGTGTCTCAGATTGCGGCCCGTGCTCCAGGCGAGGCAGCAAAGCCTTCCGGGGGGAAGCTGCTGGCGATCCCGTATGCCGATACCGCCCCGGGCACGGCCTTCGAGCAGCTGTCGCGCGCCTGGGCCCCTTTCAAGGAGGCCTATTATTACACCCAGCGCAGGGGTTTTGCGGCGCCTCCGGCGGTCAAGGGCCTGGGGGTTCACGACTATGCGCTGGAAGGCGCCTTCAAACTCTCGCTGCTGCCGGACCGTCCCGCCAACCAGGAGCATCCCTTCAAGCTGATTGGGCCGGACGGCCCCATTGCCTTGCGACCGCATGACGGCTGCGGCTTCATCAGGGCCTCGCTGGCCAACCGTATGCCAGCTGTTCGTCGCGCCGGCGAGCAGGAAGGTCCTGACCGGGTGCCTGCCTTTGGTGAGGGAAGGAAATCATGCCTGCCAGTCTCGGCGCTGCAACATTATCCGCGCGGCGAGCAAGTGGCCGATGAGGCCCGACAAAAGGCCACGGCCTGGCTCGAGAGCAAACAAGAGCCGACGTTGACGTCCGAAGAGTTGTTTCGAACGGTGACGGCCGGACACATCGATGGTCCCGGCGCGGTTGCCGTACCCTCCAGTGATGGGTGTCTCCATGTGCCGACGCTCAAGAGCGAGATGTTGACGGGGACGAGCGGCGTGCTGGTCGGGCGCTCGCCCTATGACAAGCCGAACCTGCGCCCGTTTGCCGCCGAGCGGGTCAAGTCGGCCGTCGAGGGGGACCCGACCGCTGTATTTCTCGATAACTGCACGGCCATCCAATACAGCTTCAATGTCGCGCAGAAGTCGGGGAGGGAACTGGCGGCCGACGATCCGACCTTCTTTGCCAAAGGCATTCTGATCGTTGTGCCGGATAAGATGTGGCCGGCCGACTACGCCGACCGCGGGCTGATCATGTCTGCCGAGGACATCAAGTGCCATGCGAGCTGGACCACGAGCAAGGACCGCGTCAAGGTGGACACGCCGCTCGATTGCCTCGGCATCCTGCAGGCGACCGAGGTGTTTGCCCCGGGCTCGCTGGTTGCCGTCCCGACCGGTGAACAGAAGAAACTTGACGGCGACTTCGACGGAGACAGCCTCATCATCGTCGGCGACCGGCCGCAGCTTTACGAGCATGTCAGGCAATTCGATCAAGAGGAGCAAGCTCGCGGATTGCGCTCGCTCAAGCCGCCAAAGTCGCATACCCCGGCGGTTGAAGACGGCCGCTACAAGTTCGGTCGCGCCAGCCAGATCCTCGCCGCCACGCGCAATGTTCTGGAAATCTATACCGGCCTGCAGCGGGGCTTTCTGGCTCAATCCCGTGAAGCCCGACAGTGGTTTGCCGAGCGTGCCATCTTCGGCACGTACGAAGGCATTCACCAAGAGGTCAAGCGAGACATCCGAGGCCTGCTGGAGCAGGAACAGGTCAGTGCTCACAGCGTCCAGGACACGCTCGAGAAGGCCCGGCACGAGATCGAGCTGGCAGATCATCCGGTCGCGCGCGAGATGGCCGGGTTGCTCCTCGCCGAGCTCGAGGCGTGGGCCGCGAGGCTGGATGACCAAGACCTGCCCGAAACAGTCGCCAGCGCGAGCGAGCCACCGCTCGCAGTGAGCCAACCGCTCTGCGAGCTGTTCCCGGAGCTGGCGGAGACCTATTCGGCAACGGCTCAGCCACGCGACCGCGTCCAGCTTCTCGTCGACCGTTACCCTACGCGCATCGACCCGCGACCGGATGGTTACAATCCGCACGACCTCGTGCAAAGTGCAAACAATCTCCTGAGCCTCGGTATCAAGGTCGGAACCGACGCCTATAAATCCGACACTGGCGCCCATATCTTTATGTTCAAGAGCAAGCAACTTCGGCGCCTGCTGCAACATACACCAGGCTTGAAATCGGTGCCTTACACCAAGAGCATTGCCGCTACCCTCAACCAGGGTCGGTTCGATGTCGATGCCACATTGCACGATCTCCAGGACAATCCGACGCTGGCGGCTTCAGTCATGCAAGCCTCGATCAAACTCGCTGCCGAGCGAGGCATTCTGCCTGAACCCTCCGCCCGAGGGCTTGCTGCCGAGGATTCCGCCACGTCAATCACATTGACTCGCGAGGAGGCCGTACAGCGCGCCCAAATGGAGGTTTCCCGCGCCCAAGCCGAAGAGAAGGACATCACCGCGACGGCAATCTCGGTTGCCGAAGCCCTCAGGAGAGCCCACATCAATGTGGAGATGCCCCATCTCGCTCAGCGTTTGAGATCGGAAAGCTCGATGACAGACCAGCTCATCGGCATGCAGGCCCCGGGTGAGGCCGGCGCCCAGCTGATCAGCAACGCTGTACGCCACGTCTTCGAACTCCCTGATAGGGATTTTACACGTGCCTTCAAGAAAGCCATTCTAGCCTTCGACGAGAGCGGCTGTGCCGAGATCAGCACGACCAACTGGTTCAGGACGCGATCGCCGACCTTCGTCGGCATCAAGACTGTGCTCGCCACGCCGGGCGGCTACCGCTTCGAGGTGGAGTTCCACACGGCAGACAGCTACAGGGCCAAGATCGACAATCACGACACGTACAAGGAGCTGCAGAAGCTGCAGGAGCTGCAGCGAGGGAGCCAAGAGCCCCTGGATCAGTCCATAGCCGAGCAACTCTTGGAGCGCGTGCGCCAGGCCTGCAACAAGGTTGTCATCCCCGACGAGGCCATAGGGATCCCCCACTGGGAAGCCCACGCCGATAGCACAGTTGGCGCCAGCCTAGCTCGTCGGTTGCAAGTGGCCCCGCCGAGACGCACGGAGCGCTCCCCGATCGCAACAGAGATTCTTGGCGCCCTGGGCGCGCGATCGGTCGTGCTCGTGGGCATGACGGGCGCCGGGAAATCCAGTTTGGGCCGTGCGCTCGCCAAGCGACTAGGGATCAAGTTCGTCGATTCCGATAGAGAAATCGAGGCGAAGACCGGCAAGTCCATAGCTAAGATTGTCGCTGAGGATGGCGCGGCGCATTTCAGGAACCTCGAGGTAAATGAGATCAGGCAGTCGCTCGAACAAGGGCCGGCGGTGCTCGCAACCGGTGGTGAAGCGTTCATGGTCGAGGAAATCCGGCATCATGTTGGCGAGAAAGCGGTCTCGATCTGGCTCAATACCAACGAGGACGTGATCAGGCGGAACATGAGACACAACACCAGGGGTCCGAAGGTGCAAACCGCCGACCAAGACCAGACCATCACAGATCTGATGCGCGTGCGCAATCCAATCTATACGCTTGCCGATCTTACGATTGCCCCGCAGCACCAGCGGGATCTCAAGAGCGCGAACGCTTGCCTGACCGCGCTGCACGCCCACCTTTGCGGTGAGGGGCAGGCAGGCCCAAGTTCGTGACCTCATGGGGCGGCGCCATGACGGCGCCGCTCGGTGCCGGTCACCGAGGGATGTGCTCGCTGGGTGACAGGCGGCTGGCGCGATGCCGATCGGCCGTATGCGCGGCTTCTGTCACAAGCGACGACGCCCGTCTACGGGCGCCACGCCAATGAGCGCGAAGAACAGGACCTTGCCGCTGAACTCATGGGATTTCTCAGCACATCGCTTGGAAGCAGCGAAACGACCCATGCCTGGCTGCAGCGCTTGTCGCGAGACCTCGTCACGCCGTGACGCACGATTGCTCGCAACTCCGAACAGGAATGGGACATTTGCGACGAGATGATTTCCAACACCGATCCGGCGCGCGATCTGGATATTCCGTTGGCGCATTTCGCCGGACGGACGGAGGGATCTGAACGTGTCAACCTCAGCACCCTGCGCAGCGCCAAGGGGCGGGAGTTCGGCGCCGTCATCATGTACGGAGTAAACGCTGCCGACATGCCGAGCACGCGCGATAAGGGCAGTCCCGGGAGCCTTCGCGAGGCAAGGCGCTTGTTCTACGTCGGGGTGACTCGCCCGAAAACGCACCTCAGCCTGGTCTATCAGGAGCACCACCATTCGCCTTGGGTGCTAGAACTGTTTCAGCAAAGCCGGCAGAATTGATTGTCTACAACCATGCACGCCTTACAAAGCCTAGTGTTTGAAGCCGTGTCTGCGGCGTGTCTCCGCCGCAAGAACAGGCTCCAGAATACATCACGGACTGCCCTCATATGTTTCCGCGCCGATCCCTAAGTGCACTTAAGGTAACCCGGCGTCAGTCTTGTTCGCTTCATCCACAGCCTACCCATCGCGGCGGGACGGCAAACTATCAAACCGGCAGACTATCTTACCTGGCGTTTGCTTGGCAATGATCGCCTAAATTGCCGGGAGCGTCGCGGTTGTCTCCCCCGACATGCCTCGATCTGCCAATTCCCCGAGAAAGCGGCTGAATGGGACGATGTCTTGGTGAACGCTGGCCTGCTCCAGGGCGGCCATGTATTCGGCGCGGCGCTGCACGGGAATGACAGTCCAGGGGTAGCCGCCGGCCGCCATCATGACATTCATTAGGAACCGTCCCATGCGGCCGTTCCCGTCCATGTAGGGGTGGATATAGACAAAAATGAAATGGCCGAGGACGACGCGCACCGCCGGATGCTCCTCTTCTTCGAGCATTTCAAAGAAGACCGGCATCGCGTCCCGCACTGCCTTGGGCGGCAACGGCACATGCATGGAATTGCGGATGAACACGCGCTCGCTGCGGTAGCCAGCCAGATCGCCGGGCTTTACGATACCGGCGGTAACGCTGGGGGCGAATAGCTCGCGGTACCACCCTCCATGATCGTCGTCGACGACCCGGCCAGGGTTTTCATTGGCGAGCACAGACGCCACGCTGCGTTTTACCGCTTCGAAGGCCTGATAGTAACCGCGCGCTGCAAGGGCATCGCGATGCTCGCCGTCTTGCGGATCCATATCCGGATTCCAGGTGCCCCTGCGCACCCGGTCGATCAACTCGGGGCTGACCCGATAGCCTTCGATGGAAAGCGAGTGATAGGCATCGGTGATATAGACATCATCTACGCGTCGGAGATAGGCGTCGATATCATTCGGGCGGCCGGGCGCGTCGGGAAAATTCTCGATGACGGCGCCGCGCATCTCCTGCCACATCAGCCTGATACGTCCGGCATAGGGTGACGTCTCGCGGCGCGGCAGAGACAACTCGAGCCGTATATCGAACGGATCGGTCTCCCGAACCGTGTAGTCGGCAGCCTGCATACTGCGGACAATGTCATCGGCTATCCGCTCGCGGCCGATGTTGCGAAAAGCACCGGCGAGGCGGCCGGCAATTATGCTGTGACCGCCTTCTAGGAGGCGCGCGAGAATTTCAGATGCATCCGAGAACATCGCCAATGCCGTCCTCGCGTCGGTCGGCTTTTGCGTGAAGAAAGCGGGTGAGGCTTCGATGAGCGCCACTGGTAAGGCGTAGAGACGAAGGCCGTCTGTTTCGGCAATATCGCGGGCAGCCGGCATGCTAGCCCGCATGTCGAAAATCGAGGTGCCGTGCAAAAGGGAAGTGGGCTTGTTGCCGCCACCGGGAGATCGCACCAGCAATTGCCCCGGAACCGTGCGATTGCCGGTATGAAGGGCGATCGAGGGTTCGGGGGCGATGCACCAGTCTTTGCCGAAGCGATCACTCAAATAGCTGGCGCAAAAGTCCCAAAACGAGGCGTACCAGCCCGTCGTCTCGCCCTGGCGCTGATGGGGATTGGCCGCAATGTACCAGCCCTTCATGACTTCTTGCAGAAAGCCGCTTTTGAGGAGCCGTTCGCGATGGGTGCGGGAGAGATTGCTCGAACGGATGGCGACGATCCGCTGATCCTGCAGTTCTTTTAGCGCAGCGAGCGACTCGGCCAATTTCTCATGTGGCGGTGCCATCTTTCACGGTCCTTAGGTTTTTGTGTTGCGTGCTTATTAGGGTCTTGGGCCGCACTCCTGTTAGGGAATTGAGTTGATCGCTTATTAGGTTATTGTGTTGCACATTTTTAGGGTATTGTGCAATAGGCTATCAAAGGTTGTCAGACGCGCTCTGTGCCATGCGCCACCAAACATCACGTGGCGATGCCACGTACGCACGATGTGGCCAAGATCAGGCCTTCCCATTTCTGACGCAACGCATTAGCGACGGGGCTAATCGGACTGCAGATGTCGGAGGGCCATCCACGCTCTTCTCCCTGATTTTCGCTAACGCGTCTACCAGCTCCGTTCTCCTGGACGCGTGCGGAATCCGGTTCTCGGTTACCAACATCAGCGCGCTGGCCCGGCACAATGGCGAGGCTCGGCGATCGGCGATGTCGCGCGGCTATGATCAGCACCGAATGTTCTTGGCGCACGGCGAGCCGATCTTCGGGAGGCATGACGCGTACGCACCTTCGCCTGCTCGATGCGGGAAATCCGGATCCCGTCCACCGACTCGCTCGTGTTGCAAACATTGCGGTGTGGAACGTCAGTCTACAGATCGGTTCGGGCAGAGGGGGCACCGTGCGAACCTTGTGCTCTGGAAAGCCCAGGGGATGGCGCCTGTTCATCGGCTAACAACTTCGTCACAACGTCACCTCGGCGGACGAGAAAAGATTGTTGAGGCACGGGTACGAGCAGCCTCGGTTGTTCGCTCGATCGAAAGCACCGTGCGTGGAGGAAGTTCGCCATCATGCAGCGCGCCAAGATGTTCGTATGTTTCCTGATCGGCTGCCGTGAGTCGATGATTCAGGCGAAGAAAGTCCATCCAGGTTGGCGTGCGGAATGTCTCTGTCCAAAGTGAAGGCGTTTGGAGGTTGCGCTGGAGCGTCCAGTTTCGTGCACCGGCACGGCTAAGAGCGTGGCGCTTTGCGCGCATGCAGCCGAGAAAGGCGTCCATATTCTTCTCTGATATGGAATAGTCGACTTTGGCGACGATCGGACCGCTCCTTGGCTTCAGATCGAGTGCCAGCTCCGGGGCGCGAAAATCCGAACTTTCTTGATCCTTTTCTTCCCATGGACGTATCGGCAACACTATTCCCGCTGCTGCTACCAGCAGCAGAGCCCCTGCGGCGCCCTCCAAAGCGGAGGTCAAGGAGTAGTTCTGCGCGAGCAAGCCCCAAATCCAGCTGCCAGCAGCCATACCGCCAGCGCTCAAGGCGTAGTAGATCGAGAGCGTTCGGCCGACTACCCACCTTGGGCTTGCCAGCTGCACCGACACGTCAATGCCCGTCCAGGTGACAAGCCAACCCGCGCCACCGAGTGCTAGCGAAATGGCCGCCACAGGGACCGACGATGTAAGTGCAAGGGAAAGGCAACATGCTGCACAAGCGACAGAGGCGAACGCCACCAGCCTGTTTTGAGACATGATCCGCCTTAGGAAGCCGTTGCTCATGCCTGCGATGAAGGCTCCGGCGCCGAAGCCGGCCAGCAGAATGCCGTAGGCGATCGGCCCGCTCTTTAACTGATCCCGGACCACGAGAGGCAGCAGCGCGAGGATAGAGATGCTTGCCAAGCCGAACAGGGTCGCACGGGCGATCGCCGCCCTGATCTCCAAGGACATCACCGTGAAGCGCACCCCGTCGTGAATAGCTGTAGTCATCGCCTCACGAGGGAGAGGCGAAGAGCGAACTTTCCATTTGGTGCGCCATATTGCGCTTAGAGGCGCCAGATCACTCAGCGCGGCCAAGGCGAAAGCGGCCAGGGGTCCAAAGAATGCCAGGATCACGCCGCCCAAAGCCGGACCAACGCTGCGCACAATGTTGTATCCGACAGACATAAGCGTCACCGCAGCCGGAATGTCGCGCTTGTGAAGGATATCGCCAACGGAAGCATGCCAGGCGGGATCATTCAAAGCGAAGCCGCAGCCAGCCAGGAAACCCAGTCCGAGTATCAGCCAAGGATGGACAAAACCCAGCCCCACCGAAATCATCAGCGTCGTTGATGCCAATGCTATCAAAGAGTGCCCCGCAAACATCACCCATCGGCGGCTGAAGTTATCCGCGATGGCGCCGGCGAGAATCGAGAGGAGGAACACCGGCAATGTGGATGCGGCCTGAACGAGTGCGACCATCAGGTCGGAAGCCGAAATGGTGGCCATCAGCCAACTAATGGCAACCGTTTGCACGAGCCAGCCGAGGCTGGATATTTGTGTGGCAGTCCAGATCGAACGAAATGCCGGGTTGCGAAGCGGGGCAAGCGTCGTTGGAACGGATGGATGCGAAACTTCGTGCTGCACTTTTTACCTTCGACGAGCCGGTTATTTAATTCACGGCTGCCACTACTGCCTTTTTGTCTCTGCGATGTTGTGTAATCGGTCAGTACTTCCAGGGCATGAACCAGCAACCGCTTCCGTATGCTCCAAGTTCATCGTTGGCGCCGACATATCGGTTTAGAATGACGCGCAAGCGTGACTTTGTAGGCCGCGAGCGTCGCCGGCGGTGAATTCCGGTTGCGCTAGTACCGAACATAGCTTGACTCAGGTAGAGGCTGGCTTGAGGCGCGCAAAGGTTGCTCTCTAAGCTCGGTAAACCTGCCGGTCAGTTCGTCGTCAGCTTGGCTGAGTATCAATCGCAACGGGGCCCAAGCTTCTGAAACTTGCTGCGAAGAGACCTACGCCTAAGGGGAACGCCATGTACAATCGAATCAGTGTCTCATCCACACGCGCTTGCCAAGCTGACGAACTGAGTCAGTCGGTGAACATCGACGGCTTTACGAAAACGCTTGCGGATCTCGCGCTGCGGAGGAACCTGCCACCTGGGGAGTTGCCCGACAAAATGGGGTGCTGCGCCAGCAAGCCACAGGCCTCGGATCCAAACAACCTCAGCACATCCTCTCCAGAGAGCACCTCCCTGTTCCAATACAGGACGGCCGAATTGCCTCAGGCGAATGTAGGCGGCATCTGCGTTGGGCTGGCTGCGGAGTGGCTCAGCAATCTCCACAACAGCCCGGGATCGCGAATGACTGCGCTATTACCCGGATCGGACGGGCACGGCTCAGCGGCTGGGTGGCAGCAGCAGTATATGGAGCTCAGGAGTGAGGCGCGAAGCCAGGGAGCAGGATCTTCTCAGGCCAACCTTGAGGCAAAAACCAGCACGCTGCATGCAGCTGGCTTGCAGCCATCTAACAAAGAGAAGGTGTACACGTTCGACGAACCTGCGAGCTTCTCGCGCATGCTGGGCAAAATCACCGCCGATGGATCGAAGTATTTGCTCAGCTTGCGTTTCCACGAAGGTGAAAGACACTCGGTTGCAACGTCGGCGTTGGATGGAAGGACCACGCTCTTCGATCCTAACTATGGAGAATTTACTGTTCAATCAGACCAGACGGGTAGCTTGTTCAATAGCCTCGCCAATCGCTACAGGAACCCCAACGGGCTGCATTTATCGACAATCACCGCGCAAAAAATGTGCTGAGTCGGGCTTGAAGGCCGCCTGACAGGGTCGGAACAAGAGCTGGTCGAATCGTACGCGGCCTTTTCAACCAAAGACAGCTACGGCTGATTTGATAGTGATGCCGCCATGCGGGGCTTCGGCGCATCTGGCGTCCCGTGGCGGCACGAAAGGACAGTCGGCAGTTGCAGCGCTGGCGGCACCCGTGACCAGAGAGTCCGCATGATTTCCCGGCCGTGCCGAGTTTTCCGAACGGCGCTTCCAGACACGACGCGCTGAGACCAGCGGAAGCCGATTTCATGGAAATATAGGTCGGCATGTTGCGGGCTGATATGGTGAAAGACGCCGGCGATCGTCCGCCGGACGCGGGAATTGAAACCCTCCACCGAATTGACGTGGACCGTGTCGCGAACATATTCGTTGCTGGAATGCTTCACGGTCTCATGCTTGGCAAAACTCTCGCCGATGGCCATGAATGCCTTCGCCTCATCACTCATCAAATGCGCGTGGGTTTCGATCTGTGTTTCAATCGCACGTTCGGCAGCACGCAATGAAAGACCGGTCACGACCGCGGCACGTGCGTCACCGGCCGGAGCGCCGGGCGTGACGTCGGTCGGCCGCTGCACCATCGCCATGACCGGCGCTTTCTCCGTATTCGCCTGACCTTTCCGGCCCCGTCCCGGACGTGGGTCATCCGGCCGCTTTCGGGGACTTCCCCCGAGATGGAAATGGTCGATCTCAACCGTGCCGTCGAGCATGTCTTCCCGCGCCACCATCAGCCGCAGTGCGTGACCCATCCGCCAGGCCGTCGGTTGGCTCACGCCAAGGATCTCGGCGAGCCGTACCGAGGACAAGCCCTTGTCCGACTGCAGCATCAGCCACATGGCTTTCAACCAGACACGCACGGGCAGCTTTGTCGAGTGCAGCGGGGTGTGGGTCGTCACCGTGAACTGGAACCGGCAATCGCCATTGGAACATCGACAAATGCTGGCCGGCACCGAGGCAGCATCGAGCATCTCCAGTCTGTTATCGCCAAGATGATGCGCGAGAAGTCTGGCCCGCGCTCGGAGCGCAGCCAGCGCCTGCTCGGTCAACTGGAACTGCAACTCGAGGATTGGCTGCTGCGGCTGCGGGCAAGGATGCTGCCGAGGCGGGTCAGAGCGCCGGCCTGCGGGTTCAAGAGGCCAACACCACGCTCCGCGCGCGATACTATGCCGCGCCGTTTCAGGGCTCCCTCTACCGCAGGCTGTTCGTCAGCGTCTCGACAGCTCGCCAGAGTAGCATGAAAGCGTCGTGCATATCTAATCTGTGAACGTAGGAGATTAACATGGACCCGAACCGCTTCAATCCATTCAGTCCGGATTGGCAGCAATACTACGCCGCGCTGACACAGCAGCGGTCAGGACAGGCGCAGCAGGCGGGGGAGGCTGGGCGAGAGGACTTTCAGCAGCATCTGAGCGATGCGGCCACGGCTGGCCCGTCGTCCCGGCAGCGGTATTTTGCCGCTCCTGGAGACGAGCGCCTCATCCAGCAGGCGGCTGATTATGAGATGAGTCGCGGGATTACGTCGGAGTCTCTCGTCACCAGACGTACCGGTCTGCGGAAGTTGTCTCAGAAGCTCCAAGAGATTCGTGGGGTGGGTATCGCTGGACTCAGTGACGATTCGCTCCGCGACTTTGCTCGGGAGTACTTCCCGGGCAACAGGGGGATCACGAAGGGGTTGAGCATGCTTAAGCGGTACCGTCAGACCCAAGGGGAGGGTACTTCGCGAGCCGCGGAGGGCTACTCTGGCCAGCCAGTGCATCAGCCGGCCCCATCGCCGGTATCGAGTTTCGATCAAGACGAGATTTGGCGATTGCATGATGCGGCGGAACAACCCGCCCCTTCGCCGCACAGTGTCAATTCGGCGGAGTTTTGGGCGGGCGTGGATCAAAGGGGCCAGTTGCCAACCGATAGTTGGAATACGACGAACTTTTGGCGGGGCCTAGATTCACCCGCTCATTCGCCAGCGCCAAGCATCAATCAACCAAGCCCGCCATCCATGGAGCAAAGCGCCTGGGCATCGTTTTTTGGGCCAACATACGTGCCCTACGCGCCGCCTCCGGCGCCGGATCTAGCAGTGTACGTCCCGGACTGGCAACACGGCGACCAACGGGCGTCTGTGGACCTCATGCGCGGAATGCACTGGCAGAACGTACTGCCCAGCGCGTCCCAGCCGCAGACAAATTTCACCGTCAATGGCGTGCCCTACACGGCCGCGTTGGGGCAATCAGGCAGGCAAGATGACATTCAAGTCTACCGAGCCTGAACAGATGACTGCCGCACGGCAAACAGGGGTTCTTCCGCATATTTGGTGCAGGAACTACTTGTTTTCGGGTGTCCCCTTGTCCGGTTGGGTCAAGCGGCTGCCAGCAGTGGATAGGCAGCGCGCCCATACATCTGCCGCTTGATCGTCTTGAGGCGGTTGATCGGGCCTTCGACCGGGCTCGTACTCCAGGGCTGGGTGATTGCCGCTCCGACAGCCTCAATGTCACGGCCGATGCCACGGCCAGCTCACTGGCCGTGGCATCGGCGATCCATTGCTCGAGGCCGGCATCATCGTCGCCGCGTATCACTGCAGCAAGGCGGCGGGCGCGTTCGCCCGCGATCGAAAGCTCCGGCGCATTTTCATGGAGAGCCGCTTGGTCTGCTCATCGAGAGATGTCGGGTCTTCGCTCAGTAGCCATGCACAATTCCGGGGCGATGGCGGCCGCCACCGCGAATTTGGTGGAGCGGTCGATGACCGCTCCTTACGGGCGGCTGTCCACCTGTAGATGGTCGCCCTGCTGCCTTCAAAGCCGCGATGCTTGATTTCGGTCCACAGCTGCAGCCCGTTGCGCTGGCCATCCTCCCAGCGATTTTCGAGATAGTCTCGAAAAGGATCCATGAGGACGGAGCGCGAGGGCGGCCGCCGGTGCTCGGGTTCAAATATGCGGAAGGACCCAATCAAGGTGAAACTCGTATTGCCCTGATCGTCCGCTATACTCGTCAGCTTCTCAATGGCTAAGCTTTGCTATACATCGAGATGGCTGTAGAAGATCAATCCCC
>NZ_JAAKZF010000083.1 GCF_011045125.1 Allomesorhizobium camelthorni | reverse complement strand
GCAAACAGGCCGCGAGGGTTAATCCGGTCTATGCGGAGGCTGGCTGCGGCATGGCGCAGGCAACGCCCGTACCCCTGAGGTTGCAGTAGCCGTAAGGGTTCTTGGCGAGATATTGCTGGTGGTCCTCCTCGGCGAAGTAGAATTCCGGCGCGGGCGCGATCTCGGTGGTGATCTTGCCGCGTCCGGCGCCGCGCAGCGAAGCCTCGTAGGCGTCGCGCGAGGCCAGCGCCGCCTGGTACTGGGCCTCGCCGAAAGTGTAGATCGCCGAACGATAGGTGGTGCCGACATCGTTGCCCTGGCGCATGCCCTGCGTCGGGTCATGATTTTCCCAGAATGCCTTCAGGAGCTCGGCGTAGGAGACGATCTTCGGATCGAACACGACCAGCACGACCTCGGCGTGGCCGGTCAGGCCGGTGCAGGTCTCCTGATAGGTCGGATTGGGGGTGACGCCGCCGGCATAGCCGACCGCCGTGACCCAGACGCCGTCCATCTGCCAGAACATGCGCTCGGCGCCCCAGAAGCAGCCGAGGCCGAACATCGCCTTTTCCATCCCCTCGGGATAAGGACCCTGGAGGGGCCGCCCGGAGACGAAATGCTTCGACGCCGTCGGGATCGGCCGGTCGCGGCCGGGCAGCGCCTCCTCGGGCTTGGGCAGGTTCAGCTTCTTGTTCAGCATGTCGCTCAGGAAAAACATCTGCAATTCCTCTCTAACTTCAGGCCATTGGTCCGGTACGCCCCCGACGCGCCTCGAAGGCGCGCGCATATCAGTTGCCGATCGCCAAACGGCCGACCCGCCGCCGCGGCTTGCGGCCGATCGCGTAAAACAGGAAGGCGAGCGCCGCGAAGACGACAAAACCCGGCAGATTAAGGATCCGGACCAGGACCGGATCCCAGAAAAGCGGGTGCATGCGGCTCTGAACGAAGCTCCGCGCCGTCTCCAGCGTGTCAGGCGAAACCGTTATCCAGCTGGTGGCGAGCGGCGTCAGCACCAACTGCTCGGCGGCGATGGTGCGGGTCGCGTCCAGCACCGCCATGATGACAGCGACCGCCAGAGCGAGCATCGCGAGCAACCGGAACAGCAGGCGCAGCATTCGGATCCTTCAAGGCGTCGGTTCGACACGAGACATATGGTGCGCCGCCAGGCTTCGCAATCAGCCACACGCGAAATTGAAGCTTTGAGGCGACGTTCGCCATTCGGCGAGGGGCTTGCGATCGACACAAACAATGCACATCTCACGGCTTGGCATTCGCTGCGAGATCGACTAGATGAGCCCGGCGTCCGCAGTGCCTTGGAGCCCGGTCCATTCCGATGGACCGGCTTGAGGCCCTGATGATTAGCCGCGTGATCCAGTCCGAAAAGCCTCCACCTTTTCGGGATCATGCCCTGGCCGGCAGCGGACGCATGCGGAGAGGTGGCCGAGTGGTTGAAGGCGCACGCCTGGAAAGTGTGTATACGGGGAACCGTATCGCGGGTTCGAATCCCGCTCTCTCCGCCATCCTGCTTCGCTTTTCGAGCTTCGCAGGATTGGCAAAGGCCTTTCGAGCGTAGCAGGATGCCCTCCGAAGCTTGAGCGAAGGAGGGCCGGTTGGCGTTGGAGGAATAATGCCTTCCTAAGATTCTGGGCGCATACTCAGCCAACCAACTTTCCGCAAGACGACTTCAGCAAGTTCCGCAGGCATTTTGCCGTCTGTGGGCACAACGAACATGCCATCGGCGCTTTCATTCGCCATGCGCCTGGCTTGTCGGAGCGAGCGCTGCGCCTGCTCGTTCGCTCCCGATCCAACCTCGCGCCGTGCCAGACGCGCCAATAGAATGGGCTCGGTGGCCACCATGCGGACTACGGTAATCCGCGCGTCCGGTATGGCAGCAAGAATCCACTGCCGATCGAAATCGAAGTGCGCCATGACGCCTGACATGATCAAGCGCGAGTGCCCCAACGCCCGGTAAGTCGACCACATCGCAGCCAGATTGATGCTGCTGACGTCGGTCGTTCCGGGCCGAATTCTCTCGAGATCTTCGGAACTGGGACGCGGGAACACTCTGTCGAGTTCGTCAGTTTCGATGACCGCGTGAGATATTTGCGCAGCAGTTAGCTGCGCACTCATTTCCCAGCACAGCGTGGATTTCCCCACGCCGGCTGGCCCGGTAATCAACACGATCTCCATGCCGTCTCCATCGTTCGATCGGGAACGGAGACGTTTCCGTCAACTATGACGGGTTGGCAAGCCGGCGCTCTTGGTTCTGCTCGCGAGATCATGGGCCTACCCTCCTTGCAAATGTCCAAATCTGGACTATACTCATATCCAGACAGAGGACACCGCATGGCGCGCCCACTCAAGAAGCAAGCCGGAATAGCCGAAGCAGGGCCGCAGGTGCTCGACCGGTCGCGTTTCGCGCCGGCCAACCGCAGGCGGCTGAGCGCCCCGGCGTTCCGGACTTTTCTGGCCATTGCCGACCTCTGGGGCCTCGGCGAGGAAGAACGCCGCCTCGTGCTCGGCTACCCGTCGCGGTCCACTTACCACAATTGGGCGAGGCTCGCCCGCGAGCATGGCGAATTCACGCTCGACGTCGACACGCTGACGCGCATTTCGGCCGTGCTCGGCATCCATCAGGCGCTCGGCGTGCTCTTCGGCGCGGAGCGGGAGGGCGTGGCGTGGCTGCGCGGCCCGCATGACGCCGCCGTTTTCGGCGGCAGGCCGCCGCTCGCGCTGGTGACCTCCGGCTCGCAGGACGGGCTGCTGACCGTGCGCCGTTTCCTCGACGCGGCGCGCGGCGGGCTCTATATGGAGCCGAACGCGGCGGACGCCGCCTTCGAGCCCTACCGGGAAACGGACATCGTCTTCACGTGACCGAACGGCTTGCAGCGGCGCCGCAGCCGTCGCACCGGCTGATCCCGTCGCAATTTCCGCCGATCGGGCTTTTCGACACGGTGGCGACCGCATCGGACCTGGAGGCGGTGATGGACCTCGCCGGCTGGACCAACGACCGCCTCGTCGCCGAACGCATCCGCCGCCTGCCGGAACATGAATGGGTGTTCGGCCGCGCCAACGCCAGCATCGTCATGGCGGCTTTCCTGCACGTCGCGCCGGCCGGCATGCGCTTCAACGGCCCCGAACTCGGCGCCTGGTATGCCGCGGCGGAGATCAAAACAGCGATCGCCGAGGTCGGCCACCATCTGCGCCGCGAGGCGGTCGCGCGCAAGGCGCCGGCAATGCAGCGCACCTACCGCGCCTATTCCGCCAGTCTGGCAGGCGCATATCTCGACATTCGCGGCTTGCAGACTGAGCGGCCGGAACTCTACGCGCCCGACAGCTATGCCGCCTCTCAAGCCTTCGGCGAAGCCGTCAGGGCTTCCGGCGAGGCGGGCATCGTCTATGACAGCGTGAGATTCAGTGGCGGCGTCAATGTCGCGGCCTACCGGCCGACCAATGTGCTCGACGTGGCGCAGACCGACCATTTCGAGATTTTTGTCTTGGCAGCCGAGCGCCGGATCGAAGTGCGTAAGCTCAAGGCGGCATAGCAGCCTAAGGCTACGCCGGCCGATTGCCGAGCGCCTCGCCCATTTCGCGGACCGCAGCTATCTTGGCGTCGAAGGCCGACCAGTCGTCGCTTCCGGCGATCGGATCCCAAAGCCCCTCGACCTCGTCGATCAGCATGGTGCATGGCCGCGGCCGCGAAAAATACGGATGGCGGAGCGCGGCCTCGTTCGCCGGCTGCAACCGGGCAAAGGCAGCGCGGACCGGAGCGAAGCTCTCCATTGCATAGAACTCGGCGGACGGGCCGACCTCGGCGCGGGCGCTGCTTGCGAGGCCTCCATGCCAGTCGAAAAAGGCCTGCTCGAACGGCGCCTTGCTGGCGATGAGGAACTGCCACCAGGCCTGCGCCAGGGCGGCCGCATCTTCTTCGGAAGCCGAAGCGAGGCCGAGCCGGCGAAGCAGGTTCTTCGAGAACTCCGCCTGAAATGCCCGGCCGAAACCGCCAAGCACCCGTTCCAGTTCGCTCTGCTGCGCAATCTGGAGAAAACATTCGGCGAGGCGCGTCATGTTCCAGAGCAGCGTGTCGGGCTGCCGGCCATAGGCGTAGAGGCCCTGATGGTCGAAATAGGCCGCGGTGAAGCCCGGCTCCAGCACCGGCAGGAAGCGCCAGGGGCCATAGTCGAAGCTTTCGCCGGTAATGTTGATGTTGTCGGTATTCAGGACGCCGTGCACGAAGCCGGCGACCATCCATTCGGCGCCGGTCCGCGCCACCAGCCGGCCAACATTCTCGACGAAGGCGACCGCCCGGCCGGCGAGGTCGTCGCGCCAGATTTCCGGCATATAGGTTCTGATCGAATAGTCGAGCAGCTTGGCGATGTCGTCCTTGCGGTCGAGATAGAGCAGGCGCTGGAAGCTGCCGATGCGGACATGCGAATGGCTGAGCCTGACCAGCACCGAGGACCGCGTCGGCGAAGGCTCGTCGCCGCGCATCAGGGATTCACCGGTCTCGATCAGGCTGAAGGATTTGGAGGTGTTGACGCCGAGCGCCTCCAGCATCTCTGTCGCCAGTATCTCGCGGACGCCGCCCTTCAGCGTCAGGCGGCCGTCGGCGGTTCGCGACCACGGGGTGCGGCCGCTGCCCTTGGTGCCGAGATCGAGCAGCCTGCTGTCCACCCGGTCGTGCAGTTGCGCGAACAGGAAGCCGCGGCCGTCGCCGATCTCGGGATTGTAGACGCGAAACTGATGCCCGTGATAGCGCAGCGAAAGCGGCTGCCGGTGGGTACTGGGCAACGGCCGGAACCGGCCGAAATGGTCGATCCACTCATCCTCGCCGAGTTCCCCCAGCCCGACGCGTTCAGCCCAGCGCTGGTTGCGCCAGCGCAGTATATGCTTCGGGAACGGCGCGGGCGCGACAATGTCGTAGAATTCGTCGCCCAGCGCCGCATGGCTGGTCGAGGGCCGATAGCCGGCCGGCAGGTTCTGGCTATCCATCGGGCCTCCGCTCTTCTGTTTGAGACCTAAGCCAGGCAGCCGCCATGTCAACCGCGGGCAGCCGTGGACCGAGGCATGGAGTCGCAAGGATCAATGCAGGTTTACCGTCCGTTCACCTGTCGGAGGCGATGTTGCCGGTGTCGCTCTGTATCTGCGTAAGCGGCAGCACCGACGGTCCCGGCGCTGGCTTTCCCCAGTCCGGGACCGTTTGCCTCCGCGAATTCACGCCGGCGTTAGCTGACGGCCAGAAGCAGCAGCAGATAAGCCAGCACCATGAAGGTCAGCGAGCGGAAGGCGATCGTCACATAGCGGTATTTGACCCGGGCGATCAGCGACAGGCTGTCGACATTGGCCAGATACTCCTGGAAGATGAAATCCGGATCGTTGCGGCGGCCAGCCTCGACCACCTCGGCGCGATGCGCTTCCCAGCCACCCCAGAACAGCGACGTAGATCTCACGCCGCGCCTTGGCAGCACCACGAGAATGGCCGCAACCAGCGCGCACGATGCTGCAAGCGCCATGCCTCCTGAAAATATCACCAGAGGAAATTCGGCGTCGACATAGCGCTGCCATTTGAACGCCGCCCGGCCTTCCGACGAGGTTATCAGGAAAGCCAGCATGAAGGTGAAGATATAGGCCGCCTTCTGGTCGGCGATCTTGATCTGATCATAGAAAGTATCGTTTATCTTTTTCAGATGGTCGACATAGTCTTTTCCCATCGGCAATGCCTGCGCATCGGCGCATGAAATAGCGCTCTTCGTCTTTTCCATCGCCGCCATGATTCTTTTGCCTGCTTCCCCCTGCCTGTGTCTTGCCGGCAACGTTTGCCGCATTACACAGATTGCTGCAACGGAATGTTTGACAGTTTCGTTGCAGTAACGTCATAAACGCCGCTCCAGGTGGGGGCTTTGGACTGCATGCGGGGGTCTATTCGTGTTTCGCTGGCCTTGGCGGCGCTCGCTTGCGTGCAGGAGGCCGCCGCCGAGCCGGTGCCGCGCGCGCAGCCGGCCGCCGGTTCGGTCATCGCCCGCAAGAGCGGCGAGGAAGTGCGCTTCATCGACGTTTCGTCCTGGCAGGTCGTCGATCTTCGGCAGGACGTAGTGGCCGGCGACTATCTGCGCACCAACGCCAACGGCACGCTTGCCGTGTTGTTTGCCGACCGCACGCAGATGCGCCTCGGCCGCAACACCACGCTCCTGGTCAAGGAAATCGGTGGCGGATCGGACACGCGGTTTTCGCTGGAGCAGGGCTCGATCTGGGCGCGGGCCGAACGCGGCGGCCAGGGCCTGACGGTCGACACGCCGGCGGCGGCAGCCGCGATCCGCGGCACCGACTGGACGATGACGGTCGACGGCAATGGCAGGACGTCGCTGACCGTGCTCGAAGGGACGGTCGAACTCGCCAATGAATTCGGTTCCGTCAGCGTGGCGGAAGGCGAGGCTGCGGCGGCCAGCATAGGCTCGGCGCCGACGAAGGTGGTGATTGTCGCGCCGAAGGACCGGGAACAGATGCTGTTCTTCGTGTCGGCGCGCAGTTCGTTCAACCTGCTGCCCGCTTCATCCTTGTCCAGCGCCGACATGCGGAAAGCCCGGAGCCGCATAACGGCGACCGCCCCGACGGACCGCTCGGCCGAAGACTGGTTGACGCTGGCCGAGGTCGGCCTGAGCTATGAGGGCCGCGACGCGGCGCTCGAAGCCGCAACGCGGGCACGCGGCTTCAGCCTGTCGCGAGCGCAAAAGGCACGGCTCGACCTCGTGGATGCGCTGATCGCCGGCGCCGATCAGCGCTATGTCGAAGCAGCGCAGCTTTTCGCCGCAGCGGCCCCGCATCTCGACAGGCCCAGACGGGCGATGGCCGAGTTCGGCGGCTATTACGCACGCGCGCTCGCCGATCCCACCCGTGCCGAAAACCCACCGGTTCCTGCCGGCGGCGGGCCCTATGCCGCCATCGCCGAGGCTTTCACGGCTGGCTTCCTGGTCGACATCAAGGCCGCCATCGCCGTTCTTGAGAAGGCCGAGCGGCGCTATCCGGACGATCCGACACTGCCTGCCATCAGGGCCCAGTTCGCCATGCTGCTGGACGATCGCGAACAGATGGAGGAAGGGATCGACAAGGCGCTCGCCCTCGACCCCGACGATCCGACGGCACTGGAAGCGCGCAGCTTTTACCGTGCCGGCTACAAGGGAGACGTAGAAGGCGCCTACGCCGATATTGCCCGCGCCGCCGAAATCGCGCCGGGGTCGACGACGATCTGGAACCAGTTGGGCCTGGTGCAGAGCGCGCGAGGGGCGGACCGGGAGGCCGAGGCAGCGCTCAAGCGCGCGATCGAACTCGACCCTAACGATCCCGTCTCGCGCGCCAATCTTGCCATCCACTATCTCGACCAGGACCGCGTCGCCGAAGCCAAGGCCGAGATCGACAAGGCCTTGGAGGCCGATCCCGCCTTCGATGTCGGGCTCATTGCTCGCGGGCGCTATCATTTGCAAACCGGCGAACTGGACAAGGCGCGCGACGATCTGCTGGCCGGCACGACAGCCAATCCCGGCTATTCGCAGGGGCTGCTGCTTCTCGCTGCCGGCTATTATGAAAGCGGCGAGCGCGACGCAGCCGCGCAAGCCTTGGAGAACGCCGACCGTCTTGATCCCAGTGACCCGGTCGTATCCTCCTTCCGTACGGCCATCGCCATCGACGACTACGATGCGGAAGCCGCGATCGACAGCGCACAGGAGGCGCTCCGCCGCTCGCACGCCCGTGGCGGCGACTACGCCTCGCTCAGCGCCAACCGGGACGCCGGCTCGCTGCTCAACAATGCGTTTCGACTGCAGGGCCTCAACGCCTGGGGCCGATACTACGGCGACGCGGTGTTCGACCCGTTCTCCGGCTCGGCCTTCGTCGATCAGGCTGTTTCCGGCAGCCCCGATCCGTTTGTCAACGACCTGGACTACGGCACAGACGCGCTCGAGCCGGAAATCAACAATGCCGGCTTTTCGTCCTTCTTTCAGGGGCTGCTGCTGGATCCGCAGATGATTTCCGGCCGCTCGCGCAGCGCCAACCTGTTTCGTCGACCGTTCCTCGAAGGCTCGATCGGCGGCGGTTTCGTCGCGAATGAGGGCGACGATGCCGGCTGGACCACAAGTGCAGAGGTGCAGGGCTTCACCGCCGCGCCCTTTCCTATCAGCATCTACGGCAGTTTTTCCGGACTTGAAGCCAAGGACATGCGAGAGGCGAGCAATGCCCACGACGGGCTCGCAGTCGACACTTCGTTCACGCTGGAGGACGTGGACTTCAGCGGCACCGGCTACATCGCCGTCAAGCCGACGCCTTATGACCGCGTCGTCGCCTATGTGGATGCACGCAGCGACGTGGACAATTTTTTGAACGGCGCGATCGATCATGAGCCCGACATACCGTTCCTGGCGATCCCATTCTTTGACGTCCCTGACGCGGGGCTGGCGCTCGGATGGGACAGCTCGACATACGAGAGGGACGTCCAGGATCAATCGTTGACCTCCGGTCTCGGCTGGAGCCACACTTTTGGCTACCGTAACGTGGTGACTGCAGGCGTGTTCAGTTCGCGGTTCGATCAGTCGAGCGACGAGGAAGCGGCGCTCATTTTCGACGGAATACTCTTCTACATCCCCACGGGAGAGCTGATCATCGACGACACGACGGGGGAGCCTTTCCACTTCGGCGTTGTTGGCGCTTCAGCGATCAATGCCGAATTCGACCAAGCATCGACGACCGCGGCAGTATCCCATTCCCTGGGCCTTGACGATTTCACGCTGCGATACGGGATCGAGGGCGGTAGTCTGTCGCAGGATAAAAGTGAATCGACGGTAATCGACTTCACGTTTGAGGGAATTCCTACCGGTTCAAGCATCGAAAGTACAGAATACGACGTAGCGCTGAGAGCCGCGCGCGCCTATTTCGACGTCCTGTACGAGATTTCGCCGACGCTGACGGCTGAAGCGGGCTTGTTTGGCAGCTATCTCACAGGCGACGCAGAATCCACCACGGTGGATAGTGACGGGACAGAATTTCTACGGGGCGAGATCGAAGAGTTCCGGGCCGAACCGCGCTTCGGCGTGGCATGGGAGCCCTTGCCAGGTCAATGGCTGCGCGGCGGCTACATTCGCGAGTCCGGCGCTTTCGCCAGCGGCTCGCTTGCTCCCGTCGGCATAGTAGGCCTGCAGTCAAACCAGTTGCCGCTGGACATTACGGGCTATTCCGATACTTTCGCCGCGCGCTGGGACGCCGAGTGGACGGATCGCTTCTTTACTTCGGCGGACTTCCAGCATCAAGAATTCAACGACATCAGCATTCTCGTTCCCGGGGGGATAACCACCATCGATCTTGATGAGGGGCGGATCGACCGCGCGAGCGCCACCGCCAACATGCGCCTCGGCGGCGGTTTCGGCGCCTTCGCCACCTTCGCCTATTCCGATTCCGAGAACCATGACTCGGACAGCTTCGGGTTCGGCGGGCCGGTCCCCTTCGTGCCGGAAACCTCAGCCCGCCTCGGCCTCACCTGGGTCAATCCCGCGAACGTTTCGGTAACGTTGGCTGCGACCTATGTCGGCGAGCGCGTCGGCGACGAAACCGGGACGGAACTTGACCCATACTGGACCGCCGACGCCTTCCTGACCTGGGAGCCGTTCGATAAACGCTTCGCGCTTGAGCTCGCAGGCTATAATCTGCTCAATGAGGAATTCGAGGTCGCCTCCAATATGCCCGGCTGGGGACGCAGTTTCGTAGGCTCGTTCAAGGTCCGGTTCTGATGTTTCGAGGCGGCCCGTTGTGGAGGGGCCTCGACGCTTCCGCACCCGGTACGCCGCGCCGCAACGGCGTTCTGGCGATCGCGCTTCTTGCAGCGCTTGTCGCCGCCGGGCTGTCCTTCCTCACACCCTGGAAACTGGTCGAGGCGCGCGTCTTCGATTACCTCTCGACCATCGCGCCGCCGCCGCGACCGGGCGGCGGGCCGGTCATCGTCGCCATCGACGAGCCCTCGCTCGCCGAGATCGGCCTGCAATGGCCATGGCCGCGCGACCTGCACGCAAAACTGATCGAGGCGCTGCGCCGCGCCGGGGCCAAGGCGATCGGCGTCGACATCATCTTCGCCGAGCCGTCCAGCCCCGCCGCCGACGAGGCGCTGGCGGCAGCGCTCGGGCCGGATGTGGTGCTGGCCGGCGACGAGACTTTCATCGAGACGGACCATGCCGCCCAGCATGTCCGGGTGGAGCCTTTGGCGATGCTGACGGCCACCGGCGCAAGAACCGGCATCGCCTCGATCGCGCCCGACGGCGACGGCATATTGCGGCGCGTGCCAGGCTATAGCGACGGTTTCGCGGCACAGCTTGCCGAGATTGCCGGCCGGCCCGCCGCCGTTCCCGCCAACGCCCTTATTCAGACGTTCGGCCCCTCGCGCACCTATCAGACCGTCTCCTACTACCAGGCGCTCGATCCGGACAATTTTCTGCCGGAAAACTATTTCCGCGACCGCATCGTCATGGTCGGGCTCAGCCTGCAGAACGCGCCGACGATTTCCGAGGGTGGGGCCGACGTTCACGCGACGCCCTTCACCATCCGCACCGGCAGGCTGGTGGCCGGCGTCGAGATCCAGGCGACGGTCTTCGACAATCTCGCCCGGCGGCTGTTCATCCGCCGCGCCTCCACCGCAACGGCGATGCTTTCCATCGTGCTCGGCGCGCTGGCCGGCGCAATACTGGTCTGGCGGCAGACCGGGTGGCGCACGCTCGCCGGCTTCATCATCGCGGCGGGCGCGCTGCTTGCCGGCAGCTATCTGCTTCTGCGCTTCGGCCGCGTCTTCGCGCCGCCGCTTGCGCCCGTATTGGCGATGGGGCTGGTGGCCGGCGCCCAGAGCGCGCGCGACTTCGCCGCCGAGCGCAGGATGCGCAAGGGCATCACCCGCGCCTTCTCGCAGTATTTGTCGCCTGCTTTGGTCGAGCGGCTGGCGCGCGACCCGTCGCAGCTTCGCCTCGGAGGCGAGGTCAGGGCGCTCACCATCCTGTTTTGCGACATTCGCGGCTTCACCACGATCGCCGAAGGCATGAAGGGCGATCCGGAGCGGCTGACCACGCTGATCAACCGGCTCCTGACGCCGCTTTCGGAAGTGGTGATGGCGCATGGCGGCACCATCGACAAATATATCGGCGACTGCCTGATGGCGTTCTGGAACGCGCCGCTCGACGATCCCGACCACGCGACACACGCGGTCGAGGCGGCATTGGGTATGATGCAGGCGCTCGAAGATTTGAACGGCGAGCTGCGGGCAGAAGCTGAAGCGCGCGGCGAGACGCCGATTGCGCTGCGCATCGGCATCGGCATCAACACCGGCCATTGCGTGGTCGGCAATGTCGGCTCCGAGCGCCGGTTTGACTATTCGGCGCTCGGCGACGCCGTCAATCTGGCCTCGCGGCTGGAAGGCGCGTCGAAGGACCTTGGCGTGCCGCTGGTCGTCGGCCAGGCAACCGCCGACCAGGTTTCGGAGCACATCCCGCTCCGAAAACTCAGGGAGATCACCGTGAAAGGCCGCGCCGAACCGGTTATCGTCTATGCGCCGACGGCGCTGGACTGACGTTCAGACGGCGGCCGCAACTCGTTCGAACATGATGGTGGGCTTGTCGTGATAGGCCGTCCGCGCTATTTCGCGGTAGCCGCATTTCTGCGCGACATTGATCGAGCCGGCATTCTCCGGATCGATGATGCAGACGGTGTTCGCACCGCCGAAGCGGCTGTCGGCCCAGGCGGTGGCCGCGCCGACGATCTCGGTGGCGAAGCCTTGGCCATGGGCGGCGGCGATCAGCCCCCAGCCGGCTTCGGGCCTGCCCTCGATCGATGGCTGAATGTCGCGCTTCAGATCGTGGAACCCCGCTTCGCCGATGAAGCGGCCGGTCGCCTTTTCCTCGACCGCCCAGAAGCCGAAGCCGATCATCGCCCACATGCCGGGATGGCGCAGGAAGCGTATCCAGCTTTCCTCGCGCGTGCGCGGCTTGCCGCCGGCCACAAAACGCGTGACGGTCGGATGCGCCCACATAGCTGCATAGTCATCGAAATCGTCGAGCCGATGGGCGCGCAATATGGTGCGCGGCGTTTCGATGACGGGAACATCGATGGCGACAGGCATGGGCTTCTCCGCATGTAAAGGTCGCCGGCACGCTACTATTTCTGATGCGCGCCGGATGATGCCAGCGGCCGGTACTGCCTTCCTCCAGATCGAGCGTAGAGCCAATTAGCGCGGCTGGATAGCGACAGCGATCAAGCCGGCCAACCGCCGGTTGCCAAAGCCGATTTTCCGAGGCCTATTTCTCCGGCGATTCGAACAAGCGGAAGGCGAGCATGGCGACCGATCTCGTCCTGGCGATATTCCACCATTTCCTGGCCTTCCTCTTGGCTTCGGTGCTCGCCACCGAATGGACGCTGATCCGACCCGGGCTCGGCGGACGCAATCTGGCGCTGCTCGGACGGCTCGACGCGGCCTATGGCGGGATCGCCGGGGCGCTGATCGCGATCGGGGTCCTGCGCGTCTTCTTCGGCCTGAAGGGCTGGGAATATTATGTCTACAACACGATGTTCTGGGCCAAGATGGCGTCGCTGGCGGCCGTCGGCCTGCTTTCGATGGGGCCGACCGCGCGCATCATCAGATGGCGCAGGGCGGCAGCCGACCCGGCCTACACCGTGCCCGACGCCGAAATCGAGACGGCGCGCTCCTATATCAAGGTGCAGATCGTCGGCTTCGCGCTGATCCTCACTTTCGCCGCCACCATGGCCCGCGGCATCGGTTATTAGAGCGCCGCCAGTTCGACTGGTTCGAGCGGCTTCAGCTCGACCAGCGGCGCCGGCACGCTGTTGGTCTTTTCCGGCGCTTTGCACAGATCGGCGATAACGCAGACCTCGCAGTCCGGCTTGCGCGCCTTGCAGACATAGCGGCCATGCAGAATCAGCCAGTGATGGGCGTGGCGCATATATTCGTCCGGGATGATCGCCACCAGCCCCGCCTCGACCTCCTCCGGCGTCTTGCCGGGGGCCAGGCCCAGCCGGTTGCCGATACGGAAAATATGGGTGTCGACCGCCATGGTGGGCTGGCCGAAGGCCATGTTGAGCACGACATTCGCCGTCTTTCGCCCGACGCCCGGCAGCTTCACCAGAAGGTCGCGCTCGCCGGGAACCTCGCCGCCGAAATCGCGGATCAGCGCCTCCGACAGCGCGATCACATTCTTCGCCTTGTTGCGCCACAGGCCGACGGTGCGGATATAGTCTCCGACGCGCTCCTCCCCCAGTTCCAGCATCTTTTGCGGCGTGTCGGCGACGGCAAACAGCGCCCGCGTCGCCTTGTTGACGCCGACATCGGTAGCCTGCGCCGACAGCACCACGGCGACCAGAAGGGTGAAGGGGTTGATGTGCTCCAACTCGCCCTTCGGCTCCGGCCGCTGGACCGAGAAGCGGCGGAAGATCTCGCGCACTTCGGCCGGCGTGTAGCGCGAGCGCGCGCGGAAGCTGCGCGGGCGCGGCTTGGCTTTGGCAGCGGCGGCCGGCCCGTTTTTGGCATTGGGTTTTTTCATGCGACCTCTATATTCTGTCGGCATGAGCGAGACAAACGCCGCCTCTCCCGACGAGCCGTTTTTCAAGGTGCTGCTGACGCCGCACCGCTCGCTCGGCCGCACCGGCTTCATGGTTCTGATGGGGGCGCTGATATTCGGCTGGCTTGCCACTGGCGCCGTCTTCCTCAGCCACGGCGCGTGGCCGGTTTTCGGCTTCTTCGGACTCGATGTTCTCCTCGTCTATATAGCCTTCCGGCTGAACTATCGCGCCGCACGGGCCCGCGAAGAGGTGTCGCTGTCGCGAACCAGCCTCGACATCAGGAAGACCGCTCCCTCCGGCCGGGCCGAGGCCCACCATTTCAACCCGTTCTGGGCGCGGTTTTCCGTCGCCCGGCGCGAAGAGATCGGCATCACGAAAATGGCGGTGGAGGGCCAAGGCCGCGCGGTGCCGATCGGCAGTTTCCTTAACCCGGACGACCGCGAAAGCTTCGCAGCCGCATTTTCGCGGGCGCTGGCCCAGGCGAAAGCGGGCTGAAATTTCGCATGAATCGGGTGGAGAAACGCCTTCCGAAACGCGATATTCGCGTTCAAGGAGATTTGCCATGAACGCACAGACCGCGATCCTGCAGAAGGACATCACACCCCAGGGCGGCGACTACGAGACCGTCCGCCGCGTGATCGAGAAGATCAGCCTCGACTATCGCGACCAGCCCTCGCTCGAGACGCTGGCCGCCGAGGTCGGCGAGACGCCGACCAATTTGCAGAAGCTTTTCACCCGCTGGGCCGGGCTTTCGCCCAAGGGCTTCCTGCAGGCCGTGACGCTCGACCATGCACGGAAGCTGCTCGACAGCGGCATGCCGCTGCTCGAAACCTCGTTCGAGGTCGGCATGTCGGGCCCGGGGCGGCTGCACGACCTCTTCGTCACCCATGAGGCGATGTCGCCCGGTGACTACAAGACCCGCGGCGCCGGGCTGACGATCCGCTACGGCTACCACATCTCGCCCTTCGGCATCGCCCTGATCATGGTCACCGACCGCGGACTGGCCGGTCTTTCCTTCAACGATGCCGGCGGCGAGCGGGCGGCCTTCGCCGACATGTCGAGCCGCTGGCCGAACGCCAACTATATCGAGGACATGGCGGCGACCGCACCCTATGCCGCGCGCATCTTCGACCCGGCCCGTTGGCGCTCGGACCAGCCCCTGCGCGTCGTCATGATCGGCACTGATTTCCAACTCCGTGTCTGGGATGCGCTGCTGAAGATCCCGATGGGCAAGGCGCGCAGCTATTCGTCGATCGCCGCCGAGATCGGCGCGCCGCAGGCCAGCCGCGCGGTGGGCGCGGCGATCGGGGCAAACCCGCTCTCCTTCGTGGTGCCCTGCCACCGGGCGCTGGGCAAATCCGGCCAGTTGACCGGCTATCACTGGGGCCTCACCCGCAAGAGGGCGATCCTCGGCTGGGAAGCCGGCCAGGTCTGCGCCCGCGCCTGATTGCCAGCCGGCAGGGTATTCCAATCGCCGGGCTTCATCGTTAGCTTCCCGGAAAATCACCGGGAGGCTTTTCCTTGATCATCGTCATCGGCTCGATCAATCTCGACCTTATCGCCACCGTTGAACGCCTGCCCGATCCGGGCGAGACGGTCGCGGGCGACACGTTCAAGACGGCGCCGGGCGGCAAGGGCGCCAACCAGGCGCTGGCGGCGGCGCGCGCCGGCGGAGAGGTCCGCATGATCGGCGCGGTCGGCAAGGACGCCTTCGCGGCCGAGGCGCTGGCCTGCCTGAAGGAAGGCAAGGTCGAGCTTTCCGGCGTCGACGAAGTCGGGACGGCCACCGGGACGGCGCACATACTTGTCGACAGCCACGGAGAAAACGTGATCGTGGTGGTGCCCGGCGCCAATAGTGCCGTCATGCCCGGCGATCTTGCGAAAGCGAATCCTAAAAAGGGCGACATTCTGCTCTTGCAGCACGAGATCCCGCAGGCGACGATCGAAGCGGCCCTCGACGCCGCCCGGACGGCAGGGGCTACGACGATCCTCAACACCGCGCCGTTCCGCACCGAGGCCGCTTCATGCCTGGCCAAGGCCGACTATGTCGTCGCCAACGAGACCGAATTCGACCTCTACGGCGAGCTGCTGCAATTGCGCGGCCGCGACCGCCCCGCCCGGATGAAGAGCTTTGCGGAAAGCACCGGACGGACGATCCTCGTCACGCTAGGTGGCGAAGGCGTGCTCGCTGCGACGCCAGAGACTTTCTTCGAAGTTCCGGCGCTGAAGATCAGGCCGGTCGACACGGTCGGGGCCGGCGACACGTTTTGCGGCTATCTCGCCGCCGGGCTCGCATCCGGCCTTGGCCTGAAAGATGCCTTGCGCCGCGCAGCAGCAGCCGGCTCGCTGGCCTGCCTGAAACCCGGCGCGCAGCCTGCCATACCGCTGGCGGAGGAGGTCGACGCGGCGCTGGTAGGCGGCTGACCACTCTTGACGAGCGCCCCGCAAAATGCAGCCCTGACGCGAGCAAACCTCAGGGGCCGAAAATGTCGCTCGAACTCTATGTCGCCTATACGCTCGCCTGCATCGTCATCATCCTGGTGCCGGGACCGACCGTGACCCTCGTCATCGCATCGAGCATGCGCCATGGCACGCGCGCCGGCCTGCTCAATGTCGCTGGAACCCAGGCCGGTATCGCAATGATGATCGCCATCGTCGGCATCGGCCTCAATTCGATGATCGAGGCGATGGGGCACTGGTTCGAATGGGTGCGGCTGCTCGGCGCCGCCTACCTCATCTATATCGGCTGGCAGATGATCCGTTCGAGCGGCAGGCTCGCCGCGGGCGAAGCGCCGGTCGCGCCGCGCGGCGGCTTTTTCCTGCAGGGATTCCTGGTCGCCGTCAGCAATCCGAAGACGCTGATCTTCTTCGGCGCCTTCATCCCGCAGTTCATCGACCACAACCTCGCCTACATGCCGCAGATCGTCATCATGGGCGTCACCGCGCTGGTCTTCGCGGCGTTCTCGGACTCTTCCTACGCGATCGTCGCCGGCCGCGCCGGCAAGGCGCTGTCGGCACGCCGGGTAAAACCGCTCTCCCGCATCAGCGGCGGCTTCCTGATCGGCGGCGGGCTGTGGCTGGCGTTTTCAAGGACGAAGTGAGACCTATTGAGGATCGCGGTCGGAGGCGTTGATCCCACATGACAAAATTGGGTGTCGCACAAACATCGTTTACTCAATGGATGCGCGCTAATAATCAGAAAATCATCGCGCTGGTGTTGTTCGGCGCCTTGCTGGTTGTTTTGGCTCTGGGCCTAATCGATCGAACAAGTCCCATCAGTTCCATTGAGCCGGTCGTAGCCACTGTGGAAAGCGTCTACAGAATCGAGCCGCGATACGGGCTGGTTGGAGGCTACAACTACGGACTTAGGTTAGACAGCCAAGCGTTGGTTATGGCCGGAGATCAAGCGGCGCGTCCGCACCTCATTGGCTCCCGCGTTCAGCTTGAGCGTCTAACTCGCGAAAATGGTTCGATCTTCTATCGATTTGCAAATTGAACAATGCAGGCTCTGCGTTCCGAACGAGGGCCTGCATCAGGTTGCCATCGAGATCACGCTGCCTTGACCAGCACGGCCGGAGGCAGGTGCCGGCGGGCATCAAGCACTTCCATGCCGACGATGCGTCCATCCGTGTCGTAGTCCAGCACAATGCCCTCGGCGACCTCCTCGCTTTCGAGAACGGCCTCCGTCGAAAATCGGATATAGGCCGCGTTGGCGGCCTCGTCGTATTCCACTTTCAAGGTCATCGCAGTTCCTCTGGCGATGTAGCTCGGGCCGCGTATTTGATACCTTATACGTTACACGTTCCGGCATGGGTTCCCGACACCTACCCCGACCGGGAGAACGGCGCTACAGCCTTCCCAGCCTCTCCACCAGCAGTGCAAAAAAGCCTTCATGGTCGATGTCGCGCATGTAGGTGACGTTCTTTTCGCGCTTGGTCACGCCCCACCAGTCGGCGACCGTCATGCCTATCGTCAGTTCCGAACTGGTCTCGACGGTCACGTTGCAGCGGCGGCCCTTGAAGAATTCGGGCTTCAGGAGATAGGCGATGACGCACGGGTCATGCAGCGGGCCGCCATCGGTGCCGTATTTCTCCTCGTCGAAGCGCTCGAAGAATTCCAGCATCTCGGCGGTCGCAACGCCCACCCTGGTACCGAGCTCGCGGAAGGCGGCGACGCGCTTTGCCGTGGTCAGCGCCTTGTGGGTGACGTCGAGCGGCATCATCACGATCGGGATGCCGGATTTCAGCACGATGTCGGCGGCGTGCGGGTCGACATAGATGTTGAACTCGGCGGTCGGCGTGACGTTGCCACCCTCGAAGAAGCCGCCGCCCATCAGCACGATCTCGCGAATGCGCGGCGCGATCTGCGGCTCGCGGATGAGCGCCAGGGCGATGTTGGTCAGCGGCCCGAGCGGGCAAAGCGTCACCGCGCCGCTTTCTTCCCGCATCAGCGTCTCGACGATGAAATCGACCGCATGCTGCTCCTGCAGCTTCATGGTCGGGTCCGGAAGCTGGGGCCCGTTGAGGCCGCTCTGGCCATGCACATGCTCGGCGGTTTCGAGTTCCCGCACCAGCGGCCGCACCGCGCCGGCGAAAACCTTCGTCTCCGGCTTTCCGGCCAGTTCGCAGATCTTGCGGGCGTTCTTCTCGGTCAGCTTCAGCGGAACATTGCCCGCAACCGCCGTGATCCCGAGGATTTCGAGCTCCGGGCTCGCCAGCGCCAGCAGGATCGCGACGGCGTCGTCCTGGCCTGGATCCGTGTCGATGATGATCTTGCGGGGTGCGGGCATTTCGTTTCCTTTTGATGCTGCCGTGCAGGCTTGAACTTGTTTGCGGCGCGGACCATATCAGCATCGTCAGGAAAAATGCCATTCGGGTTTTTCCTTTCAGGTCGCTCTTAGAGGACACGGAAATGAGTCGCATGACGCCTTTTTCGAGCCCGCTTCTGCTCGGGTTCGACGCAATGGAAAAGACGCTCGAACGCCTGGCGAAAACAGGCGACAGCTATCCCCCCTACAATATCGAGCGCATCCGGAACGCCGAAGGGTCAGGCGAAAGACTGCGCATAACGCTGGCGGTCGCCGGCTTCTGCGATGAGGATCTGGAGGTCACGACCGAGGAGAACCAGCTCGTCGTGCGTGGCCGGCAGAACGACGAGACCGAGCGGGAGTTCCTGCACCGCGGGATAGCGGCGCGGCAGTTCCAACGCTGCTTCGTGCTTGCAGACGGCATGAGGGTGATCGCGGCGGAACTGAAGAACGGACTTCTGGCGATCGATCTCGACCGGCCCGAGCCCGAAAGGCTCGTACGGAAAATAAACATTTCGGTGAAAGACTGAAACAATTCTCGCCGGAACCAAACAGCTCTATGGCGGGTTGGTCACTAAGGACGCCCCGCGAGCAGGAGGCTAACATGGCATATCAAGGCACACGGCAAATGACTGTTTCGAAGGCCGATCTCGCGCATCTCGGCGAGGGCTCGGTGGCGTATCTGCGTGAAATCGGCAGCGACGAGTTAAAGGGCAAGTTCCCCGGCCTGCCGGAGATCGCGCCGAACACGACGCTCTGGGCGCTCTTCGCCGCCAACGGACAGCCGATCCTTTTGTCCGACGAGCGCGACCGCGCGCTGGCCGGCGCCCTGGAAAACGACCTGATCCCGGTCGCGATCCACTAGGCGGGCAGTACCCCAACGACAACGGGCGGCTTGGAGCCGCCCGCCAACAAACTTATTTCAAAAATGAAGAAGTCAGGCCGCGTGCGAGGCCTGCGTGTCCGACAGAAGCGCGTGGATCGCCGCGGCGTCTCTCGTTCCGCGAATCTTCGCCACGATCTCAGCATCGCGCAGAACCCGCGCGATGCGCGACAGCGCCTTCAGATGATCCGCGCCCGCGCCTTCGGGCGCCAGAAGCAGGAAAACCAGGTCGACGGGCTGGTCGTCCAGCGCCTCGAAATCGACGGGCGCATCGAGGCGCCCGAACACGCCGGTGATCCGCTTGACGCCGGCCAGCTTGCCATGCGGGATGGCGATGCCATTGCCGACCCCGGTGGAGCCCAGCCGCTCGCGCTGCAATATGGTGTCGAACACCTCGCGTTCCGGCAGTCCGGTTATCGCGGCCGCCCTTTCGGCCAGGAGTTGCAATAGCTGCTTCTTCGAATTCGCTTTAAGGGCCGGCAGTATGGCTGGCACTTCGATCAGATCGCTGAGATCCATTCCAAAATCCTTTGCTCGTCCCGTCCGCCTCAGGTCCCCTCACCCGTGGTCGTCCGGGAGACGCGTTTATCCCTGCGCGACTTTTGTCGTCGAGGGGTCGATCCAGCCGATGTTCCCATCGGGCCGGCGATATACGATGTTGACGTGGTCGCTGCCGGCGTGGCGGAAGACGAATACCGGACTGTCCTTGGTGTCGAGTTCGATGACCGCGGAAGCCACCGACATGGTTTTCAGCGCCATGGTCGATTCGGCGACGATGGCCGGCGCGTAATCCGCCGGCAGGTCCTCGTCGTCATCGGCGATCGGCGCCATGATCGTGTAGGCTATATCGGTGATCCCGCCATTGCCCCCGGGGCCATGCGATTTCAGCCTTCGCTTGTAGCGCCTGAGGCGCTTCTCGAAGCGATCGGCGGCGACTTCGAAGGCCGCCGTCGGGTCCTGGGCGTCGCCGGTGGCCTGCAAGGCCGCTCCGCTGTCCAGATGAATCATGCAGTCGGCTGTGTAGCGCGACCCGGACTTGACAACCGTTACGTGTCCGGAAAATCCGCCATCGAAATATTTCTCGATCGTTTCGCCGATGCGGGCCACGATGCGCGTACGGAACGCATCGCCGATATCCATGTGCTTTCCCGAAATGCGCAGGGTCATATGAAAACCGACCTTCCTTTGCTCAGACATCACTTTTTGAGTTTATACTCGTGGCCGAAGCGCACAAGCTTCCCGGCGGTTCAAGCGCCGATATTAGGTCCGAACTTTCTGGTTAATCACAGGCCGTCTCCCGACGGGGTCATCTATGCGCGGGCGTCAGCCCGTCCCATGCGGGCGGGCTTCTAGTCACTTCACTGCAGCTTGTCAATGAACGACAAATCCCGAAAAACCGGGTTGCGCCTACCTGCCGGCGTCCGCCATGGCGCGCTTTTCGCGCCGGCGCTGGACCGACGAGGGAATGTTCATTCCTTCCCGATACTTGGCGACCGTGCGCCGGGCGATGTCGACGCCGTCCTTCTTCAGGATATCCACAATGGCGTCATCGGAAAGCACGTCGACCGGCTGCTCCTGGTCGATCATCTGCCTGATGCGGTCGCGCACCGCTTCCGACGAATGCGCCTCGCCTCCGCCGGCCGAGGCGATCGCCGCGGTGAAGAAGTAGCGCAATTCGAACACGCCGCGCGGGGTCAGCATGTATTTGTTGGCGGTAACGCGGCTGACTGTCGATTCGTGCATGCCGATTGCATCGGCCACTGTGCGCAAATTGAGCGGACGCAGATGCCGCACGCCGTGGAGCAGGAACGCGTCCTGCTGGCGCACGATCTCGGAGGCCACCTTCAATATGGTCTTGGCGCGCTGGTCGAGGCTGCGCGTCAGCCAATTGGCGTTCTGCAGGCACTCCGAAAGGAAATCCTTCTCTGTCTGGTTCCTTGCGCCGCCGGACACCTGCGCGAAATAGATCTGGTCGACAAGCACGCGCGGCAGCGTTTCCGCATTGAGCTCCACTGTCCAGGAGCCGTCGCTGGCCGCGCGAACCTCGACATCGGCGACGATGGTGTCGGCGACGCCGCCGCCGATAAAAGCCGTGCCGGGCCTCGGGTCGAGCGCGCGGATCTCCGCCATCATGTCGAGCAAATCCTCCTCGTCAACGCCGCAGATCTTCTTCAATGACTGGAAGTCACGCCGCGCCAGGAGTTCGAGATTGCCGATCAGCGCCCGCATCGCCGGATCGAGCCGGTCCCGGCGCTCAAGCTGCAGGGCCAGGCATTCCGCGAGGTCGCGCGCAAAAATACCGGCGGGATCGAAGGACTGGCAGACCGAGAGCACCTCGCCGACCATGGTCTCACCGGCGCCGAGACGACCTGCAATCTCGGCCTTGTCGCCGCGGAAATAGCCGGCATCGTCGAGCCCTTCGGCCAGTTCGCGCGCGATCAGGCGGCGGGCGGGATCGGTGAAGGCGAAGGCGATCTGCTCCCCGACATGGTCGCGCAGCGTGACAGCCGCCGCGGCTATGTCCTCCATCTCGAAAGTATCCGACGACCCGCCTGCGCCCATGCCTGCCGATTTCCACTGCGCGGTGAGATCGGGGCCGAGGCGCTGGGTCGCGCCGGGATCGTCGGGAAAGATGTTTTCGAGCGAGGAGTCGAGCTTCTCGGCCATCGCCTCGGCGCTCCACGCCGGCTGCTCGGCTGCAAACCAGTCGTCGCCAGCCCCTTCCGTCGCTTCGGTTTTTTGCAATGGATCGGAGGCGGCATCGTCGCGCGTCTCGGCGCGCTCGATCAGCGGATTGCGCTCGATCTCCTCGTCGACGAAACGCTCCAGTTCGGCATAGGTCATCTGCAGCAGCTTGATCGACTGCATCAGCTGCGGCGTCATCACCAGCGACTGCGATTGTCTTAGCTGCAATTTGGCCGAAAGAGCCATGCCGATGAACTTTACGCCCCCAACCCACCCGCGCCGGCGCTGCAAAGGAGCGTCGGCTAATAGTCAGGGCCTATCAACTGGCCCGGCTTTTGCTTGTCAAGCGAAACGCTAGCAAAAGCGGCTTACCGGAGCGTTACGCGGGGCAGAATCGGCGTTTGGGCAACGATTTTGGGGCGCTTTCAATCGCAACGCGCCGGTTTGCGCGCCCACAACCCGCTTCGGCAATGCCACGGAGCGAACGGCGCAGGGTGCGTTGAAATTCAGGTCAGGCCGAGTCGGAATCGAAGAGGGCGCGAAGCGACCAAAATGGTGGATTTCGAGAACCG
>NZ_JAAKZF010000082.1 GCF_011045125.1 Allomesorhizobium camelthorni | reverse complement strand
CGTCATCACTGCCATTCGTAAATCAAGGCAAGTAGCGCAGGCCGCGACGGCATCACGCCGCGCGGCGAGCCGCAATAACGATCGTCTATTGCTCCATGTGGGAGAGGAGAGGATAGGAGAGCCGCCCGTATTCCCTGTATCCTCACGGACGAACGCGGATGCGGCCGCGAGCTCGGCAAGAGGGAACCCAGCGCCATAGACGGCAAGGGCGGCCTTGCGGAAAGCATCGCACGCGGAAGCAGGCGCTGCGTCCAGCATACCCGCGAGGCCAGAGGCGAGCAACGTCGAACCGGAGTAGCGCGACTCCAGGCGGTTCGTTAGTCGTGGCGCGAGGACCATCGGTAAGGCAAAGGGAATCATAGCGAGGCATGCCGATACCGGCTGATAGCCATAGGCGTCCTTCAATTAGAGTGGCAGGAAGAAGATCATCACCCGAGCGCTTGCGCCATAACCGACCATGGCGAGCGCGACCCCCAAAGGAAAGTCCTGTTGCGGAAAGCGAGGCGGCGGACACAGGCCGTCTGGCGGCCAGGCCAGCACTCCGTGAGTCGAGAACCGGACAAATGTGTGAGGCATCGCGCCGCCGCGTGTAGTCGGGATTCACCTCCGAATAGGCGATACCCCGCCCCGACCGATCACGTAGCGAGCGGCGTCGGCGGGTCCAGCAGTCCTCGCCGTGAAAGGCTTCGAGGTCGGCGCCGACCTGCGTCGGTGGAGGTCGGCGGCCGTCACGTGCAACGAGGTGGGGCTCGCGGCGGCAGTTGCAGGCATCCGCTTGGTGTCGATGACGGTGGGCGCCGGAAAGAAGGAGATCGCGGACAGGTCTCTCGTGCGCATTCTTCAAGACTGGGACATGGGCGATATTGAGCTGCACGCGGTTTTCCCGGCCGGCAAAGCCTTCAAAGCCGGCCGCGCGCCTTTTCATCGGCTTCCTCACTTCGGAATTCGCGAGAGGTCCGGGGCTCGCGTGAGTGTCGGGCGATAGAGACCGGCTATCGACTTCATGGCGAGAGGTGATTTCCCTTTCGCCCGTGCCGAATCCAGTCTGCAATGCGTCGCTGGCGACTTCATGCGAAAGTTGGCACGGTGGTCACGATGTCAAATCGCAGACAGGAGGTCGACATGCTAGTTGCTGAAATACTTGGGGTTTCTCTGCCCCACTCGGAGAGCAGTCCGGTAATCAGCATTCGCCCAGAAGACATCGTCGTGTTGGCTGAGCGCAATGGCGTTGCTGTGGGGTCGGGTCGCGTTTCCGTGCGGTCCGCGCATGGTGGCAAAGACGATGACCCTTCGTCCGCGATGCGATCTGTCGAAATCCCAGTCGTCGGACGCGACGGCAAGATACCCGGGGTAATGTGCCGGAGCTACCCTTTCGGCGGATGCACGGCACTGATCACCGGGGCGGAAGCGCAGCGGATCGATTCCGTAGACGAGATCACCAACGTGGTTGTCCACGACATCAACAATCTCCTGGCGGTTATCGATGGCGGCCTTCGGCTCCTCGGTCGCCACGGCGACGCTGAGGCCAGGGACGCGATCCTTGGCCGGCTGCATCATGCGATTGCGCGGGGCACAATGCTGAGCCGACGCCTATTGGACGCGCGTCTGTCGCTCCGGGCGGCCGGCGGAGTTTCAAACGGCAGTCTTCTGGCTGCAGCCGCCGAGACGCTCGCCCAGGCGCTGGGTGAGGATACGGTATTGGACGTTGAGATCGACACGGACCTCTGGGAGTTCAGCGCCGATCCCGAAGAACTCTATTTCGCGTTGTTGAACCTATGCCGGAATGCTGACGCGGCAACCCCGGAAGGCGGCGTGATCGCGATGTCAGCGATCAACGTCGACCCCTTCGAAGGGGCCCCGGAAGGCGTCGTCTCAGTCACGGTAGCGGACAACGGGACCGGGATGCCGGAGCAGGTGTTGTCGCATGTGTTCGAGGCGTATTTCACGACGAAAGCCGCCGGCCAGGGCACAGGCCTCGGGCTTGCACAGGTTCGTGAGTTCGTAGAACGGAATGGCGGTGTGATCCGGGTCGAGTCAGAGGTGGGCCTCGGCACGATTGTTAGAATGATCTTCCCGCGGCTTTCGCGAGGCGTTCAGATCGCTGCGCCCACTGATTTGAGGTGATGGCGCCCTTCGGCGCCACACCACAAGGCATCATCAAACCGAAACATTCTGCAAAAAAGCAGGCAACAGGGAAAGATCACAACATGCGCCGCCCTATTTTGAGCATTCTTACCGCTGTATCTCTCGTGGGAGTAGGACACGCGAGTGATACGCAAAACCAGGACTTCGGTACGGTTCCCGTAGTCTCACGCGATACGAACCGGCATACGGAAAGCAATCCGGTCAGTCCGCTGGAATCCGCGAGCGAGGCTGTCCGGAAGCTGTTCGTGCGAACGGACCAGCCCGGCGTTGTTCACGCGAAGCCCTCTAAGATGGGCACCCGCAACCCCTGTCTCGGCAAGAGCTTGCATATAGTCGATAACTGGGGATGCTGAGGCATTTCGCGAACCTACGTTGCGGCCAGAATAGCTCCGGCCTGGTGGAGGGCCGCTCGCAGGAAGGTGCCTTCCTATATTGTCCGCGCCTTCGGAATGGGGGGCCTAACAAAGCTGACACAGTAATTGCGATTGCCGGCCCATCGCCGCCTGCCATCGCAAGAAACCCAGGTGCTCGTGAGCCGGGCGAGGGTCTACGTGCTGACGCTGTATGATGTCATTTTGGGCGTAGCCCTGTGAGCGTGCGTTTACGCCCGGACGCTCCACGCGACGCTTGCCGGCGTTGTTCTGGCCTTGTTCATTCCCACTCGCCCGCCTGCCAATTTGTCTGCGCTTATCACCGAAGCGAACACAATCATCGCCTCGGAGGCTCCACACGACGGTGAGCGACACGGGCCATCGGAGCCCGCGCTTCGTGCCCTCGACGCGACGGGTGACAGGCTCGAGTCGGCGGGGACCGGCTGCGTCACGCCGGCGCAAGATCGAGCTATCCGGTCCTACCATCGCTTGCTCTTGCAAACTCGGGTGTCGTCATTTCACCGGTGATATTATTCGGTCAAGAGAGGCTGCTGGCGGTGGTCGTCGTCGGCCTCGCCGGGGCTAAGCCATTGGGCGTGCCTCTCGCGGTCCTTAGGGCGAGATGCACAAGGAACACAAGGGCTTAGCGCTAGGGAGCGGCGAGGCGTGGCACTACTAGCTGGCCCTCAGCGCTGCATATGGTGACCGGGAGGGTGGTATGGGTGAAGGCTCGCCGCCGCTCCCAAGAGGTCCACCGGTCGGCGGCGGCGGACGTCGCGGATGGCGCCCTCGCCCGCTTCTGCCAAATGTGCGCGGTGGTCACGAAGCCGACCAGCGAGGCGACGTGGTCTGCCGCCGCGGGGAAGCCCCTGGCGCCAAGGTGTTCTGCGAGCGTAAAGACATCGGTCTTGGCTTCCGACCGGGGGCGGGTACTCTCCTTCTTGTCGATTTCCCTGCCATCGCTTTCCAGAACCGCCCCGCAGGCGACGCGGTCGCGCAGCTCTTCCACTTCCGTTCTTCCATGTGACAGCTTCGGCCGTTCTCGAGGCCGCCTTTCCTGTTTCGTTTCCCACCCCTTGCCGCGGCGAAACCTCCCTTGCGGCCTTCAGGGCGCACGCTGCGCGCAGCGGTCCCCTGCTGGTTGATCGTCCAAGGACGGGACTGCATCAGGAAGCCAGCACAAGAAGCGGGGGCGTGCCGTGCCCGGTCGAGAACATGTCGCCCCGCCGCCTCTCTGATCGCCTTCCGCGCCGCCACTTCTCACACAGACGGGGCGATGCAGGGAGGTCTATAGGCAAGCCGTCATCCGCCCCGTGGCAGCCGCCATTGGGGACGCGGAAAGTGGCAGCTATAGCCTCCGGGGTGCCGCTGCAAGTAGTCCTGGTGCTCTGGCTCGGCCTCCCAGAACCGCTCCTCCGGGTTGATTTCCGTAACGATTGGGCCCGGCCAACGGCTTGACGCCTCGATCTCGGCGATCGTCGCGAGCGCGACTTCTTTCTGGCTATCGTCGGTATAGAACACGGCGGACCGGTAGCCTGAGCCGAAATCGCTGCCCTGTTGTTCGTATGTCGTCGGATCGTGGATCTGGAAGAACAGCTCGAGCAGGGCGCGGTAGGTCAATAGCTTGGGGTTGTAGACCACCTCGACCGCCTCGGCATGGCCATGGTGGTCGCCGTAGCTCGGGTTCGGCACTTCGCCACCGATGTAGCCGACGCGAGTGGACAACACACCCCTCGCCCGACGCAGCAGCTCCTGCAGACCCCAGAAACACCCTCCGGCGAGTACCGCCCTCTCTGTCTTCGCCGTCACGCTGCGCCCTCCGGGCGGTGCAGGCGCCCGCCGCTAACATACTGTCGATGGAGAAGTAGTGTCTATGAAAAGATGGCATCCAAACGATAACCGCCGGAATGAGGCCGGACTAGGCCCGCGTGCATGGCGGCCAGGTGGTTTTTAGTCACGTCGGGATGAAACCGCACGAACATCCGCCACATGGATATGGAGAGCAAAGGACATTGCCATAACAACTTCCGACCGCGACGATAGAGGTTTGTCGCGACCGCGCGCCGCCGGTCAAACGATCCAGCGATCCCAGCCGCCATAATGCTCCTTGCTGCGAATCCCGCGCGGGAGGCTGAGCCCTATCAGCAGAACGCCGACGACTAGGCTGCCCGTCGTCGCGAGGGCGCCGGCCCCGGCGAGAAACCACGGTGCCCCGATCAGCCACAGGCCGAAAGCCACATTGATAAAACGAAGCGGCCTGGCGACTTCCGCCATGGAGATCACAGCCACCGTGACTATCAGCGCCCCGACCAGATGATCGCTGTCCGCCATTGGAGGTTCCGAAGCGAAGATTAGACGGCTGAACATGAGCCAGACCCCGAGGATTGTGCTTGCCACAAGCGTCCAGGGAATAGTCACACCGCGGGCTGCGGAAGTTGCCAACTCTCCCAGTGGGGCATCGAAGCCACGCCGCCTGTCAGTTCCACTCCCAGGGAGTGCGTCGCCCATGAAGAAGGAGCGCCAGAACGGCCGCCCGCGGCGGGTGTTCGCCACCAGGAATTGGCCCATGGCCACGAGTTCATCGAGGGCATAGGGAATCATGATCAGCATGGCGAGCGCGGCCAGCAGGCATAGCGTGCAATAGGTGCCGATCTCGATCGGCTGAATGATGATGAAGTAGATCGAGACCACGCCGAGCGGCACCACGACGATGCCGAACAAAAGCACCATCCAGGGCATGGTGCGCCAGCGGGCACGGCCGCCCATGACGCCCATCAGCACCTCGAACATATATGTGGTGGCGCCCAGGCCGCCATCGGCAATCGGCCAGGCCTTTGACACATCCGAGGTGATGATGAACTCGGTGCCGTTGCGGCCGCCATAGCCGGCGAAGAACGGCTCCCATACACCGTCGATGTGGCCCAGTTGGTAAGCGGCAAGAATTCGGGCAATCACGAAGCCGATCGCGCCGAGTGCGATGATTGGCAGCCGCTGCAGATAAGTCGATGGGCAATAGCTCCAGCCGGGCGGCATGTCGGACGTGTCCATCATGCCCTCATGGCTCATGCCCGGCATCATCGGCACCAGAATCGCGAAAGCGATGACCAGCGCGCCCACCATGGTGTCGTTGGCGTAAACGGCGGCGCTCGGCGTCCAGAAAAGAAGCGGCGCAAAAAGAAGCCAGACGCCGACGGCCGTATTGGCCCACTGCGCCCAATTGAACCGGGGCGATAGGGACAACGCTCCAAATCCCATGATCAGGAGCCCGCTGAATAGGTCGCTCCAGGCAGTGAGCGAATTCCGCAGCGCGGGATCCCAAAGGCCCCGCTCCTCCGTCACGCGCATGACGGCATCGCTGAACATGTCCTCGCCGAACGTGCCGAGCACGAACGGGCTTGTCGCGAGCCAAAGCCCAAGCAGGATATTGAGGCAGTGGACCCAGAGCATGTCGAAATGCATCCGCCGCATTGCTTCCGCATGCTCGTGCATCATTTCGTGGTGCCGGACCGGATCGTCCGTCATTCCGGCTTCCTGCCGGTTCTCGACCTGCTCCGCCGCCACATTGGCCGAATTCAGTTTGTTGGCCTTGTACCAACCGACCGGATCGGCTTTCAGGGTTTCGATCATCTTGGGAAGCGTACTGCTCAGCGTGTGCTTCGGTTTCCAGCCCAGAAGTTTTCGCGCGCGGGAAATGTCCAACTCATAGTGGTCGTCGGAGCTGTCGACCATCCACGGCTTGATGAAGGGGTCCTCGTCCAGGATTTCCCCCTCGATCCATGCACCCGTCCGGGCCAGAGTTTTTGGGATTTGCCGGGTTTCCCAATCCTCATCGTGAATCAACCGGCCGAGCTTTTGTTGCAGGGCTCCAAAGCCAAGCGTTTCGGTCTCGCCAAGAAGGATTGGCTGTTCCGGCGGGAGTTTCTTGCGCCGTTCCACGATGCGCAGCAGGGCGTCTGTAAGGTCGTCGAGATGCAGATATGGCTGTCCAGCACCGAGATCGCCGGGATAGACGTGGCTGATCAGCTGCCGCTCGTAGATGCGAGCGATCTGGCGGGACAAAAAGGCCGAGTGACACCTATCGTCGTATACGCCGGCGGGTCGCACCATGACCGCTGGAATGGCGCCACGCTGTTTGCGGATCAGTGCCTCAGTACGGATCTTTGATTCACGGTATGGAAGCTTCGGGTCGAGCGGCCAGTCTTCGTTGATGCGCTTGCCGTGGCCGCCGGGCGCGTGGACAAGCATGGTGCTGGCGAAGACGAACTGCTCAACTTCGAATTCCTGGAGCTTTCGCAGCAGCCGCTCTGTACCGCGGACGGTCACCTGCTCGTACTTCGGGTTGGGCTCGCCGGTCAGGTCAAAATAGGCGGCGAGGTGAATAACCGAAGCGATGCGGCTGCCATAGGCTGTCCGCACACGCTGAAACGCCTGCTCGACGCTCTCGTCGGAAGTAAGGTCGATACAGACGCATTCGGCGGCAGCTGGTGGATGCGGCGAGATTTCACGATCGAAGCCGACAAGGGTGAAGCGCCTGGCAAGCTTTTCGACAACAGCGGACCCAATGAAGCCGCTGCTTCCGGTGACAACCACAACTTCCCTGCCGTCGTTCATTCTCATCCTCCCCGCCCGCACATTCAGACGTTAGATCTTACGTAGTAGAAGGTGCCGCCGTCTCCAATTTCGAATGGAGTGTAAGCAATATCCATAGATGGGACCACCGCGCTAAGCTGCCCGGAGGCCGCCCGCTTTTGCTTTCTCGCTGCAAGCGCCTATTGCTTTCCAAGATAGGAGCTAAGGCTTCGCGTTCCTTTGCGATTTGCATATGGACCTCCTGGTCTGCGATCAGACATCGTGACTTCGTTCAAACTGATCGGTGAAGTCGCGGCGCGACGATAGCCGGCACAGTGAACATCGATGCCTGAAAAGGAAAATCACCTCTCGCCATGAACTCCATAGCCGGTCGTTATAGGGATCCGGAGCTTCTGGCTCGTCAGGGTCTTCACCTGCACCGGGCGAAACAGGTTGACCCGTATCATCTGCGCAATGCCGCGGGCATCATTGCGGTTGGCCTTGTTCACCCGCGCGCTAAGGAATGCCTTGGTGTGGCTGGTCTTGATGCAGATCACCGCAGGCTAGTCTAGCCTTCTAAAAGTCAGTTTCACCCGATCGAAGACAACACCGGAAACGTCTCCAAGAGCCAGAATGCGAGGGCAGAGAGATAGCCTGTCATCATTGCGCCGCCCATGGCGATCATGATCGCCCCCGCGAGCATCCGCAAAACGCGCCCGAGGCGTCCGAACGCCTTCTCAGCCGATTTTCGTGAGTATGGGGAACTGCTCGAGCAGCCAGAAGGAGAAAGTCGTCATGGTGCCGGTCATCATCGCCACGCCCATGACGATCATGATCACGCCGGCGGTGATCTGGAGCAGGCGTCCGGTGCGTTTCATGCCTTTCAACCGTTTGGCGAGGCTTTCGGCAAACAGCGCCGACAAGAGGAAGGGAACGCCGAGGCCGACCGAATAGATGCTGAGCAGCGCAATCCCGTTCGAAGCCGTCGATGAAAGCGCGCTAACGGTAAGGATCGCCCCGAGAATCGGCCCGATACAGGGAGTCCAACCGAAGCCAAACGCTAGGCCTAGAATATAAGCGCCAAGCGGCCGGCCGCCAGGCAGATTGCCGTGAAATCGGAACTCGCGTTGAAGCCACGGCAACCACACCAGGCCAGTCATGAATAGTCCGAAGACGATGATGATGGCCCCGCCGAGAATGTTCGTTTCGTAGCGGTAGGACAGAAGGAGGCGACTGATCGCCGTCGCGCTCGCTCCCAGCGCTACGAAGACGGTGGAAAAACCGAGAACGAACCAGGTGCTGAGAAGCAACGCGGAAAACCGGCTGCTGATCACCTGCGACGGTCCACCGGCAACCGCAGCATTGCCGGCAACGTAGGAGATATAGCCCGGCACGAGCGGCAGCACGCATGGTGAGAGGAACGAGATCGCACCCGCCGCAAGCGCTGTCAGGATGCCTATGTTGGAGATCTCGAACACCGTATCAACCCTCAGGCTTTTCGCGCGCATCGGCGATTGATCGCTGGAGCGGCGCCTGGTCGACCAGGCCGCCAATGATTTCATCGCCGACGACGAAGGTCGGCGTGCCGGTGATCCGCAGATCGTTGGCAAGCGCGCGATTGCGCTCAATGGCGGCCACAAAGGCCAGGTCTTCCAGGTCGCGTTTGAGCTGCTCCAGGTCGAGACCGACCTGTTCGGCAATTGTCATTGTGGAGCGCTCGTTGATCGCGCCTGCAAAGGCCATCATCCCGTGATGAAAGGCTTCGTATTTTCCCTGCCGCTGCGAAGCGAGTGCCGCCCTTGCGGCAAATTCGGAACCGGGGCCGAGGATCGGCCATTCCTTGAACACCAGCTTGAGGCCGGGATCATCCGACACGGCTTGCTGGATTTGGGGCGCCGCCTTGCGGCAATACGGGCAATTGTAGTCGAAGAACTCAACCAGGGTGACGTCGCCTTCCGAATTGCCGCCAACCGGCGCGGTCGGATCGTTGAAGATCTCGTCGCTGTGTTCAGCGAGAATGGTCTCCAATTCATTCGCTTCCGCCGCTTGCTGGTTTTGTTCGAATTTCTGGAGGGCTTCGACGAAAACTTCCGGGTTCTGGAGCAGATACTCACGCGTCTGGATTTGGAGTTGGCGCGAGACGGGCGCATCGAACAGCCCGGTGGCGAAAAGCAGCGCCAATCCAGAGAGGAGCACGGCAAAGGCGGACAGAATGATCGCGGCGAGGCCTGCACTCGGTTTAGACATGGCTCTGGCTCCGGAGAGGAACAATTTGTGGATCAACGGCCGGTGACTTGCTGCCGTTGCGCAACGGTCGACGCGCAAACCAGAAGCCTGCGACCGGAAGGACAATCCACTGTGCGACCGGTGACAGTCCGGCATCGATCACCGGAATCACCGGCATCAGCTCCGAATAGGCCCAGCTTTGCCGCACCACGATATTCAACCATTCGCTGAAGATCGTGTAGCCAAGCCCAAAGACGATGGTGAGCGTCGCAACGGCCACATACCGTTTGACCGGCCACCTTCCATCACCGACGAGGACGAGCGCCAGCACCAATGATGAGAGGGCAATCAGGATATCGCCACCGGTGCAGTGGACAGCAGCAAAGGCCAGTTCGCTGATCGTGCCTTCCTTCCAGATTGTGTAGAGAGGCAGGTGCAGCGTCTCCCAGACGAGATTAGCGCCTGCCGCGAACAGCAGATAGCGCCGCAACGTGGGCAGCCAGAGGTCCGGGTGCGGGGGTAAGTGCTGGGTGAGGCTGGCGTCAGGGCTGCGCATCGCTGTCATCCTTGAGATTAGCGGCCTTGATCCCGTTGGAGGCCATGTACTGCTTGAGCGCATCGGTTCCCTTGTCGAAAAAGGTGTAGGACAGCGTGATCGTCGTGACGCCCTTCAGGTCCGGATCGCCTTCGATCGCCGGATCGACAAAGAAGGTGACGGGAAACTCCTTCTCTTCGCCCGGCATCAGCAACTGCTCGGTGAAGCAGAAGCATTGGACCTTGTTGAAATAGACGCCTGCCTTGGCCGGTACGACATTGTAGGTCGCCGTTCCGAGTATAGGGCGCGATGTCGGATTGCGGGCCTTGTATGCAACGAGCCCGCTTTCACCCAAGGCCAACTCGACCGGCTTCGGCGCTTCGAACGCCCATGGCATGCCGGCCGCGACATTGGCGTCGAAGCGAACGGCCACCCTTCGCTCGGACGGAGTTGGCGCTGCCTCAGCGACTTGGGTCGTTCCGCCATATCCCGTTACCTGGCAGAACAGGCGGTAAAGAGGAACCGCGGCAAAGCTCAACCCCACCATGGCAAGGGCGAGTCCAGCCAGTGCGGCGGCGGTCCTTCTCTTTCGTTTGCCCGTCGCGTCCAGCCGGTCGGGGCGAAACAGCGGAGCCAACAGGCGTTTGGGCTTATTTTTATCCAAGTTCACGTCCCATCTCGTGTGGCTGGACTTATCTCATAGGCAGAAGGCTCATTCTGTTGCGTACACTTCGGGGGTTCCGTCTGAAATCACGTATATGTTCAACGGTTCCGGCTTGGGTCCTGGCATGCCAGGCACCCCTGTCGGCATGCCGGGCAGGGCAATGCCCCAGATGTCCGGCTTCTCAGTGAGAAGACGATTGAGAGTGTCGAGAGGCACGAGCCCTTCGACCACATAGTTTTCGACCCGCATTGTGTGGCAGCCGGCCAAATTCTCCGGCACGCCGGCCAGCTTCTTGATTTGCGACAGGTCGGTTGTGTTCTCCATCGTGACCTTGAAGCCGTTGGCTTCGAGTTGTCTGGCATATTCGTCGCAACAACCGCATTGCGGATTTTTGTAAAGGGTCGCTTCGATCGGCGACGCCGCGTTGGCCATGGACGCCGCTAAACCGGCTGTGACGACGAAGAGGTAAGCGCAATAACGCATGATGATTTCCTTCTGCATGGGTTCATTCTGGAGACGGCTTTGCCTCAGCGGGAAAAGGCTCCTTCTCGCTTTCTTCCCGCTGGTAGCGCCGCTGCTCATCGGTCCACAGCGATTTCAGGTAAGCGATCACCGCCCTGATCTCTTCCGGCGCAAGGGTTTCGCCAAACGGGGGCATCGTGATCCGGTCGGTCTTGTTGAATGGGTCCCGCCATCCCTTGCTGATAATCTCGTAGAGGTCGGCGTCCGAGTGGCGCCATGTATGTCCTTCCTGGTTATGGGGAGGTGAAGGAAGTTCGCCTTGCCTATTGGGCTCGCGCCAATTGGGTGCGCCTTTGCCATTTGCTCCATGACAGGAGGCGCAGTATTGGCCATAGAAGGCCCGTCCAGCGCCGATCTGTTTGGAATCCAGCACGTGCGGCAGCGGATCGTCCGCTGCGACGGCTGTTGTCCCTATAACTGTCGTGACCACCAACACGAAAAGCCTCCTAGTCACCAATGGGCTCCCAGGTTTCGGCACGATCGAGGCTACGGAAGAGCGCACCGTCGGTGGACGCGGCATAGAGGGCTCCGGAGGGCGTCGCGGTCAGCGTCGTCACGGCTGCTTCCGGTGACGCCGTCTGCTCCCAGTCCTGGCCGCCATTCGTGCTCCGAAAGAGCCCTTGGTCGGAAGCGGCGTATAGGCGCTCCGGTTGGAGCGGGTCATAAGCCAGGCTATCGACCTTGCCGTTGAGTTCGCCGGCATCGCGCCACAGACAGAAACAGTCCATGGAAACGCGCGCGCCTTGCAATGTCGCGGCGTAGAGCCATCCCGTCTCCATGCTACCCTTCATGTCGGTATGGAGGAGTTGACGGGTGTTTTCCGGGCCGCGGTCCATCAATTTCCAGCTTTTCCCCGCGTCCTGGCTTCGATAGATCCCGCTCTCCGGTACGAAGGCATAAATGGCCTCCGGCAGGGCAGCGTGGGCTGTGAATGCGGTGACCTTCGTGCTCGGCAACCCTGTATTGAGTGCGACCCAACTGGCACCATCATCCTCGGTGCGCAGAACGCCGAGACCTGGCCCCGCGACATAGACGACACCACTCCGCTTAGCCGGCGTCGCGACGGCCGCTATGCTCCCGTTCGCCGACGGCGGCAGCGGGATGGCCTGCCAAGTGTCTCCGTTATTGCCGCTCCGGTAAACAGCCTCTCCGTCGCTCTTCAGGAGTGCCCCGCCGCCGGCGTCGTAAGCCAATGCAACGATCGAACCCTTGTCCGCTGCGCGAGCGCTTGAAATGGCGAAAGCCGCGGCCAGCACGGGTATGATCGCCAGCACGGTGAGGCCAGGCAGCCATGCGGTCCAAATTCGCTTTGTTCTTTTCAGATTAGAGATCATGCATTTTTTCCGTTTTGAGAGGTGGCTAGAACATCGATCGAATTCGCGACCACAGCGAGGGAGGCTCGGGCTCCTTGTGCGGCACGTTCGCGTTTGTCAGTCCGTTGATGAAGACGACGAGGTTCGTCGGCTCGAATCCGAGACCGTGAAAGTTGGCCACCCACTGGCCATTCTGATCAATGACATGGGTGACAACACTGTGGATCTGCAGCTCGTCATCCGTAACGATGAATTTGTGGCCGAACTTTTCCGCGAGCTTGCGGGTGGTATCCCCGGGCCTGTCCGGTCCACTCGTTAGAAAGACCCAGTTCGTCGTCGGGTCGAGGCCATGAGGTTCTGCGTAATCCCGGAGAACCTCCGGCGTATCGCGCTTTGGATCCGTGGTGACGGTAATGAACTGGACCCGGTCCTTCATCGGAGTGATGTTGACCATCTCCTGGATTTCGCCGATCCGGTCGGCATGTAGCGGGCAGACATCTGGGCAGCCCGCATAAATGAAATGCAGGACGACGACCTTGCCGCGCAGATCCTTCAGGCGGAACGGCTCACCGTCCGCATCCTGAAGCGTAAAATCTGCGGCAGGTTCGTTCTTGACCTGGAAGTATTGCTCCTTGTCGAAGAGGTCCTGCTGCACGTCTTTGAGTGAGTGGGCTGGGGCCGTCGCCGGAACTAAAACGGTCGCGACTATAGCCACGCTGGCTGCGGCAAACAGACGTGTCGGAAATTTCATCGAATTCTCCTCGGTCGCCAAACGGGCGGACGGGTAAAGATGAACCGCCCGCCCGTTGTTCGGCCTATCCCTTGTTGGGCTGCTTGCCTTCTTCAGCCGGCTTCTCCATGTCCGGCATCATGGCCTGCATCATCTTATTGCAGGTGTCCATCATCTCGTTCATCTGGGACATCATACCCATCATCCCCATCCCGCCGCCCTGCATCATCTCTTGCATGTCTTGGGGCGCGGCCGGCTGCTTCGGTTCCGAATTGTCTTGCGCAAAGGCGAGCGGTACGGTGGCGAGTCCTGCCACAGCAAGCGCAAGGGCAACGGTTTTCGACATCTTGTTCATTAGATTTTCTCCTTTCCTTGGTTGATCGTCTCACCCGACAGTCCAACGTCCTCGGCCCGGCGGTGTTCGCTCTCGGATTCTGCCGAGTTCAGGTCGGCTTCGGAGGGGATCACGATGCTGACCGCCACTGCGGGCGCATCCCGCTCTTCCTTCCTGGGTAAAGCAGCCATCGTTTCGTCAGTTGCCGGTGATTGCGAGCAGCAGGTCGTTTCGCTGCGGCTGATGTTGGAACCTGCTTCACCGCGGTTCGCTTTGGCGCCGGCCTTCATCGCGCAAAGGCCGAGTGCGCACATGATGGCGCAAGGCGCCAGAGCGATCAGAAGCGGCGCCACGCCGGCAACCACGAGCCATGGCCAGCCGATCCAAAGCGCCGGGATACCCAAAGCGACTGCCGCAACGATGAGGCCACGCCGGCCGCGCAGCTGGTGGCGGATATATCGAAAGATATCCGCGCTCAGCGATGTCTCTGATACGGAATTGCTCATTGGTGATCCTCTCTTGTCTGATTGTTGGGTGATTGCGATTTCCGGCTTGTCATTAACCAGCAGCGCCTCCCGTAACGGTTGCGTGCACGCCGAGCTCGACGATCGGGTTTTGTGGATCGGTGGTCGCGAACTTGACGTTGCGCGCGACGGATCCTTCCACCGGCATTAGCGAGGGTTTGTAGGTGACAGTTACGACAGCTTCTTCACCGGGAGCGAGCACGCCTCTCCAGGCATTGGCGGCAGCGTCATTGTGCATTGCCATGCTGAATTCCGGGCTCGTGCTGTCGGGAAGGGCGATCTCCGCAAAAGCACACATGCACGAGGTGCGGACCTGACTGATCTCGACAGGCTGCGTGCCGGTGTTTTTCAGCCGGAAGGCTGCACTGCGCACCTCGTTTATCGCCATGACGCCAAGCTCGGCTTCCTCGCGGTCGATGCCGAGTGTGGCGCCCGGCGTCGCGTTAACAGGCATGATCTGGCTGGAGGTCGCTTGAGGCGGTTGAGGGGCCATTGCCCTGTAAGCCGCAGTTGCCACGCCGCCCACCAACACAGCGCCCACCAGCAGCGACATGAGAGAGCCTTTTGCGGCCGTAAAAGTGCTTCGCGATACGTTAGCCTTCTGCATCGTCGCCCTCCGTCTTCGTCCAGTGCTCGCCGGCGTCCTGGCTGATGGCGAGGACTCCATCGGCATCGATGGCATAGACTCGGTTTGGATCGACGGCATCCACAGTCACCACGGCATCCTCGACAAGATCGGTGACGCGGCTCCAGCCTTGGCCGCCATCTGTTGTCTTGAAGACCCCCTGGCGGAGCCCAGCGTAAAGAATCTCCGGGTTCGACGGATCGACGGCCAGGCCGTAGACCCGGCCCTCGGGAAGCCCTTCATTGGGGAGCCGGTCCCAGCCACAGAAGCAGTCCGGGCTCTTCATCACGCCCGTATCAAGGCCGGCGTAAAGCCATATGCCTCCCATTCCCGTCGGCGCGCCAACGGAGGCCAGTGTGCGCACCTCCTGCTTTTTGGGCCCATCATCAACGCGCTGCCACGATCCGGCGGCATCCTTGCTGCGGTAGAGGCCATTACCAAGCACCCAGACGTAAAGCGTGCTCCGATCCCTGCCGTCGATGATGAAGCCCTCGGTGGACAAGCCGCCGAGCCCGGAACTTGCTGTATTCCAGGTCTTGCCGCCATCGGCGCTCTTGACCACGCCGATGCCATGGCCGGTCGCATACATCATTTCCGGAGCGGTGGGATCGATCGCGATCGAGGTGATATTTGCCCGTTCTTCGCTCTTTGGAATGCCGTCGATCGCGGTCCAGGATTTCCCGTTGTCCGCGCTGCGATAGATCGGCCGAGCACCAAGGAAGAGCTCCTTCGTTTGCGGATTAACAGCAAGCGCGTGAACGTGCCCGCCAAAGCGGCTTGGCGCCAGCTTTTCCATGTCCTGGCTTGCCTGGAAAGCCGGCTTGACGGGTGTTGCCGCTTGTTCGGCCATTGCGGTTCCAGCAACGACCGTAGTGACCGCAAGCACCGGAAGGAGCAGATGGTAGATCGGTTTTTTCATGTTCGGTTTCCTGTTTTGTGAAAGTCTTCAGTCGGCTTCGCCGGCTGTCTTCTTGAGTTGCTGCTCGAGAATCTCGATTATCTCCGGGCCGTCCCATTCGGCTGGCCCGACCAAGCGCCCGGCTTCCAGACCGTCGGGATTGATGAGCAAAGTCGTGGGAATGCCGACCGCCCCGAGCTTGCCGACCGCCTTGCTGGATGCATCGACATAGATGCCGAGAGCCTTGAGGCCGAGTTCCTGGTAAAATGCTTCAACCGCAGGCAGCCCCTTGCGGTCGATCGAAAGTGGAACCACCTCAAACTCGGAACCGCCGAGCTTGGCCTGAAGGCGGTCAAGTGCCGGCATTTCCTCGCGGCACGGGACGCACCAAGTGGCCCAGATGTTGAGCAGGATGGTTTTGCCGCGAAAGTCCGCCAGGGACATTTCGAGTCCCTCACCGTCGACGAAGGACAGTTCCGGCACGGCTTGCGGCGTTTCGTGCATGACGAAGGCGCGGCCGCTCTTTTCGGCCTCTGGGGAAGTCGGCGCCGGCGGATTCGAAACCACGGCCTCGTTTAGCTGCGTCGCCACGAAGTATTGGTAGGCGCCCGCTGCAGCTAGACCTGCTGCGCCGGCCGCAGCGATAATGACGGCAGGCAACACTCCCGTCCTCATTTTCTCAGCCTCTCGATGAGTGGCGCGATTCGGTCCCGGTAGACCTCCGGCGTGACGGCGCCGACATGCTTGAAGGCGATCCGGCCCTCGGCATCGACCACGAAAGTCTCGGGAACGCCGTAAACGCCCCAGTCGATCGAAACTCGGCCGTTGAGGTCCGCTCCGGTCCGCGTGTAGGGATCGCCCATGGTGTTGAGCCATTTGGCGGCATCCTGCGGGCGGTCCTTGTAATTGATGCCGTGGATGGGAACGGCGTTGGCTCGCCGAAGCTCCATGAACACCGGGTGCTCTTCCCGGCAGGCCACGCACCAGGACGCAAAGACATTGACGAGCGAGACCTCACCCTTGAGGTCAGCGCTGGACAAGCCAAGGGTGCGCCCTTGAACTGCCGGCAGGCTGAATTCGGGCACCTCCTTACCGATCAGGGCCGAGGGAATGATCTGAGCGTTACGGCTCAATCCCCATCCGAGCACGACCGCCAGCCCGGCAAAAATACCTGCCGGCAGCATCACGAGCACACGGCGACGCCGGAGGGATGGCGTATCGCTCGTCTCGATCGCCTCTCCCGAAAGGGACGGTGGATTGCTCGCATGGATGCGAGCCGTTTGGGAATTGGAAAACATTCCATCCTCGCTGATTTGTTTCCTCGCACAGGCAAGAACCTGCGACGGATTGTTCCAGGAAGGCTGGGCACCCAAAAGCGTGCTCACCCGGACACGGACGAGAAAATCACCAGTGTGGAGCGGTGAAACCCGTCCTAGGCGAGGATGTCAGATCTGGGAGGGAACGGTTCGGGCGACCCTTGAAGGCCGCTGATGTGCTCGGCGCTATAGGAATAGCGCACAGACTCGCTCCGCGCCGTGAAACCGTTGGCGGGAGAAACAACGCCGTGGACACAGGTTCCAAAAGCGGAACATGCGGCCGTCGTCATCGCCTTCTCGTCGCCGCCACAGTGGTCGCAGCCACGCGGCATAGACTGGTCCGCGGAGGTTTCGATAGTGGGCGCAACAATGACGCCCGCCTGTGCCGCAGCCATAGCCGTCCCGCCCCCAAAGGCGAGGAGCAGCAAGGCAGCTAAGAGGCAGCGGAACGTTTTCATTGCCGTTTCAATATAGGGGATTGGCGTCCATGTGCCAATCACCACTTCGAGATACCAATGGTCACACGGCTATCGGGCCACTTCAAGGCCCTGGCAGGATCGTCTTCGATGAGCCCTTGACCTTACCAGCGCTGGAACCTTTATCTTCTCTGGCGATCAACCGAACAGGAGCGACGAACATGGCTTCCGTGATCGCATCAAAAGACAGGGCCCCGTCGGCTCAAGCCGAACTCCTTCAGCTTGGCTTTTCCATCGAAGGAATGAACTGCGCCTCCTGCGTCAGCAGGGTCGAGAAGGCCATTGCCGCCGTTCCAGGCGTTCAATCCGCCGTCGTCAATCTCGCAACCGAGTGCGCCAACATTGTTTTTAACAGTGTGCCTGACGCGGAGGCGGTCGTCGGCGCTGTCAAGAATGCCGGCTATGACGTTGCGACCGAGACCGTCGATCTCTCGATCGAAGGCATGAGCTGCGCGTCCTGTGTCAATCGGATCGAGACGGCGCTGAAGGCGGTGCCCGGTGTGACCAATGCAGCCGTGAACCTCGCCACCGCGCGGGCGTCTGTCAGCGTCGTTTCCGGTGCGACCAAACTTGCCGATCTCGAGGCCGCGGTCGAAAAGGCCGGCTATGCAGCCCGTGGCGTCGCCGTAGGTGAACCGGTCGACAGAGGGGCTGAAGCACGCGAACGGGAGACAAAGAGCCTGTTCCGCGCTGTCGCGCTTGCCGCAGTTTTGACGGTGCCGGTGGTCACGCTGGAGATGGGCGCCTTTCTTTTTTCCGGCATCCAAACCTATATCGTAGACCGCATCGACATGCAGACAAGCTGGTATATCCAGTTCCTGCTCACCACAATCATCCTGTTCGGGCCAGGCCTGCGGTTTTTCCAAAAGGGCATTCCGGCGCTCGTTCGCCGCGCGCCCGACATGAATTCGCTGGTTGCTCTCGGAACCGGCGCTGCTTGGCTTTATTCCGTCGTGGCGACCTTTCTCCCGGGCCTCCTGCCGCAGGGGACGCAGAATGTCTATTTCGAAGCCGCGGCTGTAATCGCTACTCTCATCCTGCTCGGTCGCTATCTGGAAGCGCGCGCCAAGGGCCGCACCAGCGAGGCGATCAAGCGCCTCGTGGGCCTCCAGGCCAAGACGGCCCGCATTTTACGTGATGGCGAGACTGTCGAAGTGCCCCTCGACGAGGTCAAGGTCGGCGATCTGGTTCTGCTGCGCCCCGGCGAAAAGATCGCCGTCGACGGCGAGGTCGCGGAAGGCTCCTCCTTTGTCGATGAATCCATGATCACCGGCGAGCCGATGCCGGTTGCCAAGGGCGCCGGCGACGCTGTCGTCGGCGCCACGATCAACAAGACCGGATCGTTCTCCTTCCGCGCCACCAAGATCGGCGCGGACACCGTCCTTGCCCAGATCATCCAGATGGTGGAGCGGGCGCAGGCAACGAAATTGCCCATCCAGGCATTGGTCGACAAGGTGACGGCCTGGTTTGTCCCGGCCGTGATCGGTATTGCTCTCGTCACCTTCCTTGTCTGGCTGGGCTTCGGTCCAGACCCGGCGCTGACCTTCGGTCTCGTCGCCGCGGTCACGGTGCTGATCATCGCCTGCCCGTGTGCCATGGGGCTTGCCACTCCGACCTCGATCATGGTCGGCATCGGCCGCGGCGCGGAAATGGGTATCCTGTTCCGCAATGGCGAAGCCTTGCAGACGCTGCGCAGCGCCGGGATCGTCGCTCTCGACAAGACCGGCACGCTGACCAAAGGCCGACCTGAGCTGACCGACCTCATCACTGCGGAAGGCTGGGAGCGCGACTCTGTGTTGGCGCTGGTCGCCGCCGTGGAGACCCGCTCCGAGCATCCGATCGGCGAGGCCATCGTGGAGGCGGCAAAGCAGGCAGGCCTGCTAATCGAGGCGTCCGAGGATTTCGAAGCGATGCCCGGCTTCGGCGTGAAGGCGAGCGTTGGCGGACACACAGTCGAGGTCGGCGCCGACCGGCTTATGGCCCGGCTCAGCCTCGACATCGCGCCTTTCGCGAACGCTGCCGCAAGGCTGGGCGACGAGGGCAAATCGCCGCTCTATGCCGCGATCGACGGCCGGCTCGCTGCAATCATAGCAATCGCTGACCCGATCAAGGACACCACGCCGCAGGCGATCGAAGCGCTGCATGGGCTTGGCCTGAAAATCGCGATGATCACTGGCGACAACCGCCGCACGGCAGAAGCGATCGCCCGCAAGCTTGGCATCGACGAGGTCGTGGCCGAGGTGCTGCCCGACGGCAAGGTGGCGGCGCTGCACCGCCTGCGGGAAAGTGGCCGCAAGGTGGCTTTCGTCGGCGACGGCATCAACGACGCCCCTGCCCTGGCCGAAGCCGATGTCGGGATCGCCATCGGCACGGGCACAGACGTAGCGATCGAGAGCGCCGATGTCGTTTTAATGTCGGGTGAATTGACGGGCGTTCCGAATGCGATCGGTTTGAGTCGCAGCACGCTGCGCAACATCAAGCAGAACCTGTTCTGGGCATTTGCTTACAACACCGCCTTGATCCCGGTGGCGGCCGGTGTGCTCTATCCGGCCTTCGGCATTCTGATGTCGCCCATGCTGGCCGCAGCTGCAATGGCCTTCTCGAGCGTCTTCGTCGTCAGCAATGCGCTCCGGCTCAAGACCTCCCGCCCGTCCCTTACTGCGGGCGTCGACACGGCATTAATCCATGGCGTCCGGCCGCCCCGGCGACGCCGTAAGGAGGCTATCATGAACATCGGATAAGCCGCGCAGGCTTCGGGCCTTTCGGCCAAGACCATCCGTTACTATGAAGACACCGGCCTCATTCCCGCCGGCCGGACGATGGCTGGATACCGCGACTATAACGAGAAGGAAGTGCACACTCTGCGCTTCATCCAGCGCGCACGCCGGCCCGGGGTCCCGGTGCAAAGCATCCGCCAACTCCTTGCTTTGTGGCAGGACCGAAACCGGACGAGCGCGGAAGTCAAAGCGCTTGCCCTGGCCCACGTGACCGTGCTTGATCGAAAGCTTGCAGACCTTCAGGCCATGCGGCGGACCCTTCAGCACCTCATCGCGCATTGCAAGGGCGATGAACGTCCGGATTGCCCGATCCTGGACGATCTGGCAGGACAGAGCACGGAGCTCCTGATCGAGGATACCCGCCCAAACCTCAACTGAATGGCGCTTTCCTTCTCATCCAGCCGGCAATTGCATGCAGCTTGCCGATATTGAGAGGCACGATGATCCCGAACGCCACTGAGAGTATGATGGACGAGGAATACATGTGCAGCATCACGAGACTGTCATGATCCGAAATGTAGCACGCCAACCACAGCAGCCCATAAATCCCGGCAAAGGCGGCCAGGGCTGAAGCGATTATGCCGGGCAACAGTCGAAGCATCGAACAAAACTCCGTCACAAGCCTTTGCCCGGTGAGCCGATCTCGATCGTAGTCGATCGCCGGACGAGGTTCCGTTCAACTTTGCTTGACTGCAAGCGCCTCGCTTTCGAGTTCAAAGCCCGGACTACACCGTGTGCGCTGCCGCTTTCAAAGCGAGGCACAGTCAGAAGATGGAGTGACTCTGCCCGGCGAGGCTCGGGAATTGTAGAAGGCCTCGCAAGCAGGCACTGTTGCACTAACTCGCAACGCCCTTGTGAAGCGGTAGAAGGCCCGACGCCGGCCGGCACGGAGCCCCATCAGCTTTCAAGCGAAATCCGCTACTGCATTCAGGCGGAAGCGAGCGTGACGCGTCTGCGCCCGCGCAGACGTCTGGCAACACGATAAGCGAGAAGCACTGCGACTATCATGGTATAGATGACGGGCTCCATCGTCCAGGATTTGACCACCAGCAAGTAGTGGACAGCAGCTGCTCCGGCAGCCAGATAAACCCAGCGATGAAGTCTCGCCCAGGCGGCCCCGCCAAGGCGCCGGATCATTGCGTTGTTCGAGGTGATCGCAAGCGGCACCAGGGTGGCGAAACTTAGCATGCCGATCGTGATATAGGGCCGTTTCAGAATGTCGGCCCAGATGGCGTCGAGATCGAGGCCCTGGTCAAGCACCAGATAGGTGCTCAAATGCATCAGCGCATAGAAGAAGGCGAGCAGGCCCAAGGCACGGCGGTAGCGCAGCAGATTGACGCCCGAGAGATCGCGCAAAGGGGTGATCGTGAGAGTGATGATCAGAAACCGAAGCGCCCAGAGACCTAAACTCCGCTCAAGCGTCTTCATCGGGTCAGCGCCCAATTGGTCGATGACGCCGAGGTAGAAGGTCCACGTAGCGGGCATCATTCCGACAAGGTAGATCGCCCGATTGATGTAGCGCGGCATCGCTCCGGAGCGCGGTTTGGACGTGTTCCTTATGGGCCTCGCCGATGACATCTCAAAAATTGGCACGCAGGTCCATGCCGGCATAGAGGTGCGCCACCTCCTCGGCATAGCCGTTGAACAGCAACGTCGGCTTTCGCTTCGCGAACAGGCCCCCTTCGCCTATCGGCCGTTCGGTCGCCTGGCTCCACCGCGGATGATCCACTTCGGGGTTCACATTCGAGTAGAAGCCATACTCGCGCGGATTCTGCCGGTTCCACGACGTCTCCGGCTGCTTTTCGACGAGGCTGATCCGCACGATCGACTTGATGCTCTTGAAGCCGTACTTCCACGGCACAATCAGCCGGATCGGCGCACCGTTCTGGTTGGGAAGCATGTCCCCATAGAGCCCGACGGCAAGGATGGTGAGCGGGTGAAGCGCCTCGTCGAGCCTTAGGCCTTCGACATAGGGCCATTCCAACGCCTGGAAAAGCCCCGTCTGGCCGGGCATTTCCTCCGGCCTCAGCAAGGTTTCGAAGGCAACGTATTTGGCGCTGCCGAGCGGTTCCACACGATGGAGCACGTCCGACAGCGGGAACCCAACCCACGGGATGACCATCGACCATCCTTCGACGCAGCGCAGCTGATAGATCCGTTCTTCGAGCGTCACAGTCTTCAGCAGATCCTCGACATGGAATGTCGTCGGGCGAGACACCAGGCCATCGACCGCCACCGTCCACGGCTTCGTCGTCAGCGTGTGGGCATTGGCAGCGGGATCGCCCTTGTCGACACCGAACTCGTAGTAATTGTTATAGCTGGTGACGTCCTCCAACGGCGTCGGCTCTTCGCTGGTCGAAAACGGGCTCTTGGTGAACCGCAGTTGGGCCGCCGAAGCGGGTCCGTTGGGCAGTGCCGCAGTTATACCGGCGGCTCCCGCTCCCATCATCAAGCTGCGCCGGTTCAGGTAAACCTCGCGCGATGTGATTTCAGAGGGACGGATGGAAGATTGGCGACGGATCAGCATTGGAGTTGGTTCCACACAGTAGGAGGCGCCTTCATTTCAGATGGGTGACGCTGTATCTCAGTAATTCTGTCTACCTTCACCCGTTGCAATTCACTTCTGGACAAACTCTCGTGTGCCAGACACAAACCTTGAGCCGCGAGACCACCAAGACCAGCGAGCCCAGCGATGGCGATCGCGACAAAAGCGGAGAACCGACGGACCGCCGGGCGATCGCCGCCAGACCGCGATAGAGTGAGACCCCGACCGCCGTTTCGCTCATG
>NZ_JAAKZF010000081.1 GCF_011045125.1 Allomesorhizobium camelthorni | reverse complement strand
TTGAGAGCCTTGCCCCAGCCTACAACCTGGTTGAGCAGCGTGTTGACCGCTCCGGCATGCTGCGGCCGCGGCTTCAGGACGGTCCAATGCTCGAAATCCTCGGCCAAAGTGAGATTGACCTGAGCCCGGACGTCAGCGACTTGCAACTCACCCATGTGGCCGCGCAGATGTTCGATCGCGCGGGCGCCTCCAATGGATCCATAACCCACAAAGCCCGCCGACTTGTTGTTCCACTCGGCATAGATGAAGTCCAATGCGTTCTTGAGCGCGGCGGATGTGCCGTGGTTGTACTCGGGGGTCACGAAAATGAACGCGTCGAGCGAAGCGATCTTCTGAGCCCAGGCCTTGGTGTGGTCGTGCTGGTACTCGCCCATGGAGGGGGGCGTCGGCTCATCGAGAAGCGGCAAGTCGAAGGAGGCGATGTCCACCAATTCATAGTCGGCATCGCCACGCGTGTTAGCGATGTCCAGTACCCACCGGGCCACGGCCTCCGCCTTACGCCCAGGCCGGGTGCTGCCAGCGACGATGCCGACTTTGAGTTTGGAATCCGTCATTTTGAACCTCTGATTTCTGAAGGACTCCCCGCCAGTGGTGGGGAATGTTTGTGCGAGATGTTTTTCAGGCTTCGCCCTATGCAGCACCTGCAAAGCGGGTGCGCAAAGCGGTTGCCTGGTAGCGACGCAGCCACAGGATGACGAGAAGCAGCACGAGTAGAACAAGCGCCGGGGCGAAGCTGGTAGGAATAACGGTCAGATGCGCAATAATCGCACCAACCATGGTAGCCGACAGAAGCGCGGCACCTAGAACCGCATAACCGGGGGCGAGCAGCGCAATGGCCCCGACGATTTCAACGGCAGCGGTGACGTAGCGGAACCACTGGCCGACGCCGACGTGATCAAACGTTTCAACCATCATGGGCACACCGGCGAGCTTGGCGCCGCCGGCGGCGAAAAATACAAGAGCGAGCACGATCTGGAGGATCCAGCTGACGATATTGGCAGCTTTTCCAGGTAAATTGTTGGACATGAGAGACCCCTGCGTTTTTCAATGCAGGCGATCTAAGTTCTTCCTAACCATCCAACTAGCCTATATAAACCGATGGAAACTATCGGGAGAACGGATATGTTGGATGGCGTCACTCTTGATCAGCTTCGCACCTTCATCGCCGCCGCCGACGAGGGCAGCTTTTCGGCCGCTGGACGGAAACTGAAGCGCGCACAGTCGGTGGTCAGCCAAACGCTGGGAAACCTTGAATTGCAGCTTGGCGTCTTGCTGTTTGATCGATCCACCCGCAAGCCCACGCTAACCGAGCAGGGGCGCGCCCTACTTTTGGAAGCGCGCGACGCGGCCCGATCCATGGATTTGTTCAAAGCGAAGGCCCGCCGCCTGGCCGGTGGTCTTGAGCCTGAAGTTTCTGCTGTGATCGACGTCATGTTCCCGATTGAAGTCCTTACGACCGCCGTGCGTGAGTTTCGGGCAGTCTTTCCCGAAACGCCACTGCGGCTTTACGTGGAGGCTTTGGGTGCTGTCCTTAAGCCGGTCATCGACGGCGTCTGCGATTTTGGCATCGTCGGCTCGCTGCCAACGACATCTCCAGACCTCGTCAAAGAAAAAGTTCTAAGCGTTCGCACCATCATGGTGGCAGCACCTCACCATCCCCTGTGCACGATCACAGGACCTATACCGCGCTCTGTCCTGGAGGAGCATATCCAGCTGGTGTTGACGGACCGGACTACCCTTTCCAGTGGGCGAGAGTTTGGCGTATTTTCAAACAGAACGTGGCGGCTTGCCGATCTTGGCGCGAAGCTGAGCTTCTTACGTGCCGGATTGGGTTGGGGCAGCATGCCCCGGGGTTCTATCGAGGCAGACCTTGCCTCCGGAGAGTTGGTGCAGCTGCAGCTCGAAGATGCGCAGGCAGACGAGTACACCATGCCCATGTCGATCATCTATCCCGCTGCGAAACCTCCCGGAATGGCAGGTCGATGGCTCATGGAACGGCTGAAGAATTCCGATTGCGCTGGATAAATGGCTCATCAAAGGAAGGCGACGGGCCGGAACTGACCTATATCTCGCGCAGCTTCACCCCTGGCAAGCGCGAGGTGAAAGCGCTTGCTCAGGTCAGCTTTCACACCGAGCGGTCCGGCAGCTTTCGGGGGCCGGAAGGCGACAGCGGACGTTCAGAAAGGGAAGACGGGCGTCTCACAATTGCCCAACGGATGTTCGGTACAGGATGGTCATCCCTGCGAGAGACGTGGAGAAAAGAACTCGTAGGCTTTGTGGAAAGCCGGATGCCAGTCTCCATCTAGCGGCACCTTCAGAGGATGCCAGAAGAACGTGAAGGTATGACCGTGATCATCCTCAGTCACATACTGCATGTGTCGGGTAAACCCGAAGAGTCGCACCAAAGAAATGCCATAACTGACGGTCAGCTCCAATCCGGTACGTAGCCAGATTTGTCATCGGAGACAGCCCGGTTTAGCGCTCGGGCAGTTTTCGTGCTGCATCCCATCCACAACCGCGTTCTTTTTACATAAAGTGAATCCGATTGAATCCTCGGGGCTTGCCACGGAATCCAGTCTCTGATTCTTTGGACAAAAGCGTTTCCTGATTTGAGTCGATGACGCGTTTTCCGTCTGGGGGGCAACCTGCCGGAAGACTCGGATTCAACTTTAGGAAACGGTGCGTAGCCGGTTCGCATGGGGATTGCGGAAGCATGTCGAAGAAACACGTTGCCGTATTGCTAGGAGGGTTCTCCTCCGAGCGGCCCGTGTCGCTCTCTTCCGGAAATTCGTGCGCGGATGCGCTGGAGGCCGAAGGCTATCGCGTGACGCGCATCGACGTCACGCGCGACGTCGGCCGGGTCCTTTCGGAGCTGAAGCCGGATGTGGCGTTCAACGCGCTGCATGGGCCGTTCGGCGAGGACGGCACGATCCAGGGCATCCTTGAATATCTCGCCATTCCCTACACCCATTCGGGCGTGCTCGCCTCGGCGTTGGCGATGAACAAGGAGCAGTCCAAGAAAATCGCCAAGCTCGCCGGCATTCCGGTCGCCGAATCCAGGGTGATGAGCCGGTTCTCCATCGGGAACAAGCACCCGATGAAGCCGCCTTATGTGGTCAAGCCGGTCAATGAGGGGTCGAGCTTCGGCGTCGTCATCGTCAAGGAGGACCAGTCGCATCCGCCGCAGGTGATCGGCTCGGCGGAGTGGAAATACGGCGATACGGTGATGGTCGAGCGCTACGTGCACGGACGGGAGCTGACCTGCGCGGTGATGGGAGACGTGGCGCTCGGGGTGACCGAGATCATCCCGACCGGCCATTCCTTCTACGACTATGATTCAAAATACGTTCCCGGCGGCTCAAAACACGTCTGCCCCGCTAAAATTTCACTAAATATTTACCAAAAAATACAGACACTGGCGCTCAAGGCACATCAAGCAATCGGCTGCCGGGGCGTCACCCGGTCGGACTTCCGCTACGACGACCGTCATTCCGAAAATGGCGAGCTCATCTGGCTCGAGGTCAACACCCAGCCGGGCATGACGCCGACGTCGCTTGTGCCCGAGATCGCCGCGGAAGCGGGACATTCCTTCGGCGAGCTGTTGAGTTGGATGGTGGAGGACGCTTCGTGTTCGCGTTGAAGTCGGGACAAGCCCAAAGGACGGACGCGGCCACGCCGGGCGTCCTTGGCGCTTGGCTTTCGGCGCCGCATTTCGTGCTGCCGCGCTGGCTGCGCCGGCCGGCTCGCGTTGCTGCCCGCCTAGGCAGCGGCGACTTCACGCCGCCGCCCTTCTGCGCGACCATCATGACCGCCGTTTTCCTTGGGGCGAGCAGCCTCTATGGCGCCTATCTCGGCGGCCATATGCCGGCCTTCGTGCAGGGCGTCACCGCGCGCACCGGCTTCGCCGTTGACGAGGTGCGCGTCGCCGGCCATTACGAAACATCCGAGATCGACATACTGGAAAGACTGGAGCTCGACGGCTGGACCTCGCTGATCGGCTTCAATGCCGACGAGGCGCGTGCGCGCATCGCGGGGTTGCCCTGGGTCGAGGTCGCCTCGGTGCGCAAGGTCTATCCCGACATGCTCGAAGTGCGCATTGAGGAGCGCAAGCCCTTCGCGCTGTGGCAGCACGGCAGCCAGCTTGCCATCGTAGGCGAGGCGGGCAATGTCATTGCGCCCTATTCGGGCGGACGCCACGCAATGCTGCCGCTGGTCATCGGCTATGGCGCGAACGACCACGCGTCGGATTTCGTCGGCAAGATCCGCCAGTTTCCCGAACTCGCTGCGCGGGTGAAGGGTTACATCCGGGTGTCGGAGCGGCGCTGGGACCTGCGGCTGGAAAACGGCATCACCATAAAACTTCCCGAAGTCGGCGAGGACGAGGCCATCGCCGACATTCTGCGGATGGACCGCGAGAGCGGGCTTCTGTCGCGCGACATCGCTTCCGTCGACATGCGGCTGCCGGATCGCCTTGTGGTGCAGTTGACGCCGGAAGCCGCGGTGCGCCGCAATGCGGCGCTCAGCGAGCGCTTCAAGGGCCTCAAGATCAAGCCGGAGAAGAAGATATGAGCTGGCTCTCCGGCCACAAGGACGCCCAGGCGCGCCGCTCCGGCATCGTTACCGTGCTCGACGTCGGGTCGAGCAAGGTGTGCTGCGTGGTGGCCAAGCTCAAGCCTCGCGAGGAAGGCCAGCTTCTCAAGGGCCGCACTCACCAGGCGCGCGTGATTGGCATCGGCCACCAGAAATCGCAGGGCGTGAAGTCGGGCGTGGTCGTCGACCTCGACCGCGCCGAGCACGCCATCAGGCTGGCGGTGGACGCCGCCGAGCGGATGGCCGGGCTGACAGTCGATTCGCTGATCGTCAACCTCACTGCCGGCCGGCTGAAGAGCCGGTCGTTCTCGGCGACTATCAATCTGGGCGGGCATGAGGTCGACGCCGCCGACATCAGGCGCGTTCTGGCCGCCGGCTCCAAGCTGGCGCTGAAGGCGGAGCGCGAAGTCGTGCATTCGCTGCCGGTCGCCTTCTCGCTCGACGCGGAGCGCGGCATGCGCGACCCGCGCGGCATGGTCGGCGACACGCTCGGCGTCGACATGCATGTTCTGACCGGCGATGCGGCGCCGCTGCGCAATCTCGAGCTATGCATCAACCGCTCGCATCTGTCGGTCGAGCGCATGGTGGCGACGCCTTATGCCAGCGGCCTTGCGGCCCTCGTCGACGACGAACTCGAAATGGGCGCGGCCTGCATCGACATGGGCGGCGGCACCACGACGATCTCGGTCTTCGCCGACGGCAAATTCGTCCATGGCGACGCCATTCCGGTGGGCGGCAGCCACGTCACCATGGACATGGCCAAGGGGCTCTCGACGCGGCTCGAGGACGCCGAGCGGCTGAAGGTGATGCACGGCTCGGCGCTGCCCGGCAGCGCCGACGATCGCGACCTGGTGTCGATCCAGCCGATCGGCAGCGACGACGGCGAGGCGCCACTGCAGATACCGCGCTCGGTGATGACCCGCATCATCCGCGCGCGCATCGAGGAGACGCTGGAGATATTGCGCGACCGGCTGAACAAGTCCGGCTACGGCAACGCTGTCGGCAAGAGGGTCGTTTTGACCGGCGGCGCCAGCCAGCTTTCCGGCTTGCCGGAAGCGGCGCGCCGGATTCTCGGCCGCAACGTTCGCATCGGGCGCCCGCTCGGTGTTGCCGGGCTGCCCGAAGCGGCCAAGGGCCCGGCTTTTGCGACAGCGGTCGGCCTTCTGATCTATCCGCAGGTGGCGAGTTTCGAAAGCGCCCAGGCGGGCGGTTTCGCCCGGCTGCGGATGACCGGGACCGGGGGGAAGTTTCATCGCATGAGTCAGTGGTTGAGAGACAGTTTTTAGATATTCGACGGGGACAGCCCCATAGGCGGCCGCAGCGGCGAAGCGGCGGGAAAGGCAAAGGACGAAGACAATGACCATCAATCTGAAGAAGCCGGACATCACCGAGCTTAAGCCCCGCATCACCGTGTTCGGTGTCGGCGGTGGTGGCGGCAACGCCGTCAACAACATGATCACGGCGGGGCTGCGCGGCGTCGAATTCGTCGTAGCCAATACCGACGCGCAGGCGCTGACCATGTCCAAATCGGATCGCCTGATCCAGCTTGGCGCGCATGTCACCGAGGGTCTCGGCGCAGGTTCGCAGCCTGAAGTCGGACGCGCCGCCGCCGAAGAGTGCATCGACGAGATCATCGATCACCTTTCCAACACGCATATGTGCTTCGTCACCGCCGGCATGGGCGGCGGCACCGGCACGGGCGCTGCTCCGGTCGTTGCGCGGGCAGCACGCGAGAAGGGCATCCTGACTGTCGGCGTGGTGACAAAGCCGTTCCACTTCGAAGGCCAGCGCCGCATGAAGACTGCCGATCTCGGCATCGAGGAACTGCAAAAGTGCGTCGATACGCTGATCGTCATCCCGAACCAGAACCTTTTCCGTCTCGCCAATGACAAGACCACCTTCGCCGACGCCTTCGCCATGGCCGACCAGGTGCTCTATTCAGGCGTTGCCTGCATCACCGACCTTATGGTCAAGGAAGGGCTGATCAATCTCGACTTCGCCGACGTCCGCTCGGTGATGCGCGAGATGGGCAAAGCGATGATGGGCACCGGCGAAGCCTCGGGTGAAGGCCGCGCAATGGCAGCGGCGGAAGCCGCGATCGCCAATCCGCTGCTCGACGAGACGACGATGCGCGGCGCCAAGGGCCTGCTGATCTCGATCACCGGCGGTCGCGACCTGACGCTGTTCGAAGTCGACGAAGCGGCGACCCGCATCCGCGAGGAAGTCGATCAGGACGCCAACATCATTCTCGGCGCCACCTTCGACGAAGAACTCGAAGGCGTCATCCGCGTCTCGGTGGTTGCGACCGGCATCGACAAGACGGCCGCCGAAATCGCCGCTGCGCCGATCGCCATCCGCCAGCCGCTGAAGCCGGCTCCGCGCCCGGCGGTTGAAGCGCGGCCCGCGCAGGCTGCCGTGCAGCAGGCTCCGCAGATGGAAGTCCGCAGTGCCGATCCGGTGGCCGAGGCCATCCGCATGGCCGAGCAGAACGCCGCCGCCATGGCCGCGCCGCGGCAGGTTCCGGTACAGGACGAGTTCCGTCCGCAGAGCAAGCTGTTCCAGGCGCCGCCGGCCGAGCCGGCCGCGCAGCCCGCACAGCCGCAGATGATGGCTCCGGCTCCGCAACCGCAGCCGGTGCGGGAGATGCAGCCGGCAGCCGTCGCGCAGCCGCGCATGCCGCGCGTGGAGGATTTTCCGCCGGTCGTGAAGGCGGAAGTCGAAGCCAAGAGCCGCCCGGTCGACCATGAGAGCAGCGGGCCGATGGGGCTGCTCAAGCGGCTGACCAACGGCCTGTCGCGCCGCGAGGAGGAGCCGGCGCGCCTGCAGCCGGCCCAGCCGCGCGAGCCGAAGCTGCGCCAGCCCGCGCCGGAAGCGCGGCGTATAGCCAGCCAGGACCCGCAGCTCTACGCGCCGCGCCGCGGCCAATTCGACGAACATGGCCGGCTTCAGCCGCAGCCGAGGGCGACTCAGGAAGACGATCAGCTGGAGATTCCGGCGTTTTTGCGCCGCCAGGCCAACTGAACGTTAACGGACAGTAATCAAGCTTAACGGGCGGGCGCTTTTTAGCCCGCCCGTCGGCGTTTGAAATGGTAGAAAAATCAAAAAGTTGAGCCGATCGCTGCAAGCAGAGCAGGCGTAACACGGGGTAAGAATCCGTGATTTGGAGTCTCTTCGCCGGAATACTATCTTCGCCGCCGAAAGAAACGGCATGCAGGGAGTTTGGGGATGATGTCCTGCAGGCCGATAAAATCAAGAGCCGCACACATTTGGGATCGTGTAGCGGACGGATCAAATGGGCATATGGGGATCGACTTGCACGACTATCAGACAACTCTCAAATCGCGCGTGACGCTGTCGGGCATCGGCGTTCACAGCGGAAAACAAGTTACAATGCATTTCCATCCGGCCGATCCCGACACCGGGATCGTGTTCCATTATACGGGTGAGGGCGGCCCCGGCCGCGAATTGCCGGCCTTGGTCTCGGAGGTCGGCGGCACGGCGCTGTGCACGGTTCTGGGCGATCCGTCCGGCCATCATGTGGCGACCGTCGAGCACGTCATGGCCGCATTGTTCGGCCTCGGCATCGACAATGTCTCCATCGAGATCGACGGCGCCGAAGTGCCGATCCTCGACGGCAGCGCCGCGATGTTCGTCGACGCCATCGACCAGGTTGGGGTCGAAATGCTGTCGGTCAAGCGGCGCTATATTCGCGTTCTCAAGCCGGTTCGAATCGAGAACGGCGCATCCTGGGCCGAGTTCCGCCCCTATGGCGGCACACGCTTCGAGATCGAAATCGACTTCGACAGCCCGGCGGTTGGCCGGCAGTCCTACTCCGCCGACATCGACCCCGACCTCTTCCGCCGCGACATTGCGCGGGCGCGCACCTTCGGCTTCATGAAGGATGTAGAACGGCTCTGGGCCGCCGGATACGCGCTTGGCTCATCGCTCGAAAATTCGGTGGTGATCGGCGACGACAGCCGCGTCATCAATGTCGAGGGGCTGCGCTATTCGAACGAGTTCGTGCGCCACAAGACGCTCGATGCGATGGGCGACCTGGCGCTCGCCGGCGCGCGCTTCATCGGCTGCTTCCGCTCCTATCGCGGGGGCCACAAGCTCAATGCCTCGGCGCTGCGCCGTCTGCTTTCCGACCGCTCGGCTTTCGAGATCGTCGAAACGACCCGTCGCGAGCGCGGCCGTTCAGCCGAAATGATCGCCGTCAACGCGCCGGTCTTCGCACCCTGGATGCTCTGATCCAGAGAAAGGCGGCGACATTCTCGCCGCCTTTATCCGCGGAGGGTGCGCCACAAAAATGCGCCAATGCCGGGCGATAGCGTTTGCCGTGCAGAAGCAGTTATGGTTTATGGCTGCAAATTGACGCCGAGAGGGGCCGTTCCGATCATGATTTTCCAGCGCGCTGCTGAAGCGAAAAAGCCCTTGCGGGCGGCCTTGCTGGCCCTATCGGTTCTGGCTGCGCCAGCGGTCCTGTCAGGCTGCATGTCGTCGGGCGAAGACATCGATCTGGCGACCTATGTGGACCAGACCGAGCCGGCGGACGTGCTCTACAATCAGGGCTTGGCCAACCTCAATGCAGGTAGGCTCAAGGAAGCCAGCCGCAAGTTCGATGCCGTCGACCGCCAGCATCCCTATTCGGAATGGGCTCGCAAATCGATGGTCATGGGCGCTTTCGCCAATTACCGTCAGGGCAATTACGACGAGGCCATTAATGCGGCCAAGCGCTACGTCTCGCTCTACCCGTCCACGGAAGACGCGGCCTACGCGCAGTACATCGTCGGCCTGAGCTATTTCCGGCAGATCCGTGACGTGACGCAGGACCAGAAGGAATCGCGCCGCGCCATCGAGGCGATGGAAGAGGTGGTGCAGCGCTGGCCCGAATCCGAATATGTCGACGACGCCCGCGAAAAGGTGCGGTTCGCGCGCGACCAGCTCGCCGGCAAGGAAATGCAGGTCGGCCGCTACTATCTCGAGCGGCGCGAATATATCGCAGCGGTCAAGCGGTTCCGCTATGTGGTCGAGAACTATTCCAATACGCGCCATGTCGAGGAAGCGCTGGCTCGCCTGACGGAAGCCTATTACGCGATGGGCCTGACGTCGGAAGCGCAGACGGCTGCGGCCGTGTTGGGACAAAACTATCCTGACAGCCAGTGGTACAAGGATTCGTATACGCTGCTGCAGACCGGCGGCCTCGAGCCGCGCGACAATGCCGGTTCGTGGATATCCAAGGCCGGAAAGCTGATTACCGGCGCCTAAGCGGGCTTTCATGCTTTCCAGACTGTCGATCCGCGATATCGTCCTGATCGAACGGCTGGATATAGATTTCTCGGCCGGCCTTTCCGTGCTGACCGGCGAGACCGGCGCTGGAAAATCCATTCTCCTCGATGCGCTTTCGCTGGCGCTGGGGGCGCGCGGCGATGCATCGCTCGTGCGCCACGGCGCAGCGCAGGGCCAGGTCTCCGCCGTTTTCGACGTGCCGAGCAATCATCCGGCGCGCATGTTGCTTGCCGAGAATGCACTGGACGACGACGGCGACATCATTCTGCGCCGCGTGCAGACGGCGGACGGGCGCACCCGTGTCTTCGTCAACGACCAGCCTTCAAGCGTCACACTGATGCGCGACATCGGCCGTGCGCTGGTCGAAATCCACGGCCAGCATGACGAGCGGGCGCTCGTCGACCCTGGCGCGCATCGGGACCTGCTCGATTCGTTCGGCGGCCTGCTTGGCGAAGTCCGCGCTTGCGGCGAGGCGTGGCGGCTCTGGCGTGACGGCGAGCAGGAATTGGCTCGCCATCGCGCCAAGGTGGCGGCTGCCGCCCGCGAAGCCGACTATCTGCGCGCATCCGTCGCCGAACTCGTGCAGCTCGACCCGCAGCCTGGCGAAGAAACCGAGCTTGCCGAAATCCGCACGACCATGATGCGGGCCGAGAAGATCGCGTCCGAGATCCAGGATGCGCAGGATGTGCTGTCGGGGCCGCAATCGCCGCTGCCGCAGCTTGCGAGCCTGCTGCGGCGGCTGCAGCGCAAGGCCGGCGAGGTTCCGGGCCTGCTCGACGAGGTCGTGACTTCGCTCGATGAAGCGATGCTGTCGCTCGATGCCGCGCAATCGGCCGTCGAGGCTGCGATGCGTGCGACGGAATACGATCCGCAGCGGCTGGAAAGGGCCGAGGAGCGGCTGTTTGCGCTGCGCGCCGCGTCTCGCAAGCACAATGTTCAGGTCGACGATCTGGCGCAGCTGCGCGACACGATGGCGGCCGATCTTGCCGACCTCGATGCCGGCGAGGAGCGGCTTCACGTCCTGGAAAAGCAGGCGGCGACCGCCCGCGACGCCTACGACGAGATCGCGAGCCGCCTTTCCGAACTGCGCAAGGGCGCGGCGTTCGGCCTGCAGAAGACGGTGATGGGCGAATTGCCTGCATTGAAGCTCGAACGGGCCGAGTTCATCGTCGAGATGTCCAGTGAGCCCGACAACCGCATGGAAGAGGGCATCGACCAGGTCGAGTTCTGGGTGCGGACCAATCCGGGAACCCGGGCCGGCCCGATGATGAAGGTCGCGTCCGGCGGCGAGCTGTCGCGGTTCCTGCTGGCGCTCAAAGTGGCGCTCGCCGATCGCGGCTCGGCGCCGACGCTGGTCTTCGACGAAATCGACACCGGCGTGGGCGGGGCCGTCGCCGACGCCATCGGGCAGAGGCTTGCGCGGCTGTCGGCGCGCGTGCAGGTGCTGTCGGTGACGCATGCGCCGCAGGTCGCGGCGCGGGCGGGGACGCATTTCCTCATTTCCAAATCCGGTGGAGCGAGTCAGGTCTCGACCAGCATTGCCGAAATGGACCGCGGTTCGCGGCAGGAGGAGATCGCCCGCATGCTGGCCGGCGCGACGATCACCGAGGAGGCGCGGGCGGCAGCCGGCCGGCTGCTCAGCGAGAACACGGTTTAGGGCGCGCCGGGGCGGTTTACTTTTTTCTGCATTTTGCCGAAGACTTTGCGGCCTGCTCTCTCCCGAGAAACACTCATGCCGCTTACAGAAAAATCCATTGACGTCCTGACCGAAGCCGAGGCTGCCGCGGAGCTTGAAAAGCTGGCGCGGGAAATCGCCGAGCATGACCGGCGCTACCATGCCGAGGACGCACCGATCATCTCCGACGCCGAATATGATGCGCTGAGGATGCGCAACGCGGCGATCGAGGCGAAATTTCCCGAGCTGGTGCGGGAGGATTCGCCATCGCTCAACGTCGGCGCCGCGCCCGCCGGCGCGTTCGGGCCGGTGGTGCATGCGCGGCCGATGCTGTCGCTGGACAACGCCTTTTCCGATCAGGACGTGATCGACTTCGTAGCAAGCGTTCGCCGGTTCCTGGCGCTGCCGGCGGACCGCGAACTGGTGTTCACGGCAGAGCCGAAGATCGACGGCCTTTCGATGTCTTTGCGCTACGAGAACCGCCGCCTGATGACGGCGGCGACGCGCGGCGACGGCACGACCGGCGAGAACGTGACCGCCAATATCCGCACCATTCGCGAGATCCCGCATCAATTGCCAAAGGACGCGCCTGATGTGGTCGAAATCCGCGGCGAGGTTTATATGCGCCGCGACGACTTCATGGAGTTGAACAAGCGCATGGCCGAGACCGGCCGCGTCTTTGCCAATCCGCGCAATTCGGCCGCCGGCAGCCTGCGCCAGATCGATCCTTCGGTCACGAAAACGCGGCCGCTGCGTTTCTTCGCCTATGCCTGGGGGGAGACTAGCGCGCCGCTCGGTAAGACGCAGTTCGAGGTGGTGCGGCGCTTCGCCGATTGGGGATTCCCGGTCAACGAACGCATGGTGCGCTGCCATTCGGTCGAGGCGATCATCGAGCATTATCACGCTGTCGAGGCCGAACGAGCATCGCTGCCCTATGACATTGACGGTGTCGTCTACAAGGTTGACCGGCTCGACCTGCAGGAACGGCTGGGCTTTCGCTCGCGCAGCCCGCGCTGGGCGACGGCGCACAAATTCGCGGCGGAGAAGGCGACGACGATCCTCTCCGGCATCGACATCCAGGTCGGCCGCACCGGCGCGCTGACGCCTGTGGCGCGGTTACAGCCGGTGACAGTAGGCGGCGTGGTGGTGACCAACGCCACGCTGCACAATGAGGATTACATCAAGGGCATCGGCAATAGCGGCCAGCCGATCCGCGAGGGCCGCGACATCAGGGTCGGCGACACCGTTCTCATCCAGCGCGCCGGCGACGTGATCCCGCAGATACTCGACGTGGTCCTAGAAAAGCGGCCGGCCGACGCCGTGCCATACAAATTCCCGGAAACCTGTCCGCATTGCGGAAGCCATGCGGTACGTGAGGAAGGCGAGGCGGTGCGGCGCTGCACCGGCGGCCTGATCTGCCCGGCGCAGGCAGTCGAACGGCTGCGCCATTTCGTGGCGCGCGGCGCGATGGATATCGAAGGGCTCGGCGAAAAGCAGATCGAGTTCTTCTTCAATTCCGAGGACCCGGCGCTCAGGATACGCTCGCCCGCCGACATCTTTACGCTGAAGGCTCGGCAGGAAAAGTCGCTGGCGAAGCTCGAAAACATCGACGGCTTCGGCACGACCTCGGTGAAGAAGCTGTTTGCAGCAATCGACGATCGCCGGCGGGTCGAGTTCTCGCGCTTCCTCTACGCACTCGGCATCCGCCACATAGGCGAAACAAACGCCAAGCGGCTGGCGCGGCATTTCATCAGCTTCGCGGCGTTTCGCGAGGTAGCCGAAGGGGCAGTGCCGTCTGAGGGCAAGGGCGATCCCGGCAATGCCGCCTGGCAGGAGCTGAACGGCGTCGGCGGCATAGGTGCGGTTGTCGCGGAGGCGGTCGTCGAATTCTTCGCCGAGGAGCACAATCGCGAAGTCGTGGACGCGCTGCTGAAGGAAGTCACGCCGCTCGACGAGGCGCGCGTCGGCGATGTGTCGTCGCCGGTTTCAGGAAAGACGGTGGTGTTTACCGGCTCGCTCGAAAGGATGTCGCGCGACGAAGCCAAGGCGATGGCGGAGAAATTCGGCGCCAAGGTCGCGGGCTCGGTGTCGAAGAAAACCGATCTCGTGGTGGCGGGGCCGGGCGCCGGGTCCAAGCTGAAGCAGGCCGCCGAACTCGGCATCGAGGTGATCGACGAGGATCAGTGGTTCGAAAGGGTGGGGCAGCGCTGAACGAGGGCTCGCGCGGCTCGCCGGATGCATCGGGACGCTCTCTTCACTTACGCTGATCGCTTGGCTCAAGCGAATTCATGTGACACGGCAGGGTTGCTGACATACACAGGCTCCCTTTCCCTGGAGCCGCCATGTCCGCCGAAGCAATACAAGATGAGGCTCGGCCTCCAAGTGCGTTCTGGCGCGGCGCGCGGCTGGGCTTGCCCGTTGTAGTGGCCTCTGCGCCGTTCGGCCTGCTGTTCGGCGCGCTTGCGGTCGAAAACGGCTTCAGCGTCTTTGAAGCGGTGCTGATGAGCGCGACAATCTATGGCGGCGCGAGCCAGATGGTCGGCATCGAGTTGTTCGGCCAGAAGGTGGCGCCCTGGCTGATCGTGCTGTCGATCTTCGCCGTCAATTTCCGTCACATCTTGTATTCCGCAGTCGTCGGGCGGCGCATCGGCCACTGGCCGCTCGCGCGCCAGGCATTCGCGTTCTTTTTCCTGGTCGACCCGCAATATGCCGAGGCCGAAACCAAGGGCGAGCGGGGCGAGGAGATAACCTTCGCCTGGTACATGGGCATGGCGCTGCCGATCTATGTATGCTGGACGGCGGAGTCGTGGATTGGCGCGACATTCGGCAATATGATCCCCAACCCGCGGGCGCTGGGGCTCGATTTCCTGCTGCCGATCTATTTCCTCGGCCTGGTCATGGGCTTCCGCAACCGGCCGCTCTGGCTGCCCATCGTGATCGCCAGCGCCGCGGCCTCGATCCTCGCCTACAAGACCATCGGCTCGCCCTGGCATGTATCCGTCGGTGCGATCACGGGCATCCTGCTTGCGGCGGCCATGCCGGGCAGGGCCAATGGGGGCAAAAAGCCATGAGCACGACCGTCTGGATCATCCTTGCGGGCGCGGTCATGACCTACCTGACGCGCATTGGCGGCCATCTGGTGCTGTCGCGCTTCGAGCGCATCCATCCGCGCGTCGAGGCCGGGCTCAACGCTGTGCCGGCTGCTGTGTTGACCACGCTGGTCGCACCGGCTGCGGTCTCGGCCGGTTCGGCCGAGATGATAGCGCTTCTGGTCGCCGGGCTGGTGTCGCTCCGGGCCGGTATGATGCCGATGTTCCTGACCGGCGCCGCCGTGCTGATCGCGCTGCGGCAAGTGATGGGCTGAACGCCAGCGCTAAGCCAGCGGCGCGGTCGCCGCCTCCAGCCATTTCAGCGTTTCGCCGTCCACCATCGGCCCGATTTCGGCAAGCACGCGGGCGTGGTAGGCGTCCAGCCATACGAGTTCCTCGGGCATCAGAAGGTCGGCGCGCAGCATGCGCCGGTCGAACGGGGCGAGCGTCAGTGTCTCGAAGCCATGCATGGCGATGTCGCCGTCCGGCAGTTGTTCAGCGGCGGTGACGATGATGAGGTTCTCCAGCCGGATGCCGTAGTGGCCGGGCTTGTAGTAGCCGGGTTCGTTGGACAGGATCATGCCTTCGAGCAGCTTTTCCGTGCCGGTCTTGGCGATGCGCTGCGGCCCTTCATGCACCGCCAGGTACGAGCCGACGCCATGGCCGGTGCCGTGGGCGTAGTCCAGCCCGTGCTTCCAGAGCGCGAGGCGGGCGACAGCGTCGATGTCGGCGCCGCGCGTGCCGGCGGGGAAACGCAGCAGCGAAATGCCGATCATGCCCTTGAGCACGAGCGTATAGCGCTCGCGCATCTCCTCGGTCGGCTGGCCGACCGGAATGGTGCGGGTGATATCGGTGGTGCCATCCTGATATTGCGCGCCCGAATCGAGCAGGAACAGTTCGCCGTCGCAGAGCTTGCGGTTGGTGGCGCGCGACACGCGGTAGTGCATGATCGCGCCGTTTGGCCCCGAACCGGATATGGTGGAGAATGAGACATCGCGCAGCGGCATCTGGGTTTCTTCGCCTACCGCGCGGCGGAAGCCCTCAAGCTGGGTGACGGTGGCGATCTCGTCTATCGTGTCGGGTTTCTGGACATCGAGCCAGCACAGCATTTTCGCGATCGCTGCGCCGTCGCGGCGGTGCGCTGCGCGCGCTCCCTGAATTTCGGCTTTGTTTTTGGTGGCGCGGGGAATACGGGCGGGGTCGGGAGCAGAAATGACAGTTCCGCCATTGTCCTCCACAAGCGCCCGCAGGCGGTCGGCGGCCAGCACCGGATCGAGCGAAACGGCAGCGCCGGAACGGGCCAGCTCTACGACCGCGGATTCCAGCCTGGCGGGCGCGCGAAGGTCGGCGAGCTGGGTAAGGTAGGCCTCGGTTTCGGTGGGCAGCTTGCGCTTGTCCATGAAGAGCTGGTGGGCGCCATCCGCGGCGAGGATGGCGAAGCCGAGCGCCAGCGGCGTGTGCGGGACGTCGCCGCCGCGGATGTTGAAGGCCCAGGCGATCGACGACGGATCGGTCAGCACGGCGTGGGTCGCCTTCTGCTTCTCGATCGCCTGGACCAGCCGCGCCAGCTTGTCCTTGGCCAACTCTCCGGCGAAAGCGATCGGGTGGATTTCGACGGCCGCGAGCGGCGGCTTCGGGCGGTCCTGCCAAAGCTGGTCGATCGGATTGCGCTCGACCGCAACCAGTGCGGCGCCAGCCTTTTCAGCCGCGGCCTTGAGCGCCTTCACGTCGCTGATCGTGTGCAGCCACGGGTCGAAGCCGAGCCGGGCACCCTTGCCGAGATTGTTCTCGATCCACGAAGGCGGCGGGTTGTCGATCAGGCTCTCGATCGCAAACACGCCGAGATCGACCTGATCGCGCACCTGAAGCGTATAGCGCCCGTCGACGAAGATGTAGGCCTGTTTTGCGAGCACGATCGCCACGCCCGCCGAGCCGCTGAAGCCGGTCAGCCATTTCAGCCGCTCGGAGCCAGGGGCGACATATTCGCCCTGGTGCTCGTCGGAGCGCGGCACGATGAAGCCGTCGAGATCATTGGCGGCGAGCCATTCGCGCAAACCCGCCACGCGGGCCGCGCCCAGGGTGGCGTCGCTTACATCATCGAAGGACTGGAACATCGGGCACGCCTCAGTTGTGAACAAATCGAGAGTGCGAACCCTAGCTTCCGGCCAAGCCGCTTGCAACGCAGCGGCCTTGGGCCAGATGGAAATGCTGCGCTGCACACCCTCATCTTCGCATATGCAAAAAGGGATGGGAGCCATGCATTTCGGTCCATTCCGGAACGGGCAGGCACAGCCTATCTCTTCAAGCGGGAGGACAAATTCCGATCTCTGAAAGGAGAGCGTACATGACCACCCGTGCGAAATCCGGCTTCTTCAAATCCGCGTTTAACGCCTTCGTCGAATCGCGCCAGCGCCAGGCTGAGCGCTATGTCACCGGCGCCTTGCTGGCGCTCGACGACAAGACGCTGACGGCCAGCGGCTACAGCCGCGAAGAGCTGTCAAAGCGCAGCAGAGCCTACTTTATCTGACGGTTTTGACGCGGCCTCCCGGCCGCCTTTTCGTATCTACCGCTTGAGATGCAGCGTCACCCAGCCCTCGCGTTCCAGCGTGCGGACATGGCGGAATTTCTGGCCGGCATAGGCCGCGAGCACGGCGTTGCGCTGGCGCTCTAGTATGCCTGACAGCACGATCGAGCCGCGGGGCGTCAGATGTCGCGCCATCTGCGGGGCAAGCCGCATCAGCGGCTTCGCCAGTATGTTGGCGACGATCAGGTCGAACGGCCCGCGCGCCGAAAAGACCGGGTGATGAAAGCCGGGCGCGGTTGCCGTCTCGACGAGCGCTGAGACGCCGTTCAGCCGGACATTGTCGGCAGCCACCCTGGTCGCGACCGGGTCGATGTCGGTCGCCAGAACCGGGATGTGCGAAAACTTCGCCAGCGCGATGGCGAGCACGGCGCTGCCGGTGCCGAGGTCGAGCGCATTCCTGGGCCGCTCGCGCCGGGCGACCTCTTCCAGCACCTCCAGGCAGCCTGCCGTGGTGCCGTGATGGCCGGTTCCGAAGGCCAGGCCCGCTTCGATCTCGACCGCGAGATCGCCACTGCGGCGCTTTTGCCGGTCATGCGCGCCGTGGACGAAAAAGCGGCCGGCGCGTACCGGCTTCAGCCCTTCCAGTGATAGTGCGACCCAGTCGACCTCCGGCACGGCTTCGCGCCCGATCGTCAGGGGCAGCGAAAGCTCTTCCAGTACAGCATGCATGCGCTGTTCGGCCTCGTCTATGTCGCCATCGGCGTAGAGCGAAATCTCCTGGATGTCGCGCGCCTCGTCCACTTCCAGCACGGCAATAGGAAACCCGTCCTCCTCGAACGCCGCCTCGAAGGCAGCGAAGATGCGGGCGGCGTCGATGCGCCCGGTCGTCAGGTGAAGGCGGGTCTGCGTCATGGACTTCTTTTCGCAATGAGAGCGAGGCAAGCGGTGCGCGCGAACGAGCGGCGTCAGCCTTCGTCCGCCAGGCGCTTCAGCTTGGCGATCGCCGCGTCGGCGCTCTCGCCATAGGCGATGGTGCCGGCGAAATCGCCGCTGCCGTCGAGCAGCAGGACCGAGGCGGTGTGGTCCATCGTGTAGTCGCCGCCCTCGAGATCGACCTTGCGCGCATAGATGCCGAAGGATTTAGCCATGGCGGCGATCTTTTCCGGATCGCCAGTGATGCCGGTGATGCGGTCGGAGACATTGCCGACATAGGCGTCCATGATCTCGGGCCGATCACGCTCCGGATCGATGGTGACGAAATATGCGCGGATGTCCTTGCCGTCGTCGCCGAGCTTTTTCAGCCAGCCATCCAGTTCGAAAAGCGTGGTCGGGCAGACTTCGGGGCAGTGGGTGAAGCCGAAGAACACCGCCGAGGGATGTCCGCGGAACGCGGCTTCCGTGATCTCGGCGCCCTTCTGGTCGACCAGCGTGAACGGCGCGCCGTAGGGCTCGCCGGCGTTCTGCGAACGATACCAGTCGAAGGTCAGCCAGCCGATGCCGGCGACCATCAGGACGAGAATGCCGACGAGAATGGATCGCATCATGGGTGATTTCGCCAATCGGATTTGTTACGCGCCCGGCGCGGTGGGAATCAGAAGCACCAGGAGATGCCCGCTTCGACCATCGTCATGAAGATGGCGGCGCCGTGGTCGATCCAGGACGCGAAGGCAAGGCCGGTGGCTGCAGCGAGGAGCGCTGCGCCAGCCAGGATCTTCGCGGCCGTGCCGACCGGCATCGAAACGGGTTGTTTCATGTCATAAACATAGTACGGCCAAGGCCCGGCAGAAAGAGGCCATGATGCCGCTGGCTATTGGCGCATGCGGGGCTGTGCCGAGCGGATTTTTCTTGCAAGGGTGGGTGCGCGATCCCAACTGAACGGCGGTTCTCAACAGGAGAGATTTCGATGCGGTTTGGCGTTTCTGCGGTCCTGGCCGCCATTGCAGTCTGCGCGGCTCTGCCCGCCTCTGCCCAGCAGGTCGGAGAAGTCGGCGTCGATTGGCTCGGCAACGACATCATCATCGAGGCGGTGGCGGACCCGAAGGTGCAGGGCGTTACCTGCCATGTTTCCTATTTCGAGCGCGGCATGGTCGACCGGCTGCAGAAGGGCAACTGGTTCGAGGATCCGTCCGATTCGTCTATCTCGTGCCGGCAGACCGGGCCAATCACCATTGGAGACATCTCGATGGGCGAGGAGGGCGAGGAGATCTTCAACCAGGGCATCAGCCTGATCTGGAAGCAGCAGGTGGTGAACCGCATCTACGACAAGGCCAACGACACGCTGGTCTATCTCTCGCACTCGCGTCAGGTGCAGGACGGTTCGGCGAAAATGTCGCTGACCACCGTGCCGCTCTACGGCCAGGAGGTGACCTGGACCAACGGCAAGCCGAAATAGCGCTGCTTGCCGGGCGGGCGACGGCGGCGTAAAGCCGCTGCCATGGACGAGCCGGAAGACATCCGCTTCAAATCGCCGGAGCCGCGCATCCACCCGACGGCCGAGCTGAAATCCTGCCGGCTCGGGCGCTATTCGATCGTCGGCGAGCGCGTCATCCTGCGCGAGGTGACGCTTGGCGACTTCTCCTATTTCGAGCGCCATGCCGAGGCGATCTACACCACCATCGGCAAGTTCTGCTCGATCGCCGCCAACACACGGATCAACGCGCTCGAACACCCGCTGGAGCGGCTGACCACGCACAAGGTGAGCTACCGGCCCAACGAATATTTCCGCTATCTCGGCGTCGACGCGGCTTTCAAACACAGGCGGCAGGCGAAGGCGGTGACCATCGGCCACGACGTCTGGATCGGGCATGGCGCGGTCGTCATGCCTGGCGTGACCATCGGCAATGGCGCGGTGATCGGCGCGAATGCGGTGGTGACGCGCGATGTCGGCGCCTACGAGATCGTCGCCGGCGTTACCGCGCGGCGGCTCAGGCTGCGTTTTCCGGCCGAAATTTCGGCTCGCATCGAAAGGCTGGCGTGGTGGGACTGGCCGGTCGCAAAACTCGCCGACGCGGTTCCCGACATGCAGTCGCTGTCCATCGAGGTGTTTCTGGAGCGCTGGGAGCAGCGCTAGCCCGGCCGCCCGGGAAACCGCGCCGCTTTTCATGTCCCTCGCCACCTACCGGAACCATCCGCCCCGGCGGCTGTTTTCCAACCGAAGGGCAAGCCCCGCGAAAGGAAATCAGCATGAAACGCATGATCACCCTTGCCGCCGCATCGCTCGCCATCGCAAGCCTCACCGCGCCGTCCTTTGCCCAGGATACGACGACGCCGGTGCCAGGCGCCGAGGGTGGCGGCGCCATGACGCCCGATATCGACACGACCGGCGCCACGACGACAACCGCCCCGCCCTCGATCGCCGACGTGATCGAGGCGGTCAAAGCCAACGACACCACCGCCTCCCAGATCGGCACCATCACCGCCGTAGGGGAGGTGAAGGTGGTGAAAATCAGCGAACTGGGCGGCAGCGCGACCGAGTTGCAGACCACGCTGACCGAGAACCAGGACGATCTGACCAAGCTGCGCAGCGCCGTCGAGGCCAATCCGGCGCTGAAGGCCGAGCTCGACAAGCAGCAGGTCGAAGTCGCCAGCGTCGTGGCGACCGAGATCGAGGCCGACGGCGCGGTGACGGTTTACGTGCAGTAGAGGCGAGCCGCTGAGGGGGTTCTTGGGCACAAGCTTCTCCTTCGCCACGCCCGCTCTCGCGTCTGGCCATTGTCCTTCGAGGTTCGCTTCGCTCATCCTTCGACAGGCTCAGGATGAGGAGGGCGAAAGTCGGGAAGCGGGGCGCTTGGCCGAGCCTTCCGAAACTAAATACGTGGCGCGACTTCCGCGCCCCGCCGGCGATTTCTGTCCCCGCCCGTTCCGCTGCGCTGGGCCGGCTGTGACAGCGCATCGGCCTTTCGGCCTAACGCCCTCTCGGCGATGGCTTTCGCCATCGCCTTCGCCGGCCCCGCCTGTGTGCTCCTCCAGCACGCCGGGACCGTAGTGTCCCGAGGGGAACCCTTGGACGGAGCCTCTCCGGCCCCATGGCTTCGTCGGCCATGGAACGGAAGCGCCGATCCTCCCCCGCTTTCGAACGACTCCGGAGCGTTCCCGGCAGGAAGGACGAGTGGATTATGCGGGAGGGGCGGGATGTGTGAACAAAATGCCGCTCCAGATTTCTTCAAAAATCCTCTATCTTCCTGATCTGAAAGGCGGATTTCTTCGATCGGGCCGGAAGGGACGCGGATTCTATCCACATTTGCGGTCGGGGAGGGAAGGGAGGCGGACTGGTGAGCACAGGGATTGCGATCAAGCGCGTCTATGACGCTCCGGAGAAGATGGACGGCTTTCGCGTGCTGGTTGACCGGGTCTGGCCGCGCGGGATGAACAAGGAGAAGGCGGCGGTCGATCTCTGGATGAAGGAGATCGGGCCGTCGACGGAGCTTCGCAAATGGTTCGGCCACGATCCCGCACGGTGGGACGAATTCCGCGCCCGTTACCGCGACGAACTCGCGGCAAAACGCGACCTGCTCGACGAGTTGCGCGCTCATGCGGAGAAGGGCCAGCTTACGCTGGTCTATTCGGCCAGGGACGAGGCGCACAACCAGGCGGTGGTGATCAGGGAGGTGATGGAGGGGTAGGTGCGAGGAGATCCGGGTGGAAAAAGCGGCGAAAAACCTTCAGATTAGAAAGATGCAACGAGATGTCCTTGTCCAGAAGCTCAAGACTCTCCGTCCTGATCTTTCGGTGGAAGGTGTCACGCATGTGGCGCTTTTCGGCTCGCGGGCGCGTGGCGATTACAGCGAGCAAAGCGATCTCGACCTGCTGCTCGAAGTCGACCTGGCGAGCAGGTTTTCGATCCTCAATCTGGTGGGCGTGGAACGGATAGTCGAAAAGGCCACCGGCATTCCAGCCAATGCCTTCATGCGGCGAAGCCTCGATGACAGCTTTCGCGATTCCATCAAGAATGATGTCGTCGAGATTTTCTGATGGGCGACCGCACAATTTACCGGTGGCGCGACATTATCGACGCCATCGGCCAGATCGATCTGCCAAGCGATCTGCTTGGCTAGGGCATTTCTGTTTTCTGTTGAAGCAGGCGCTGCCCCTCACCCTTACCCTCTCCCCGTGAAAAACGGGGAGAGGGGGCGTCAGCGCCGCAGCACCGTCCTTCTTCCCGTCTTCACGCGGAGAAGGCGCCGCGCATTCGACTTGGCTCAGGAGGCGGATGAGGGGCGATTCGGCGTGAACCGGAAATGCTCTAGCTACTGGCGCGTGTTGTCGGCTTGGCCGCCGCGCTGCTGCTTGTCGCGCAGCTTCTCGCCTCCGGCCTGGCCGAACGTGTCCTGGCCGCCTGTGCCGCCGCATTCGGCCTGCTCCTGCCGACGGAGGTCGTTCATGTCCTTGTCGGATTGTTCAGGCGGGCCGCCGCCCTTTTTCCCTTTCTTGTTCCGATTCGGGTTCGGCATGTCGCTTCTCCGTGCTGCGTTCGAGGCTGTGATCTCAACCCGGGACCGTGCCGTGTTGTTCCGCCAAGCGGGATTGATGCATCGAGATGGCGGGGATGTTGCGATGGATCAAATTGCTTCCTTCTACGCATCGCATCGCGAGGCATTGCACCTCTCTTGCGATTTCTAACACTTAGCCTACGCTTCGCTCCGGACTAA
>NZ_JAAKZF010000080.1 GCF_011045125.1 Allomesorhizobium camelthorni | reverse complement strand
GTGAGGTCTCCATTCCTAGCCGGTTAAGGCAACTGATTAAGCGACTGACGCAGTTCCTTGGAACTACGCGTATTTCTTCTGGACTTCCTGAGCCACCGCGGTCGGCACCGGCTCATAGTGATCGAACTGCATCGTGTACTGGGCGCGGCCCTGCGACATCGAGCGCAGATTGTCGACGTACTTGAACATGTTGGCCAGCGGCACCATCGCGTTGACGACGACGGCGACACCGCGGGTCTCCTGACCCTGGATCTGGCCGCGACGGGAGTTCAAATCGCCGATGACGTTGCCGACATAATCTTCCGGCGTCACCACTTCGACCTTCATGATCGGTTCAAGCAGCTGCACGCCGAGCTTGGGCGCGGCTTCGCGGAAGCAGGCGCGGCCGGCGATTTCGAACGCCAGAACCGACGAGTCGACATCGTGGAAGGCGCCGTCGATGAGAGTGGCCTTCACGCCGATCATCGGGAAGCCGGCGAACGGCCCCGACGACATGACGCTGTTGATGCCCTTCTCGACGCCGGGGATGTATTCCTTCGGCACAGCGCCGCCGACGATCTTCGATTCGAACTGGAACTCGGTGCTTTCCGGATCCGGCTCGAAAAGGAGCTTGACGCGGGCGAACTGGCCCGTACCGCCGGTCTGCTTCTTGTGGGTGTAGTCCTGCTCGTGCGAGCGGGTGATCGTCTCGCGATAGGCCACCTGCGGCGCGCCGACATTGGCCTCGACCTTGAACTCGCGGCGCATGCGGTCGACGATGATGTCGAGATGCAGTTCGCCCATGCCGGAGATGATGGTCTGGCCGGATTCCTCGTCGGTCTTGACGCGGAAGGACGGATCCTCGGCAGCCAGGCGATGAAGCGCGAGGCCCATCTTTTCCTGGTCGTTCTTGGTCTTGGGTTCGATGGCGATCTGGATGACCGGATCGGGGAATTCCATGCGCTCGAGGATCACCGGATGGGCCGGATCACACAGCGTGTCGCCGGTTGTCGTATCCTTGAGGCCGGCCAGCGCCACGATGTCGCCGGCGTAAGCTTCGTCAATGTCGGCGCGGGAGTTCGCATGCATCTGCAGCATGCGGCCGATGCGCTCTTTCTTGCCCTTGACCGTATTGTCGACCGAGGCGCCCTTGGTGAGCTTGCCCGAATAGATGCGGGCGAAGGTCAGCGAGCCGACGAACGGGTCGTTCATGATCTTGAAGGCCAGCATGGACAGCGGTTCGCTGTCGTCGGCATGGCGCTCGATCTCTTCTTCCGTCTTGGCGTTGACGCCCTTGATCGCCGGCACGTCGAGCGGCGAAGGCAAGTATTCAACGACGGCGTCGAGCAGCGGCTGCACGCCCTTGTTCTTGAAGGCCGAGCCGCAGAACATCGGGAAGAACTTCACCGCGATGGTGCCCTTGCGGATCAGCGCGCGGATCTCGTCGTTCGAGGGCATTTTGCCTTCGAGGTAGTTCTCGAGCGCCGTCTCGTCCATTTCGACGGCGGCTTCGATCATCTTCTCGCGGAACTCTTCGGCGCGCGCCTTGAGGTCGGCCGGGATCTCGACGACATCCCAGGCAGCGCCCAGCGACTCGTCGCGCCAGACCAGCGCATTCATCTCGACGAGGTCGACGACGCCCTTGAACTCGGTCTCGGCGCCGATCGGCAGTTGCATGACGACGGCCTGCGCGCCGAGGCGCGAGCCGATCATCTCGACCGAGCGGTAGAAGTCGGCGCCGATCTTGTCCATCTTGTTGCAGAAGATCATGCGCGGGACGCGGTACTTGTCGGCCTGGCGCCAGACAGTCTCCGTCTGCGGCTCTACGCCGGCATTCGCATCGAGCAGCGCGATCGCGCCGTCGAGAACGCGCAGCGAGCGCTCCACCTCGATGGTGAAGTCGACGTGGCCCGGCGTATCGATGATGTTGAAGCGGCGCAGCTTGCCGTCACGGCCCTTCCAGAAAGTCGTGGTCGCGGCCGAAGTGATGGTGATGCCGCGTTCCTGCTCCTGCTCCATCCAGTCCATGGTTGCAGCGCCGTCATGCACTTCGCCGATCTTGTGCGACTTGCCGGTGTAATAGAGCACGCGCTCCGTGGTCGTGGTCTTGCCGGCGTCGATATGCGCCATGATGCCGAAGTTGCGATAGTCTTCGATCTTGTATTCGCGTGCCATGGTGGATGCCTCTCAGTCTCTTTCCGCGCGCTTACCAGCGATAGTGCGCGAAAGCGCGGTTGGCTTCCGCCATCTTGTGGGTGTCTTCACGTTTCTTGACGGCGGTGCCGCGATTGTTCGCAGCATCCATGAGCCCGCCCGAAAGACGCTCGACCATGGTGGTTTCGTTGCGGTTGCGCGCAGCCGTGATCAGCCAGCGAATGGCGAGGGCCTGGCGGCGCTCAGGGCGCACGTCGACCGGAACCTGGTAGGTGGCGCCGCCGACGCGGCGCGAACGCACTTCCACATGCGGCGCGACATTGTCGAGCGCCTGATGGAACACCGTTACCGGCTCTTGCTTGGTCTTGGCCTGAACCTGGTCGAGCGCGCTATAGACGATGGTCTCGGCGACCGACTTCTTGCCGTGATACATGACGGCGTTCATGAACTTGGTGACGATCAGATCGCCGAACTTCGGGTCCGGGTTGATCTCACGCTTTTCTGCACTGTGACGTCGGGACATGGTTCTCGTCTCTCAACTGCAAAGCTCGGCGGCGAAGCCTGAGCCTGAAACCTTACTTCGGACGCTTGGCGCCATACTTCGAACGGCGCTGCTTACGGTTCTTCACGCCCTGCGTGTCGAGCACGCCGCGGATGATGTGATAGCGCACACCCGGAAGATCCTTCACGCGGCCGCCGCGGATCATCACCACGGAGTGCTCCTGAAGGTTGTGGCCTTCGCCCGGGATGTAGCCGATCACCTCGAAGCCGTTGGTCAGGCGGATTTTCGCGACCTTGCGGAGCGCGGAGTTCGGCTTCTTCGGCGTCGTCGTGTAGACGCGCGTGCAGACGCCCCGCTTCTGCGGATTGGCCTGCATGGCCGGAACCTTATTGCGCTTCACCGGCGCTATGCGCGGCTTGCGGATCAGCTGGTTGACGGTAGGCATTAAACCCTCTTGTCTCTAATTCCGTGTCTCGAGCCCATTCACGGGCGGCTTCAAGCGTTGTTTCCATACGCAAATTCGGGCCCCAAACCGCTAATCGCGGTCCTGCCCGAACAAAAAGCAGAGGAAGCGGAAGCCGCTTCATGCACGCCGGAAATGTATTTTCGCTCGTAAAACGAACCTTGTTTGAGGCAAACTCCGGGGCGCGACGCCCTGGAAAGCCAAACCTCACATCGGTTCAGACGCGGCGGGTAATACTCGCAACACCCCGCACCGTCAACCCCGCATCGGAGATTATCTTAACGAAACCGGGAGTTTGCCGACGCCGCCGGCAGCCGCGACATTATCTTTCGTCATTTCGCAGTTGCGAAACAGAAAGTGACGCGGTTTTGTCTGTCGGTCGGCGGGGCTTCATGCAAAAACCCGCTTCAAGACGTCAGATAGATGCTTGCGGCCTGCGGAACAAGAGAATCGGGAATCACAACATGAACGACAATGAAGAAAGGCCGGTCACCATCATCACCGGGCGGGTGTGGCGCAGAAAGGGCGGCAAGTCCGAGGGCGTGCATGTGATGCTGGTCGCGCCGGACGACGATTCCGCCGTGCGGACGGCGCTCGAAGCGCTCGCCAAGGAGGGCTACGCCGAGGCGGAGCTCGACCAGATCGGCGACATGCAGGGCGAACCCGACGAGGAGCCGCATCTCTCGGCCTGGCAGGGTGCGCTGGAAGGCGAGGTGTCGATCGTAACGTTCAAGGAGAGTGTTTGAAGGATTCGGTGCCTGCGCGTTTTGGATCACTGTCGGCTGGTCGCCGAATATGGATTTAGCGTCGAATGATGCTACGTTCGATGCGAACACTTGGAGGCATCGGTGCGCATCACGGTTACTGTGGACGATGAATTGCTCAACGACGCCCGGGAGCTTACCGGCGTAGAAAAAAGAGCCACTTTGATCCGCATGGGTCTCGAAGCGCTCGTTCAAAGAGAAGCCGCACGACAGCTTGCGCGGCTTGGCGGAAGTGATCCGGACCTGAAGCTTCCACCGCGCAGACGAAGCGGCTCTTGAACCTGATCGGTTGCTCAATGCTCCTTCAAATAAAAAGCCGCCGGGTCGCCCCGGCGGCTTTTTTCGTCCTTGATGAACGCCGCGATTATTCCGCGGCGTTGGTCATGTCGGCCAGCATCGCCTCGGCTGTCTCGGCGCCCGACGACTTGCGCCGCTCGTCGATGATCAGTTCGTCGCGAGAAGTCGCGATGCGCCGGATCTGGCTCATCTGACCGCCCGTGCCCGCCGGGATGAGGCGGCCGACGATGACGTTTTCCTTCAAGCCCTGCAGCATGTCGGTCTTGCCGGCGACCGCGGCTTCCGTCAGCACCCTCGTCGTCTCCTGGAAGGAGGCGGCCGAGATGAAGGACGGCGTCTGCAGCGAGGCCTTGGTGATGCCCAAGAGCACCGGCTGGCCTTCGGCGGGCTTCTTGCCCTCCTCGACCAGGCGATCGTTGACCTCTTCCAGTTCGATCACGTCGACGTGGTCGCCCGGAATGTAGGTCGAGTCGCCCTGTGCGGTGATCTCAACCTTCTGCAGCATCTGGCGAACGATCACCTCGATGTGCTTGTCGTTGATCAACACGCCCTGCAACCGGTAGACCTCCTGGATCTCGTTGACGAGGTAGGAAGCCAGAGCCTCCACGCCCTTGATCGCCAGGATGTCGTGCGGCGCCGGATTGCCGTCGAGGATGTAGTCGCCCTTCTCGATGGCGTCGCCGTCCTGGAGATGGAACGGCTTGCCCTTCGGGATGAGATACTCCACCGGCTCGAGCGTCGAGTCATGCGGCTCGATGATGATGCGGCGCTTGTTCTTGTAGTCGCGGCCGAACCGGATCGTGCCGTCGATCTCGGCAATGATGGCGTGATCCTTCGGACGGCGTGCCTCGAAGAGCTCGGCCACACGCGGCAGACCGCCGGTGATGTCCTTGGTCTTCGCGCTTTCCATCGGGATACGCGCAATCACGTCGCCCGGGCGCACCATCGCGCCGGGTTCCACCGACAGGATCGCCTCGACCGAGAGCAGGAAGCGGGCATCGCCGCCCTTGGCGAGCTTGCCGACCTTGCCCCTGGCGTCGTGGATGGTGAGCGCCGGCTTGAGGTCCGAGCCGCGCGGCGTCGAGCGCCAGTCGATGACCTCACGCTTGGTGATGCCGGTCGACTCGTCGGCGGTTTCCTGGACGGAAATGCCGTCGACCAGGTCCTCGAACACCACCCTGCCCTCGATTTCGGTGAGGATCGGACGGGTGTACGGGTCCCACTCGGCGATGCGCTGGCCGCGCTTCACCTTGTCGCTATCGTCCACGAAGATGCGCGAACCGTAAGTGACGCGGTGCGTGGCGCGCTCCTTACCGGCCTCGTCGAGGATCAGGACCGCCATGTTGCGGCCCATGACCATCTGCTGGCCGTCTGAGTTGCGAACCACGTTGCGGTTGCGGATCTCGACCGTGCCCTCATACGAGGCTTCCAGGAACGAGCTGTCGACGACCTGCGCCGTGCCGCCCATATGGAAGGTGCGCATGGTGAGCTGCGTGCCCGGCTCGCCGATCGACTGCGCCGCGATGACGCCGACCGCCTCGCCCTGGTTGACGGGCGTGCCGCGCGCCAGGTCGCGACCGTAGCAGACCGCGCAGACGCCGGTCCTGACTTCGCAGGTCAGCGCCGAACGGATGCGCACCGACTGAATGCCGGCCTTTTCGATCTGCTCGATGTCGCGCTCATCCATCAGCGTGCCCGCCTTGACGATCAGGTCGCCCGTCACCGGGTGATTGATGTCGTCGAGCGCGGTGCGGCCGAGGATGCGCTGGCCGAGTGACGCGACCACCTGGCCGGCATCGACGATCGGCTGCATGGTCAGGCCCTTTTCGGTGCCGCAGTCGATCGAGTTGACGATGCAATCCTGCGCGACGTCGACGAGACGGCGCGTCAGGTAGCCGGAGTTCGCGGTCTTCAGCGCGGTGTCCGCGAGGCCCTTGCGGGCGCCGTGGGTCGAGTTGAAGTATTCAAGAACGGTCAGGCCTTCCTTGAAGTTCGAGATGATCGGCGTCTCGATGATCTCACCCGACGGCTTGGCCATCAGGCCGCGCATGCCGGCGAGCTGGCGCATCTGGGTCGGAGACCCGCGGGCGCCGGAGTGGCTCATCATGTAGATCGAGTTCATCGGCTTCTGGCGGCCGTTTTCCTCGAACTCGACCGCCTTGATGCGGGCCATCATCTTGTCGGCGACCTTTTCCGAGCACTTCGCCCAGGCGTCGACCACCTTGTTGTACTTTTCGCCCTGGGTGATCAGGCCGTCATTGTACTGCTGCTCGTATTCCTTCGCGAGCGTGTCGGTCTGCGCGATCAGTTCCGCCTTGTCCTCGGGGATCAGCATGTCGTCCTTGCCGAACGAAATGCCGGCCTTGCAGGCGTGGCTGAAGCCGAGCGCCATGATGCGGTCGCAGAAAATGACCGTCTCCTTCTGACCGCAGTGACGATAGACGGTGTCGATCATCTTGGAGATGTTCTTCTTGGTCATCTCCTGGTTGGCGGTCTCGAACGGCACATTGACGTTCTTCGGCAGAAGCTCGGCGATGATCATGCGGCCGGGCGTCGTATCGTGGATTTTCGACACGACGTTGCCTTCTGAGTCCACGGTGCGGAAGCGGCCCTTGATCTTGGCATGCAGCGTCACCGCCTTGGTCTCGAGCGCGTGCTGGAGTTCGCCCATATCGGCAAACACCATGCCCTCGCCCGGCTCGTTCTGGTTGACGATCGACAGATAGTAGAGCCCAAGCACCATGTCCTGCGACGGCACGATGATCGGCGCGCCGGAAGCCGGATGCAGGATGTTGTTGGTCGACATCATCAGCACGCGGGCTTCAAGCTGAGCTTCGAGCGACAGCGGCACGTGAACGGCCATCTGGTCGCCGTCGAAGTCGGCGTTGAAGGCCGTGCAGACCAGCGGGTGAAGCTGGATCGCCTTGCCTTCAATCAGGATCGGCTCGAACGCCTGGATGCCGAGGCGGTGCAGCGTCGGCGCGCGGTTGAGCAGAACCGGATGCTCGCGGATGACCTCGTCGAGGATATCCCAAACTTCCGGCTTTTCCTTCTCGACCAGCTTCTTGGCCTGCTTGACGGTCGAGGAGTAACCCTTGGCGTCGAGGCGGGCGTAGATGAACGGCTTGAACAGTTCGAGCGCCATCTTCTTCGGCAGGCCGCACTGGTGCAGCTTGAGCTCCGGACCGGTCACGATAACCGAACGGCCCGAATAGTCGACGCGCTTGCCGAGCAGGTTCTGGCGGAACCGGCCCTGCTTGCCCTTCAGCATATCCGACAGCGACTTCAGCGGACGCTTGTTGGCGCCCGTGATGACGCGGCCGCGGCGGCCATTGTCGAACAGAGCGTCGACAGCCTCCTGCAGCATGCGCTTTTCGTTGCGGATGATGATGCCCGGCGCGCGCAGCTCGATCAGCCGCTTCAGGCGGTTGTTGCGGTTGATGACGCGGCGGTAGAGATCGTTCAGGTCAGACGTCGCGAAGCGGCCGCCGTCCAGCGGGACGAGCGGGCGCAGGTCCGGCGGGATCACGGGGACAACCTTCATGATCATCCATTCCGGACGATTGCCGGATTCCATGAAGTTCTCGACGACCTTCAGCCGCTTCAGATACTTCTTCTGCTTCAGTTCCGACGTGGTCGAGGCAAGCTCGGAGCGCAGGTCGCCCGCGATCTTCTCCAGGTCCATGCCGGCCAGCAGGTCATGGATGGCTTCCGCGCCGATCATGGCGGTGAACTGGTCCTCGCCATATTCGTCGACGGCCATCATGTATTCTTCTTCGCTGAGAAGCTGATGCTCCTTCAGCGCCGTCAGGCCCGGCTCGGTCACGATGTAGTTCTCGAAATAGAGAACCCGCTCAATGTCCTTGAGGGTCATGTCGAGCAGCGTGCCTATACGCGAAGGCAGCGACTTCAGGAACCAGATGTGGGCGACTGGAGCGGCGAGCTCGATATGGCCCATGCGCTCGCGGCGAACCCGCGACAGCGTGACCTCGACGCCGCACTTCTCGCAGATGACGCCCTTGTACTTCATGCGCTTGTACTTGCCGCACAGGCACTCATAGTCCTTGATCGGGCCAAAGATGCGCGCGCAGAACAGGCCGTCGCGCTCGGGCTTGAACGTACGGTAGTTGATCGTCTCGGGCTTCTTGATCTCACCGAACGACCAGGACAAAATCTTTTCCGGGCTGGCGAGCGAAATCCGGATGGAATCGAACACCTGCGCCGGGACGTTGCTGTTGAAGAGATTCATGACCTCTTGGTTCATGCCGTTCTCCTTGTGGGACCGAGTGGCCCCTTTCGAACAATTGTGGGCGATTTCACCCCTTGGCGATCCGTTCTGGCGCTGCCGCTTCGCTGGCGCAGCCGGATCCGTGCAGTCGGTCGCCGGGCGACCGGGTATCTAGGCGACGTAGCCGCGGAGTGAACCTCCGCGGCACGCCTTTTTTCTTACTCCGCAGCGTCGGGCAGACGCGCCGGCAGCTCGTCGATCCTGGTGTTTTCCAGTTCGACGTTGAGGCCGAGCGAGCGCATTTCCTTGACGAGAACGTTGAAGCTCTCCGGAATACCCGCTTCGAAGCTGTCGTCGCCGCGGACGATCGCTTCGTAGACCTTGGTGCGGCCCGCCACGTCGTCCGACTTCACGGTCAGCATCTCCTGCAGCGTGTAGGCGGCGCCGTAGGCTTCGAGCGCCCAGACCTCCATCTCGCCGAAGCGCTGGCCGCCGAACTGCGCCTTGCCACCGAGCGGCTGCTGGGTAACGAGCGAGTATGGCCCGATCGAACGCGCGTGGATCTTGTCGTCCACGAGGTGGTGAAGCTTGAGCATATATATGTAGCCCATCGTCACCTTGCGATCGAACGGTTCGCCCGTGCGCCCGTCATAGAGCTGCGACTGGCCGCTGGTGTGAAGACCCGCCCGTTCCAACATCTCGTTGATGTGGACCTCGTGCGCGCCGTCGAACACCGGCGTGGCGATCGAAACGCCGCGCTTCATCTGCTCGCCGAGGCGAACGATCGACTCGTCGTCGAAGTTGCGCACCGGCTCGTTGCGGTCGTTCTCCGGGATCAGGTTCTCGATCTCGGCCCTTAGCGGCTTGATGTCGCCATCCGCCTTGTAGGCTTCGATCATCTCTCCGATCTTCCTGCCCATTCCGGCGCAGGCCCAGCCCAGATGCGTCTCCAGGATCTGGCCGACATTCATGCGCGACGGCACACCCAACGGGTTGAGCACGATGTCCGCATGCGTGCCGTCCTCGAGGAACGGCATGTCCTCGACCGGAACGATCCGCGAAACGACGCCCTTGTTGCCGTGACGGCCGGCCATCTTGTCGCCGGGCTGCATCTTGCGCTTCACGGCCACGAAGACCTTGACCATCTTCATGACGCCGGGCGGCATCTCGTCGCCGCGCTGCACCTTCTCGACCTTATCCATGAAGCGCTGCTCGAGCGCCTTCTTGGAATCGTCGTACTGGCCGCGCAGTGCCTCGAGCTCGCTCTGCAGCTTCTCGTCCTCGATGGCGAACTGCCACCACTGCGAACGCGGGTACTCGCTGAGCGTCTCCCTGGAGAGCTTGGAGCCCTTCTTGAAGCCCTTCGGCCCGGCGATCGCTTCCTTGCCGTCAAGCATGTCGGAAAGGCGCGAATAGACGTTGCGGTCGAGGATCGCCTGCTCGTCATCACGGTCCTTCGCGAGACGCTCGATCTCCTCGCGCTCGATCGCCATGGCGCGCTCGTCCTTCTCCACGCCGTGGCGGTTGAAGACGCGCACTTCGACGACCGTGCCGTAGGTTCCGGGCGGCATGCGCATGGAGGTGTCGCGGACGTCCGAGGCCTTCTCGCCGAAGATGGCGCGCAGGAGCTTTTCCTCCGGCGTCATCGGGCTTTCGCCCTTCGGCGTGATCTTGCCGACCAGGATGTCGCCCGGCAGCACTTCCGCGCCGATATAGACGATGCCGGCTTCGTCGAGGTTCTTCAGCGCTTCTTCCGAGACGTTCGGAATGTCGCGCGTGATTTCCTCAGGCCCAAGCTTGGTGTCGCGGGCCATGACCTCGAACTCCTCGATGTGGATCGAGGTGAAGACGTCGTCCGACACGATCTTCTCGGAAAGAAGGATCGAATCCTCGTAGTTGTAGCCGTTCCAGGGCATGAACGCGACGAGCACGTTGCGGCCGAGCGCCAGATCGCCGAGATCGGTCGACGGACCGTCAGCGATGATGTCGCCCTTGTTGACGCGATCGCCCATGCGCACCAGCGGACGCTGGTTGATGCAGGTGTTCTGGTTCGAACGCTGGAACTTCATCAGCCGGTAGATGTCGACGCCGGACTTGCCCGGATCGAGATCTTCCGTCGCGCGGATGACGATACGCGTCGCGTCGACCTGGTCGACGATGCCGCCGCGGCGTGCGCCGATGGCGGCGCCCGAGTCACGGGCGACGATCGGCTCCATGCCGGTGCCGACAAACGGCGCTTCGGCGCGCACCAGCGGCACGGCCTGACGCTGCATGTTCGAGCCCATCAGAGCGCGGTTGGCGTCGTCGTTCTCCAGGAACGGGATCAGCGCCGCGGCAACCGAGACGAGCTGCTTCGGCGACACGTCCATGAGGTCGACGTTTTCGCGCGGCGCCATCATCACCTCGCCGGCATGCCGGCAGATGACGAATTCGTCGACGAAGCGGCCGTCCTTGTCGAGCTGGGCGTTGGCCTGCGCGACATAGTGCTTGGACTCTTCCATGGCCGACAGGTAGCTGACGTCCATCGTCACCTTGCCGTCGACGATCTTGCGATACGGCGTCTCGATGAAGCCGTACTTGTTGACGCGAGCAAACGTCGCCAAGCTGTTGATAAGACCGATGTTCGGACCTTCCGGCGTCTCGATCGGGCAGATACGGCCGTAATGCGTCGGGTGCACGTCGCGCACCTCGAAGCCGGCGCGCTCGCGGGTCAGACCGCCGGGTCCAAGCGCCGAAAGGCGGCGCTTGTGGGTGATCTCCGACAGCGGGTTGGTCTGGTCCATGAACTGCGAGAGCTGCGAGGAACCGAAGAACTCGCGCACGGCGGCAGCGGCCGGCTTGGCGTTGATCAGGTCCTGCGGCATCACGGTGTCGATCTCGATCGACGACATGCGCTCCTTGATCGCGCGCTCCATGCGGAGCAGCCCGACGCGGTACTGGTTTTCCATGAGCTCGCCGACAGAGCGCACCCGGCGGTTGCCGAGATTGTCGATGTCGTCGATCTCGCCCTTGCCGTCGCGCAGTTCGACCAGCGTCTTGACCACGGCCAGGATGTCCTCCTTGCGCAGCACGCGCACGGTGTCCTCGGCCTTGAGATCAAGGCGCATGTTCATCTTGACGCGTCCGACGGCCGAAAGGTCGTAGCGGTCGGCATCGAAGAACAGCGAATTGAACATCGCCTCGGCGGTGTCGATCGTGGGCGGCTCGCCCGGACGCATAACGCGGTAGATGTCGAACAGCGCGTCCTGACGGCTCTCGTTCTTGTCGACGGCGAGCGTGTTGCGGATGTAGCCGCCGATGTTGATGTGGTCGATGTCGAGGACCTGGAATTCCTCCGCGCCCGTCGAAAGCAGAACCTTCAGAGTCTTCTCGTCGATCTCGTCGCCGGCTTCGAGATAGATCTCGCCGGTCTGGAAGTTGACGATGTCCTCGGCCAGATAGCTGCCGTAGAGGTCGTCCTCGGTCGCCTTGATCGCCTTCAGGCCCTTATCGGCAAGCTGCTTTGCCTGGCGGGCGGTGATCTTCTTGCCCTGCTCGACAACGATTTCGCCCGTATCGGCGTCGACCAGGACGTTCACGGCCTTGAGGCCGCGGAAACGGTCGACGGAGAACGGAATGCGCCAATGGTCGCCCGAGCGCCGGTATTCGATCTTGTTGTAGAAGGTCGAAAGGATCTCCTCGGCATCCATGCCGAGCGCCATCAGCAGCGAGGTCACCGGAATCTTGCGGCGACGGTCGATGCGTGCGTGCACGACGTCCTTGGAATCGAACTCGATGTCGAGCCACGAGCCACGATAGGGGATGACGCGCGCGGCAAACAGAAGCTTGCCCGACGAGTGCGACTTGCCCTTGTCGTGGTCGAAGAAGACGCCCGGCGAGCGGTGCATCTGCGAAACGATAACGCGCTCGGTGCCGTTGATGATGAACGTGCCGTTGAGCGTCATGAGCGGCATGTCGCCCATGTAGACGTCCTGCTCCTTGATGTCCTTGATGGACTTCGCGCCGGTATCCTCGTCGATATCGAACACGATCAGGCGCAGCGTCACCTTCAGCGGCGCGGCATAGGTCAGGTCGCGCTGACGGCATTCGTCAACGTCGAATTTCGGTCCCTCGAATTCGTACTTCACGAATTCCAGCATCGAAGAGCCGGAAAAATCGGAAATCGGGAAGACCGACTTGAAAACGGCCTGCAGTCCCTCGTCCGGACGGCCGCCCTTGGGCTCGTCCACCATCAGGAACTGGTCATAGGATGCCTTCTGAACCTCGATCAGGTTCGGCATCTCCGCAACTTCCGGGATGTTTCCGAAGAATTTGCGTACGCGTCTGCGGCCATTGAAAGTCTGGGTCTGGGCCATCGTCGCTCCTTGCTGCCTCTCTTGGGGCGCGCCTAGCTAGGGCTCGCCTTGCATTTCTCGACCGCCGGGAAACGCGGTCACTGTCACTTTCGCCGTCTTCAGCCAATGCGCCCGGCTAAAACGGCTGAAAACCCGTTTCCAGAAGGCCGCCGCCGGCCCTCAGGAAAGAGGTTTTCCACACTGCCCCGGTCGCCCGGGGAACCGGCGGACGGCTTTTCGCCGCCCGCCGAAACCGTACTTACTTCAGCTCGACCTTGGCGCCGGCTGCTTCCAGCTGGGCCTTGATTTTGTCGGCGTCCGCCTTGTTGACGCCTTCCTTGACCGGCTTCGGAGCTGCTTCCACCAGATCCTTGGCTTCCTTCAGGCCGAGACCGGTGATCGCGCGCACTTCCTTGATCACGTTGATCTTCTGGGCGCCGGCTTCGGCGAGAACGACGTCGAATTCGGTCTTCTCTTCGACCGGCGCGGCAGCGGCGGCAGCGCCGCCAGCAGCGGCAACGGCAACCGGAGCGGCGGCCGAAACGCCCCACTTCTCTTCCAGCAGCTTCGAAAGTTCGGCCGCCTCGAGGACGGTCAGCTTCGAAAGGTCGTCTACGATCTTTGCGAGATCAGTCATTGTTGCATTCCTTCATAAGGTTCGAACGATTGTTGATAGCGAGGAACGGCCTCATGCCGCCTCGTCCTTCCGGGCGTAGGCGCCGAACACGCGGGCAAGCTGGGCTGCCGGCGCGTTGACGACCTGGGCGATCCTGGTTGCCGGGGTGGCGATCATGCCAACCAGACGCGCGCGAAGCTCGTCGAGCGACGGGAGCGTGGCCAAAGCCTTCACACCGTCGGCGTTGAGCGTGGTCGAGCCCATCGACCCGCCGAGAATGACAAGCTTGTCATTGCCCTTGGCGAAATCGGACGCGACCTTCGGCGCTGCAATCGGATCGTCCGAAAAGGCGACCAGCGTCTGTCCGATGAACAGATCCTGTATCCCTTCGGATTCCGTGCCCTGAAGAGCGATTCTGGCGAGACGGTTCTTCGCGACTTTGACGGTGCCGCCCGCAGCGCGCATTTTCGACCGGAGGTCGTTCATTTGCGCAACGGTGATACCGGCATAGTGGGCCACGACGACTGAACCTGCGTTCGAGAACGCTTCATTCAGGCCCGTGACGAGTTCGCGTTTTTCCGCTCTGTCCACTGCCTATCTCCAGTTGACCTTTGTTCCATTCCCGGAAACATCGGTCGGGTTGCCTTTTGCCGGGCGGGCTATCCAGAACTTCCAGATCACCCGAACGGCGCTCGAGGATCCTGCCCCCTTTCGCCACACCAGCACGCTGATGCGCAGACAAAAGGCAAACACGGTTCGAACCTTTCAGCGGAGCATTCGCTCCATTGTCAGGTCTTCACCCGTCTCATGCAGGCTCGAAGTGATTAAGGCTGAGCCGCCTGCAATCTCGGACAGGATGTCCGGAAGCATTTACGCTTCCGGGATCCAGGCCCTCCATCTCTGGAGGCCCCGGAATTCTTCTTGGGATCAGGCCGTTACGGCATGATCCCGATCAATCTCGTCAGGCCGCGCTGATCGTCGACAGATCGACCTTCAGGCCGGGGCCCATGGTCGAGGTGACCGACACCTTCTTGAGGTAAACGCCCTTGGCGCCCGTCGGCTTTGCCTTGTTGACCGCATCGGTGAAGGCGCGGATGTTTTCCTCCAGCGCCTTGACGTCGAACGACACCTTGCCGACGCCGCCATGTACGATGCCGGCCTTTTCGACGCGGAACTCGACGGCGCCGCCCTTGGAGGCCTTCACGGCTCCGGCGATGTCCGCCGTCACGGTGCCGACCTTCGGGTTCGGCATCATGCCGCGGGGACCGAGCACCTTGCCGAGACGGCCGACCAGCGGCATCATGTCCGGGGTCGCGATGCAGCGGTCGAAATTGATCTCGCCCTTCTGCACGATCTCCACCAGATCCTCCGCGCCGACGATATCGGCGCCCGCCGCGCGGGCTTCATCGGCCTTCTCGTTGCGGGCGAAAACCGCCACGCGCACGGTGCGGCCGGTGCCGTTCGGCAGATTGACCACGCCGCGGACCATCTGGTCGGCATGGCGCGGGTCGACGCCGAGGTTCATCGCCACTTCGACGGTCTCGTCGAACTTGACCGTCGAGCGGTCCTTGAGCAGCTTGATCGCCTCGGACAAGGCGTAGGCCTTGTTCGGGTCGATGCCTTCGCGGGACTTGGCTACGCGCTTTGCAATCTTTGCCATGATCTCAGCCCACCACTTCCAGGCCCATGGAGCGGGCGGAGCCCTCGACCATGCGCATTGCCGCGTCCACGTCGTTCGCGTTCAGATCCTTCATCTTGGCGGTCGCGATCTCGCGCACCTTGTCGCGCGACACCGTGCCGGCGCGCACCTTGCCCGGCTCCTTAGAGCCCGACTTCAGATTGGCGGCCTTCTTCAGGAAGTAGCTCACCGGCGGCGTCTTCATGACGAAGGTGAACGACTTGTCCTGGTAATAGGTGATCACGACCGGAACGGGCGAGCCCTTTTCCATTTCCTGCGTCTGCGCGTTGAACGCCTTGCAGAATTCCATGATGTTGATGCCACGCTGACCAAGCGCCGGGCCGATCGGGGGCGACGGCGTCGCCGAACCCGCGGAAACCTGGAGCTTGAGCTGGCCCGCAACTTTCTTAGCCATCTCTTTCCTGCCTTGTTGTCATGCCGGCCCCTCTTTTCAAAGAAGGAAGTCCGGCGGTTGCAGTCTGGTGGTCCGGTCGCCGCGGCCGGCTAAAGCCCGCGTCTTCCTCCCACCGCTTCGGCAGCGAAGCTCATTGCCCGCCGCCTGCCGGGATGCCTGAAGGCAAACCGGCAAATCGGATCAGCCCTTTTCGACCTGTCCGAATTCGAGATCGACAGGCACGGCGCGCCCGAAGATCGAAACTTCCACCTTGAGCCGCGCCCGCTCCTCGTCGACTTCCTGGACGAAGCCGTTGAACGAGGCGAAGGGGCCGTCCGAGACGCGGACCTGCTCGCCGATCTCGAAGGTGACCGACGGCTTCGGCCGCTCGACGCCCTCCTGGACCTGGTGCAGGATGCGCTCGGCCTCCTTGTCGGTGATCGCGACCGGCTTGGAATCGCCGAGGAACCCGGTCACTTTCGGCGTGTTCTTGATCAGCGAGAACACATCGTCGGTAAGCGTCGCGCGCACCAGCACGTAGCCCGGGAAGAACTTGCGCTCGGCGTCGACCTTGCGGCCGCGGCGCACTTCCACGACCTTCTCGGTCGGCACGATGATCTGCTCGATCAGATTGCTGAGGCCCTTCTGCTTGGCCTTGTTCTGGATATCTTCTGCGACCTTCTTTTCGAAGTTCGAATAGGCGTGGACGATGTACCAGCGCGCAGTCATCTACAAATTCTCCGTATTCGCCGGTATCAGCGGCCGATGCCGAGGATCAGTTCGACCCCGAGCGCCATCACCTGGTCTGCGGCGAAGAAGAAGATCATCGCGATGACCGCGAAAACCAGAACCATGATCGTCGAAATCACCGTCTCGCGCCGCGAAGGCCACGTCACTTTCGCCGTCTCCGACCTTACCTGCTGCAGGAAGGTGAAGGGGTTGGTGATTTTCGATGCCATGTGCCGCCTGCTTTCAAGGCCGGCGAAGCCGGGCCTTTGGATGTTCCCGTTGGCCGGGAGATGCCGCTGCATGGTACCGGAACCCAGCGAATCGCCGCTTATGTTCCGCCCATACATTTCGGACGCGTAAAGCCGGATCACCAGCTCCACGCGTCGCGTGTCTGTTATGCCTACATAAAACCGATTCTCCGGCAGCGCAAGTGCCAAAAAATCAGTCTTACTTGCCAAACGCGCAATTCCGGAACCATCCAATCGTCCCGAAACCGGCTATGTCTTTCATTTCCAGGCGGCGAGGCCGCCGCTGGCAGGGGCAACAGGGCTCGAACCTGTGACCTGCGGAGACCGCGGTTATTACATTCCGCGCATTTCCGCAACTGTTCCCAAGTTACCCAACCCCTTGATCGCCCTCAGATCCTGCGCAGATCGTTCCGCGCCTGTCCGCTAGTTAGGCACTCCGGCGCCGACAGCGTGCTGACACGAACTGGCGACAATCAATGGAAAGGATATGACGATGCCTGTTCTTCATATCACCAAGTCCGCGGTTGACGCAACCGAACGCGGCAGTTTCCGAAATCGCGGTCCCGGCGGCGATTCCGGCCATGACAAGGACTGCCGCAATGACAGGGAATCGCCCCACTGAACCATGCCGCTTCCGGCGAGGCCGTCGATGATCGGGCAATCCGGGCGCTCATCGCCGTTGCAGTTGTGGACGAGGTGGCTGAGCGCGTAGCGCGGGCTCGCAAGCTCCGCGATCTGCGGTCGATTTCAGCAAGCTTGGCCTCGCCGAGCGCCTTAGACCGCCTGCCACAAGCGCATCGCTCTCGGTAAGTTGTCAATTGACAACTTACCGAGAGTTAGGCACGCTTTGCATTTGCAGGCCGCTCATTGCCGAACTCGCAAATCGGGAGGATCGATGCGCAGACATTTCTTTGTTTCTCTGGCGGTTGCTTTCCTTGCTGGAAACCACGCATCGGCTGCAGAGATTACGGTCACGATGGCAGGCAGTTCCTACCAGCCGGCCAGGATAAGCGCCGCAGTTGGCGACACTATCCGGTTCGTCAACGACGACAGCGACAAACACAACGTCTTCGTGCCGACTGCGGGATTTGCGCTTGATCTCGGCACTCAGGAGCCAAGCCAGGAAACCGTTCTGACCGTTCAAAAGGCAGGTTTGTTCGAGGTGGAATGCGTTTTCCACTCTCATATGCTGACGGTTGTGGAGGTGAAATGATGCGAGGATTTGCTTATGGGCTTATCGCGATATCGTTGCTGGCCTGGACTGACGGAACGTCCTATGCCGGACCGGACGAGGTTTCCTTGCCGGAGAAATACCAGGAAAAATTCCTGAACTATCTCGATGTCGATCACCTTGGTCGTAAACGCGTACGCAAGATGTATGTGAATCCAGAAGCGCATTCAGCGGCGAAAGCGGGCGCAGAACTTCCAGACGGCACGGTCCTGATCATGGAAGATCACGACCCGCAGACGGATGCGGGCGGAAATCTGGTTCGCGATCCCGACGGCCGTCTGATCGCGCTCGAAGCCGTTTCCAACATCTTCGTGATGGAAAAGAACACGGCATGGTCCACCGACAACGGCCACTGGGACTACGCCTGGTACCTGCCAGACGGCAGCCCGAAGCCCGACGCCAAGTTCGACGGATGTTTTTCCTGCCACACCAGTCGCACGTGCAGCCAGCCGCGTTTTTCCAGAACTCGGTAATCGCTGCTTCCATTCGGTTTGCGGAAAAATCGGATGGTGACGACCGCGTTTGCGACACGCAGGTTCGAGATCGTGATCTCGGGCAGCCAGGGCGGAAGATGAGGATCGACGAACAGCATGCGGAGCGGGGCGAAAGGCTGCAGGCCCAGCATCGCCTGCAGGAGGGTATAGACGGTGCTCGCCGACCAAGCCTGCGGCGAATTGGCGGCCGGGTAGACGGCAGGAAATGGATGATCCTGATCGCGCTGGTGCCCGGCAATACACTCCGGCAGGCGAAAAAAGTCGAAAAGCGCGGCGGTTTCGAACTGCGAACGGCACACCCGCTCGACATAGTCATGGCATCCATAGCGATAGGCGCCGATGGCGAACGGGCCATGCTCGACCGGCCAGACGGTACCGCGGTGATAGGAGTAGGGATTGAACGCCGGATGCCGTGACGAGAGAGTTCGCACCCCCCAGCCGGTGAACATGTCTTCGGCAAACAGCCGCTCCAAAGTTCGTGGGACCAGCGCCGTGTCGGCAATGCCGGTCGCGACGCAGTGCAAGGCATTGGACCCGATCGAGCTGACCTGGCGCCTGTCGGGATCGAGCGCCATCGCGAAGAAGCCCTCGCTCTCCATCCAGAAGGCGTCGTTGAACCGTTTCTTGAGTTCCTTCGCGCTCTCGTACAGGTACTTTGCTTCATCGCCACGATCGAACCACCATAAAACCTCTGCGAGATTCATCTTGGCGGCGTAGACGATACCCTGCTCCTCGCAGGTCGCGATTGGCTTCGGCACCTGGGAGCCGTCTTCATAGACGATCGCGTCGCTCGAGTCCTTCCAGGCCTGGTTCTCGAGCCCGAGTTCCGAGCGCGTTTTGTATTCGCAGAAGCCATCCTTGTCGCGATCACAGAACGCGTCGAGCCATTTGAGAGCCGCGATCGCCGGATCGACATAGGGCTGAACAAGGCCCTTGTCGCCTGTCCAGTGCCACAGCTGCGCTACCACGAACGGATAAAAACCGGAGGTGGTTATCGATCCGTAATACCTAGCCTTCGGCGCACAATTGAGTGCTGCGAGCGGACCGGTATGGGCCTCATGCAGCATACGGCCCGGCTGTTCGTCGCGCCAGTCGTTGATCTCTTTCCCCTGCAATCCGGCGAGCACCGGCAGGGTTCCGCGCATGATATCGGTGGTAACCGGCGCTGCCTCCCAGGCGACTGTGAGCGTATCGCGGCCGAACAGCGCGATATAGACCGGCAGCCCCGCTGCCGTCGTCCATGCTCGCTCTGAGCAATCGAGATCGTATAGGCGCAAAGCGTCCAAATCCCGCTTGGCCTGTTCGAGCGCTCCGATCACCACGTTCGCCAGTGTCCCGCTTTCGGGGCTGGAAAAACGCGTCGCCTCGCCCAGGAAAATTTGCGTGCGGCGATCGTAATCGTTGGCCTGCGGCGAAAAAGACAGGCAGCGGTAGCTCGGAAGAATATCCCGACCTTCCATCACTGGAATAATGTCGATGCAGCAATGCCAGCGCTCATGAGGCGCAAGGCCGACGTCGAAGATGACGCGTCCGTTCCTGTATCGGGGCGGCGTGGTGGCGTTCGAGAAGCGGAGCTTGAGGCCCCGGCGGATCGACGCGGTCCCCTTCTCACTTTGATGATCATAGAGGTGGTGCGCGTGGTAATCGAACGTCAGTTCCGAGGCTTCATCACCTTCGCTCCAATTACGCGTTTTCCGCCCGTTCTGTTTACGATTGCCGTGCGTTTCGTCCTGGTCGGCGAAATCGGCGTCCAGGTCGAGCTCGAGCATGAACTGGACTTTTTCCTGCGTGAAATTCGTCAGATCGACATCCTCGTGCAGGCCCTCGCCCACGTAGCGCGACAGGCGCAGTTCGATGGAATCCTGGGCTGCATCCGAAATGGTCGCGTCGTGGCCGCCCGCCTTCGGAACTGGAGAGATGTAGTAGCCAAGCCAGGAGTGCTGAGCCACGTTGGAAACCGAGACAGGGTGCGGCGGATGGCCATCGATCAGATAACGGTAGCGGGAAAGCAGCCGTGCCTGATGCACGAACAGGCCTTGATCGGAACCGTCGTCGAAAAAGCCGTCGCGTCCGGTCGCGAGGACGGTTCTGCCTTTGCTCACATAGATCGTTTCGGGCCGCGCGCGCAGGCGTATGAGATGGTAGTCGGGCAGTGCAGGAGGCATGCAAATTGGCTCCACAAGCCAAGGATGTAAGGTCACCCAGGCTGGGAGGAACCGCTGACACCCTTCAAATCGCCGTGAATCCCCGGAACAGCCAACTGGCTCCCACGTTGGCCGTCGTCGAAAGATCGCACTCAAGAAACGGGAACAACATGGCCTATCGTGAATATATTCACACTCCAGTAACGCCGCGCGACATGAAATGGGGACTTACGCAGGGCGCCATTGCCGGCATTGTCGCAGGCATCGTCTTTGCCGCGTTCGAGATGATGGCGAGCGCATTCATGATGGGAGCGGAAGCGTTCTTCATGCCTCTGCGTATGATCGGGGCCATCTTGCTCGGACCGGACGCCCTCGATCCCGGCTACTCTCTCGTGATCGCAGGCGTCGCCGGCGCGGTCGTCCATATGATCCTCTCGGTCATCTACGGGGTCATCTTCGGGGAGATTGCGACAGTGCTGCGAGGGTCAACCGCCTTCATCGCGGCAGCCAGCGTCTTCGGCTTCGCTCTCTGGCTGATCAACTTCTATGTGATTGCACCGCTCGCATTCCCCTGGTTCCTGGACTCGAGCCCGCTCGTGCAGTTCATCGGCCACACCTTCTTCTTCGGTTCGGCCCTCGGCTACTATCTATGGAAGTCGCATCAGAGAAGCGGGCTGGAAGCACCAGCGGATTAGCTTGGGCAAGTCACGACAATGGCCTGCCGCTCACCGCAGTGAGCGGCCTAGCCCTCGATAGAGCGCTGCGAATTGGCCTGCCACGGGAAGCCTCGCTACAAACGGCGCAATCATAACAGTAGTTTGTAGCCGCCGTGTTCCGTGATCAGAATTTTGGCGTTTGCAGGATCCTGCTCCATCTTCTGGCGTAGCCGATAGACATGAGTTTCGAGCGTGTGGGTGGTTACAGATACGTTGTAACCCCAGACTTGCTCCAGCAGCCTGCGGCGCAGCACCGTCTTCTGATCGGCGCGGATGAGATGCTTTATGATGGCCGCTTCCTTCTCGGTGAGCGGGATCTTGCTGCCTTGGTCATCAATCAGACGCTTCTTGCCCGGCTGGAAAGTGTAAGAGCCGATCTGGAAAGACGCATCATCGGTATGCTCGAACTGGCGCAGTTGCGCGCGGATGCGGGCAAGAAGCACCGCAAAGCGGAAAGGCTTCGTGACATAATCGTTTGCGCCGGCCTCGAGGCTCAATACTGTATCGGAGTCGCTGGCAAGTGCAGTCAGCATGATGATCGGAGCCTTGTAGTCGCTCCGACGCAGGATCTTCACGGCCTCCCGCCCGTCCATGTCGGGCAGCCCCACATCCATGATGACGAGATCGACGATGCCTCTCCGCACGGCCTGGATGCCCTTGCCGGCGGTCCTTTCGTGCAAGGTCTGGAATTCCCCGCAGATGGAGAACTGTTCCACGAGTTCGGAACACAGCTCCTCGTCATCGTCGACGATAAGGATGGTTCGCTTGTTCAACGGTTGATCACGGCTCTGTACTGGTCTGTTTCCTATAGTTCGTGAGAATCGCCGAAACGTTACGCCCTCGCCGCGGATTTTTTGCTCGCAGCGTTTTCCCGCCGAACCGAGATTTCAGTGCGGCCCGCAGCAGTTCATCGGGGAGCCTACGCGATGGTGATTGGACCGTGAGGCGTTCGAAGTGCTTGTCTTTGTGAGGCAAAAACTCGAAAGCTGGCATCGTAGGTCAGGCGTCATGCTGTTGTTGACCAGAACGCTTGCGTTGATTGCTGCGATGACTTTTTCCGCAATCGCCGTAGCCGGTCCCGAGGGCTGGATCCGCGAGGGCTGGAAGACGGATTTTTCCAGGTCCTCGGTGCAATTTGACGAGATAGTTTCCGGCGGCCCCCCGCGCGACGGCATTCCCTCGATCGACGATCCGAAATTCGTCGGAGCCTCCGAGGTGAAAGATATCGAGGATCGCGAGCCGGTCATCCAGTTCGGCCTGGGCGATGATGTCAGAGCCTATCCCCTACGGGTGCTGACTTGGCACGAAATCGCCAATGACGTGGTCGGCGGCGCACCCGTTGCGGTCACATACTGTCCGCTCTGCAATGCCGCCATCGTGTTCGACCGCCGCGTGACTGGCCGCGTTCTGGAATTCGGCACGACCGGCAAGCTTCGCCACTCCGATCTGGTCATGTATGACCGCCAAACCGAAAGCTGGTGGCAGCAATTCACCGGCGAAGCGATCGTCGGTGAACTGGCGGGAGAAAACCTCAAGCTTTTGCCTTCACGCATCGTGTCGTTCGGTGCCTTCCGGGCGGCATATCCCCGTGGGCCGGTTCTTGTTCCGAACGATCCCGGTTTTCGCGACTACGGCCGCAATCCCTATACGAGTTATGATACCGCCACGGCTCCCTTCCTTTTCGGTGGCGAGCTTCCTGAAAACATCCCCGCGATGGCGCACGTCGTTGTGGTCAGAACCGAAGGCAAGCCGATCATTGTCAGCCTCGAGAAGATCAGGGCCGACGGCTTTGAACAGGACGGCTACCGGATCGCATTCGAGGCAGGCGTGGCCTCCGCGCTCGACCATTCGACCATAGCAAAGGGCCGGGAAATCGGAACTGTGCGGGTGACAAAGAACGGCAGGG